>DITE01000104.1:1574-32685 GCA_002422725.1 Bacteroidales bacterium UBA6192
TCAGGTTCAAAACCATTTACCCACGGGAAAGTGAGGTAGTTTGGACGATCAACAGGGTTTTGGTTATTAAAATAATATTCAACGTGGCATTGAGCACATACGAGTGATCTCATTTCCTGATGCGTTGCATCCTCAATGTTTTTCCCTCTGGCTTCGAATGCTTCAATCAGTGCCGGCCTCGAAATCGCCAGATCCATTGTTTCAGGGTTATGGCAATCGGCGCAGCCAATCGAATTAACGATTTCTTCGCCATGTTCGGCCCATTTACCTTTATAGAACTCGGCCGGTCCACCCAGTTTGCTCATCATTCGCGGAACATCAGTACTTTTACACGCCCAGCACGTACTCGGCATGAGTCCCTCGTCAGGTGCCTTGGGACCGCCAACCCTGATGGTGTTTCGGATGTCATCGATAGCGTAGGAATGACCCCTGCCCTGGTTGTAGTCCTTTGAAAACCCATATCCAGCCCACATCACCACAAGTTCGGGGCTTTCGGCAAGGACATCCCTCATTGCATTACCACCATGCGCCGTCATGAAATCTGTTTCCTGTGTTTTGCGATAGGATTCATATTGCCAGGGATAGTTCTTTCCCCACACTTCATTCCTTGGTTCAAATTCGCTTAGTTTTACCTTAGGTTTATAAGCAAAGATAGCTTCTGCCCTACGTTCTGTAATCGTAGAAACCAGCAAACCCAGAAAAAACACCACGGCCATGGTAACGATGAACAATGTCCAGTTTACCCATGGACTACGTTTTTTGATATTCGATGTACTCATGATTTTTGGTCTTGTACGGTTATTAATTATTGGTTAAATTCTTTATCCATTGGGGAACAGGAGAAGGCAGCATTGGCACCCTTGCATATGGTGTACTCGACAAGCTTCTTACCCTTCCATGAGGCACTTCACGGTGGCAATCCCAACAAAGCCTATCCTTAAATTTATCGTGAAAAACCGAAGTTTGTGTCAGTAATTTTGAATCGGTAATCAGATTGCTATGGCATCTTACACAGTTTTCCTGAACCACGTTCACTCCTGCTTCCTTAATGAAAATATTCTGGGGTTCCAGTCTGAGTGTGAACATCGTAGCATGACGCGAGCCGTCCATTGCCTTAAAATAGTAGGTTCTGAAAATATTGTCATGCGGCACATGGCAATCGTTGCAGTTAGCCACCTCGCGATGTGAACTATGCTGCCATGTGGCATACTGAGGCGCCATAATATGACAGTTAACGCAGGTCTCCGGTGAATCGGATAAGTATGACAGAGCCTTGCTCGAATAGGCGGCATATAGCCCGAGTCCTCCGATAGCCCCCAGCATAATGATCACTGCTAAGCGCCATTGTGGAGGAGGTGTAAACAATAGAATGACTCTCTTCATTAGAATATTTCTATTAGGTAATTAGGTATTTATTATCTTTTATTCTTGTACAAAATTAGGAATTATTCATGCTATTTGGAAGAATTAGTTGATGTTCATGTTAATTTAGAATCATTCTTAATAATAGTATTACCTTTTCTTTTTCAACCAGATAAAGAGTCCAGTTATGAGAATAGCCAGCACACTAAGGCCAAAAACAGGAATAATCAGTATATACCAGAGCCCTGCAAGATGTTGAAACACGCGGGCTGTGTGTGTTTCAAGAGCAAGGTTCCAGAGTGGCATAGGGGTATCCGATATTTCGGCAGGCATAGGCAGGTTTGCCGTGATTAATCCGGCATTATAATCAAAAATAAGTGGCACAGAAGAAATATCCAGGTAGCCCGCTATCAGGTGTTGACCAATAGGAGAACCGGCTGTGCTTCGTTTTTGAGGCATCTCGCCGGTAATAAAGTCTCTTACAAAACCAGTTTCCGTGTTCCAGATAAATAATCCGTTAAAACTGCCGATCAGATAGGTGTTGTTGCCCTGATATTCCAACACATTGATTCCCATAACGGACAAAGGAGGCTGAACAGGAAATGGCTCTGGTGGCAATAAAAACTGTTCATCAGCCTGAAAAAGCCCATCGTTGGAGGCAATCATCCAATACTCTTTCTCATCGTTCCAATGAATCGCCCTTAGTTTGTCGTGCCAGTGATTTGGATTATCAAGCATTGAAAACGAAATCTTTCCAACCCTGAGGTTGCCAATGGCAATCAACAAAGGTGGACGGAGGAAGATGCCTGTCAGGGTGGTGATGATTAAAAACCAGCCAAGCCAAATGCCGAGATGATTATGCCATTTGATCGAAAATCGGCTCACCTTCACGATCGATCCGGCATTCAACTGTTTTCTTTTGCGTTTTCTTATCCATTTGGGAAAGAAAAAATAAATATACCCAGTCAACACGAAAAAGATCAGAAGCAAAGCAAAGAAATCGACTATCAACTTTCCAAATACACCTGCTATCTCACCACTGTGTATCACCCATAAGGTTCGAAACAAACCAACCTTGTTATCATCGTTAGACGCGGCAGGCAGCTTGATGGTTAAAAATTCAGGTTTTGCGACATCATCAGTTGACAAAAGCACTTCTGATCTGCTTAAGGCAACAAGCTTTCCGTCCTTCAGACAAAGATCTGCAATCCTGTTATCGTGTATGTTCAGGTCAACTTTTACCCACTTCCCCAGTGTATGATCAAAACTGTATAAACCACTTTGAGTGGCAGCAAACAAAAGGCCGTTTTTTGTCTGCTGCAGTTTCATTATGCGTTGGTTGTCGATTCCCTGATCAAGTCCCTCATTAAAAGGTTTGTAAAATGAGAAGCCGGTATCCGTCTGCCAGATACCCATATTTCCATAAATAAGCAAAGTGTCGCCGCCCAGCCTGAGGCCTGAGCGGAAAGAGGCGTTATTCCAGTTCTTATAATGATACTCAGGCGGTAGCCAATTTCTGTCGATTGAAAGATGGGAAACCAGCTCGCGGTGATTGAGCACGACTCCGGATAAAGCCCATAGAATCAGAAAAACGCCCAACACAAGCGAAAACCACTTGTGTATCCATTTCAATTTTTTCATCCGCCAAACGCTAATCCAGTATGTTTAACAAGCAACAAACAGAAAGACTAATACCCTATCCCTGCAGCTTTAACATGCTCGGGATCAAATGCATGACATGGAGTTACAGCATATACCATTCCACAATGCGGGCAATGTGTTTCGAATCTTTCCATCAAAAAAGAATGCTGGCAGTTTTCGCAGTTGATATCAAACGGCATGGGCATGAACTGTTCGTTGAAACCCATCTGGCGAACCTTATCGGCCACCATCATGCCATTGGTAAAGGATCCGGAACAACCATCATGTGACATAAACTCAATTTATTATTTATTTATAATATTGTTAATATTTGAAGATGAATTAATTAATTCATCTGAGTTCTTATTAATGTTCTATTCTTTTTCATTATTCTGATCTATTGCGGTCAACATTTCTCCTGACCTCAGGCGGCTTCGGAGTTGCTGCAATTTGCGATCAGATTCTTCCAGCTCTTTCAACATGGATTTTTCTTCATCCGATGTTTTTATGACTTTGTAAATACCACCATTTTTGATAATGATGCGTTGATGAGCCATCAGTGCCAGAATCGGGTCGTGGGTTGCCATGAGCACTACTTTCTCTTCTCCTATCAGGATTTGCAGCGCTTTTTTCCTGTCGATACCGGCATTTTCAATTTCGTCGATCAACACCACAGGACTGCTGCTCAGCATGGCAGTGTCGGCTATCATCAGGGCACGCGATTGACCACCGCTCAGTGAGGTTATCGGACTGTCGGCTTTAAATTTTTCGCCTGCCAGATCATTGGCAGCTTCAATAATTCGCTGAATAATTTGCTGTTCGTTGGCAACCATTCTGCTTCGTGCATGAAGTTCAAGGAACTCGATAACACTGAGATCCATCACAAAATTCATGTTTTGCGAAAGTTGTGCCACCAATTTCTTCCCCGAGGCAAATCGCCAGTCGACCGAAGGTTTTTCGCCATTGACCAGCACCGATCTTCCGGTTGGGGTGTCACCCTGAGCCACCCATTCAATGTCGGCCAGTAATCGGCTCTTGCCCGATCCGGTTGGGCCTACGATGCTTGTGATAGTACTTTTCTTGAAAATTAGCTGCTTAAAGTTCTCCGCATTTCCGTTCTTGTCGTGTCCGGGAAGTATGGTCAGATAATCTACCAGGTTTTTGTCTTGCCCCAAAAAGGATTGCATCTGTGCAATAAAATCCTGAAGTTGATTCAGAAAGTTTTCGGTGTCAAATGCTTTCTCCTCGTGGCTTTCTTCATCCATTTCCAACAAAATCTGCTGCAATGGCACATTATTTCTGGTAGTTAAATCGATGGTCTGCCCTGCAAAAAAAGCTTTCAGGTAAGGAAACTCTTTCAGTAATCTCAGGGGTGTCGTCTGTAAAAGATACTCTCGGCCGGCCATATTAGTTCTCCTCCAGGTTTATTTTTCTTACATTCCCCATCTGATACGACTCCCCTATCCGGGTTTCGCCCAGGCAATAAGAGCATAGTGCAGATGGCATCGAAAAGCGAAGTTTCCTGCCTTTCAGCGAATCAACATGCTTTTCGTCATCAAACAACAACGTACTGAGCTCATAGGCTCCCTGACCGGTTAGTCCGTTGATATTCATGATAATGGCAGTGGGATTTACGGTGTGCACACGGGCTGCAAAAACTTCTCTTTCAGCTTGCGACACAATATCGCCCTTGGTAATCACAACGATATCAGCCATACGCAGCATGGGTCCTATTTTCTTGGGCGTATTGATTCCACTCAGGTTGTCAATGACACAAATGGCTTTAATTTCCTTGATGTAGGGTGAACAACGGTTGCACAAACCTGCACTTTCCGACACCAGCAGGTCAAATCCTTCCTTGAGACCCCATTCCAGCACTGCTTCAATGTTTGAAACAAAATAGTGATCAGGACACAATTGACCGGACAGCCCCTTTTTCACCGGTATGCCGGCTTTTTCGTAAGCAATATCATCGTCGGTATGCAGACAATCGAATTTCACTGCACCTATTTTAACTCCACGCTGCATCAGGGTTTCGGCAGTTTTGAGTATGATGGCCGTTTTGCCTGATGAGGGCGGGCCGGAAACGGTGATCAGATTCATATTGCGATTTCCTCCTTCATATGTTGACTATTGAAAATTGCCTGACAGACTTCAAACTTCTGGTTCAGGTTATGGGTATCAATGTAGTCCCAGCCCAGCCACATAAAACTGTTTCCTGCCGATAAACGGTTGTCGATGTCAGGATGCAGGCAGGGAAACAAGCCCTGATGAGCAAGTGTGCCTGCTGCATCGATACCCGATAGCAGGTCGGCAAGATCCTGAACATGATTGCTTCTTTCGCTTTTAGCGATCATGAAAATGGGGCTTATAATCGCACCATCCGATGGCCAAATAGCTTTCATGGCACTTCCTTCGCGCACCATTTTGGTAAAGAAGTTGGGCATTATGGTGATGGCCGGTTTGCTTTCCTTCAATCGTTCAGACTTGACCATCTGAGCAGGGTGCAGGCTTCGCAGCATATTGCGTCCCATGGCAGCAACAGCCTCACTTCCGTAGGTGTTATCCAGCGTGAGCAGAATGGCGTTGAAAAGATCGAAATCGGCAACAGGAAGGCTTACACTCCGCTCATACATTGGATCAAGCAGTTGCTTCCATGATTGAGGAATGGGCCTGTTGTCAAGCATTTCGGTGTTCACCAGAAAAACTGCCGGCACTACAGCGATGATGCCGTAACGGCCTTTGGGGTCTTTCAGTCTGAGGGCTGGGTTATCGAAGAGCGGGTTCACGGACTTCCACTGTATCGGATCATTGAATTGATCTGATGTAACGAACCTTCCAATGTACTCCTGTTCGAAAAACATGTCGAACCCTGCAGAAAGGTAGATGTCGTCTAAATCATCAACGGACTGTGCTGCAGCCACTTCTTCTTTTATCCAGTCGAGGCCCATCGATGCTGCTTTGAGATCAGTGTGGACACTTACCCCTTCAGCTTTTTTTGATTCAACGAAAGCATCAAGGCTTTCCTGTAGCGGTAGCCTGACGGGGCATGGCAGCAGACCCTTCATCCGCACTGAGTTGTTTTTGCCAACGGTTTTTTTGTCCTGTTCCGAAACCCCTTCGATGGCCTGTTCGAGCAACAAAACAAAGCTTTCCTGATCGATCTGACGCATCATCAGGGCAATGTCCAGCTGCAGGGCTTTGCCAAAAGTTTCGCGTTTGGTTGCGTCAGCCAATTGATTGAACCCATTGGCGATAAACACCTTTGCTGTAACCGGATATCTCTCAGTTATATCATACAGTGAATCACTTGCCGAAAAATATTTCATTTCTGAATGTTTCCGGCAAAGATAGTATTATTTAGGTATTGTTGTACTGAATATATTAATTAAAAAATTATTCTAAAAATAATTCATTGATACAAACAGGCTTACGTCTTCAATTTAGAAACCGCCAGATATTTCATCCTTTAGTCCATAATTTTCTTCCATGAATACAATTTTTTGACCTTTAATGTCCCATAAATGGATGTCAAAACGAGCAGTATTCCGGTTCCGGGTGCGATGGGCGCCCCACCACCGATAGGATCACCCCCTGCAGCCGGGTCGCCAGGTGGATCTGGTGGCTGAGCCTTTACAATACTGCTAAAGACAAACAATTGCAGGATCACGAACGCTATTTTTAGTCTTGTCTTCATATTACCAAAGGATTAGGGTTTTAGCCTGATGAATCTTTTCTTTCTCAACAACCATGACGCTGATGATTCCGTTAAAGTTAGGAATCGTAAAGGAATTGAGCTGTTGCAGTATCATTTCCTTCTCAAGGATCTGCCTGCCAGCCATATCCCTTACATTCAGCACAACTTTGTTTCCAATGCTGGCGGGTATGGTAAAATACACCCGTTCACGCTGACTCCACAATCTGAACTGACCCGATGCCAACTCATCATCACCAAGGGTGTTTTGAAGATGCAAACGGAACCTGTCTGCTTCAAAAATAGTGTCGTGTTCAAACTGATAGCTTGTGTTGACTCTCAGGTCGGTAAATGTTCCAGTTAGCAGGTCTTCGAGCAGCACTGCATATTGCTCGGGGATGGAAGAAACCTCTGAAATGTTCAATGCTACCGGGGCATTGGCACCCAGCATAAAATGAACGGGAATTGAGGTGGCTGTTTCCGGATATTGCCATGTATTGATCGCCAGGTTCATTTCATCAGTTGATAAGCTGTACAATTGCGGAGACAATGGGCTTCCGAAGAGTTTCTCGACATCTTCGATCGCATCGTATGACTCATTTGCTGTTTCCCTAAGGCGCACAACGATTTCATCCTGTGACTGTTCTGTTACGGAAGCTATTCTGATGAGTCCTTCGTTTGGATCATCAAAAAATGCCTGTCCATTGTGAACCCTGGCATTGTTGTTGACTTGCAGAACGGGAGCTGCCCCACCGGCTTTCACGAAGAAAGCCTGACCTACAGGAATGAACTGTGTAGCACCATTGGTGCCAATATAGGTGCCGTAAGTGGCATAATTGTTTAATACAGGATTCCAAATCCAAATGGCATCCAGCATATTGGTTTTGGTCCATCCGGTTGCGCTGTTCCAGTCGATTGCCGACGGATAGGGGTTTGGCACGAGGTTCATGCCCGAATAGCCCCCAACAGTGTGGTAACTTACTTCGAGTGAACTTGGACCGTTGTACAATGGCCCTGTGTATTCATAGGTAGTGGATGGTGCCGGATAATAAATCATGAAGCCCTCCAAGGTGTTCAAGGGTATGGTGGCACCTGGGCCAATATAAGCCCAATCCTGCGTAGGTGCATCGAAACGATACAGGTAAGAACCCGCAAACAATCCCGATACAGCTCCGGTTGTAATGGGCACTGAAACAAAGTGATAGTCCATTAGGTTCAGATTAGCATTTCCGGTAACATATCGTTGTACGGTGCCCGGTACATTGTTGGTATTGTGCAGTAGTGAACCTGTTCCGCTAACATCACTTCCTACCACCAGGCTCCCGTTGTTGCTGATGGTGCCTGAAACCGTCAACTGTTTCAGCGCATCAACATTCAAGGTTGCTCCGGATAAAACAGTCAAATTTTCAACAAGAGCAGCAACCTGATTGGTTTGGGTAATTACACCGCTTCCTTCCCATACTGTTGTACTTACACTTGTGTTCCAGTCATTAAACTGCTGTCCGTTTGTTGAACCGCCGATCTGCGACCATCCAAAGTTGGTTGCATAGAGTCTCCCTGAGTTGGATGTCAGGAATTCTTTTGCATCGAACAGATTTGGATTTTCATACAGCACATAGGTGTTTGGTGTTGTAATGTGTTGCTGAAAGCCATTCATGCCCGATTCGAGGAAATCAATCCCGGCGAGCCAATCGTCGTCAACAGGGGTTATGAAGCGGGCGCTGACGGTGACAAGGGTTGTCCATGTGGTGGGCACAAGGCCGAAATCATCTTCATTGCCGCCATTTCCCTGGGCATTGACATCGCCCGTGATACCAATGTTGTATATCTTATCAGGAATGTTGCCAGTTATTGTTTTTGTGATGGTGTATTTTGGGTTGTCCTGGGTGTTGTTTCCGGCAAACACCCCTGCCCTGATCACTGTCCAGTTTGAGGCAGTGTTGTTGAAGGCTGTGTTGTTGAATACCAGTTTGATCTGTGATGCCCAGAGGTAGGTTCCGGCCTGGCTGCATTGCACCTGCACTTCGAACTGAAGGTGGTCAACACCGGAAAGCCTGATAAATCGTGGATTAGCGAAACGCCAGGACAGCTGCTGGGCAAAAAGACTTGCCGTCAGGGCTGTCATTGTTAAAAGAAGTAGGAGTTTTTTCATATTAGGTAAGTTGGTTTGTTAAAAACTTATTTTTTCTCCGGCACCTGCGACCGGTATATAATTTGTTCTTCGGGACTGTTGACAGGGTTTCCGCTGCCAAAGTTGATTGCCCATTTGCTGAAGTCGAGCACCGACACTTCACCATCCAGGTCGTTGTCGGCTTTGGAGTACACCCCTGTGCCACCGAATTGCGAAGCCCAGCTGCTGAAGTCAAGTACTGAGACTTCACCATCGGCATCGCTGTCGCCGGCCACCATGCCAAAAACCCCGGAAGCGATCTGTTTGTAGCCCAGTGTGCCTCCGTAGGCTTTGGTAATGGCATCAGTGAAGTCGTAGGTGTAGCTATTACCCGAAAGTGCCAGGGGACCGTTGCTCAGCACATCGAGGTGGTTGCGGTGGCGGACGACGATGTAGAGGTTGTTTTCGGCAGTGTTGGCAAACTGTTCCGGATTACCATCCAGATCGAGGATATTGCCCTCGTCGTCGAGGAGTAGTGCCTTGGGCCAGCCTGCCAAGGTGGTGGTTTCGTCTGCATTCTGTGGCGCATCAGCATCGCGCAGTTCTACAAGCAGCCAGTCGACAACTGTGGCGGGAAAGTTCGTCACCGATTCGCTACCTGTGTAAAACCACGGACTGATGTTGAACGGCTGGTTGAGCGGCAGCAGGTCGTCGTTGTTGAGTGCAACGCCCATATCGGTGCCATTGTATGGACCTTCGAGCAGGATGTTGACCAAAAGCGCACGCAGCAATGCACCGTAACTTTGCTGAAAACCGGCACTGAGCGAATGGTTATCTGTGCTGTGAAAAGCAATCAGGGTCTCCCCTGCCGTAACGCTCAACGAGGAACCGGTTTGGTCATAAAAACCCCCTGCTGTGGAAACTACGCTGGACGACAGGGACTGGCCGGTTGCCTGCGCTAAACCTAGTATTATCATGTATACGGAAATCAAAATGTTTTTCATGTTATTTGGGTTGTTGTTCGAGATGTTGAATACGAATTTTTAATTGCTCTATAACAATTTGCTGTTCCTGCAAGGCTTTCACCAGGTAAGGTATCATTTCGAGCGAATAGATGCCTTTAGTGCCATCATCATTGGTGTTAACAAGTTCGGGGATTACTTCCTCCACTTCCTGGGCAATGAAGCCAACACCCGGCTTACTGTTTGATTTCCAGATGAACGTTACAGGTCTGAGTGCGAGCACTTTTTCAAGGCTGTTCCCTATCGGGAGGATATTATCCTTCAGGTTTCGGTCTGATGGGTTGGTGTTGGTGAGAATGTTATTGTTAGAATAAACAGGACCGTTTGTTGACAGGCTTGAAACCCTGAGTGTGCCATTGCCTTTGATGCGTGCCAGTTCGTTCGAAGAGGAAGAACCATTGCCTGCATAGAAAATATGATCGCTATCGGTACCGGCTATTTGGTAGCGCATGGCAGCCGTGTTGATGCCGAAGCCGAAATACTGATGGTCGTTGTTGGCGTCTTCATAGATCACGATTTTTCGGTTGGCAGCATTATTGCCCAATTGGAGGGGTGCATGCGGAGCCGTGGTTCCGATGCCAATATAGTTGTTAATTAAATCCCCATACAACGCATTGGCATTTCCCAACACCATCTGACTGTTTCCAGCAGGAAGCGGCAGGTCGATATCATAGCCAATGATGATGTTGTTGCTGCCTGAAGAAATGCTGTCGCCTGCCTGGTAGCCAATGAAGATATTGTTTACACCCGTAGAGTTATCAGTACCATAGCCAGCACGATAGCCTAATGCAGTGTTATTGGTTGACGTGCCAGACGAACTATTGAACCTTTTTAATGCTTCAAATCCTATGGCAGTATTTCGACTGTTTGCTGTATTGCTAGAGAGAGCATTTTCGCCAATGGCGGTGTTTTCCCATCCTGAAGTGTTGGCATATAATGCTTTTCGGCCAAGAGCAGTATTTTTCGATCCGCTTGTTTGAGAAAGAATTGCTTGGTCACCTATGGCAGTATTATATTGCCCTGTGTTTTCTGATGGAGTGGAGCTTCCTTTAAGTGCTTCATAACCAACAGCAGTGTTGTATGTCTCGCGGCCACTTGTTCTGTCATCGGCAAAGTTCATAGCATTATAACCGATAGCTGTGCTTCGGGAATTGGCTTTATTGCAATACAGTGAAGCAGCACCAATAGACGTATTGTATTCACCTAAAGTAGATGAATTCATTGAATAATAACCCACTGCAGTATTCCCAGATCCATTTGTATTGCTCTTTAACGCCCAATCGCCAACGCCTGTATTTTGATTACCCAATGAATTGTTAATGAGGCTTTGAAAACCAATCGCAGTATTGCCTGTGCCTGTAGAATTGCTCATCAGTGATTGATAGCCCGCTGCTGTATTTTCGGTGCCGCTGGTGTTGGCGCTTATTGCCTTGTAACCTAAAGCTGTGTTGTAGCTACCAGTGGTGTTGCTGTACATGGCCCAATAACCAACGGCTGTATTTTGCTGGCCCGAGGTGGTGTTTCGCAGGGCAGAACTGCCAATGGCGGTTTGTGAATGTCCTGAAGTGACGCTGTAGAGTGAATAAGCTCCCAGCGCAGTGTTGTTGTTGGCTGTGGCATTAAGGCTGCCTGAGTTTTCGCCTACGTAGATATTGTCCGTGCCTTTGTTGTGGATAAATACATTGCTGCCTTTGTAAAAGTTACCTGCGGTAGCCGAAGATGCCGGTAGACGGAAGTTGCCGGTGATTTCTAACTGCTGGTTGGGATTTGAGGTTCCAATACCAATTCGCTGATTGGTGTTGTACAACAGGCTGCTGGTTACCCAGTTGATTCCGTTATGATACAAAGTTGCATAGCCCGAACCGGAAGGCAATGCCGGATCGGTTTCATTTGATGGTACCCAAGCGCTCCCGTTCCATTTGATTACCTGACCCGAAGAGGGCGCAGCATCAGAAAGATCGCGGCCCTGCAGCTTTACCACAGTAAGTGCTTCGCTACCAATGGCATCGCCTGTATGTGTGGCATTAGGCTGGGTGTTGGTTACAGTAAAATTAGGATATGTACCAGATGTAGAAATACCAGTGCCAGAACTTAGACTAACTATTTGGTCAGGTGAAGCATTGCTAATGGTAGTGCCAATTATGTCAATTCCTGTACCACTTGTATAGGTAGTATTTTCGTCTGTTGATGGCTCCCACTTTGAAGTAATTTCGTTCCATTTCAGCGCTTGTCCATTGGTAGGTGCAGCGGTGTCTATATCACGCCCTTGAATGCGTATCACCAATAAATCGCTGCTACCAACAGCATCTCCGGTATGTGTGGCATTGGGCTGAGAGTTGGTTACAGTAAAATTAGGATATGTGCCAGATGTAGAAATACCTGTTCCAGAGCTTAAACTAACTGTTTGGTCGGGTGAAGTATTGCTGATGATAGTTCCAATTATATCAATTCCTGGACCATTTGTATAGGTAGTATTTTCGTCTGTTGACGGCTCCCATTTTGAAGTAATTTCGTTCCACTTCAGTGCTTGTCCATTTGTAGGCACAGTGTTTGCTAAGTCACGGCCTTGTAATTTTACAACCGTTAGTGTACTGCCACCTGTAGCATCGCCTGAATGTATAGCATTAGGTTGAGTATTACTAATGATATTGTCTGTCACCTCTATGCCAGTTCCGCCAGAATAAGTTGTATTATTATCAGTTGATGGTTCCCATTGTGAAGTTACGCCATTCCATTTCAGCGCTTGTCCATTGCTTGGAGCAGCAGCAGCTATATTTCTTCCTTGCATTTTTACAACCGTTAATACACTACCACCCGTGGCATCACCGATATGGGTAGCATTTGGCTGAGTGTTGCTTACCGAAAAATTGGGATAAGTGCCTGAAGTTGAGATTCCTGTGCCTGCCGATATGCTTACTGTCTGGTCTGGGGCAGAATTAGTTATGACAGCATCGTTTATACTTATTCCGTTTCCGCCTGAATAAGTTGTATTATCATCAGTTGATGGTTCCCATCTATTTGTTACAATATTCCACTTCAATACTTCACCAGCGTCAGGATTGGTGCTTGCAACAGATCTTCCCTGAATCTTTACTACAGTTAAATCGTTACTACCGGTAGCATCTCCTGAGTGTAATGCATTGGGCTGTGTATTGTTGATGGTAAAGTTAGGATATGTACCTGATGCAGAAATTCCGCTTCCTGAAAAAATATTTACTGTTTGGTCGGGTGCAGTGTTGTTTATTGTTGTTCCATAAATCTCAATACCGCTACCTCCTGTATAGGTTGTATTTTCATCATATTCAGGCTCCCATGAGGAGTTTGTGTTGTTCCATTTTAATAATTGTCCGGGGTTTGGTGTAGTATTTGCAATATCTCGACCTTGAATTTTAACTACTGTCAGGGAGTTCGATCCTAATACATCACCTGTATGTGTGGCATTGGGCTGTGAGTTATAAATTGTTGTTCCATTTATTTCAATACCGGTTCCGCTTGTATATGTAGTATTGTTATCATTTGCCGGTTCCCATTTTAAACTCGAACTGTTCCACTTAAGCGCTTGACCATTGTAAGGTTCAGTTGTGGCAACATCTCTTCCTTGTATTTTAACAACGGTAAGTACATCACTGCCTGTTGCATCGCCGGAATGTGTTGCATTCGGCTGAGTGTTATTGATTGAAGTTCCGGTAACGTCAATACCTATGCCGCCCGTGTAAGTCGTGTTATTGTCGTTCCCAGGTTCCCATCGCCAATCCACACCGTCCCACTTAAGCACCTGACCATGCAGTGGTTGTTGGTCAGACACATCTTTTCCCTGAATTTTAACAACAGTTATATTACTTCCACCTTGTGCATCGCCTGTGTGTATAGCATTAGGTAGTGTATTAATTATTGTAAAATTCGGATATACACCCGAAGTACCTATTCCTGTGCCACCAGATATGTTTACATATTGGTCAGGAGCGGTATTGCTAATCACCGTGCCATTAATATTAATCCCAATCCCATTGGAATATGTAGTGTTTTCATCATTTGCCGGCATCCATGAAGAGATTGTACTATTCCATTTTAATGCCTCGCCGTCGTAGGGGGAGATATTTGCTACATTGCGGCCTTGTATCTTTCTTACTGTCAAATCGCTGCTGCCGGTAGCATCGCCGGTATGTGTTGTATTAGGCTGGGTGTTGGTTACAGAAAAATTGGGATATGTCCCAGATATAGCAATGCCATTGCCTGAGGACAAATTTACTGTTTGGTCAGGTGCGCTATTGCTAATTGTAGTGCCCGATATATTGATTCCATTGCCACCGGAGTATGCTGTATTGTTGTCTGTTGATGGTTCCCATGCAAAGGTTGAACTATTCCATTTCAATACTTGCTCGTTGGACGGAGCATTTGAAGACACATTCCTGCCTTGAATTTTTACAACTGTTAATCCAGAACTACCTACAGCGTCTCCGGAATGGGTTGCGTTTGGCTGGGTGTTGGAAATGGTGTTGTAGGAATTTATCCAAATCCCTGTTCCTGCTCCGTAAACCGTATTGTTATCATACCCTGGTCCCCAACTCGATGTGGCACTGTTCCATTCAAGGACCTCTCCGTGTGAAGGGTTTGTAGCTGCAATATCTCTTCCTTGAATTTTCACAACTCTCAAGGTATCGTCTCCGGTTACATCGCCTGTGTGTGTGGCATTTGGCTCAGTGTTGGTTATTGTTGTCCCGGTGATGTCAATTCCCGTTCCGGCAGAATAAACAGTTCCTCCGCTTGCTGCTGATTTAGCATGCAAGGCAAAGGGCACCGACAACAATTGTGTGGTTCCCATATGGGTGTATGCCGTGCCACCGGCTGCATCCATCTCGGTCTTCAGAAAATACAGATCACTCCCCCAGCCAATGCTGCTAAACGTGCCAGAAACCGGCGTGCCGCCTCCTATGGTCAGACTTACCTGCCCAAAAGCATTGGTGGTGGTGCTGTGGGTTTCCACATACACTGCAGTGCCATCAGAAGTTGTTTGCAGTATGCTTATCCTGAATGTTACGGCCTGGCTAACCAGCACATTGCCCGAGGCATCGCGAGCCACAGCCTGATAGTTGAACTTTTCGGGAGATTGGGCGGATAAGAATGTCCTGCATGTGAACAGGCATAAAACCAAAAATACGGCAGCAGTTTTTTTCATGTCACAAGTATTTTAATACAAATTCAAAAAGTCAATTTTCGGGATATAAAATTAAGAAGTGAAAAAGGCCTTGTAAATCACCAAAACTGGTGAAAACCACCATGAAGGAGCAACAAAAGAAACAAACTATAAAATGAATGAAAGGCTGATTTGTGGCATTAAATCAGCTTGTGCTGGATGGCTTTCACAACAGCTTCGCTTTTTGAGTTTACGTGGAGCTTTTCGTAAATCTTCTTGATGTGCGAATGAACCGTTTCGTAGCTGATGATGAGTTTATCGGCAATCAGTTTGTAGCTCATGCCTTCCACAAGGCACTTCAGAATCTCCTTCTCCCTGTCGGATAGCTGCACAAAACCTGTTGTAATTGTGTTGTTCTGAAAGCTGTTGAGCACTTTACGCGCTACTGAAGCGGAGAAAAACGATCCTCCTTCAGCGACTTCCCTGATGGCCTGAACCACCTTTTCAGGTGTCGAACTTTTTAATATATAACCCGAAGCACCATTACAAAGGGAGGCGAAAATCTTGTCGTCTTCTTCAAAAACGGTTTGCATGCAGATATGGATGTTCGGGTATTTATCCTTAATGATTTTCACTGCATCAATCCCGTTCACTCCGGGGATGTTGATGTCCATGAGTACCACATCCGGCTGCAGAGCTTCAATTTTTTGCAGCAGCCTGTGGGTGTCTTCAAATGAGCCGCACAACTCCATGTCAGGTGTTGTAACGATGAGCATTTCAAGCCCTTCCCTGTATCGCAGATTATCTTCAAATACAGCAATTCTCATGGAATCAATTCAAACTTCAAAGTAACAACATGAATACCCTGTTTGCAATCACCAAAATTGGTGAGATTTACACTTACCTATGTTTTCGTTTTTAACTCAATTGTGGTTCCTTCGCCCGGTCGTGATGTTAGTTTTAAACCTGCTCCGATCATTTCAGCACGGGCATGAAGGTTTTTGATGCCGTTGCCTTTGCGCACGGTTTCAACATTGAAGCCAACCCCGTCATCAGTGATTGTCATTACCAAATTATTGCCCTGCACCTGAAGATTGACATAAATGTTTCCGGCTCCGGAGTATTTCACAGCATTATTGAGCGATTCCTTGAAAATCAAATACATGTTTTTTCGGTGCTCCAGTGGCAGGCGCACCTTCTCCATTTGCTCTGCCGCACCAAAATGAAGCCTGATTTCCTTTGCCTGACACAGGTCGGCGGCGTAACTGCGCATTCTGTTCATAAACTTCTCCCCATCATCGTTTACCGGATTGATGGCCCAAACTATGTCGCTCATGCTGCTGACCATATCGCGGCTGCTTTCACCTATTTTTGAGAGTATGTTGGTCTGTTGCGGCTGGCTGATCCCCTTCTGGCTTTTCAGCGTTTCGGCATAGAGCGAAATCGCGCTCAGGGTTGCGCCAATATCATCGTGCAGATCGGTTGCAATGCGTGTACGAAGCCGTTCAAGTTCGAGCGCCTTTTTCAGCTTATATCTGCTGAAGAGATAATATGCCGTCGTCAAAAACAAAATATTCAGCATAATAAACCACCAGGTGATGTAGAATGGTGAATGAATAACGAAACTGAAACCGGATTCGGGACCGGCAATCCCCTCCGCATTTTGTTGCCATGCTTTGAATGTATAGTCTCCGGGCGGAAGTTGCTGATAAAAAACAGGAGCAGTACCGGTATGCTCGTACACTTCCTCACCCCACCCTTCGAGCCGGTAAAAGATTCTCACTTCCTTTTCATAAAAGTAATTCACGGGTGACAGCTCTATTTCCATTGGTTCTTTATAAGAGAGATGAATTGCTTTGCCATCATAATCAGGCAGATACTTCTGGGTGTCACCATGTTTGATTCTGCTTAAAACCACTTTAGGAGGTTCCTGGTCTGTTCTGAGCAGTGAATCTGTCAGCATCCCGATCTTACCCTGACTAGCAAACAAAACTGTTCCGTCGTGGCAAAAGTAAATCTCGGAAACATACTCGCGTTCGGGCCAGCTCAGCCGGCTGTTGATGTGAACCAAATGTCTGAAACTGGTGTCGGTTTTAAAAAGCCCTTTGGAAGTAATGAGCCAAAGGAAACCATTCCCGGCACTATACATCTGATCGATTTGAAAATCAGGAAATCCATGTTTGGGAAACACTTTTCGGAATTGATTATCCTTGAATTCAAAAACCTGAAGTTTGCTGCTGACAAAAAGCTTGTTGTCCGGTGTCACACAAAGGTTGTCGGGAGTTGTTTTTTCATTGTCCATTTTACTTTCGGTTTCAGGCAACACAAGGCATTGATAGCTGAAGTCGTCCATGTTCACCTCATACAATGTATAATTTGCCGCAAAATACACCCTATCCCCGTTCACTTGGACCATGTCGCGGAAATCGCTTCCCAGAATATTATCCGGATTCTCTTTGTCGGCAAACAGCATCCTTGTTGTGTTTTCTTTCCTGTCGAAGACCAGCATACCACTTCTGTGAACACTGATCCAAAGCCTGTTATAAGAGTCCTCGAGAATATGTTGGGAAAACTTATACATCGTTTCTGTTTGTATCAATGGTGTTAAATCGATCAGCTTGTTGCGATAGGGTTCGAAATATCCCAGGCCGTTCATGGAAGTAAACCAATAGGCAGAAGTATCCCTTACCCAATAATTTATCGTTGTAATGAGTTCAGTAGGATCTTCCGGCAGGGACTTGGGAACGATCTGGCTGGTTCGCCTGTCAAATTGCCACCAGCCTTTGAGCGTGCTGAGGTAAAACACATGTTCCGGTTGGCGAATATCTGGTATGATGTGATACACTGTTGACTTTATGCTTTGCTCTGGCAGATGAATCCAGTTAAAAGCGAGGCTGTTCTGTATCATTTTATACAGTCCTTGACTTCCTGTTATCCAAAGATTCCCCTGCTTATCAATACAGAAATTTTCGAGCCTGTCTTCCGGATGTGAAAATGCTGCCTGCATCTGGTTACGGACGTTTATGAGTAATAAACCTGCATTGGTAGCCAGCAACAGATATTCTACCTGATTCAACTCCATTACATCAAGACCCATAATTGCCAGCTTATTGAAAGGAATTCCCTGAATATCAACAATTTTAAATGATTCTTCAGATTCATCAAGTTTCAGCAGACCATCGTTCCAGGTGCCGGCCCAGATGGTGCCATCCGAATCTTCAGTGATGGAAGCAACAGGATAAGTCAAGCCTTTTTTGAAAGTTTTTTCGTAGATAAAATTCATGGATTCACCGCTTGCCCGGTCAAACAGGCTTATCCCGTATGAGGTGGTCACCCAGAATCTTCCTTTACTGTCTTCGAAAATTTTCGAAACGAACTTATTGATGCTGGGTTCCCCGCCATAAACCTGTATGGGATAATTTACAAAAGTATTGGCAGCTTTATCAAAGCGGGCTAATCCTTTTTCGGTGGAAAGCCAAAGGGTTTTTTCTTTGTCAACATAAAGGTAATTGCACCATTGATAGGGTATGGTTCCTGGCCCCTTACCCATATGGTATTGGGTAATTATCTCATTTTTAGGATTAAGCTTGTTCAGACCAAATTGAGTCCCAATCCAGATATTGCCTTCCGAATCCTCTGCAAGGGTGTTAATTTTCAGGTCAGTAAGACCATTCTCGCCCAGTCTGGTGTATTTTCTGAAATTCCGGCCATCATATCTGCTAAGGCCCTGATAGCTTCCTATCCAGATAAACCCCCTGCTGTCCTGAAATATGGCGGTTGTCTGGTTATCTGTTAGTCCGTTAGCCGTTGTGAAATGCTCGAATCGGATATTCTTATGTTGACCTGTAGCCTGAACAGGCAATAATGGTATTAAAGCAAAACAAATGATGACCCTGAGCGATGTGATAGCAGTTGCTTTGGTTAACATAATGCAAACAATCAAAACGTTTCACCTCCGTAATGTTCAAAGATAGTAAGAATCTGTGTTCAATTCACCTGAATATGTTATCATTTATTCACAGATTGATTCACCACATTATTTTCTGATTTTATTCAAAAAAGTAGTTAACAATCAATTTCATAAAACAGCACGGAATATTTGAACTACTGATGTTAATTCGCTGTATGACTAATATTTAGATTACTATCCAATATTTAATCTATCATTCGATTTGACTGCTGATCATAGGCACGATGGTTTTTCCATATGCATACCCGATGTTAAAAATATCCTGGGCTTTATCGAATTCAAAGGTGCCAAAAGAACGGCACTCAGGGGGGTCGATGATCAGGTGGCAGGCACCAAGTTGATCGCGCACTGTGTTTTGCACGGCAATTAACAAGCAACGTTCTCCCACCGACTTGATTGAGGTAAAAGCTTTGTCAACTTCTTCGATGTGGATGGAGTTGATGCCTACAATCATTCTGCCGGGTTTTTGGAGGCAAAGGGCAGGCATGTTCACTGTTAAGCCCCCGTCAACATAATATTGCTTATTGATCAATACAGGATTAAAAACGACAGGAACGGAAGATGAAGCGATCAGCCAGTCCATTAGCGGCCCGCTGCTGATTAATTCGTTACTGGCCTTGTTAAGGTTGGTAACCGATAGCGTGAGCGGAATGTTAAGGTCCTCGAAACGATCGGCCTGAATGTGTTCCTGCAACTGAGCACGAAGCAATTCAAGTGTTCCAAAGCCTCCCTTAAATCCGATC
This sequence comes from Bacteroidales bacterium UBA6192, assembly GCA_002422725.1. Taxonomy (GTDB): domain Bacteria; phylum Bacteroidota; class Bacteroidia; order Bacteroidales; family F082; genus UBA6192. The sequence continues at coordinate 21,251 of DITE01000104.1, forward strand.
CAGGCAGGCAGACTCGTCCATTCGGGCCGGTGCAATACCTTAACCATCATTTCGGGCTTCACACCAGAGGCATACAAGGCGCCAATTAACGCACCCATGCTGGCACCTGACAAAGCAGCAGGCCGCAGATTGGCCTCGTCCAATGCTTTCAGAACACCGGCATGAACAAATCCCCTCGCTCCTCCCCCGCTAAGGGCAAGTGCGAAATCGCGAAATTTTTCGGCCATCTTTGCTTACTTTCTACAAAGTTACACTAAAAAGTAAGCACCATAAACTGCTTTATGCCTTGATCATTGTCAGAATCATTTTAAATGCTTCTGTAGCTTTCAGGGCGTGGGGAATTCCGGCAGGCATAATGATGCTTTCACCGGCTTTCAGGTCGAAAGGCTCACCGCCAATGATAACTCGGGATTCACCCTCTATCACCTGTATCAATGCATCAAAGGGTGCGGTGTGTTCCGACAGTCCCTCGTCTTTTGCAAAAGCAAAGAGGGTAACGTTTCCTTTTTCGTTTTTCAATACCTGCTTGCTGACTACACCACCGGGTGAGTAGTCGACCTTTGCATCGAAGCGGAATATTTCAGCATGTTTGAAGAGTTCCATAGGGTATAAAATTTTGCGGTAAGTAAAAATGTTCATGATGTCAAGGCCTGATCTATACTGAACGGTTTCATCAGACTCAGACTATTTTTATCATTATGCACAATAACGACCAGGTTGCAGATGACGATCAGAACCCGCTTCCAGGGCGAGAGGTACAATAACGTGACAAAGATAAAGCTTATTTCAGATATATGGTATTTAAATACCTATTTTATTCGTTGAAATAATTTTTGACACTTTTTACGCTTATAAATAATCGCTAAGGGTGTGCTTTTGCAAATGCTCCCTGAAATCGACTGTCATCTTGCGGGTAACATTGTCCATGATGCACTTGCCGAATGGGCAAATACTTTTGTCCATCGGGCAGGTTGTGACCTCTATCCTGCCTTCAATTGATTCATAAATTTGAAGCAGTGTAATGTCTTTGGGATCCATTTTCAATGAAAAACCACCTGATGGGCCTCTGTGAGAATCGAGGAAATTATCTTTTACCAGGCGTTGAAATATTTTTGCCACATGGTGTTTGGAACTACCGGTAAGTTCAGCAATTTGAACAACGTTAGCCATTTTATCCGACTTGGCAACAATGATCATCCCATGCAGGGCGATGCTGGCAGCTTCGGTTAGGGTTACAATTTTTGACATAATCAGTTTAGGTAATTGAATACCAAAATTACGTATAAATTTATTTAAGTAAACAAAACTGTCATTTTTTTTATTTCAAAAGCCCAAGGAAACCAATATAAGCTATTTTTACATCTTCATTTTAGCCATTTTCTTTTATGATATCAACCATACTTCAACAAACATTGATCATAACCCTTTTTGTACTGGGGATGATGATGATTATTGAATACATTAATGTACAAACCAGGGGCATCTGGGCCAGAGGTCTCGAAAAATCGCCCTGGCTTCAAATCGTATTTGGTTCGCTAATGGGTATTATTCCGGGTTGTCTGGGCTCCTACACCGTTGTTTCGCTTTATCTCCATCGGGTGGTGATGTTCCCGGCTTTGGTAGCAACCATGATAGCCACTTCGGGCGATGAAGCCTATCTGATGTTTTCCATGATGCCGGCCACGGCGTTCAAACTCAATATTATTTTGTTAATCATTGCCATTGCATCCGGCTTTATCGTTCATTTCACCGTTAAGAACAAATATATCGGCTTAAAAAGCCACGGCACCCTACCCATTCATGAGCGAAACGAAGAATGCAATCATTATCACCCGGCTTTGATCCTCGAGAACATCAGGAACATCAGCTTTGTGAGGGCATTGCTTGTTACCGGTCTTGTTGGGCTTATTGTGTTGTTTGCCACTGGCATTATCGATGGCAGCCATCATTTTCACACTTTAATGGCCGGTTCGGATGTGGATGTGCACGGTCATGGCCACGATCATGATCATCATCATGGCGAAGCCGACTGGATCAGAATAAGCTTACTCTTGATACTTAGCGGCTTACTGTATATTGTATTGATTGTGAAAGATCATTTCCTGCAGGATCATCTGTGGCAACATATTATCAAAAAGCATTTTCATAAAATTTTCCTGTGGACGCTGGTCCTGTTGCTGCTGATTCATTATGCCAACGAATATGTTAACCTCGCCACCTGGATAACAGATAACCTCTGGCTGGTTTTATTGCTTGCCCTGTTGATTGGAATTATTCCTGAATCGGGACCGCACTACATTTTTGTACTGCTATTTATGCAGGGTTCACTTCCGTTCAGCATATTGCTAGCCAGCTCAATAGTACAGGACGGACATGGCACCTTGCCATTGCTTGCCGAATCGCGAAAGGGATTCATTGCGGTTAAATTGATAAATTTACTCGTTGGACTTATTTTCGGTGCTATAGGCATATTGACGGGTTTCTAATTTTTTGTATCTTTATGCTTTCTTTTGAACAAGTTCAATTACCTGATGGTACTTTACAATTAAACCGAGAAACAATGAAGATCATACTGACTACCGATTTTAGTGACGAAAACAAAATGTTGTTCCCCTATGCCATTGATTTACTGAGATTGGCAGGTGGAAAAATTATTGTTTTTCATGCTTATATGGATCAATTTATACTGGGCGACAGCGTTTTTCCGGGAGGGATCGATTCCGATGCCTATTTCAACCGCGAAGTGGTGATTGAAATGGAAAATCAAGCTCAGGGCCTCATGAAAGAGACTGTAAACCAGCTGAAAGAAATGGTTCGCAACCAAAACCTTGATACCATCAGCATTGATAGTATTCTTCAGGGAGGCGACCCTGAACTGGAACTTGTTCACCTGACTGAACAAGAGAATCCCGATTTGATTTTAATGGGAATGCGCGGAAAAGGCCGCAAAGGATTCCTCGAAGGCAGCATGTCGAAAAGCATCATCACCAAAGTTCAAATACCTGTGTTATGCATACCTGAGGGCTATCAGTGGTCGATGAGCAGCCAGGTGATGTTTGCTACGAATTTTGGTTCCAATGATGAGGCGTTTCTCAGGCGACTGTTCGACATGTTGAAGCCATACAACCCGCTCATTCATGTGGTTCACCTGCAAATGAAAGAACATGACGAAGAAGCAGCCACAAATATGGATGAACTGAGTCAGAAATTTCAATCCAAAGAATTGAGGCAGCAGATCAGGTTTCATACGGTACGAACCACTTCGGCACGGGAAGCCCTGCAGGTGTTTGCTGAGCAACACAATATCAGTCTTGCCTCCTTTGTTGCCAACAAGCGGAGCTTATGGGACTACATCTTTAAGGATAAGGTTGGCAAGGATGATTTCTACAGCCTGCAGCTACCTCTGCTGACATTTAGCGTGGAGTAGGCGAGTTTCGGGTTTCGAGTTCAGAGTTTCGAGTTCCGAGTTCCGAGTTTGCGGGTTGGCTATTTGTCAATGCCTGAATAGCGTTGACCGTTTTTTACCAATGTTCAACATAATTGATATTCATATTCTGAATGGCAACATCGCAAATCAAATATCGCCGATCAAAATTTAATAATAATTGCATTCCAATACTTATTGACAATCAACGATTTGTGAGAGCAGAAGCTCAACAAATCAACAAATCAACGCATCAACAGATCAACACCAATACTGCATCAATCAACTTTTTCCATGCGGATGTCGAGCGAAAATTTTCGCGCAGGAAGTTCGTAGGGAATTGCCCGGTAGGATGCTGGGGCGTTTTTCATATACAGAGCACAAAGGGTGTTGGACACATGATATAGATGCTGGCGTTTATCGGGCGGACTCCCATCAAGAATACCCATCATAACATCCCAGCGGATGGTTTCGGGTGAGGCGGCATAATCGTGCCAGACAATCATCGAATCATCGGATTTCAGGAACGAAAACAAACGGGCAGTATCTCTTCTAACAGCTTCATAATGGTGGTCGCCATCAATGAAAATCATATCGAATTTCTTACCAAGTCCTTCGAAATCAAAGCTGGCCGAATCGCCAAATAAATGGGTAACATTTGGTAAATCCCTGGAAAAGAAACGATGCGAGGCCACATACAAAGCCCCATTGCCCGAATTTGCCACTTGTTCGTCTGGCAGATTGAGGGTGTAGCAGTTTTTTACCACCGAGGCCACATTGGCCACACTCTCGCCCCTCCAGGTGCCAATTTCCAGATAGTCCTCCACCCCACCCTTCATTGCCAACGCCTTGAGCAGGGCCAGATCGATGGGCCAGGAAGATCCATCAAGAAAGGCATAAGGATCAACCTGAATCTCAAAGCCAGGAAAAAGCTGGTCAAGCCCGATCTGCGGTAATCCCATTGATTTGCCGTATTTCTTTTCTATTTTCCATCGGTAAACCATTGGGTTTTCAAGGATCAGATTCAGCATCCAGGGCCTGGCAATCAGAATAGTCAAAGCTTGCCATATTTTACGAAATTTTGCCATATTAGCGGATTATCAGGTTTATTATGTCAGGATAGTTGCTACACTATGGTACGGTACAATTTATCCAGCTTTTTACCTACTTCATGATAGCTGAAATGAGCCAGAGCATAGGTATGCAATGCCTGCCGGTCGTAGGTGGCATAAGTGTCGAGCATGGTATTTAATGCTGCATACAAGGCAGTTTCATCTTCCGAAGCAACCAGCATTCCTTTATCAGGTGTAAGATGCTCCTCAATTCCGCCAACATTTGAACTCACCACGGGCAGGCCCGAAGCAAAGGCCTCAACAAGCACACAAGGTAAATTCTCGTAGCGGCTGAAAAGTAGAAAAAAATCAGACTCACGCATGATCTCTGCAATTTGCAGCGGACTCATTTCGCCATGAAAGTGTACAAAGGAGCCATAGATTTGAAGTTCGCCCGAATATTGTATGTGAGGCGAAGCGTCCCCATCACCAACAATGTTCAGTTCAAAATCGTTGCGCAACAGGCTCAGCTGCTTGATTACACGTAAAATACCCCGAATGTTTTTATGGTCATCTTTGAGCGATGAGATGTGAAGTATTCGCTTTACAGATTTTTTTGTATCGGCTGACAAAGCAGGATGAAAAAAACGGGCATCTACCACATTCGGTACAATTTGGTATTTATTCCTGAAACCCTGCTCCATCATCGCCTGCTGCAGGTTACTGGTTACAGGCACCAGGATGGAGGCACTCCGCGAAACCAATCTGCTGAGCCATCGAACCATTAGGGGCTGCTTCACAAAACTTTGCTGCAGATATCCTGTCCAGTGTTCAGTTACCACATAAGGTATTCCATAAATCCATTTCAAAAACAGGGCAAACAATCCGGCAGGATATAACACATGCACATGGACGAGGTTGGGTTTATGTCCGTTTCTCATTTTCAACCGGCGGAAAGCTTTGTGGTAATACCAAAAATACTTCAGCTTTTTTATCACCTTGTCCACCACACTTTCATGTTTTCTTTTTCTGAAATACACATAATGCGCATGAACCCCATCTCCTTCCTGATCAATGTATTCAACAGGGAAATTCATTTCAGGGTCTGCAACAACATGAATAACATCCACTTTGTTGAACAATGCAGTTGACTGGGCAAATTTTTCGTTAAAATTGCCCAATGTAGGATTCGTCCGGTTCGGATACCAGCCTGAAATAATGAGGACAGATAATTGTTGTTCCATACAACCGGATTGATGGGCAAACTTACGATTTTTTGTCTTTAGACCGTTTTCGGTGGTCAAATCCAGGCTAAATCTTAATTATGATGTGTAAAGGATCGTTTTTATTGATTCTGAATCCATTATCTCTTTGTGTAACGCAGTGATTCTCTACGGAACTTTGTGCAATAGCTATTACACAGAGAACCTCCTAGAAGACACGAAGTTCCACAAAGAAAAAGATGAGAAAGAGTTATACTTTGAAGCCAGCACATCAAAAAAGAAAGCAGCCCAGATCCACGATTATAACAGCTGTTTTGCTTCAACTCCAAAGTGCTCTTCGATATGATGAATGGCGTGCAACAAGCGATCAGTATCCTGTCCCGACACAATGCCATATGGCAGCCCTCTTTTTTGCAATTCTTGAATATACAATGCCAGCAGTTCGGAACGCTTTTCGGGATGCTCGCGCAAGGGATCAGGTTCCCAGGGCAGATCGATATCACAAAGCAGATAGAAATCAAAATGCTGCTGATTGGCAAGGCTTTGAATCAGCTCCGGCACTTTGCCAAACACATAATTGGCCCAAATGTAACAAACAAGCATTTCGGTGTCGGCAATTATCCAATCCCTGTCAGTTTGCGGGGCACTATTTGCAACAAACTGTTTAACGGCAATAAACTCCAGGTCTTTAAGGGTGTAAGGTCTATGCAGTTGGGACAGAAAATCACGGGCAAATTCGGGTATCCAGAGTGTCTGAAAATGAAGAGCAATCTCAGCGGCAAGCCACGATTTCCCTGTTGACTCTGGCCCGGTGATGGCAATTCGTTTAAGCATTGATGGCTTTTTTGCGCCAGGCAAGATAGCCCAGAACGGCAATGAGTAAGAATATTGCGAACTGAAGACTGGTGAATACCAGACCCTTATAAAAATACAAGGGCACTGACACGATATCTCCAATGATCCAGTAAAGCCAGTTTTCGACCTTTTTCAATGCCATCAGCCACATTCCGGTGATAAACATCGCCGTTGTGAAAGAATCCACATAGGGTACATTGCTGTCGGTGTAATTTTTCAGCACAAAAGCCAGCACAACAAATGAAATCAATGTTAGTGCCACAGCGATTGCATGCTCACGGGCTGTTGAAAAAGCCACCAAAGGGAGTTTCTTATCCTTTCGGGGATGTGTCCAATGATACCAGCCATACAGACTCATGATAAAATAAATAACATTGATCCCCATATCAGCATAGAGACCGCTGTAGTAGCAGATGTACACATAAATAAGCACATTGACGATTCCGGTTGGATACACCAGAATATTCACCTTTTTGGAGTACCATACGCTCAATAGACCGAAAAAAACTGCCACCATTTCGAACCAGCTCGATTCGCGCAGGTTGGTCACCAAAAGCTGAAAAAACTCATTTATTTCCATCGACATGGTTCAGATCGGCATTGATCACCTTCATCACGAAAACGGAGTGAGGCAAGCTAAATGAAGCTTTTATTTCGGTGGTCAGGGCTGCCATAACAAGATCGAAATCGCCAAACACCTGAGTGCTCATGCCATTGGTCTTCAAAACGATACCTGAATAATTGTGCATACGGTGAATGAATTCTTTGATCGGCGGAATGTATTCTTCAGTAAGAGGATAATAACTTATTTCAACTGATGTATTCATATGATGTTATATTTGCAAAGCGCAAAGTTAGCACTTATCGGAAGATATCGGCTGAACGCGGAATTTCTAAAGGATCGAAACATTATGCCAAATAGGAATAGAATTTCCCAGAAAGTTTTTGTCTGGGCAGGCAGTCTGGTTACCGGGATTGCAGTAATTCTGGGTGCTCTGGGTGCCCATTGGATTAAAGAAAACATCAATATGATGGATATTCAAAGCTTTGAAACAGCGGTCAGATATCAGCTGATTCATGGCCTGGCCATATTAATACTCGGAGCACTCCCAAAATCTTACCAGGGTTTACTGATGAAATTCGTGTTTCATGCTTTCTGGGTTGGCACGGTACTTTTCTCGGGCAGCATTTATTTGCTGTCGACCCATGAATTAACAGGGATGAACTTCAGCTGGCTGGGGCCGGTAACACCTCTTGGGGGACTTCTTTTCATCACGGGGTGGGTCTTACTGTTTATTTTAAGCATCAAACAAGTAGGCTCAAGAGAGGACGAGTTTTAAACAGCCATGCTGATGTATGATGGTAATAGGATCTCCAAAGAGAAAAACCAATTTATCCATACAATTCATATAATTTTTTAGCAATTTTTGGCTTCTGCACTAAGAACGAATATAAATAGCCGGAACTTGATTGTAATTGGCTTCATTGTAATATTTTTGCACAAAATCAATAGCCGATGAACGAAAATATGCTGACTATTCTTCTTCATGGCGATCATCATCACCATCTCGAACATTACGCACCTTTTATTATCGGTCTGATTGCCAGTATACTGCATGTTATTTCAGGTCCCGATCACCTTGCAGCAGTCACTCCCCTGGCCATCGACAACAAACTTAAATCGTGGTTTATAGGCTTAGGCTGGGGTATCGGACACACTGGAGGCATGCTCCTTATTGGTATACTATTCATTTTGTTTAAAAACTTTATCCCCATTGAAGCCATTTCTGCTTATGGTGAAATAGTTGTTGGTTTTGTTCTGATTGGAATCGGGACATGGGCTATCTGGAAAGTCTTCGGCAAACCCCATTTACGCATTCACGCACATCCACACACCCATTTTGAAGCAGATGGAAGCTATACGCATGTTCACGACCATGAGCACCCGGCACGAAACATACATCAGCACGAACATTCCAAGGTGGTGAGACAATCATTTTTCACTGCTATTACAATTGGGGTAATCCATGGTTTTGCAGGGGTATCGCACCTTATGGGAATTTTACCAACCCTGGCTTTCGAAAGTAATTTCGATTCGGCCATGTATCTTACCGGCTTTGGTGCTGGTACCATAGCAGCAATGGTTGCTTTTTCATTTCTGCTTGGATTCGTTGCCTGGCAAACGGATGAGAGGTTCAAACCTGTCATTTTCAAAACCATACAGCTCTCCGGAGCCGGCATTTCAATCATTGTAGGGATTTTCTGGATCATACAGGTAATGTAAATGCGCAATAAACATTGGGTAGTCTTATCCATCAGCTTAATCATGACCTTTATGGCCAATGCTCAGGAAAGCGACAGAAAGCTACCCTGGTCGCTGGGTGTTGCTGCAGGGCCTCTGTTCAATCAGATTCAGGGCACTTCAACTTTGACAAAATACAGCAACAAAACAGGTTATCAGGCAGGTTTAACTATAAACTATGCTTTAAGCAGTGATTTTTCGATCAGAGCCGAATTATTGTCTGATTACAGGATATTTGGTTCTGAGTTATTCTCGCAGGGACTGCGTGAAACTGACACCTCAGCTTATGTATGCTGGAGTTGTTATTACGACTATTCCATCATGTATTACGCTCATTATCTTACCTTACCGGTCTTTTTTCAATATTCCCAACAGGGTGATGTTGCCGGATTGAATTTCAGGGCCGGAGCTTATTATTCCTTATTGATTGGTGCATATCACGATGGCTACGAAGAACTATTTCTCGATCCCGTCGAAAGTAAACCATTTGGGGTGATCGATCTGAAGCCCGGACTTTACCGCGATGTTTACACCGGATCGGTCCTTGACGTGATCAACACCTATGATGCCGGATTGAGCCTCGGAATGGGTGGATTCTATTTTTTGAACAAAGCAACCAAAATCGAAATGGATATTACCTTGCGAATGGGTCTGGCTAAGCTATTTGAAAACCCACTGATGCCCGAAATATTGCAAAGACATTATGCAGTGCGACTTGGATTAATTCGTCAGCTCAGGTATTAAGAACATGAAGATGAAGCTTCCTGAAAATACCGTAGAAAGGCTGAGTCATTACCGGCGTATTTTGCTCAATTACCGTTTTGTCGAACACGCCTTCATTTACTCGCACAATCTGGCCAGAATTCTGAAAACCAATCCGGCTAATGTTCGACGCGACCTTATGCTTATTGGCGTTAGCGGCGATTTTCACAAAGGCTACGACATCAATGAGTTAATCCAAAAAATTGGAGAAGCCATTCATCAGGAGGAGGTGGTTAAAATTGCCTTTGTGGGTATCGGTGATCTGGGCAGAGCTGTGGCAGCTTATTTCAGTCAGCATAACCCATCCATGCAAATCGCTGCGATTTTCAATTTTGACAAACCTGCCTCCCCTATTGTGGATGGCATACCATGTTATAACATCAGTGAGATGAAAGAAAGGATTAGTTCAATGCATATCAGCCTGTGTGTTGTGGCCGTTCCGGAGGAGTTTGCCCGCGAAATCTCAGCCATTATCGTCTCATCAGGTGTTACCGGTATCCTAAACTTTTCCTCGGTTCAACTGCAAGTGCCTGCCTGGGTGCATGTTGAGCACTTTGATATTATTACCAAACTCGAGAAAATGGCCTATTTCATGAAAATGCCAAACAACAAGTCAATTGAGGGGTAGCTGTCGTATATTTGTCGATTCATGATCACTTGCAACAATTGTTGTTAATTGACGTATAAGCAATTGCAAAACAATATGCTATGAATCGAAACCCACATTTCAGCGATGACACCGTTTGCGCCTTGTCAACAGCTCCCGGCATGGCAGCCATTGCGGTGATCAGACTTTCGGGCAGTAAAAGTCATGCGATTTTGCAGGAAGTTTTCAGCCCTGCCCGGAAAGGCTTTGACATGAAAACTGCCAGGAGTCACCAGCAGTATTTTGGCTTAATCTCCGACGAGGAAGGTGTTGTTGATGAAGTGCTGGTGTGTCAGTTCAATGCGCCAAATTCATACACAGGCGAGGATGCTGCCGAAATCAGTTGTCATGGATCGGTTTATATTCAACAGCAGATTATCGGTCTGCTTTTGTCAAAAGGTGCCAGACTGGCCGAACCCGGCGAGTTTACCATGCGGGCTTATCTTCACGGAAAGTTCGACCTGGCTCAGGCCGAGGCGGTGGCCGACCTGATTGCTTCGCAATCGAAGAATGCCCATCTGCTGGCCATGAACCAGATGCGGGGCGGATTTTCGGCTCGTATTGCCGAACTCAGAAAGCAATTGGTTGACTTTGCATCCCTGATCGAGCTTGAGCTTGATTTCGGTGAAGAAGATGTTGAGTTTGCCGACCGCAATCAGTTTTTCAAGCTGCTTGGCGAACTAAAAACAGAAATCAGCCGCCTGATCGAAAGTTTTAAAACCGGCAATGCGATTAAGAATGGAATACCGGTGGCCATCATCGGCAAACCCAATGTGGGTAAATCAACCTTGCTGAATGCCATTTTAAACGAGGAAAAAGCCATTGTAAGCGAGATACCCGGCACAACACGCGACACCATCGAAGACACCATCGTCATAGGAGGTTACAATTTCAGGTTTATCGACACTGCCGGGCTGCGCGATTCGCAGGACATGATCGAGAACATGGGCATCGAACGTACCTATGAAAAAATCCGTCAGGCAACAATCATACTCTATGTATGCGATCTATCTTCGTGCACCAGCAATCTGGCCGAAGAGATGCTCAGCGAGTTCAGGTCGTATATTACTGACCTTGACAAGCATTTCATCCTGATTGGAAACAAAATTGATCAGCTTGAGGAGATTCCAGCCCACTTCAGCGAGCTGGTTGAGCTTGAAACTATTTTTGT
>DITE01000010.1 GCA_002422725.1 Bacteroidales bacterium UBA6192
TCTTCGTATGGTAAAACACAATTCGATTGAATGTCGTTTACCAATCCACCAAGACCAGTGCCCAATATTATACCAATTTCGGGACGATCAATGGTTTTGCTAAGGATGAATTCTGCTGTTTCCTGTATTTTTTTTAACATATTCTAAAATGTATTCATCAAAACTCCTGCCGTGCTCATCATGAAACTTTGCCTCAACAGATACATAGAAAAGTGGCAATGTTTCCAGCTTGCTAAAATATGGAGAATCGATCAATCTCATGGCATCTTTTTCGGTTGTCACCAAAATCTTGTTTTTACCAAGAATGTCATTGAACTGTTTAACAATTTCGTTGATGTCTTTTTCAGAAAAATCATGGTGATCAGGAAAATCATGCACGATAAGATCAGTGCATTTGTCACGCAGGTATTCCTCAAAAGGATAGGGATTGGCAATGCCACAGAACATCAATATAGTTGTTATAGTTTTTGGGAAGTATCGTTTTGGATTATCAACAACAGGTTTTAATGTGCCATAGGACAAGTATGAAAAGAATAGTTCTTGATTTTTCCGTGGTCTTAAAATTTCTTTTAATCTTCGTCGTGTGAAAGGCGAGAAAATTTTTGGGGTTTTAGTCACCACGATGACTTCAGCCCTTCGTGCTGCAGCTTTGATGTCTCTTAATTTACCTGCCGGAAAAAGAAAATCATTTGGGTAAAGGTTATGATAATCGGTTAGTAAAATGTTGAGTCCGGGTCTAACATAACGATGCTGGAATGCATCGTCAAGTAATATCACTTCAGGCGCAGGGCTAAGTTTAAGAAGCTGTTCAATGCCATTTTTCCGTTTTTCATCCACTGCAACATAAATTTCGGGGAATTTAGACAGATATTGGCAGGGTTCATCACCAATATCCCGGTAAGTGTGACCAGCCCGGGCAAGCAAAAATCCTTTGGTTTTACGAAGGTAACCCCTGCTGAGCGTTGCCAGTCGGTAATTCTTTTGCAACAGCCTGACCAGGTATTCAACCTGAGGTGTTTTTCCTGTTCCGCCCATCGAAAGATTTCCGACGCAAATGACAGGCAAATCAAATGCTTTTGATTTGATCAAACCCCAATCAAACATTAAGTGACGGAGCAATAATGCAATATGCATGATCATTGCAGCCGGTAATAGCAGAATCCTTAACATTACAGACTTGCAATAATGTTGATAATTACCATGGTATGCTTTTTCCCGCTTTAAGAATGTTAATTTATTCTTTTTCTCTCTTGTTCTGATAACTGTTTCAGCAGTTTCAACCTGATCAAACAATTTGTCAATGATACGCATTTTTTTCAAAATAGGTTACCTTTGCTTGCATAAGGTTTATGTTAACCAATTACTAAGGTATTGTTAATGGGTTTTGTGAATGGATAAATTTGATAGAATGGATTATATTGTGAATGATATATTGAAAATCCTTGCAGGAGAAGCGCCAATTTCCTTGCAGGATTCCTATGACAATGCAGGCCTGATTGTTGGCCATCCGGAGCAAACTGTCAGGGGTGTCCTTGTTTCTATTGATGTTACCGAAGAGGTGGTGAAGGAAGCGATTGATAAAGGCTGTGACCTGATCGTTTCACATCATCCCTTAATTTTCAAGGGTTTGAAGAGCCTGGTTCCCTCAGGACCCGTTGAAAGGACGCTACTTTTGGCCATAATGAATAATATCGCAATTGCCTCTGCGCACACCAACCTTGATAATGTGGCAGAAGGTGTGAACGGGAAAATAGCTGCAAAACTGAGGTTGAATCATTTGCAGGTGCTTGTGCCCAAAACCGGAGTATTCAGGAAAATTGTTGTTTACTGCCCTTTGTCGCATGCTGAACAAGTGCGGGAGGCTATGTTTGCTGCAGGTGCCGGGCAAATTGGTAACTATGATAACTGTAGCTTTAATTCAGAAGGGTTTGGAACATTCAGGGCAGGGAAAGACGCTGACCCATTTGTTGGTTCTGTTAATCAACTACATCAGGAACCCGAAGTAAGAATCGAATCAATAGTTCCGTCATTCAGGCTGCAGGCTGTTGTCAATCAAATGCTTTCGGTTCATCCTTATGAAGAAGTTGCCTACGACTTGTTTCCGGTCGAAAACAATTCAAAACAAATTGGATCGGGTTTAATTGGATATCTTGACAAACCTCTTGACGAGGCAGCTTTCCTGGATTTGGTTCAGACAACTTTTGGCACTCCCTGTCTGCGCCACACGGCATTCACAACAAAACCTATCCACAAAGTTGCTGTTTGTGGTGGTTCAGGGGCATTTCTTCTCAAGGAGGCTGTTCGTTTGGGCGCTGATGCTTTCGTGACCGCAGATGTTAAGTATCACGACTTCTTCGAGGCCGACCGGAGGTTGTTGTACATTGATGCCGGCCATTTTGAAACAGAACAATTTACCAAAGAATTGATCTGTGATATCATTCAGAAAAAAATTCCTACCTTTGCACCCTCAATTTCGGAGGTGAAAACCAATCCCGTACAGTACTATTTCAAAAAAAAATAACCAGAAGCTATGGTCGCAGAAAGTCAGGCAGAAAAAAGAAAAGCCAACCAACAGGTTGAAGAACCACAGGAAATCAGCATCGAGAAGAAGCTGATCGCGTTGTATACATTGCAGCAAATTGATTCGCAAATTGATAGAATCAGAATTATTCGTGGTGAACTACCTTTGGAAGTGCAGGACCTCGAAGATGAGATTGCCGGATTGGAAACCAGAATCGAGAAATACAATATTGAGATTGCCGGTTTCAAACAGATGATCGCCGAAAAACATGCATCAATCAAGGAAAGTCAGGGCTTGATCAAACGATATGAGGAACAGCAACAGAATGTAAGGAACAATCGGGAGTATGACTCATTGTCGAAAGAAATTGAATTTCAAACGCTTGAGATTCAGCTTTCAGAAAAACGCATTAGGGAGCACAATGCCAAAATTGAAGAATTTTCTTCTGAAATTGCTACCGCCGATAAAAAGCTTGAAGAGCGTAAAAGCGATCTTTCAGTAAAAAAGGCTGAATTGCAGTCTATTGTTGAAGAAACGGAAAAGGAAGAGCAGGACCTTACTGACAGATCCAGGGCAAGTGAGGAAGTTGTTGAGGATAGGCTGGTTCATGCATACAAACGCATCCGCAACAATGCCCGCAATGGATTAGCTGTTGTTCAGATTGAAAGAGATGCTTGTGGTGGATGCTTCAACAAAATCCCCCCACAGCACCAGCTTGATATCCGTATGCACAAGAAGGTGATTGTCTGCGAATATTGTGGAAGAATCCTGATTGATCAGGATATTGTGGCCAAATACCACAATCAGGAATAGTTACTTTATCAAAGAATTCATGAAAAGGGAATATCATTGATGTTCCCTTTTTGTATTTTTACGCCTTATGTTACGATCGGGAATNNGAATCAACAAAAGAGCCTGAAAACCTGATTCCGCTGGTGCTGGAGAATTATATCGATTTTCTGACGGTATTTATTTCGGAGGATCGGGCTCTTTTCGATCAGCTTGAGCAAAATAAAAAAGCACGCCTCGAAATCCTTTATAATGCAAGCGATCAAAACCCCTACAAAAGAGTGGCTCAGGCTACTGTTTTGCTACATTGGGCTTTTGTTAGGTTAAAGTTTACTGAACAATATTTTACATCTGCCCTCGAAATCAGAAAAGCTTTTTTACTTCTGGAAGAGAATCAGAAGTTGTTTCCACAATTCCAATTGAATAAAATTGGGTTGGGAGTGCTTTATGCCATGATCGGAAGCATACCGCCTAACTATCAATGGGTTGTTCGTCTGGCTTCCATGCAAGGTACTGTTGATCAGGGAACAGCAATGCTGTATGAGGCATATCACGCATGTTCTGCTTCGGATGAATTTAGGGCATTTACTGCTGAAATTCTGTTTTATTTATCCTACATCGAAATGAATCTGCAACCCAACAAGGAAGGTGCGCTTAAATTGGCCGGTTACTTGAAGGCCGCGGATGAAGTGCCATTGCTGATTCTTTATGCCCGAGTAAACCTACTCATGCACCTTGGCAAAAACGATGAAGCACTTAAGCTGTTAATTGCCAGGCCGGTTGGAAGCGATTATTACTCTTTCGCCTATCTCGATTTCCTGCATGCCGAATGCATGATGAGAAAACTTGATATGGGTGCTGCCATGTATTACACCGAGTTCATCAATACGTTTACAGGGAGAAATTTTTTACTTGATGCAAAACGCAAGCTTGCATGGATTCAACTGTTACAACACAATCCAGATGGATATAAAAACCAGATGGATGCTATCGACCCTAGAGCCATAACACTTGTTGATGCAGATAAACAGGCTGTTAAAGAAAAATTGAGCCAACAATTACCCGACATCACTTTGTTGAAAGCCCGCTTACTTTTCGATGGAGGATATTATGAATCAACTCTTGAATTGCTGCAGAATGCGAAATCAACTGTTGGCAGTTCAATTGATCTGCAGATTGAATACAACTATAGGCTGGGTCGGGTGCATCACGAAATGGGTAATGTGATTCAGGCCATGATGTTTTACGAGAATACGATCAGACTGGGCGACAAACTTCCTGTGTATTTTGCGGCCAATGCTGCCCTGAAACTTGGCGAGATTTATGAAGTCAACTCAAATCCACTGAAGGCACTGTCAAATTACCGGCTGTGTTTATCCATGAATCCCGACGAATACAAAAGCGGCATCCACATGCGCGCAAAGGCAGGCATTATCAGGATCGAAAACAAAAAAAAGTCAGGCAGATAGCCCGACTTAGTTTTTAATTTCTGTTTCGTATTGTGTCAGAATTTTGATTTTATTGACAATGCAAAATGATTGGCATTCATCTGCTGATTGGTTGGATTTGTTGTAAAGTTTGTGGAACTATACAAATAATAATCCTGTTTCATTTGACTGTGAACCCAGGCAAGATCAATGCCAATGTTGCCTTCAGTATAGCCAAGGCCTAAAGAATATGAAGTGAGTTTCCCGTCATTTAGTTTGTCGGCATAAGGACTTCCATAGAGTGAATATCCGCCTCTGAAACTGAAATTGGTATAGCGCCACTCAGTTCCAAGCCTAAGGTTATAGGTTGACTGATATGAGTTTTTGATTGCATTATTCTCGTCAGTGAAAGTGTAATCCGGAGCCCTGAGCCTGGTTTTGGAATAGTCAACAAATTCGTAATCACCCGAGATAAGTCCATATTTTCCAATGATCAGACCTATGCTGCCAATTGCTTTCAGGGGAGTTGTCAGATCGTAGGTGTATTCACCATTGGGAGATGACTTCACATTGAAGTCGGGGCCAAGTTGTGCCGATGTGGTTGTGCTGTAAAAGTCTTCCAATTCGATAAATGCTGAGGGGGTGTGAAACGCAGCACCAAGTCTGAGCCAGTCAACCGGCCAAACTATAACCCCTAACTTCAGGTTAACACCCCATCCAATTGTTGTCACATTTTCTTTATAAGTCCACTCATCAAAACCCGGTATCGTGTCAGCCACATCATATTCGCTGAAAGTTGAAGTTCTGAAATATCTGAGGTAAGGTAAGCCAAGGGTAGCGCCAAAGAAAACCCTGTCGTTGAGGTTTGCACCAGCCGAAAACAGCCATTCATTGGTTGATCCCCTGTTCTCAATAATTTCCCGTTGACGGATACCGCCCTGGGGAACAGGACTGGTATAGATGTCACTGAAGCCCGGAATTGTATCCAATAGATAAACGTACCAGGCCGGAAACAGGTCGAAGGTATAATTCCCATTTTCGTCGCCGATAATCTGATAATCAATTCCATATGCTTTATCAAGGTACACATCAATCTTCGAATGGTCATGATTATCGCCTTCAATCAGGATATTGTTGTTGAAATTGTTTGTACGGTTCATGCCCACTGCAAATTGATAATATTTCCAAGGGGCTGATGTTGTACCGGATGGGATTTTGTTGGTTACAACAAATCCGAGATTGCTGATTGCCAGCACAGAACGGCTGTCATCATTCACTTCTCCGTTATAGGTCGATTGTGTGTTTTTGTAGAAAAATTCAGGAGTTATTGAAAACTCCGAGCTGCGGTAAAGTCCCAGTCCGGCAGGATTGGTGCTTAGTGAGCTAAAATCGGCTCCCAATGCGCCAAATGCATTGCCCATGGCCATGCTGCGTGCAGTTCCCTGGTAAAATGACTGTGAATAGCGCAATGCATCCACTTCGTTTTGTGCAATGATGCCGGTGACCGACATGACTATCATCATAATGAAAACTAATCTTTTCATGGTTTTAATTTTTAATTTTTTGTGAAAAGTAAAACCCACATGCACTTCCTCTGAAAATCTGAATGGGTAATATGTGGGTTTTACAGAAATACTTACTCTGAAAAAACTATCGGCGTCCTCCCCTCGAAGAGGAACCTGAACTACTGCTGCCGGATGAGCTGCTGCCGGATGAGCTGCTGCCGGATGAGCTGCTGCCGGATGAGCTGCTGCCGGATGAGCTGCTGCCCGACGAACTGCTTCGGCCTGACGAGCTTGTGCCAACCGAGCCTGAAGAACTACTTCTGCTAGGGGTAGATACGCTGCCTGAGCCTGATGAGCTTCGGCGAACCGGAGTGCTCACATTGCCTGATGACCTCTGCGGGCTGTCTGATTGTTTTACAGCAGGCCTTGAAGCAGGCTGACTGTTGTTATCGTTTCTTACAGCAGGACGGCTATTTGCCGGACTGTTGCTGTTCCTTTCGGGCTGATTGCTTTGAGGGCGAACGTATTCGTTACTCGATTTGGGATGTCTTTCGCCGGGAGGACTATATGTTTTTGTTTGCCTGTTTGCCGGCGACGACGAAGTGCCCTGTGGCTTGTTGTAACGCTTGCGGTACTCGTTAACCTTTTGATCTGCAGAAGGTCTGCTTTGTCTGTTCCGGTCTGTAGCTGCCGGCAATGCCCTTGCATCGCGCGAATTGTCAGGCCTTTCAAGTCTGGTAGGTTTCTCAACGGATGGCCTTTCCTGGCGCACAGAGTTGGGATTATTCGAATTTTCGCCTCTTTGAATCACTGCTTCTTCTCTTGAGGGTCTTTCGCCTCTCGAAACAGCTTGTTGCGATTGGTTGTCACCACTTCTTCCTCCCCTGGCTTGTGGAGGATTGATGTTGCTTTCGGTGGATTTGAAACCCCTTGAGTTGTTGCCTGAAGGCACCAATGTTCCACTGGCTAAGCTTCCGCGATGGCCATAATGATTTCTGCCACCCAGGCCATATCCGGGAGAGCCACCATAGTAACCGTCATAATATCCATTCCAGTATCCGTGATTGTAACCAGTCCAATAGCTTCCACCATATCCCCATCCATAATTATATTGCCATGGATTGTAGAAAAACGGATCGTAACCCCAGTAAGGACTATAGGAATAGTAGGGCCATCCGCCGTAGTGTGGCCAGCCATAACCATAGCCTACCGACCAACCGTAGTAGGGGGCTCCAAATCCTACATAAAAACTTGACGAAGGGTAGCAGTCGAAGCATCCTGAGTTATAACCGTCGTAATAATTGAAACCCGATGAAGAGTTATTCCCAAAACGCCTGAACCTGCTGGCATATTCTGAATCATAATAGGTTTCAGTTGTGGTATAGGTACTGCCATCTGGCTCAACTACTGTTTCTGACGTTGAATACACGGGATTGGCAGTTTCACCGGCTACCGGCGCGGCTACTTCATCGCTGTAATAGGATTCGTATTGGTAGCTTTGGCTCACTTCATCAGTAGTATAGGCTGCTGATGGTGATGATGCGAGCTTCTCGCCACTGTTCTGGCTACTGCCATTTCGTGAATAATACACATCATCGGTCACATAACTCGAACTTGAGCAGGAAGCGACAATCAGGGCGAAAAAGATGAATAAAGCGTTGATAGTTTTCATTTATTTATCCTCCTAAGATAATTAAGTTCAAAACCCCTTTCGGATTTTTTTAATTTTGCATTTTCATTAAGAAAAAATACAAATATTATACCAAAAATTCATGGCGAAGGAATTAAGTTCACGCGAAGATAATTATTCTCAATGGTACACCGACCTTGTAACCAAAGCCGATCTGGCCGAGAATTCTGCAGTTCGGGGTTGCATGGTCATCAAACCATATGGCTATGCCATCTGGGAACGAATGCAAGCTGCACTGGATAAGATGTTTAAAGATACCGGGCACGAAAATGCCTATTTCCCCCTGTTTATTCCAAAGTCGTTTTTCAGTAAAGAGGCCAGCCATGTTGAAGGCTTCGCAAAGGAATGTGCTGTTGTTACTCACTACCGGCTCAAGAATGATGAGAATGGAAAAGGAATAGTAGTTGATGAAGATGCTAAACTTGAGGAAGAGCTAATAGTAAGGCCTACTTCCGAGACAATTATCTGGGATACCTACAGAACCTGGATTCAATCGTATCGTGACCTTCCCTTGCTGATAAACCAGTGGGCTAATGTTGTTCGCTGGGAAATGCGCACACGCTTGTTTCTGCGTACCACCGAGTTCCTCTGGCAGGAAGGCCACACGGCTCATTCCACTATGGAAGAGGCAGTTGCGGAGGCTGAGCAGATGTTGCGTATTTATGCTGAGTTTGCTGAAGATTGGATGGCAATGCCTGTTCTTCAGGGAGTTAAATCACCTAATGAGCGTTTTGCCGGTGCTGTTGAAACATACTGTATCGAAGCACTGATGCAGGATGGTAAAGCATTGCAGGCCGGAACCTCTCATTTTTTGGGTCAGAACTTTGCAAAAGCTTTTGACGTGAAGTTTCTGTCGAAGGAAAATAAACTGGAATATGTTTGGGCCACTTCCTGGGGAGTTTCAACCCGTTTGATGGGAGCTTTGGTCATGTCGCATTCTGATAATAGCGGACTGGTGCTTCCTCCCAAATTAGCTTCTGTTCAGGTAGTTATTATTCCGATATACAAAAATCAGGAGCAATTTGATGCAATCTCACAGAAAGCACTGGAAATTAAAAAGAGTTTAGAGGCACGCAACATCAGGGTTAAATATGATAACAGGGATACGCATAAACCTGGCTTCAAATTTACAGAATGGGAATTTAAAGGCGTGCCTTTACGGATTGCAATCGGACCACGCGACCTTGAAAACCAAACAGTTGAGATCGCCCGAAGGGATACCCTGGAAAAAGAGGTGCTTCAGATGACAGGTATCGACCTGAAGGTGGAAAACCTGCTTGGACAGATTCAGAAAAATCTATTTCAGAAAGCTTTGGATTTCAGGAACATGAATACTTTTAAAATTGATTCATGGAGTGATTTTACCGAGCAGATTGAAAAAGGTGGCTTTTTGCTGGCTCATTGGGATGGAACCCCTGAAACAGAACAAAAAATCAAAGATGAAACCAAGGCTACCATCAGGTTGATTCCAATTGAAAGTGATCCGAAACCCGGACTTTGTGTTTATACCGGTAAACCTTCCAAGCAAAGGGTCTATTTTGCCAGAGCATATTAAAACTGCTCTCAGTCGAGTTTAATCAGATTGCCACTTCCATTCCGGATGTAACTAATTTCTGGATTTCCGCGGTAATAAACATTCCCGGGACCTGAAATGGTTACGCCCAGTTGTAAAGCTGCATTTACCCAACAGTGGTTGGTGCCTCTGTTTTCGAGGTAGTTGAAGTTGGTAGTCAGGCTATCAGCGATTACAGGGCCGTAACTGGCCTGATAAATATAATTGACTTGCGAAAACCCATAAAGATGCACATCGGCTGTGCCAAACTGATGATTTATAAAGCTCTTGCTGGTTTTGATCAGTAAACTTAAGCTGCCGCCACCTTCATTGATGCTAAGCCATAGGGTGTCGGTTTTCAGTGTGTCAAGGCAAATTACATTGCCTACTGACCGGTACTCGATGCTATCGATTCTTTTGTAATGAAGTTTTATTTTTAACGGTTTGTTAAAACTTCTTGCCCAGTTGCAGCTATTCTGGTTGGCAATTTCAAGGCGGTTTTCTTTAACTAAGGTAATGATCCCGGGCATCAGATTTTCACCTCCGGTTATTTCTGCTTTTGGACTTCCGGAGGTTGAAATGAGTTCAACGTCGATGTTGTCGCTGATCAGGATGTTGCTGAAATCGTCTAACGCGCGGGTTTCGGTGATGATCGTGCCGGTTGACCGGAAACAATCACCGGGGTCTTTGCTGCAAGAAGCTAAAACCACCACCAGAAGAAGGCTCAGTATATTGAATTTCATGATTTTAGTAGTATTTAAAGTCGAACCTGTACCCCAGGCCGAAGCCAATATATTCTGCTTTGCCAAAATGAGCTGTAAGTGTCACCGAAGCAAATAGCTGTTCGGTCAGCAGATGTTTTATAGCCAGCTTTTGATACACATCGCCTTCTGTTTTTTCTTTGCTTCCGAGATGCAATCCCAGATTAAAAAGAAACGAAGTTTTCTGCATCAGCAATTCATAAGCTAAATTGGCACCAGGCTTTATGAGTTGCCAGTCATGGTTATATTGAATATTTTTTCTTTCCACTATGCTTTTGTCCGAAGCATCGTAGGTGGCGTCGAGCCCGATACCAATCTTGCTTTTGCCAGAAACCTGTTTCAATAAATTGGCAGAAATGCTGTAAACCATAAACCTTTCGCCTAATTGCTGCGACATATCTTTTGTGCCCATTGCACCACTAAGCTCAACTGAGAACCATTTTTTTCCGTCAAATTCAAAGGGGTAGAGTTCAGGCAGCAAACGTCGGTCGAGGTAAGGATTAGGTGCTCGCAGAAAGTAGGAAAAGCCTGCGTTTACTGTTGGTATGTTTAGCCCGTAATTGGGTGTTTTCATCGATCCATTGGAGAAATGTGTCAGGCCAAGTGCAGCAACAAATCGCAATCGTCGGCTTAGCTTGAACCGAAAATCAAAATACATGCTGACTGCAGCATTAAGATGCGAGCCAATGGCAAAATGCTTGTAGTTCTCAATCGGGTCAAATCGATTGGTCAGATAACCAAGCCCCAAACCCAGCCTGAAATTAATGCTTCTGTTTTTGTGATTATTTAAAGGGTAATTGATGTAAGGGTATATGGCAAAAGCTTCACCAATTTCGGGAATACTTCCAAGTGGTGAATGCCATAGGGCAACACCCACCAGGGGATACTGATACAAAACTTCCCAGCGGTTTGCGCCAAAGGTTGACTTTTGAAGTGAAAGCTCGAAAGCAGGGAAATGTCTGTTAAACACTTCCATTTCGCGGTGGTGGTGCATGAAAAATCCATAATGAACCCTGCCTTCAACCTGAATGTTGTGTATGGAACCTGGTGCCCTTGCCTGAGTATAAGCCTCTTGATAAAGCGAGACACATAAGATTACAAGAAGAATAGCAAAGGGGTGGGTTTTCATATGAGCGGCAAATTTATGCATTTTGTAGAGTCGTGAATTTATTGGTTTCACATAATGCATTTTATTTTTCAACAGGAAATCATAATGTTTTTATTACTTTTACTTACCAATTATGAGACAGGTGTAAATGTTTAACAGGTTTTTGTTTTCAATATTGCCGGTATTATTATTCTTTATGTCGGTGCAATTGATTCGTGCACAGAGTCATACGGAGGATAGTTTACTCAATTTGCTGCCTGCCATGGATGATGCCGGCAAGCTTGGCGCCTATGAACATCTTTCGGCTATGAATAGCAAAACCAATCCTGACAAAGCAATACTTTATGATTCACTGGCTCTCGAAATTCTGATAAAGCGTAATGATCTGCTGGGCATTTCCAACACCTTAAATAATATAGGGTTGGGTTTGTATGCGAAAGGCGATTACCCGGGCGCGCTTAGAGTGTTTCAGGAAAGCCTCGCCCTGAAAGAAAAGATCGGGGACACAGTTGCTATTGTAAAATCGCTCAACAACCTGGGGGTCATGTTTCAGATGGTCGGCGACTATGATCAGGCTTCTGACATGCTGTTCAGATCGTTGGATATCAGAAGAAAACAAGCGGATAGTGCTGGAATTGCCCGTACACTGAGCAACCTGAGCGTGATTTATAAAAACTCGGGCAAAACCATGGAATCATTGCAATTGCTCACTGAAGCAGAAGAATTGTATTCGCATTTGCGCGACACTGTTGGATTGTCATCGGTTTACAACAATTATGGAACGGTTTATCAAGTGTTGGAAGAATGGGATATGGCCCTCTATTATTTTCAGCAATCGCTCATATTGAAACAAAGCTCTAATGATCAGAGGGGAATTGCCAATACCTACAACAACATTGGTATGGTTCAACAGTCATTGAAAAACTTTGAGGATGCCCGCACATATTATTTCAAGGCATTGAAAATCAGGAGCACAATACATGACAGGTTTGGTTTGGCTTCCGTATTTACCAACATAGGCACCATGTATTTTGATCAGGAACGATTCGACAGTGCGAATGTTTATCTCATCCGTGCCATTAAAATAGCGGAGGCCGAAAACCTTCTTCCTCAGCTTCAGCGTGCCTGGCATTTTAAAGCATTGGTTCATGAAAAACAGGGCAGCCCCGGTCTGGCTTATCAAAGCCTGCAGCGGGCTTATGATTTGCGCGATAGTGTGTTTAACAGGCAGTATGCAGGAAAAATGGCTGAGATGGAAGGCAGACTCAGGATCGACAAAACCATGAAAGAGAACAAGATACTGAAACTTGAACAGCAGTTGAACCGGTTGAGTGTTCAAAGAAGCAGCAACATTATTTTGATTTTTATCGGGGTGGTCATTCTGGTTCTGATCGGTGCATATTTACTGTGGCAACAGTTGAAATCGAAAAAACTGATCAACAAAAAATTGCTTGAAACCAATCGACTACTGGAAGAAAGCGAGTCAAAGTACAAGGCGGTAGTGGAGCAAAGCAACGAAGCAATCAGTATTCACTGGAACGGGATGGTGTTGTTTGTTAATGATTTCTTTTGCCGACTGACTGATTTTTCAAAGGATGAAATTTACCGTATGTCGCCTGTTGATTTCTTTTATGGCATTGATGGGATGCGATTCTCAGCGATGCTCACAGACGGATTGTCTGAAGATGCACTGAATCATCAGGAACTGCGCATAGTGACTAAGACAGGCGAGATTAAATGGGTTAACCTGAATCAGAAGAAGATCACCATATTCGGCGAGGACACCTGGCTGTGTATTGCTTTGGACATCACTGACAGCAAGCATACAGCTGGCTTGGTAAAAAAGCTGGAACAAGCTGTTAGGCAAAGCCCTGTTTCGATAACAATAACCGATTCTAACGGAAATATTGAGTATGTAAATAACAAGTTTTGCGACATGTCGGGCTACACATTTGAGGAGGTAAAGGGGAAGAACACATCCATTCTCAAGTCGGGTAAAACGTCGCCTGCTGTTTATAAAACCATGTGGGATACAATTACATCCGGAAACATCTGGTTTGGGGAACTTTTAAATAAGAACAAAAAAGGAGATTGCCAATGGGTTTCTGTTTCCATTTCGCCCATATTGGACGAGAATCAGATCATTACGCATTATCTGTCGATTATGGAAGATGTTACACAACGCAAGGCGTCAGAAGAGGAGTTGCTGATTAATCAGACAAGGCTTAAAGAAGCCAATAGCACCAAGGACAAGTTTTTCTCGATTATTGCCCACGATTTGAAGAACCCGTTCAACGCAATTATCGGGTTCAGTAATCTACTTGTAAACGAATACGATGATTTCACGGATGAAGAACGAAAGGAATTTGTAAGCAATATTCAGGTTGCGTCGAGCTCAACATTCAGATTGTTGCAGAATTTATTGGATTGGGCACTCACCCAAACTGGTTCGATGCATTTCAAGCCTGTTCACTTTGATATTTGCATGGCCATCAATGAAACACTCAATCTGAGCGAATCTGCTGCCGAAGTCAAAGAAATCAACATGCACAGTCAGGTGCCTTTCAACACTACTGTCTATGCTGATTATCAAATGATTGTAACGGCTCTGCGCAATCTGATTACCAATGCAATAAAATTCACTCCCCGTAAAGGTACAGTAGTTGTCGGGTATGAACAAGCATCTGAATTTTTGACAATTTTTGTGAAAGACAATGGTGTGGGAATACCAGAGGATCAGTTAACCAAGCTGTTCCGGATAGATGAGCAGTACAGGCGTGAAGGTACGGAACAGGAACCAGGAACAGGGCTTGGACTTATCCTGTGTGAGGAGTTTATTAAGATGAATGGTGGAAGAATGTGGGTTGAAAGCAGCGTTGAGATTGATTCTCAGGGAAGCACTTTCTATTTTACGTTACCGCTTGATTCATCTGATGACAGATAGTTGAACAAACAAAATTAGTGACATGAAAGTATTGTTGGTTGAAGATAATATCATGAATCAGAAGTTTGCCGAAGCCATTCTGAAGAAAGCCGGTTTTGAGGTGGACATTGCCGAAAATGGCCTGGTAGGGTATCAGTTTTTCTGTAGAAAAAAATACAATGTTGTCCTGATGGATATTCAGATGCCAGTGATGGATGGTGTTGAATCGACATTGAAGATCAGGAGTTATGAAAAGGAAAATCAGTTGCCTAACACACCGGTTATTGCCGTAACGGCTTATGCCCTGGAAGATGATGTTCATCGGTATCTTGGGGCAGGCATCAATGCATATTTGCAGAAACCTTACCAACCTGCCGACCTGATCAGGCTTATTCAGGAACAGCTCAATCAATCATATTGACTACCTTTGCCGGCAATAAATAAACCTTTCATGCAGGAAAAACTTGATGCTTTCAAACGCTTATTGACCATCATGGACGAATTGAGGGCGGGCTGTCCCTGGGACAAGGAACAAACACTTGACAGTTTGCGGCATCTTACAATCGAGGAAACCTATGAGCTGAGCGACTCCATCATGTCGGGTGATCTGCATGAAGTAAAAAAAGAACTTGGCGACCTGATGTTACACCTGGTATTTTATGCCAAGATAGCCTCCGAAACCAATGCATTTGACATAAAGGATGTGATCGATTCCATTTGTGATAAATTGATCGTGCGTCATCCACACATTTATGGAGACGTAAAAGTGGCTGATCAGTCAGAGGTAAAAAGCAACTGGGAAAAGATCAAGCTAAGCGAAGGTAAGAAATCAGTGCTTGAAGGTGTCCCTGTGTCTCTTCCAGCATTGCTTAAGGCTTACAGAATGCAGGAAAAAGCAGGAGGTGTAGGGTTTGAGTGGGAGCGACGTGAGGAAGTGTGGGCAAAAGTAGAAGAAGAAATGACCGAGTTGAAAACCGAAGTTAACAACGAATCAGCCCACGAGAAGATTGAAGATGAGTTTGGCGACCTGCTTTTTGCTCTTGTCAACTATGCCCGTTATATCGGTGTAAATCCGGAAGATGCCCTCGAAAGAACCAATAAGAAATTCCTGCGACGATTTAAATACATCGAAGAACAGGCATCGAAAAATGGACGAATGCTTCATGAAATGAGTCTTGGAGAGATGGACGCATTCTGGAATGAAGCAAAGGTTAAGGAAAAATAAAACAGGACCACATGAAGAAGTTCAGTCTCTTACTGGTCATTTTTGCTTTCAGTAGCCTTACAAACGCCCAAAGCATTCCGGATAGCTGCAACTTTTTAATCAACAAATACTTCATCTACGATTTTGGGTATGCCGGAGTGGAAACAGCAGCCCAACCCTTTCATTTTAGTGGCTCGGAGTGGGTAACGGCCGGAGAGTTGGTAAGTGCAGGTATCCTGGTTTATCTGCTTGATAAAGAGGGAAATGAGTTATTCAATAATTTATTGGATCCTGCAACAGCCAACAACATTGTTAAGTCAGGAAGCCCCTTAGGTAATGGATTGGTCATGCTGCCTGTGTTCGCAGGTTTGTATATCAAGGGAGTTGCGCACGACAATGTGAGAGCCCGACAGGCGGCTCTTGCCGGCACCCAGGCTTTTGTGCTTGCTGCAGGAGGCGCATGGGTGCTCAAACAACTTACACATCGCCCAAGAGCCAGCCAACTGCAGCCTGTAGATGCTTCCAAATGGCTTGGTCCTTTTCATGGTCATCAGTATGATGCTTTTCCATCAGGGCACACCATGCGGGCTTTTGCTGTTGCAACCGTGCTGTCAGGACTTTATGATGACCATATCTGGGTGGGAATAACGGCATTTTCCCTTGCCGGATACACCGCGTTCAGCAGGTTGGTGAGTGGTGAGCACTGGCCTTCAGATGTGTATGCAGGTGCTTTGCTAGGCTATTTGGTAGGCCGGGGTGTACTGCAGTTTCAACGGGATAAGGCTGCAAAGTGCTTTTCGCTGGGTCTGGCTCCCGACGGCTTCGGACTTGTCTACAGGTTTTAGTCTATGTTATATACCAAACGGATAAGCATCATTTTGGCACTTGGTGAAGTTACAGATTATGAAACACTAACAGTTTGCCAGCACAGAACCTGATACGAGGCAGAATAGACAATTAAAGACGGAACAAGCCATTGAGCCAAAAGTGCGTTCTATGCAGCTATGTTGTTATGTTATTGGTCTTCTCTATCTCAAAACCAAAACCCTTTTACTTATTTGTTCTCCACCAGCCAATTCGATGTGAAGTATATATACACCTTCACTTAGTGCAGATATATTTATACGATCAGCTTTTCGAGATTGATTTAGTACCTGACCATGCATCGAAACTATTCGTAAGTTCTCGATTTGATTATTACTTCCTGTCAATTCAATATGGATTTCTGTCGAAGCAGGATTGGGATAGATTTTTATTCCCTCCGGGGCTTCTTCAGTCAAACTGCTTAATGTGAATTGAGCAGTAGATTCGCATCCATCGAAATCTACCACTTTCACTGTCATAACATTTCCAGTTGTATCAATTGAAATATCATATGGTTGTACGCCTCCCGTCACGACAATCTCTTCTTCCACCATGCTGATAAGCAAGGTGTCCAGCAAGCAGCAAACATCCGGATCACTATTGCCGGCAGGTTCACCATTCGGATAATAGAGGTCTATGATGGATTGTAGGATATCAATTCGGTCCTGGGCTTCGGTTGCATCGTAAATTAATGATTTCAGGTAATGCCATCCTACCCCGTAATCAGGATCGGCTGTTGGGCCTTCCGTGTAGAGATCTGGATATACTGCCAGAGCGTAATTGACGAATGCCGTGTTGTCCTCAGGAATCAGGTCGAGATAGTCTTGCAGTCTGTTGTAAACCGTGATAGAAGGTGGCACACCGATCTGGGCCATCGTGTCTTGTAGCGCAACTGCATCTTGCGGAAGAATTCCAAAAACATGGAATAAGGGGCGCAGATCTGCTTGTGCTGCAACTGACATTCTGAGTATCCTCCCGTCAATCTCCTGATCATTGGTGCCATGGTTGATCCCATTCTCAAAGTCAATCCATTCCTGTTTCCAGAAATTTCTTAGCGGACACCATCCGAGCATATTGACTATTTCAAAATAGTGCCCATACCCTCTGTGCTGGTATCGTACTTCGTCAGTTGTAGTATTTGAAATATCTCTCTCCGAACCAAATGTATTGGAAACCATTCGATGTGTGGCGGTCTTGTCGATGTCAAACGTATTCGGAACGAAGCTGTAATTCACTGCTTCATTCAGGTCGACACCGAGACCATAATTCATAGCCATGATGTAAGGCACATTGACCAAAGCCTCCTCTTCTCCCGCAAATTTGGATATCGCCAATGCATGCCCTGTTTCATGAAAGTTTGTTTCATCATCAGGTCCCGGGCCGTTAATAAAATAAGCCGGGCCGGGCACATCGGTATAGTTGAGAGGCGTGTTCGACATTGGATAACCGATTGAATAAGCCCCAAATCGGATATCTCTATCAGCGATCATATACATATTGTGCTTATCTGGAATGATCTGTCTGGCTAAAATGGAATTGATACCCCTCACAGCTGTCTCCCAGTCTAACAAGGCTTGCATGAGATCGTATTGACCGGGCACAATGGAATGCTTAGGAATAGTAAACATCACATTGTCTGATTCAAAAACAGCCCAAGGACCGGGCTTACTCAGTTCTGCGTTAAAGTCAGGTGTTTCATAAAACGACTTCAATGAGAAGAAGGGGGCTTCCACACCATTGTTCACGCTGACCCAGACAATTCCATCGTTTGCGCCATAGGGGACGAGGATAGAAATTGCTCCACCAAGGGGATTGAACACTTCAATTGTGGTTGAATCGATAGAGAATTTTTTAGATATCCTGTCAAATCGTCTAAACTCGGTGCGCTCGGTCAAGTCCCAATCATGTGAACCCACCCTGACCCAATAGTCATGACCCACCAGACTATCCGGTACAGTAACTGTGGCTATACTTCCGGGAGATAAATACAGACCGGTTGGACGGAGTGCGTGCTCCATTCTGTCTTGATTAATATCGAAGAACGGGTTCATACCATCAGGGTCTTTAAAATTAGCACGTATTAGTGCTGATATACTTATGGATGAGTCTGCCGGCGGGTCAACGTATCCTGGGAAAGTATTGCACGCATCGTATTTCCAACCATTGATGTGTTGCGGATAATCTTCATAAACTTCGGGGGTGAATATATGATCGAATATTCCTTGCTGAAGGGCAAACATTGCCCGTTCGAGTTCCATGCCTGGTGCTATCTCAGGGTCCTTTGAAAAGCCGTTTTCGGTGTTGGGAGTAGTAAAAAGTGCCCCGATTTCATTGTCATAATCTTCAACCACACTTTTTGATAGCAGTATGTTAGTCTCGCTGCTGGCCAGACATTCCGGGAATAGCGTGAAAACATTTCTGATTAGTGTCAGTTCCTCAGCATCGAGTGTAATGTCTGCATTGATATGGGCTTGAAGGTCATGAAGCGCACTAAGAATCATACCGCAGGAGTCCCCACAATTCACAACGGTTATGGCATATGATCCAATGTCATTGGCACCGCTATAAACAAGCACTTCATCCAGATAAAGCTCACAACCGTCAGGAGCATAAATACCATCTCCCCAGGTATCATAAATCTCGAAAATCAAACAGGCGTTCGATTGAACGCAGATGCTGTCAGAATAGCTTGCATTGTCATCATAAACACCACCCTGGCCACCTTGAAGGACAACAGTACCCATGAGATCGGATAGTGTCCAGGACGTTTCTTCGCCCCAGGCATCGGTGAAAATGTTGAC
Organism: Bacteroidales bacterium UBA6192; assembly: GCA_002422725.1. GTDB lineage: Bacteria > Bacteroidota > Bacteroidia > Bacteroidales > F082 > UBA6192. The sequence continues at coordinate 19,146 of DITE01000010.1, forward strand.
TCTCACTTCAACTTCATTTGCTCCACATTGAGCAAAACTGTAACCCGTAAAGAGCATCAGAAGAGAACTGATTAAGAATACTTTTTTCATTATGTTTAATGTTAATTGTTTATTGCAAAGAAGGTGAATATGTCCTCCTGCAGCGGACAAGCCTTCCAAAGGCGGATAAGACCTCCCAATGGCAGCCAAGTCCTCCTGCGGCGGACAGGTCCTCCTGCGGCGGACAGGTCCAAAAACCTCCTTTATTTCTCATAATACGTGCATTATTGTCCCGATAAAATTAGCAAATACTTCCATTGCAAGCATTGCATTTTATGCCCTCGTACCATCAGTGAGCCTAATTAAATTTCATGCCTCCTTAATATCGACTGGCGCATAGCCCGTAAACAGGTGTCTGCAATGCTCTTCCTGCCGTAAGCACAAAATAGGCAATTTTGCCAACAATTACATATTCCCGACACTTCATCAAAGGTTAACTCACGTTCATCTCCTTAAACCATAACTGTTTCATGAACAGAAACTATTTCTTTATTGCTAAGCACCAATACTCATTCGACAAAAGCGCCATAAAGTGGTTTGAAAGCTTCACGTCCAATCAGCTTTCGGTGGGTCACTTCGACTGCCCTCAGCACAGGCGTCCACCACTTCACTTATTGTGTTTAAAGAACTAATTGTCCTCTAAGGCGAGGGCACCCTGTGCTTAGGACTGTAATTTGACTACCTGGTTCAAGCTTTTTCATAAATATTGATTTAACTCTGCAATTGTTTTATTCAAATCTCTCTCTAATTTCAATAAGTTATTTTCACTTTCGTAATAGATGGAAAGTTCAATTATATAGTTAACCAGCGAAATTTCACCTTTATCAAATGCCTTCTTAAGTAAATCGGTATTATTATATGTGCGTAATTTTATTTTATAATCACTTACATTACTTTGAAGTGAAACGGCTCTTGTATGTAACATTTTTAGGTAACTATACAATTGCATCTTGCTGTCAGATGTCGTATTTTCAATTGCAAGTGCATTGGCTTTTGCGTATTTTACGGTATTCTTATTCTCCCACAAGGGAATTGACAAGCCCACAGTAACTCCTTTAAATTCCTGACCAACAACAGATTCGCTCATGTAACCAGCTTTAAATTTTGGCAAGCTTAGAGCCTTATTCAGGCTTATTTGCTTTTGCGTTAATTCAACCTCCTTTTTCAACCAATTTAATAAAGGATTGTCTTGCTCTGCTTGTTCGTACCATTGCTCAAAATCTTCCGATAAAACGGTAACCTGAAACTCATTTTCGGAAAGGTTTAATTGCACCCCACCATTAAAACGGGTCAGTTCAGCCTGCAGTGCTTTTTGCTCAATGGTAATAACTTCCATTTCCTTACTCAAATTCAGCAAGTTTAATTGTGCCTTATTGTATTCTAAAATATTGGTTTCGCCAATATTAATTTTTGATTCGTACGCATCAGCAATGCTTTGAGCATGGTAAAGCCTCTTTGAAAGTTTCTGTTTTAAAGCATTTGTATAAATCAGATCGTAACAAACTAATCGTACAATCAAAAGCAATTCTTTACGTTGCTTATGGTATTCAAGTTCAACCTGTTCGTATTTTATGTTAGAGATTTGATTTTTAAAGCTGTATGCTGTTGGAAAATCAAATGCTTGCATTGCGGAAAAGTCAGTTCGGTTTCCTGTAACACTATTACCCCACAAATAATTAAATTCAATTTCAGGATTTTGAAGGTAGTTAGCTGTTTTGCTGCCAATTTTATCGGCTTCGGCTCTTTTTTGCAAAGCAGCCAGCGTTGTGTTGTTCCTTTCAATTTGGAATAAAACAGTATCAATATTGCTTTGGGCTTTTAGGTTATTTTGAAACGCTATTATGATCATGAGAGATACTATTAATATTTTCATTCTTGTTCAGTTTTAATAATTCCACGATTGTTTATGATGCTGTAAACTATTGGTACAATATAAATATTGAGCAGAGTTGATGTCAATAATCCACCCAAGATTACTTGTGCCATAGGGCTTTGAATTTCATTTCCCGGCAAATCGCCTTGTATTGCCAATGGAATTAAAGCCAAAGCAGCTGTAAGGGCAGTCATTAAAATTGCGTTCAAACGGTCCGATGATCCTTTTGTTATCGTTTCAATCAAGGAAACGCCTTGGATTTGTAATCTATAATAATTTGAAATCAACAAAATTCCGTTTCGGGTAGCAATCCCAAAGAGTGTAATAAAACCAATAATTGCAGGAATACTTAATATGCCCGAAGTAAAAAAGATTGAAAAAACGCCTCCAATTAATGCCAATGGCAAATTCAACAGCACGATGCCAGCAAGTTTAAAGCTTTTAAATTCCTGAAAGAGCAACAAGAAAATGATAAGTATTGCCAATATGGATGTTATCATGAGTGTTTTTGAAGCACTGGCTTCGTTTTCGAACTGCCCGCCATATTCAATTCTATACCCGTCGGGTAATTCCACATTTTCGATGATTGTGCTTTGTATTTCTTCCACTACACTTCTTAAATCCCGTCCTGCTACGTTTGCAGCAATTACAATTTTGCGGTGTACATTTTCTCGGCTTATGGAACCTGGCCCTGAAACTGAGACTACATCGGCAACATGTCCCAAAGGAACTTTATTGCCGTTGTCGGTATCAATAAGTGCTGCACGAATACCCTCGATGGTTTCGGTGTAATTTCCATTCAAGCGCAATACCAAATCGAACCGACTTTGACCTTCATAAATATCGGCAAGTTTATCACTTCCAAAAGCAATATCCACAAACTCGTTAAACTGGTTGATAGTTATACCGTGTTCTGCCAACATATTTCTATTGGCTTTTATCTGTATCTGGGGAATTTCCACCTGCTGGTCAACATTCACATCTACAAGGCCTTCTATTCCTGTAATGGCACTTTTTATTTGATTTCCAATGATGAACATTTTATTCAAATCATGACCAAAAAGTTTTATGGCAATATTTGCCCTTGTGCCCGACAGCATATGGTCGATACGATGACCAAGAGGCTGCCCCACTGTTGCGGCTATACCGGGTATTCGAGCAATAGTCTCACGTACATCGGCCATAAATTCCTCACGGCTTCGGTCTTCAAGTTCAAATGTGGCATCAATTTCGGCACTATTTACTGTTTGCGAATGTTCATCGAGCTCGCCCCTACCAGTTCTGCGTGCCGTCCTGGTAACTTCGGGAATAGATAACAATTCGGTTTCAACCAGATTACCGAGCTTGTTACTTTCTTCTAAGGATGCCCCCGGGAGGGTAACCACAGAGAGTGTTAATGAGCCTTCGTTAAATTCGGGCAAAAAGCTGCGCCCCAAAGATGCAAACAGAACAAGTGAAAGGACAAATAATCCAATGGAGGAAAATAACACCACTTTCTTGTTTAATAATGACCATGTAAGCGATTTTTCATACACGGCGCTTAGGGTTCGCACCACCCACTTTTCTTTTTCATTTTTAGCCAAGTATTTTTCATCGGTAAGCATCAACTTTGTAAGTAATGGCGTTAAGGTCATGGCTACAATTAAGGATACAAACAAGGAAACGATAAATGAAATTCCAAGTGGCTGCAACATACGACCTTCCATCCCTGACAGGAAAAATAAAGGCAAAAAAGCTACAATGATTATCAATGTAGCATTCAAAATGGATGCACGGATTTCTATTGATGCTTCAAAAACAACAGTAAAAGAAGATTGCCTGTCGGATTTTGGCTTTTTATGATTTTGCCTCAAGCGTTTATACACGTTCTCTACATCAATAATGGCATCGTCAACCAGCGAACCAATTGCAATGGCCATACCGCCCAAACTCATGGTGTTTATGCTTAAGTCCAACACTTTTAACACTAAAATTGCACCCAGCAAGGACAAAGGAATGGCAGTAAGAGAAATAATTGTTGTCCGGAAACTGCCTAAAAAGAGAAACAAAATGATGACAACAAAAATTCCTCCTTCAATTAATGCGTTTTGTACGTTATTTACTGATGTTTCAATAAAATCAGCCTGACGGAAAATTTTTGTATCTAAAACAACATCTGATGGCATGGTTCTTTGTAGATCTATTAAGTTGGTTTCAACCAGCTCTGTAAGTTCCAGGGTGTTGGTATTGGGCTGTTTTGAAACGGCAAGAATAATAGCAGGCTTGGCATTTTGAGAAGCATGTCCCATTTTAATCGCACTGCCAATTTTCACTTCGGCAACATCTCTAATTCTAACAGGTTTACCGTTAATCGGCTTTATAAATGAATTGCCCAGTTCTTCGATGTCGGAAGTTCGGGCAATTCCACTAACAGCGTATTCATTGCCATACTGCCTTACAGCACTACCCGATGAATTTTGACTTATTCCTTTGCATATATCAGCCAATTCGAGCATCGAAACGTGGTAGTATTTCATTTTCTCAGGATACGCCAATATTTGATACTGCTTGTAATCGCCACCGATGATAGTTACCTGCGACACTCCTCCGGTTGCCAAAATCAACGGTTTAACATTCCATTCTGCAATAGTTCTTAAATCCATCATGCTTGTGCTATCGGCCTGCATACCGATGAGAAAAATTTCACCCATAATGCTCGATTGGGGAGCTAAAGTAGGCTGTCCAACACCAATAGGCATTTGCGATGCTATGCTAATGAGTTTTTCACTTACAATCTGACGGGCTTTAAAAATGTCTGTTCCCCACTCGAATTCGATCCAAACAAAGGAGAAGCCCTGCGAAGAAACGGAACGAACCCTTCTTACATCGGTTGCTCCATTTACCGAAGTTTCTATGGGGAAGGTTACCAAACGTTCTACTTCTTCCGATGCCATTCCATGCGCATCTGTCATGACCACAACAGTTGGAGAAGTAAAATCCGGAAATACGTCTACATCCATATTTATGGCGGTTCTCATTCCGATAACCACCAACAACACTGAACTGAGCAAAATTAAATATTTGTTGTTCAGTGAGAATTTTATAATATTATTGAGCATGTCTGTACTGCTTTAATGGTTGTGTCCTGAATGTGCATCTAAAGTTCCTTTTGCCTGTGCCAGTTTGACTAAAATAGCCCCTTCGGTAACAACACGTTCATGTTGGGTAATACCCTTTATTATTTCGGTTTTCAAACCATCTGTTGCACCCACTTTCACTTCCCTTTTTTCGAAGAGTTCGGGATGAACTTGTACAAACACAAAATAAGAGCCTTGTTCTTCTAATATTGCGACATTTGGTATTGTTAATGCCTGAGTATTCGTTAAAGTCTTTAAGTATAATTCGACAAAACCGCCTGAAATAAAATCTCCTTTATTGTCGATTTGAATGTTTATTGGAAGTAAAAAATTATCGGTATTGGCATTTCTGCCAAAGGATATTATCTTTCCGTTTAACTCTGCCAGCGTATACGTCTGATTGTTATGAAGTGTACGAATGTTAGCCGAATTGATTGTGGCTAAAACAGGCACATACTTTTGTTGAACTTCCGCTTTTAGAAGCAATGTTTTGTTTTGAGAAATAGTAATGATGGCATGCCCGGCTTCAACAAATTGTCCGTTTTGCACAAAAACCTGCTTCACATATCCATTCATTGAACTTGTCACATTCTGACCGGCAGCACTAAAGTTTTTAACCAGATTGTCGTAATTTGCTTTTGCATTATCGTACTGATTTTTTGCATTTAGCAAATCTTTTTCTGAGGTTATTTTATCCTTTGCCAATTCTGCGAGGCGTTCATAATCGGCCTTTGCCTTTTCGTAATTGTTTTTTATTTCCTGATAATAAACTGCAGAATTATTATTGGCTAAACCACTTCCTGATATGGATAAAAGCGTTTGTCCTTTTAAGACACTTTTCCCTTCCAGCACATTTTCAGCTGCAAATGCAACAATACCTTCCAACTTAGCAGTAATTATAATCTCATCTCCCTGGGCTGATTGTACAAGAGCCGTAGTCTTAATAACCGGACCAAAGGGTTCAATAAGCGGATATTCAGTGGCGAAATCAATTTTCCACGATTGTTCTTTTGTGAATACAGTTGTGTTGGTTGATGAAACAACCTCTGCTTCGGCGGCATGAATTGCATCATGTTCATTGCTAAAAACTTTCACTTTGGGAACTATTAATTGAAAATTTCCCTTTTCGGTTATTATGTCAAATATCAATTGGCCAATACCATCGTTTTCAGGTGTTAACACAAATTTATAAATGCCTTTACGGCTTGGCTTTTCAAGCGTGTGACGGGTTTCTTTTCCGTTAATTATTAAACGGGTAGTAATGCTTCCGCTTTCCAATGCTTTAAAGTTTGGCAAATGGGAGAAGTGCGATAATATTTCACCTGATTTACCAACCACAAACGGGTCGGCTTCGGCAAAGAGTTCGAATTCGTTACTGTAAGCAGTAATTATTAATGAAACTTCGTCGTGATGCGCTACTTCAGCATCATGGTTATGATTGGTATGACAACTTACAAAGATTAACGTAAGTGTTATATATAAGATTATCTTAATTTTCATTATTCTATTGTTTAATTTAAAAACACTAAAAATTGAATGTTCATTATATCCTACAAGATTTGTAGAACAACATTCAAAAAAATAAAACTTAAACAATAACAGGAGGACCTCGTAGAGCGAATGCTTCGAGGCTACATATCGAGGAAATTAAAAATATTGGATCTTCGTAGAGTTTACCTTCAAGATTAGGTGGCTTCGAAAGGTCTGTTCGGATTAAAGGGGTACAAACAAAATACGAAACATGTCGAAACTGAATACTTGATTCTAACAGTCTTGTTCTTTCAACACACACATCATTTGATGGTGTGAGATGTTGGTGAAAAGGAAATGTATGACTGTGTTTTGTGCTCTTTTCTTCTTTCTGAGAATCGTGTTTGTGCTCGTGGTCATCATCATTCTCATGCGCAACAGAATGAATCAATGCCAAGTCGTCATGATGATGAGGAATCATCTCATGACTCAGTACTACCAAAAATGATAGCAATAATGATATGGCATAAATTTTATTTTTCACAAAGACAAAAGTATAGATAAAAATGCATGTGTTAAAACAAAAATGATACAAGTTAGTTCGCGGCGTGCCACCATAGTTGCATTCTTTTGACAAAGCTTCGATTGTAGCGTTGGCTTATGGGGCTTGGCAATGTGTGTGGCTGTGAAGCGTTGGCATTGTTGTCATTATTTCTTTGGTGGTGTCCGTTTATGCGGTTCAACTGGAACTGTCTTTGGTCCTGGCTTTGGAGCATCAGGATTTTTTCTTGGTGTTGGCGATGGTGTTGACCTTTTGTGAGGTTTTACCGGAACTGTTTTTGTTGCCATAATTTTTATTTTTTAGCAAATTTAATATGCTGTTTGAAATTCCTCCTGCTATAATTTCATAATCATCTGAATAGCTAATTGTTTTTCATTGAATATCAGGATTGAAAATGTCAGAGAGTGACTTTACATTCTTTGACCAAAATTTTGAATAATCAATTACGAAAAAGTGAACACCACAAATAACAAAAAACCAATTGGCCCATTCTTCCCAAGTTGATTGATAAACACAAATAATTTTGTAAAGCCAATACCATGAATAAACGTTAAATGCTAAAACGTAAATCACTCGGAATAGCATATTTATCTTGTAATTCATCCTTTGTTTTTGATTCATGCTTTCTCAATTATTTTTATCTCTTCTTCCGTCAATTCGTAAAGCTGGTAAACCAGTTGGTCTATTTGGGTTTCTACAGTTTTAATATCTGCTTGCTGATTATTATTTTTTTCACGAATAGCTATTTCAGCTAATTCAGTCAGTTTCGTTTTAATATTATCATCAAAATTCGGAATCGGGATTTGTTCAAAATACTGTGGTTTAACTTCTATGTAACCACCGCTTCTGATTACGCAAACACTCTTTAAAAAGTGCCAAACAACTTTTGAATTGAGAACGGCTAATAATGCTTTATCATTGGAAGGTAAAAATACTGCTGGAGCATTTAAGTAAACCCCTGTTTCATCAAATGCAAACTTGTTGTTGTTTTGAAGATTTGGAAAAATGATTTTCGGTTTCTCAAAAAAATCATAATAAGCGCAATTTCTTAGTTCCCACCAAAACTCACCTTTGTCGAAACGCATTAATGCCTTCTCTTTGAATGGTTCAAGATGATTGAATATTTCAGGATAGGTTTCTTTCATTTTTTCAAATGCCACATCTTCACTCAGTTTCCCAAAATTTTTTGATGTTGATTTGCTTTCAAAAACAATCATTTTTTTGAAAGATCGGGGAGTTGCCCATTTCTTCAAATCTTTACCATCATAAACATCCCTCAAAACACTATAGCTTCCCAATTTATTTTCTGTAACGAATGCTTCATTTAATCCTGTAATTATTCCCCTGAAACACCTTCCAAATTTTTCTTCAATAGTTTTATGACTTTGAATTTTCGCTAAAATATTTTGCTCAAATGAATTGATGAAATTCCAAGCAGAAGTGTTCAATTTGTCTTGTGCTACTTCTGTGTATATGGATTTATTGCTTAACAACTCTTTATTGTAAAAATTAGCTTTTGTGTATTTGAAAAATTTGAAATGGCTTTTGTGATTTGCTTTCTGGGCTATTAGTATAATTGGGTAGGTTGTTGCTTCTTCAAAAACAACAACATCTGTAAAGTCAATATAACTTTCAAATCTGAAATTGTTTTCTACAAATTCCCTTAAAGTCTTTCCTGCTGTAGTTTTATCGAAACTGTTGTTAATGAAAGAAAAGTAACCTTTGTCTTTCATTATGCTGTGGCTCAATTCATAGAAGTAAGAAAAAATGTCACCACCTGATGAAAATACTTTAAAGTTGGTTTGAAGATAATTTTTAAAATCTCCAAGTTCTTCCTGCCTGATATACGGCGGATTCCCAATCACCACATCAAAGCCCACAAAATCGCCATCATCGTTCAGCACCTCAGGAAATTCAAAGCGCCATTCAAAGGCGTTTTCGTAAATTTTACTTGCCTTTTTCTCTTCAAGTTTTGCGGTTATCTGGTTGATCTCCATTTCAAGCTTATCCTGCTCTGCTTTTCGCTTTTTATCCAGATTCTTTGCGTTTTCACCATAGATAGAGTCGGGTTCAAAGAGAAAACTACCGGTAAACCGATGGTATAGCTCATTGATCAATTTGTCCAACCGCTTTTTTAAAGGGTCATTCATCCCTATCTCTGAGGAAAACCCCTGCTTAATTTGCAAGATGAGTTTTGTCATTTCCCGCTTTTGCTCTTTGTTCTCGGCATTTTGGTAAGTTGACACAGCTATACGATAGCTGTCAATATTCCATTTGCTTTTCCTCAGGGCTTGTTTTATATCGGAATCAATGGCAAAACGGCTCACCAGCGAATTTCCACATTTGATGTTGATGTCGATGTTTGGAAGGGTTTCCAATTCTGTGCTGTTTTTGTAGTAAGCGTTTTTCAACAGCTCGATCCACAAACGCAAACGGCAGATTTTTACAGAATTAGGGTTAATGTCAACGCCAAACAGGCAGCTTTCGATAATCGTTTGCTTTTCGTGAAACAGCGTTTCCTGCACGCGTTGACGCTCCCTGTTGTTGGGATTGTACTCAAACAGTTCCCCGTCTTCATCTGTTACGATCAAATCATCGTTAACAACCTCAAAATGATATTCTTTCAAGCGCCTGCCTTCACGGTCCTGTAGAATTTTGAGGTCGCTTTTTATCGCAATCATCTCATTCAGCGCCGAAACCAAAAAATGTCCCGAACCAACAGCAGGGTCGCATATTTTGATGCTGTTTACAATGCTGTTGGCTTCTTTGCGGTCTTCAATCCTGTCATAAAGTTCATCTATGCTGCTGCAGTTCCATTGTTTGGTATCGTTGAATTTCTGCACTACGGCCTTGCGGATGGTTTCGCGGCACATATACATGGTGATGAAACCGGGAGTGAAGAACGAACCGTCCTTGTAGCCGTTTATTTTCTCGAAAATCAAGCCCAGCACCGAAGCATTGATGAGCGTTTTGTTCTCTTCCTGAATTTCTTCCGAACCCTCGCTGCTGAAATCGTAAGCGTTCAAAAACTCAAACAGGTATTCCAACGTGATTAACGAACCCGCTCTTTTCTTTCCCTGCTCGTTTTTTAGTACCGTTGAGCCGATGACAGGGATGGTTTTGTCTCCTTTCAGATTGCTGATAAACAAGGTAGAATGCTCAATTTCTGTTGGCTCAAAAAGCGAAGAATTGAGGTAAGGAACTTTTTCAAAAAGTTGTTTTACATCCTGGTTTCTATCGTCATACTTTCGAGCTAACACCTGAAAAAACAAACTATTTAAGTCGTCATAGTTTTTGATTTTGTCTAAACTTAAAAAAGAATACGACTTGTCGCCTTTGTGGTAGTTGATTAGTTGGGCTTCCAACAATTTGAGAAACAAAATTCTGTTGATCCAGGTGATGCTCAATTCAAGTCCAACGTTGAATAAACGTTCTTGTTGAGTGTTTCCAAATTGGCCTGGTCGGTCTAAACGGCTAATTTTGTCAAGGCTATCAAGTTGTATGATAGTATCTTCAAGAATACTGCCCGAGTTTCGATGATCTTCCCTGTTTCGTTCAATTAGTTTTTTGCTTCCTTCTTTGGTTTCGGTCAAACCGATGATGTGCAACAACTCGCTGTAAAAACGCTTGTCGAGGCTGTTGCTGTCATTGGTGAACGGAAGTTTCAACAGATGCTCGGGCGACAGAAGCTTGAAGAGGGCAATCAGCAGGTTGTCGTCGGCTTTGTCGGCATTGCGCAGGGGTTTTTGGTAGTCCTGAAGGTTGAAATACGCAAATTCAATTTCGGCCGTGATGCTGTCAATAAAGGGCTCGGCGATCTGCTTGTAGAAGAAATCGGTTTTGGTGTCGGCCAAACGTCCGCTTTCAAATTCGGTGAATTGTTTCACAAGGTATTTGTTCTGGGCAAAAAGCCTGTCGAACAGGGTGGCGTCAAAAATGAACCATTCGTTGATGTTGGTTGCCACCAGGTGTTTTACCTCAAGATTTTTGAGCGTAATTCTCTCGCGTAAGTAATACAAGACCAATTCCTGAAATGCTTTTGCATTCAATTTTTTGGTGGAAATCATTTCGTTTTTATTGGTCGGCTTTTTGGCTTCGATGATCACGCCAACCGTTGAGCTTGCTTGTGGTCCGTTATGAATAACAAGGTCGTTGCGGCCTTTGGTGTTGATGAAATGGTTTGGGTCGTAATAGGTTTTCTTTAAAAAGTCTGAAACTAAGTTTTTGTGAAACTCTTCGCTTTCGGTGTCGTTTGTCCTGTCGAGCAAGGTAATAAGATTAGCCTTGAACCCTTCGATCTCGGTCCTGTTGGGTTTTACTTTTAAAAAGGCTTTATTCAGTGCCTTACGTGGTTTCAATATGTTTATCTTCATTTTCTCCAGGTCTTTTATTTCAC
>DITE01000047.1 GCA_002422725.1 Bacteroidales bacterium UBA6192
TTTCAGCTGATCGGGGGGGAGTATTTTTTTCTGAATCAGGTCTGATTTAGTCATTCAGGGGTTTTTTATGGTCCACAAAAAACATGATGAAATAAAACAATCCGCCGGTTATGATATGCAACAGGGTTTGACCGGCATGTGTAAGGGCAACAAAGGATCCTGCTGATGTTCCTGAAATTCCGTAAAGCTCAACCAGCACTGCTTTGCCTATGAAATGATAGGCGCCAATGCCACCCGGCACAGGAGCCACCACACCCAAACTTCCGATTGCCATCAGGGTGATCCCTTCCAGAAATCCCAGATGACTTGTTTCGTCGAGCATCATGAAAGGAACCCAGAGCATAAGAGAGTACATTGTCCAGATTATCAGGGTATACAACACGAACAGACCTTTCTGCTTAACTTTCTGAATGGTTCTAACCCCCTCGCCAAGTCCTTTCAACAATTCCATAGTTTTGTTGTAGCCCGCCATTTTGCGGAAACGGGAGCGAAAATACACAAACAGGAAAACCAGGAGTCCGGCAAAAAGCAGACCCACAACAGCAACAATCATCAATGAAAACGAATGTTCATCCACTTTTTCGAAGAATGGACGGGTCATGCGGGTAACAAAGTCCCCCAATAGTTGCCATTGAAAGAAGATAACCGAGAAAAGGATGATAGCCAGTACAATAAGGTCGAAGAATCGCTCGGAGATTACGGTACCAAATAAGGCGTTAAAAGGAATCTTTTCTTTACGCGAAAGCACGCCGCATCGCATGAATTCGCCCATGCGCGGCACGGCTGTATTGGCCATATACCCTATCATGACAGCATAGAATGTTGTTGCCAGCCTGGTTTTGAATCCAAGGCTGTTGATCAGCAGATTCCACCGCATGGCCCTGACCACATGGGCAATGAAGGCAAAAAGCAAGGCAAGGAACATCCATGAATAGTGGGCATGCAGTATGTCGTTCCAAACATCATCCAGACTAAGTTTGCGGAAACTCAGCCAAAGCAGAAACACCCCCAGCATCAAAAACAGAAGGTATTTTGTCGTCTGAATGATGATGTTTTTCAAGGAGTTGCGTTGATTTTATTGCTGCTGTCGGGGAAAATAATGGTAGGTTTAAATTTCTTGGCCAGTTCAAAATCAATGCTGGCATACGACACGATGATCACATGATCGCCTATTGCCACCTTGCGGGCAGCTGCACCGTTGAGCGATATGATTCCGCTTCCTCGTTCACCTTTTATGACATAGGTGTCGAGTCTTTCACCATTGTTGATGTTATAAATGCTTACCCGCTCGTTTTCGATCAGGTTGGCGGCATCCATCAAATTCTCGTCAATAGCAATACTGCCAATATAGTTGAGGTCGGCCTGAGTGATGGTGGCCCGGTGAATTTTCGATTTTAAAACTTCAATGTTCATTGATCGGTGATTGAGTCTGTAAATCAGCCCGAAAGATAGTCAAACGGGAGGCAAAAATACTAAAATATCCGTATATTGTCGATTAATCTCACTTTTCCCAGAAAAACAGCCACAAACATCATGGTGCCCACGGATGAATTCCAGCTTATAACGGGTTGAAGCAGCCGGTCTTCGGCAATTTCAACATATTCAGGGCTAAACAAAGGCTGTTTCGTGAACTCTTCCATCACCCATTGTTTGAGTGAAGCGGGGGTATGTTGTGCAGCAATATCGACAGCTTTTTTCAGGGTGTCGTATATGGAAGGTGCCACGGCACGTTCTTCGATCGACAGGCGCATATTGCGCGAACTCATGGCAAGACCGTCAGCTTCGCGCACAATGCGACATGGAATAATGTCCACTGGCATCTTCAGCATTTTGACAAGCTGTTGAATAATGGCCAGCTGCTGGAAATCTTTTTCGCCGAAATATGCTTTGTGGGGCTCAATGATTTCGAAAAGTTTACGCACCACAATGGCAACCCCGTTAAAATGGCCCGGACGAGACTTACCTTCCATGACCCCGGCCAGGAGCCCAAAATCATACAGCTGTTTGTCTGGTTCAGGATACATTTCGCTTACGCCGGGTGCAAACAAAACATCGCATCCAACCGAGCTGAGCAAGGCACTGTCAGTTTCCGGCATACGCGGATACTTCTCAAGGTCTTCCTTGTTGTTGAACTGAATGGGGTTCACAAATATGCTAACCACCAACAAATCATTTTCCTGCTTTGCCCGACGCATCAATTCAAGGTGTCCTTCGTGCAAGGCTCCCATGGTAGGCACAAAACCAATCGTTTTTTGTTGTCGGTTATCAGAAACCTTTGCAAGAAAGGCCCGTATTGCAGTAATTGTAGTAAAAGTAAGCATGGAAAAGCAATTTACTAAAAAGAAGATTATTTGTCAAATCAGCAAAACCAGCAGGAGGTTAGGTTTAGCGTACAATTTTCCACAGGTCTTTTTCGAAGCTTTTTTTCGGGCTTTCAACGATACGTCCTATTTCGGATCCATTGCGATAAAATATAAAGGTGGGAACACGCTCTATATCGAATTGTTTCACATCCACCACTAGCGCTTCTTTGCGCGAATCAACAGCAATCATTGTCAGGTTAGCGGCAGGGTATTTTATTGCATCGAGCAGTTTATAAAAGCGTGGAACCTGAATTTTTGAATCACTACACCATGTTCCAAGCACAATAGTTACAGCCACATCCGCCATTTTGCTTTTCAGTTTCTCCGCATTCTTTTCAGCAACCTCATAAATTTCATACTGGCTGTTGAAATACTGACCAAATTCTTCCTTTTGAAGTCCTGTTTTATCCACATAACCAATCAAAACAGATTGATTGGTTTCAGGGTCGCTGATAAGCTTGTTTTTACTTTGTGCCGACAAATCAAGTCCGCCAGCAATAATAACCATTACAAGTAATAAAATCTTAATTTTCATGATATCTTTTTTTCTATTAATTTCAAGCCCTGAATTGGTTGCAAAGTTACAGCCATCGACACAATAAAACGCTATTTTATGACGAAAATTGCCGGCAAAATAGTATTGATCACCGGAGGTGCATCCGGAATCGGGCAACTGATGGGTGAATTGGCACTCGAAGAGGGAGCTAAAGAATTGATTATATGGGATATCGATTCTAAGCGAACAAATGAAGTTGTTGCAGAGTTTTCGCAGAAAGGATACAGTGTACGTGGCATGATCACTGATATTTCGTCGGCTGTTTCAGTAAGAAACACTGCAGCGATCTGTGAGGCAGAGAATCTGATCCCCGACATCATCATCCTGAATGCAGGCATTGTTTCAGGGAAATATTTTCATGAACACGAAGGAGATGAAATAGAAAATACAATAGGGGTTAATGTGTTGGGCTGCATGCAGGTGACCAGCGTTTTCATTCGGGCGATGATGAAAAGGGGATCGGGACATATTGTAACGATTGCTTCAGCAGCCGGAATGCTAGCCAATCCACGCATGGCGGTTTATGCAGCCAGCAAATGGGCCGTTTTGGGTTGGTCTGAATCGCTCAGACTCGAAATGAAGCGGTTGAAAACCGACATCGCTGTCACCACGGTTACTCCAAGCTATATCAGCACCGGAATGTTTGAAGGAGCCAGGGTAAACCCTTTGCTTCCCTTGATAAAACCCAAAACAGCAGCCGGAAAAATCGTGTCTGGCATCAAAAAGAATAAACGTTATGTGAGGATGCCGGCACTCGTTTACACCTTACCCCTGCTGAAAGGGCTGCTTCCGGCATCGTGGTTCGATAGTCTGGTGGGTTATGGCTTAGGTGTTTATCGTTCGATGGACCATTTCAGTGGTCATAAAGGAAATTGAGGTGGCTGTTTGTGGCAACTTCATTACTTTTGCATACCAATCACTCTTTTGACCCGATGAATCAGTTAATCATTCCCAGAGATCCTGCAGGGCTTACCAGAGCCGATTTTTTTGACCGTACCTTGTTGCATGAACAGATCAGCATGTTTGTAGCAGATTTGCTTGAGCATGATTTTGAAAAACTATGTGCGTTGATGTACAGGCACGATGTAAGTGAAGTCCTGTTCAGCCGTGCACTATCAATGCAAACCGATGCTGAACGCGCTTCTGAGATTGCTGATCTGGTGATCGAACGCGAACTAAAAAAGATTGAAACCCGTGAAGCTTATCGCAAGCAGAAACCTGAGCGACTCGAAGAATAATGCGCTGAACCATGATGGACGATAACATTTTACTAGCATTTGGACTTACTTTGTTTGCCGGGCTTTCCACAGGGATTGGCAGCGGTATAGCCCTGGTTGCACGACGCACCAACACAAAGTTTTTGTCGGTTTCGCTCGGGTTCTCGGCAGGGGTGATGATTTATGTGTCGTTCGTGGAAATACTCACGAAATCGCGGACTGTATTGGTGGCTGATATGGGGGAAGTTTCGGGCAGTTGGCTTACCGTTGCTGCCTTTTTCGGTGGTATACTCCTGATTGGCCTAATTGACAAGTTCATCCCGAATGTTGAGAATCCCCACGAAATCAAAAGGGTGGAAGACATGAACCAGAAGGACAAGGCAAAAAGGCTCAAGCGGTTGGGATTATTTACTGCCTTGGCCATCGCCATACATAATTTTCCCGAAGGGCTGGCCACTTTCACAGCAGCATTAAACGATCCCGGCCTTGGTATTGCCATCGCAGTAGCCATTGCCATCCATAATATTCCTGAGGGAATTGCCGTTTCGGTTCCCATCTTTTTTGCAACCGGAAGCCGCAAGAAAGCTTTCTGGTTGTCGTTTAGCAGCGGACTTGCCGAGCCTGTCGGCGCATTGGTTGGTTATCTGATCCTGATGCCGTTTATGAGCCCAATCATGTTTGGCGTACTCTTCGCGATGGTAGCCGGCATTATGGTTTTTATCTCGCTCGATGAGTTGCTGCCAGCAGCGGAAGAATACGGCGAACACCATCTTTCCATTTACGGCTTGATTGCCGGCATGGCGGTGATGGCAGTGAGTTTGCTGCTGTTTGTGTGAGGGCCGTCGATCCCCACTTTTCTGTGGTTTCCAAAAAAATAGAAGATCTGAATTACACTTGTTTTAGTGTGATTCTTTAGGCTTATAGGGCAGGTGCGAGTCGTGCAGCACTATACTGAGTTGACCATCAGTATTTTTGGTATAGGCAAATGAATATTCCACTTTAACTTCATCCCCTCCTCTGGCTGGTGTGAAATAATAATTGCCCATAGCTACGGCCATATTGCCCTGTATAATGATTCCGGTACTTTCCCAACGCACATTGCTCCATGGCTTGATGGCAAAGCCATGGTCTTCGGGATAGTTGGGGTTGCCAGCCACAAAATAGGATAAAGCACCATCAAAGCTTGTCCGGAATTGCACAACCGAGGCCAGTGTGGGCTTAAACAACACAAGGCCAGATTTGTAACCATAGAAGTTGTTGATGTGATCCGTGGCGATGGTAACATAATCAGCACTATCGGTGTAGGCTTTGCCGATTTTCACAATACCCTCGCCCCAGGCTTGCTGTGCATCGAGTACTTCCTGTTCGGAAATAGTCTGGTTTGAATCGACAACAACAGCTTTTTCGGCTGGATCCTGTACATAATTTACACACGATTGCAGTGAAATGAACAGTAAGATGGATAGAATCGGAATGGTGTACCTCGTTTTCATTGTGCTAAGTTTTTAGTTCGTATTCGTTTTCTGATTGAATGGATAAAAATAGGAAAATTATCACTGCTTGTTCAGGATTTTTAAGAAGTCTTCTTTACGACGGCGGCTAACTTCCAGCTGGGTGCCATCTTCAAGGGTCACCATGCCACCTTCGCCCTTCTTGTATTTTTTCAGGTAACGCAGGTTGATGAGTGATGATTTGTGGATACGGAAGAAGCTTAATGGCTCAAGCAATTCCTCATAATCTTTCAGTGTTCTGGAAACCAGAATTCTTTCGCCTGATCGGAAATAGAAACAGGTGTAATTGTTGTCTGATTCACAACGCACGATTTCATCCACTTTAACAAAGATCGTTCCCTTTCAGAAGACCTGTAAATCCTCTTGATAACAACTTTCTCTTAAGGGAATTGAGCTTTTTGCCGGGTAACATCGGTTAAGCGCAACATTCTGGCATGAAAATCGTTTTCTTCAATTGTCTATATTTGCCAATTAATACGATTTTCATGCACACACTATACCCATTCAAGTTTGCCCCGGTGTTCAAGGAAAAGATCTGGGGAGGCTCTAAAATCAGAAATGTTTTAGGTCTGGATACCGGAAAACTACCAAACTGTGGCGAAGCATGGCTGATGTCGGGTGTTGAAGGCAGCCCAACCCTTGTAGTTAATGGTTATCTGTCGGGAAACGAGTTGAATGAGCTTGTGGAAGTATTCATGGGCGATCTGGTTGGCGACAAGGTTTACGAACGTTTTGGCGATCAGTTCCCTATCCTTGTCAAAGTGCTTGATTCAAACGACTGGTTATCCATCCAGGTTCATCCCGATGATGAGTTGGCGGCCGACAGAGGCATTGGTTTCGGAAAAACCGAAATGTGGTATGTGATGCAGGCTGACGAAAATGCAAGCCTGATTAGTGGATTTAACCGCGAAATCAGCCGCGAACAATATGTGGAACAGTTTAATCAGGGTAAGCTCAGAGATTTGCTCAATGTTGAAAAAGTGGCCAAAGGCGATGTTTTTTATATGCCAGCCGGAAGGGTGCATGCACTCGGACCTGGATGCCTGATTGCCGAAATTCAGCAAACCTCTGACATTACTTACAGAATTTACGACTGGGACCGCAAGGATGAAAAGGGCAATTCACGGAAGTTGCATACCGAAGAAGCTTTGGATGCCATTGATTTTAACATTCCAGATTCTTACAAAACCAATTACGAGTCGAAGTCAAACCTACCTATCGAAATTGTCAATTCACCCTACTTCACAACAAGATATCTTCAGTTAGACAAAGCGGTGCTGAAAGATTACAGCAATCTCGATTCTTTCGTCATTCTGATGTGTGTCGAAGGGGCCTTCAGCCTGAAATGGGATCATAACTTGATCGAGGTGAAACAGGCGGAAGTGCTGCTTGTTCCGGCCATGATCGATCAGGTGGAACTTCATCCACAGGGCAGGGCGGTTATTCTGGAGGTGTATATTGAATGAATCCTTAAGCCTGGTGCAACCAGAAAGTGAAATAAGTTGTCAACAGAAATAATAGCACAAATTTTAATAAAGCGATATCCATGAAAAAAATTGTTGTTTTCCTTTTCTTAGCTGCGATCGGCATGAGCGGTTTTGCGCAGCAATCCGATATCCCTTCGGTGACGATTAAAACCATAAAGGGTCAGAATTTCAATACTTCAGATATATCTAACGATGGCAAACCAATCATTTTAAGCTTTTGGGCATTGTGGTGTAAGCCATGTCAGAAGGAATTGGATGCCTTTAATGAGCACTATGAAACATGGCAACAGGAGACCGGTGTAAAAATATATGCAGTTTCAATTGATGATTCACGGTCCACTTCGCGTGTTTTGCCCCTGGTTAATGGAAAAGGTTGGGAATTTGAAATCCTGATGGACGTAAACGGCGATTTTAAAAGGGCAATGAACGTAAATATGATTCCGCACACTTTCCTTATTGATGGCAATGGCAAGATTGTTTCACAGCACACTTCCTATTTCGATGGGGCTGAACTCGAGCTTTACGAAAAAGTGAAAAAGATTGCCGGAATCAAATAGTAAAACAGAAACCCTACATAACTTTATCATAATACTAAGCAGATGAAACAGTTATACTTTCTTGTTTTTGTCCTTGTACTTTCTTCTTTCAATGTTTTCGGACAGGGAATTTCCGACCAGTCGAGGATAAATGGAAGTTTTCAGATTGACGGGCAGTTTTATCGGCCTGACGATGCCATTGGCATTACCGATTCGGTGATAGCCGGGCGCAAGGTAGGGTTGAATGGCTTCGGAAACATCACCTATACTCTGGGTAGTTTTACTGCCGGCTTGCGTTATGAGGCTTATTTATCGCCTATTTCCGGCTTTGATCCTGCTCAGGAAGGCAATGGATTTCCGTTTATGTATGTCGCTTACAACTCGGAACTGATCAGTGTGACAGCCGGTAATTTTTATGAACAATTTGGCAATGGCCTTATCCTGCGTTCTTACGAAGAGTGGACACTGGGCTACGACAATGCCCTTAGCGGGATTAAAGTGGTTTACCGACCCTACAAAGGAATAAGTCTGAAAGGTATTTACGGTAGTCAACGCTATTACTGGGAAAAATTTGAGCGAAATAGCCGTGGTATTGTTCGCGGACTCGATGCCGAGATTGACCTGAACGAAACGGTAAACAGCCTATCAGGCTCCAATTTACGCGTAATTGTCGGTGCAAGTGCAGTGAGCAAATACCAGCGCGATGGCGATCCTTTGTATCATTTACCGGAGAATGTGGGTGCCTTCGCAGGACGTATTAACCTGGGAGCCGGGAAGTTTAATTTCATGACCGAATATGCCCATAAGATCAATGATCCCTCGGCCATGAACAATTTTATTTATAAAAACGGTCATGCCATGCTTTCGTCTTTGTCCTATTCTCAAAAGGGGTTGGGCGTGGTATTGCAGTTGAAACGGGTCGATAATATGAGTTTTAAGTCCGACAGGGGAGTGTCGGGAAATGTGTTGGATATCGGATTTGTTCCTCCCATCAACCGAACCCATTCTTACAGCCTCACTGCACGTTATCCCTATGCAACGCAGCCAAATGGCGAGATGGGATTTCAGTTGCAGGTGAATTACAAGATACCGAAAGGAAGCTTGCTTGGCGGCAAGTATGGCACAGGTATAGCCGTAAATTTCAGTCAGGTGAACGATATTGAACGAAACCCGGCAAATGACACAACACCAGTTTACAAGTCAGGGACAATGGGTTACAAATCAGACTTTATCAAAGTTTCGGACCATGTTTTCTTCAGAGATTTTAACATCGAGCTGGATAAAAAACTCAGCAATTCCTGGAAAGCAGTTTTCCAATACATGAATCAGTATTTCGATATCGAAACCCTACAGGGTAAAACCAATTACGAACCCATCAAAGCCCATATAGCCCTTGCCGATGTTACCTGGAGGATGAGCTCAATGCGTTCGCTCAGGATGGAGTTGCAGGGCATGTGGACTCAGCAAGACAAGGGCAACTGGACCGCTGCCATGGTGGAGTTTGCAATATCACCCAGGTGGTTTTTCGCTATTGCCGACCAATACAATTTTGGCAATGAAAAAATCAGCCTTGGCAATGAAAAAATCATCAAGCCTAACCACTACTACACCGGATCATTCGGCTATACGCGCGAAGCAACCCGCCTTGCCTTTACCTTTGGGCGTCAGGCCGAAGGAGTGATTTGTGTCGGGGGTGTTTGCCGGCAGGTTCCTGCCTCAAGTGGTTTGTCCATTTCGTTAACAACTAATTTCTAATTTGTCATGAGACGTTTTTTACAACTTTCAGTTGTCTTGTTTGCTTTATCCTGGATTTCGTCCTGCGACAAGATTGAACCTCCTTACATCCAGTCTGGCGGGGGTACAGGTGATAACCTTACCCGCAAAGTATTGCTCGAAGATTATACTGGTCAGCGTTGTGTCAATTGCCCGGCTGCAGCCAAGGTAGCTCATGACATTCAGGAATTGTATGGACCAAAAGTGGTGTTAATGGGGATTCATACCGGTTTTTTTGCTTTACCCGGTCCTCCTGTTTTTATGCTCGATTTGCGCACAGAAGCTGGCGAAGCCTGGGATAATCATTTTGGAATCTCAACAGCAGGCCACCCAAAAGGCATCATCAACAGAACTTCAAAAGGTGGGGTTTATTTCCTTTCTCCGGGCGAATGGAGCACGGCAACAGCCGCAATAATCGATGACAAAGCCGATATAAAAATCAATCTGCTGACCGATTATGATGAAAATAGCCGGCAGTTGAACATCTCGGTAAGCTCCACATTCTTACGAACGCTCGGTGGTGCTTACACTGTTCAGGTATGCCTGGTTGAAGATAGTCTTGTTGGCACTCAGTTTAATAATGATGCAACGATAGGACCGGCAGTGATCGAAAACTATGTGCACCGTCATGTGCTTCGCGGAACGGTGAATGGTATCTGGGGAGAGTCACTAACGGATGAATCGGGTGCTGTTGTTGGAACAATTGTTGACAAAACCTACGAAATGAATCTGAATGCCGACTGGAAGGCGCAGCATGTTTCGGTTGTTGCATGGGTTCAGCGGGCTTCCAACCTTGAACTGCTGCAAGTGGAAGAAGTTCATATTTTGCCCTAAAGCGAACTTTCAGTGAGCGGATGAATCGACAGCAGGAGTCTCCGACAGTTTTATAGTAGTATCCTTTGTCAGGGGGTGTTTTCTGTTGGTGTCACCATCTTTTTTTGGAGGTTTGGTCCCGAATTTACGAAACTTCTCTTTGAACTCTTCCATGCGTTTCAGCTGGTCATCGTTCAGCAATGGATTGATACTCTTTTCCATATTTTCAAACAACTGCCCCTGGGTTTTCCATGAATCGCCCATCATTTTCACACTGGTGTTAACATATTCACGAATTATAAATTCCAGTGTGTCTGCTTGTTCCGATGTTGGTTGAAGCAGCTCCATATAATTCTTGTACATACCATCAGGAGTGGTTCCCTGCTTCCATTTTTCAATTTTCTGTTTGGTCATATAGCTCGATATCGTCATACCGATAGCGATTCCTACGACAAGTGAAACAATAACTAGAAGGATAATCTTGGTTTTCATGTTGGTTGAATTTTTGCTAATGGGGTGCAAATAGGCTGCTGATATCTTCCGTAATAAGCCCGGGTTGACTCAACATGCTATCGATATTGAAAACCTGGCCTTTCCAGACAACAAGGAGTAAAATAATCAACAGGGCAGCAGCTGTTGTCATACCATAGTTGTAGACTAGCTGCACCGCCCTTTGTTTCTCCAATATTTTTTTCTGATGAAGTTGAATTTTTGTCAGCACCGGCTCTGTTACATTGCTGAATGCCTCATGGGGCAGATGAGCAAGGGTTTTTCGCATGCAGGTCAGGTCGGTGAACAGTTGATTCAACTCCTCATCCTGTGATAGCGCTTGTTCCAGAATGGCACTTTCCGATTCGGTAAGTGTGGTGTCGAAGGAACGCAACAATAATTTTTTAGCGATCTTGTTCATGATTTTAACAGTTTTGCGATGATTTTTCTCATTTTTTCCTGTGCCCTGGCCAGTCGTGAAAGAACAGTCCCAATCGGAAGTCCCAGAATTTCGGCAGTTTCTTTGGTCGAATAGCCCTCAACCAAACGCAAAACAACCACGCTTCGGTGGGGGGGGTCGAGCTGATTTAAAGCAGAGGCAACAAGCTGAGCATCACCAAAAGCTTTTTCGCTCGATTCAACTTTTATCTGATTCGATTCTGTTTGAACACTTAGCTGAGACAAAATGAAACTCATTTTCCGTTTTCTTCTATTCAGTTCGTTGATTGACAAATTTATAGCTATACGTGTCAGGAATGTTTTTACTTCAGCTTCGTGGCGGTATTTGTCAATCGAATACCAAAACCGCAAAAACACCTCCTGACAAATGTCGTCTGCCTCGGGCACATAACCAAGCATACTGTTGACCACCCTGGCAACAGCTGACTGATGCCTGTCGATCAACTCAGCCAAAGCCTTTTCGTCGCCCTGCCTCATTTTACCAACTAATTGCGACTCATCAAGTTCCTTCAAACCTTAGTGCTTCTTTATGTTTTAGACAATGCAAACTGAACAAATATTCTCCAATTCCCTTTTCTTTTTGCTATTCAGCTTTTTGCAAGAAACAAGCTTTTGCAATAAGACAAATATCCCCTCAAAAGTAGAAATATTTTCATCATGTTAAAAAAATTGCTTTTACGTTATAGTTTTTATACTTTTATATCCTCAAACCAAATAATAAATCACCATGATGAAACAAACAAGATTTTCGCCCGGAAAATTAGTATTATTGGCCGGGCTCATTTTACTGGTTGGCCTTCATTCACCGGTTAACGCCCAGTACTTTACACATTGTAATGCTACTGTTGGCCCAAACGGCAACACATTTGTGTTTAATTATGGATTCGAAGGCGAAGCCGTGAATTTTCAAATTGGAAAGATAAATGGTTTCGACCCTTGCATTGGAGAAACGCCCGAAAACGGATCATTTACAAATGTGGCCACTACGACCAATTTCACTTATGTTGACAATTCATTTTACAATATATCCCCGCAATTTATAGTCTATGCTGTGCGTGCTAAGTTGACCAACAATGAATATACACCCTGGTGCTATTCAAATTCTGTGTTCAAAGGACGCTATGCTGTAACAATTGATCTTGAGTATTGTGACGGTGGGCATTATTCTCAAAAGTCATTCACGTTGACTGCCACAGACGTCTGTGATTCGGAATATACCTTAGTGAAAACAGCTTATTATGAGGCAGTTGAGTTCAGTTATCTAATGCCGGGAACCTATTCTTTACAAATCGAATTTGATGATTTTTATTCTGACATTTTTATTCCCGCTTTGGAGATTTCGTCGGATACATCAATCATTATTCAGGCCGGGCAGGATTTGTTGCCGGTAGTCAACCTGGCTGTCGACACGGCAAACCTCATTGCTGCCTGGGAGGCTCCAAATGACCTGGCTGAAGCATATGTGGTGATGGTAAATGGAGAAGAGGTAGGTACAACAACCCAAACAGAGCTTCAACTTCCATGTATTGATCTCAATAACGATCCGGACCAACTTACTGTTTTTGCAACTTATTCCTGCGGCGTATCCACAGGAACCTCAACCTATTTCAGATCGGGATATTTGCCTGCCCCTTCTGATATGCAGTTTTCGATGACATATGGTGTAAATCAATTGATGCTGTCGTGGGGCATCCCGCAGCGATGCGATATGGAGCCTGCTTATGGCATGACAGACTATCAGATATTTATCAATGGACAATTGAATCAGACAGTGTCGGCTGATAACTTCAGTGCCCTTATTGAAGGGTTATCACCTGGTGTCTACAACATCAGGATGAGAGCCTTGTATGATCTGGCAGCATATGGGCTCAGCGGGCAGGGCATATCGGTGTATAGCGATCCGCTCACCATTGTAATTTCCAATGGAATGATGCTTCCATCGACAACAGCATGGCAGCCGGGTTTGTTTACCGATCAGGGCTGGCAGGCTGATGAGCCCCATTGGACAATTGAAAGTTCACAACGGGCAAGCGATTACTACGCCCTGTTTAAGCCGGTTCCTGATCAAACAGACTTGTATGGGTTTAGCCTGACATCAGACCTTATGCTTACTCAATATAAATCGTTCCTTCCCATTAAACTGAGTTGTGATATTAAGCTATTATCTGCTAATCACACAGGCAACGAAATGCTGATTATTCAGATCAAATACCCCGACAACAGTTCAATTAACCTGGATGCATTGCAAAATACTAGCTCATTCGATTGGCAGACCTACACCTGGGATATCAGTTCACATATTACTGACAAAAACATCCGTATCGCATTTATGGCTATTGGTGGCCAATCAGCCGATATTGACGGCTGGTACATCGACAATATCAGGGTTTATGAGGAATGCCGGGAACCAGTCGAACTATTGGGGTCACAGATCGACGAAAATGTTAGGTTGCAATGGACGTTTGATGAAGCGGGTATTCCATACACTTTCAAAGGATTTAAAATATACCGCCGGGATCAGGGTGCTGCTGAATACAATCAGATTGGTTTTGTGCCTTACTCAGCTGCACCAAAGGGTCAGTTTCAGTTTGACGACAACAACGAACTGCAATCCGGAATGGAATACCACTATATGGTAAGGTCTTATTATAGTTCCGACATTGATTACTGCGAATCGCCCGGCGCGAAGTCCCTTGATGATCCCCAACAGGATTGGGTAAGCGTTACTTTTGTTGGTTTGAATAGTTTGACCACTAAAGGATTTCAGTTGTTCCCGAATCCTGCTTCCAAATCGTTTACGGTGCATGCAACAAACCCAATTACTGCATTATCTATAATGGATTTGCAGGGTAGGGAGCTTTACAACATTGTCCCCGAACGCAATGCCAATTCTGTAACAGTTGATGTTCAAAATTATGCACCGGGAACTTATATGGTACAACTGGTTACCAACAATCAAAGGGTGTATTCAAAGCTAATTGTCAGGTAGATCATTTCGTGCTTATCAATGCAAAAAAAAGGGGGAACAGTGATCTGCTTCCCCTTTTTCAGCATAACATACTGTTTATCAACTAAACAGCATTA
This sequence comes from Bacteroidales bacterium UBA6192, assembly GCA_002422725.1. Taxonomy (GTDB): domain Bacteria; phylum Bacteroidota; class Bacteroidia; order Bacteroidales; family F082; genus UBA6192. Next base: position 14,289 of record DITE01000047.1, read on the forward strand.
TAATCTTTCTCCTGCTGACATTGGGCGCCCAGCACCGAAATCATGATCATATTCACGATTTCGCTCACACCACTTCCCATTTGCAACACATGAACAGATTTGTTCAATCCGTTGAGCACCGGTCCGATCACTTCGAAATGGGCCATTTCCTGCATCAGCTTATAGGCGATATTCCCGGCATCCAGATTGGGGAAGATAAAGGTGTTTGCAGCACCACCGCTTAGCTTCGAGAATGGGAAGATTTCAGAAAGCAGATCTGCATTCATAGCAGCATTCAATTGAATTTCGCCATCCACAATCAGGTCTGGGTGGTTGGCGTGCAGGAATTCAACTGCCTGACGCTGTTTTGTTGGGCCTTCACCATCCGATGAGCCAAAGTTTGAATAGGATAGGAGGGCAACTCTGGGCGTAACCTTGAATTCCTTCACTGCCCGGCAGGTTTGCAAGGTAATTTCAACGAGTTCGGCGGCCGTAGGGTTTTTGTTTACTGTGCAATCGGCAAAGAAAACCGGGCCGGTTTTTGTAAGAATAATATACATACCCGAAACTACCTTGTTTCCTTCACATCTGCCAATAACCTGGAGTGCAGGCCTGATGGTGTCGGGATAGTTGCGTGTGAGGCCCGAGATCATGGCATCGGCCATGCCAGCTTCGAGCATCATGGGCGCAAAGTAATTGCGGTGTGTCATATAACTGCGGGCAGCGTTGAATGTCATGCCTTTGCGCTGACGTTTTTTGAACAAGACTTCTGCAAACTGCTTGCGACGTCCATTTTGTTCGGGTGAACGTGGGTCAATAATTTCAACGCCCTGCAATTCCAGGTCATTCTCTTTGATAAGGGTTTTTATTTTATTGACATTACCCAACAAAATGGGTTCGGCTAATTTTTCGTTCATCACGATTTCGGCAGCCTTGAGCATTTTGTAGTCTTCGGCATCGGCCAGAATAACACGTTTTGGGTTATATTTAGCCCTGGTTTTTATCTGCCGGAGCAAGGGATTGCCAATGTTCAGGCGTTTGCGAAGCTCTTCAACATAAGCATCCCAGTTTTTGATTGGGTTGCGTGCCACGCCGGTTTCCATAGCAGCTTTGGCAACGGCTGGTGCTACCCTTTCAATAAGCCGGGGGTCAGTAGGTTTTGGGATGATATAGTCTCGTCCGAATTTCAGATTGTTTACATTGAAAGCCACGTTAACTTCTTCCGGAACAGGTTCTTTGGCCAGCTGCGCCAATGCCATTGATGCAGCAAGTTTCATTTCGTCGTTAATTTCGGATGCCCTTACATCAAGTGCTCCCCTGAAAATAAAAGGAAACCCAAGTACGTTATTGATCTGGTTGGGGAAATCAGACCGTCCGGTGGCCATGATAATGTCTTCCCTTGTTGATGTTGCATCGGTATAGGAAATTTCCGGGGTTGGATTGGCTAAGGCAAACACAATCGGGTTTTCGGTCATGTTGAGCAACATTTCCTTTTTAACCACACCCGCAACGGATAAACCAAGGAACATGTCGGCTCCTCTCATGGCTTCTTCCAGGGTCATATCCGGAATATCGTGGGCGAATTGTTTTTTTGTATCGTTCAGGTCGGTCCTTTTTTTGTTCAGTATTCCTTTGCTGTCGAACATCAGGATGTTTTCGGGCTTTGCACCAAGCTTGATATACAGTTTTGTACAGGAAACGGCTGCTGCTCCGGCGCCATTCACAACAATTTTCAGCTTTTCAATTTTTTTGCCGTTAATTTCCAGGGCGTTCAGTAAGCCGGCCGAGGTGATAATCGCGGTTCCATGCTGGTCGTCGTGCATAACTGGAATCGGCAGTTCTTTTTTCAGTCTTTCTTCAATTTCGAAGCATTCAGGGGCTTTTATATCTTCCAGGTTGATGCCACCGAAAGTTGGGGCGATGGCTTTTATGACCTGTATCAGCCTTTCCGGATCTTTCTCATTGATTTCGATGTCGAACACATCAATGTCGGCAAACACTTTAAACAACAATCCCTTGCCTTCCATTACCGGTTTTCCTGCTTCGGGCCCGATGTCGCCCAGTCCTAGTACTGCAGTTCCATTGGAGATAACTGCCACCAGATTTCCTTTAATGGTGTATTTGTATACATCTTCGGGATTTTTGAAGATCGCCATACACGGATCAGCAACACCTGGCGTGTAGGCCAGCGAGAGATCTCTTTGGGTTGCATGGGGTTTCGAGGGTATCACCTCAAGCTTTCCCGGCCTGCCCAAGGCATGATAATTAAAGGCATCTTTGTTGAATAGCTTGTCCATAGTCAATGTGGGTTTTGTTAAACATCAAAAGTACAAATTTCGAACCGCTCTGTTAATAAAAAAACAGTAATTATTGTTATTTAAAATGATTCTAATATTTTGAAGAGTCTTGTTGCAAACGATTGCAACCGTCGATTGCTGTTTTTTATGCAAAATCGTCTGCATCAGCTTAACCCTTAGTGTTGGTATTCAGGCAAACATTTTAATCATGACTGCATCGGCAAATTTCTGCTTGGCGGCACTTATTTTAATTTATCGTACATTTGCCTGAACCATCAACCACAGCTCATGATTTTAAGGCAGATTAAGGAACTTTCGGCCAGATATTTCAGCGACACAGTTACGCTGCGAAGATATTTGCACCAGCATCCTGAGCTCAGTTTTCATGAAGCGAACACCGCTGCCCTTGTTAGCCGGAAGCTTCAGGAATATGGTATTCCACATCAGAAAGATGTGTCCGGACACGGACTTGTTGCCCTTATCGAGGGACGTAATCCACAGGAACAATGCGTCGGACTCAGGGCCGATCTGGATGCCCTGCCCATTGATGAGCAGGCTTCGCATAGTTACATATCGCTCAACAAAGGCGTGATGCATGCCTGTGGTCATGATGCACATACGGCCATGCTGCTGAGTGCCGGCCGAATACTGAACGATCTGAAAAAACACTTTACAGGAAGTGTCAAACTCCTGTTTCAACCTGCTGAAGAGAAGCTGCCCGGAGGAGCATTGGGGATGATTGAAGCCGGAGCCCTTCATAACCCGGATGTGCTGGCACTGACCGGACAGCACGTTTTGCCCACATTAGATGCCGGAAAAGTGGGCTTCAGAAGCGGGGCTTTCATGGCTTCGACAGACGAAATAACCATCCTGATCAGAGGAAAGGGAGGCCATGCTGCCATGCCCGATCAAATCAACGACACTGTGCTCATTGCTTCTCAGGTAGTGGTGGCCCTGCAGCAAATTGTCAGCCGGATGGCTCCGCCTTTGGTTCCGACAGTGCTGTCATTTGGCAGGATGATTGCCAATGGAGCCTATAACATTATCCCCGATGAAGTCTTGATTCAGGGAACTTTCAGGACTTTTGACGAATCATGGCGGGCAAAGGCAAAAGAACACATCCGACAGATTGCCACACACACCGCAGCCGCTGCCGGAGCAAATGCAGTGGTCGAAATTCAGGATGGTTATCCTGTTCTGATAAACGATCAGAAAGTGACACTTGCTGCCATCGAAGCTGCAAAAGCCTATTTGGGAGAGGAGAATGTTATTTTAATTGATCAGCGCATGACCGCTGAAGATTTTGCCTGGTACACCCACGCTGTGCCTTCCTGTTTTTATCGGATTGGAACAGCCAATGCCTCGAAGGGAATCAGCTCGGGCTTGCATACACCCCAATTTGATATTGATGAAGCGATGCTGGAGCATGGAAGCGGGCTAATGGCCTGGATTGCAATCAGCCAGCTTGCAGAATAATTTGGTAAAAGGGAAAAGTAAATGACACGGATAAAACGGATATCATATACGATGAAACCGGGCCGGCAACTTTTAAAAGTGAACAGATGCTCGTGAACGACAAAGCATACCAGACTGTGTGGATGGAAGGCAGCTCGGTGATGATGGTCAACCAGAATCTCTTGCCGTTTGAGTTCAGTATTCACGAATGCAAAACACACTGGGACACCTGTATGGCAATCACCGACATGACTATACGCGGTGCAGGAGCTATCGGAGCTGCGGCCGGATTTGCCATGGCGCAGGCTTTTATGAAGGCTGCCGAAAGCGACAACGAAACCCTTATCTTCGAAGCCAAAAATGATATAGAAGCCACAAGACCAACCGCCCGGAATTTATTTTATGCCGTGAACCGGGTGTTTGAAGCCGGCAGAATTTCGGCAGTTAATGCCCGGACCGAAGCACAACGCATTGCCCTGCGCGACACAGAAGACACCCTCAGTATCGGAAAATTTGGCAATGAACTGATCAGGAAGAATTTCCGCATTTTGACACATTGCAATGCCGGCTGGCTTGCCTTCGTGGATCATGGAACCGCACTTTCGCCCATCTATGAAGCCTTCAGGGAAGGGAAAAATATATTCGTATATGTTGGCGAAACCCGTCCACGTGGCCAGGGAGCGCGACTAACTGCCTGGGAACTTCATAACGAGGGCGTTGAGCATATTATCGTTTCCGACAATGCCGTGGCAAGCCTGATGGCTCAAAAAAAGATTGACATGGTTATCGTCGGGGCCGACAGGATCGCGATCAATGGCGACGTGGCCAACAAGATAGGTACACTCGACAGGGCTATCCTTGCCCAATATTATGGTATTCCTTTTTATGTGGCGGCTCCCACCTCCACCTTTGACGCAGACTGTGCCTCCGGCAAAGATATTCGTATCGAGGAAAGGAGTATGGAAGAAGTGTTGTATCAGGATGGAATCGACAGCAATGGCAACAGAATCAGGGTGTTGGTTTGCTCTCCGGGTTCCATGGCATTGAACCCTTCCTTTGATGTGACTCCGGCTAAACTCATTACCGGCATAATTACCGAGAAAGGCATTATCGCTGCAAATAAAAAAGACATAAATAGCTTGCTCAATGAACATTGATGTGAATAGTTTAACAGCCATGAAAAAGGAAATTGCCTATTTCATGCGTCGCCTTTACAAGCGGGGTTTGACAACGACTTCAGGGGGCAATATCAGCGCCATGTTGGATGGGTTTCTGTTGATAACCCCATCGCAAACGGACAAGGGCAGGATGAAAGCTTCCGATATTATTGTATTTGACGCGAAGGGGAGGAATATTTCGAAAGCACTCAGACCCAGCATGGAAACAGGGATGCACATGGCCATTTACGCAGCAAGACCCGATGTGAAAGCCATTGTTCATGCACATCCGGTGGCCGCAACCGGATTTGCCGCTTCGCATCGTTTGATCGATTGCAGCCTGATTGGCGAATCGAGGGCACTGATAGGCGAACCGGTTATTGCTCCCTATCGGCTTATGGGAACCGACGATCTGGCTGCTGTTGTGGCCGAAGCCTGTGTGGCATCAAATGCCATTTTGCTGGCCAACCACGGTGTGCTCACGGTTGGAAACAGCCTGCTGGAAGCCTTTGACCGGATGGAGGTGCTGGAAGCATGCGCACGAATAAATCTGATTGCCAAAATGTTGGGTGGAGGCAAGCCATTGAGTAATGAAAATCTTATAGCGATTGATAAATTGATGAACCCATGATACCTGAGATTAATATCCTGAATAAAATTAGTTTCCCAAGGCTGGGTATTGGAACCTGGGAAATGGGAGGTAAGCAGAAAGCCGATACTTCAGAAGATAGCAAATGGATTGATGCCATTGGATTTGCACTGCAATCGGGCATTAGACTTATTGATACCGCAGCCATTTACGGAGCCGGGCACACCGAAGAACTGGTTGGCCAGGCTATCAAGGGACATGAACGCAGCAAGTTGCTGATCACGTCAAAAGTGTCGGGCGACACCCTGAAACATGATCAGGTGCTGAGATCAGCGGAGCAAAGCCTGAAAAATCTCGACACACCTTATCTTGACCTGTTTTTGCTTCACTGGGCCAGCCCCGGAGTTCCCTTGGGCGATACCATGAAAGCCGTTAACCGCTTGCTGGAAGAGAAGACGATACGGTTTTTTGGCCTAAGTAACTTTCCTGTCCAGCTGATCAGCGAGGTGATGAGTAAAACGGATGCTCCGGTGGTGACCAACCAGATTGAATACAACGTATTTACACGCAACAGGGGGAGTTACAACACCAATATGGAATCAGAAATCATTCCATATTGCTTGCAGCACAATATGTTTATTACAGCATGGAGGCCATTGATGAAAGGGGATGCTAACAGGGCAGGCCACAAATTGTTGCAGGAACTGTCGGCAAAGTACAGCGCAACTCCTTTTCAGATTGCCCTGAACTGGCTGGTGAATAAACCGCAAATGATCGCCATACCCAAAATGAGCAGCCAAGGGCATATACTGGAAAATATTGCTGCATTGCAACTGCAGATGGAGCCAGCTGACCACCAGCTGCTCGATGAAATTGGCCATTAGTGCTGTAAGCACCGCATTTGCAAACTGCATGTTTTACCGCTACCCTGCAAGCCACTTTAAAACTTATATTGAATTTTAAACAAATGTTAGAAAAACTTAACATTCATCTATTGACTTTTGCTTTTTCAGGTATTATCTTAGCTGTCTCAGCAAACAAGCAAAACAATGATTTCTTTCCAACTTGGTTGTATAACCCAAATAGGATGGCTTAATAGCAGACAAAGCTCTGTTTTATATTACTTGTATAATGTTGTAAAACAAGCACTTAACCCCCCCCGTTTATTATTTATAGAATGGCCAGCATGGGAAGTCTTGCTTGTATCATACATAGCATGGCATGACGGTGTTGAAAAACAGAGAGCCACAAGCTATGGCAACACCGAACACCGTTTCTGTCGTACTACCAAACACATTTTTTGGCTGGGGAAGAACAACTTCATTGTTTTAGGCTTTGCAGTTTAGCTGAACCGGGAACTGCAAAGCTGTAATATATTATTTCCGGATCAGCATTTGATTTTTTTACAAACACACAAGTACAAAACAATGAGAAAACATACTATTTTTATCCTGTTGGCCGTTTTAACAGCGGCAACATTTTCGTGTCGCAAGGAAGCCACAAAAAAGGACAATGGAACCTTTGATACATTATTGGAAGAAAGCATGAAAACTATTCGGATGATTGAATCTTTCGAGTCGCAATTAAATGGCAATTACAAGTCAGGCCAGTTTGTTGAGATTGACTCAGCAGTGTGGTATGCCGAAGCCATACAAAACTTAGCCTATGCCCATCCCGAAATAGCTTTTAACGATTTTGTAAGAACCAAAACACCTTATACCTTAACCATTGACCAGTACCAGATGGTTGCTATGGTGGATTTTGATGCAATGTACAATGATATGGAAACAGACTTGCTCGCTGAACTTGAGCA
>DITE01000004.1 GCA_002422725.1 Bacteroidales bacterium UBA6192
GTCTCCCCGACAGGACTCGAACCTGTGGCCCGCTGATTAAGAGTCAGCTGCTCTACCAACTGAGCTACGGAGAGATTTACTTTTTGTAAAAGAGCCTGCAAAGGTAAATAAATTCTGTTTGTATCTAAACCAAATCAGAAGTGTTTATTACCTGAGTACCGGATAATCTGATTACTTTTGCTTTTTAACTGACCCTATTTTGGACGAATCAGCCGAATATAACTCACACCTGAAGGTAAACGAGGGAATAGAGCAGCCCGGGCAGATTAACCCAACGGCTGTCGACCGCCTGCGCTCCCTGCGACAGGGTTTGCTGTCACCATCGGCCTATGTCGATGGTATTCTTGCAGGCGACATGGTGCTGCTCAGCAAAGCCATCACCCTTGTCGAAAGTGCATTGCCTGTTCATCAGGAAATTGCACAGGAAATCATTGCGGCCTGTCTTCCCAGGGCAGGCAAAGCCGTTCGGCTGGGAATCACTGGAGTTCCCGGGGCAGGCAAAAGTACCTTCATCGAGGCATTGGGAATGCACCTGATCGGCAAAGGCAGTAAAGTGGCTGTGCTGGCAATCGATCCAAGCAGTCAGCGATCAAAGGGGAGCATACTGGGCGACAAAACCCGCATGGAAAGTCTGGCAACCCACCCGCAGGCATACATACGTCCATCTGCAGCAGCAGGGACACTGGGAGGGGTGGCACGCAAAACCCGCGAAACCATCATGCTGTGTGAGGCAGCAGGATTCGATATCATCATCGTGGAAACAGTGGGCGTCGGACAGTCAGAAACCGCCGTTCATGCTATGGTTGATTATTTTCTGCTGTTGATGATCAGTGGGGCAGGCGATGAGTTGCAGGGGATCAAACGTGGCATCATGGAAATGGCTGATGGTATCGCCATCAATAAAGCCGATGGCGATAATATTCCAAAAGCAAACAGGGCAAAAGCCGAATGTGAAAATGCCCTGCATCTGTTTCCACTTCCCGCCTCGGGGGTAAGTCCGGGGGTTTTAACCTGCTCGGCACTCACCGGCAACAATATTGACGGGGTTTGGAAGATGGTTGAAGAGTATATCCGGACCACCCGCGACAATGGATTTATGGAACAGAAAAGGCTCCTGCAGTCGGTTCAGGTTCTTTATGAGCATATCGACAGCCAGCTTAAAACAATGTTTCTCTCCGATCCTGAAGTCAGCCGGTTGTTGCCCATACTCGAGCAACAGATTTTCGAAAGTAAGGTGAGTGCCTATCAGGCCGCTAACATCTTGTTGCAGGCCTGGAAAAAGTGAGTATCCTTTTACTCTTCCTTATTTAAAACCAGTATAAATTTCGTCCTTCACGGGAGTTAGGACTTCTGTTTTGCCCATTTTCACTAAGTTTGCAGGAAATTAGGGAGAGTTAAACCCCAAAAAACAGACCTTTATGAATGAGATCACAGCCATGAATCCGAACCCATTGGTTCAGTATCTGAATAAGCCGGCATCTGCCTTTACCCGTGCCGATCTGATGCGTTATATCGAAGACCATGATATTGAAATGATCAATTTCAGGTATGTTGGCTGGGATGGCAGGCTGAAAACACTCAATTTTATCATTAACAGCCACGACCATCTTGAATCCATCCTTTCGTCGGGCGAGCGTGTCGACGGATCGAGTCTGTTTCCTTTTGTCGAGCCGGGTTCGAGCGATCTGTATGTGATCCCCAAATACAAAACTGCCTTTCGCAACCCTTTTGCCGAAGTGCCCACCCTGGATATACTTTGCTCGTTTTATGACCGCCATGGCAATCCATTGGAGATTTCGCCCGAATACATCCTGAAAAAAGCCCACCGTGCAATGCAGAATGTTACCGGCCTTACTTTTGAAACCATGGGCGAGCTGGAATACTATATCATCAGCGAAGAAGAAGAACTGTATCCGGCAGTAGACCAAAAGGGCTATCACGAATCTTCGCCTTACAACAAATATGGTGATTATCGCCGCGAAGCCATGCGGCTGATTGCCCAGAGCGGCGGCCAGATAAAATACGGGCATTCGGAAGTCGGAAATTTCTCGCTCAACGGGAAACTGTATGAGCAGAATGAAATTGAATTTTTGCCCACGAACGTGGAAGATGCTGCCGACCAGCTCGTTGTTGCCAAATGGATTATGCGCAAACTGGCTTACCAGTACGGAGTAACCATCACATTTGCCCCAAAAATTACCGTGGGTAAGGCCGGAAGCGGCATGCATGTTCACACCCGTCTGATGAAGCAAGGTAAGAGTGTTATGATGAAAAAGGGAGTTTTAAGCGATGAAGCCAGAACGGCTATTGCGGGCTACCTCAGCCTTGCCGCCTCACTCACCGCTTTTGGCAACACCAATCCGACCTCCTATTTCAGGCTGGTTCCACATCAGGAAGCTCCGACAAACATATGCTGGGGCGACCGTAACCGCTCCGTACTCGTGCGCGTACCACTTGGATGGTCAACAGAAAAAGACATGATTGCCGATGCCAACCCGGTTGAGAAGCCCGTGAAACTCGATTTCAGCCAGAAACAGACTGTCGAATTCCGCGCTCCCGATGGCTCTGCTGATATTTATCTGCTGATGGCCGGACTTACCGTTGCCGCACGCCATGGATTTGAAATGGACAACCCACTTGGATTTGCAGAGAAAACCTATGTGGATGTGAACATATTTGATGAGGCGAACAAGTCCAGGCAAAATGAGCTTGAGCAATTGCCGGCCTGTTGTATTGATTCGGGCGAAGCCCTCGAACGCCACAAAGCCATCTACATGGAGCACAATGTTTTTCCGGAGCGTATACTCGATTTCATCATTGCCTTTTTGAAACGCTACGACGACAAGGATCTTCGCAAACAGATCGGAAACAACGAGCAAAGAATATTGGAACTGGTGACAAAATTCTTCCACTGCGGATAAATCAGTGTGATGTTCCTTTTGTCTGGCTTGGTGATTTTGTGGGAATAATTTCTTGAAAAATATTGTAACAGATTATTCCACAATCTTGTATACAGGTTTTTTACGATAAACTTTCTTAATCCATCCCGGCAGGATGACGGCTCCGATAAACAGGTAAGGATAGTAGCTGATCAAACGCCATATCAGGGCCAATGGCACTGACCAGGCCAGGTTGGGGATGATATCGCCCAGAAAATCGGTGAAGATAAACTCAGCAACACCACTGCCACCGGGCGTGGGACTTATAAGCAGCACTATCCACATGGTGAGTTGGCGGGCATAGATAAGCAGGTGATCGGCGAAACCCAGATGACTGAAAAAGAAGGCCATAAATATAAAGTTAACCACCCAGTATCGGCCTGTCCACGACAAGAAGGTGGCAATACCCGAGTAAAGCCAGTATTTCCACGATTTGTCCCTGATTTGCTGCGAGGTAACAATCAGCTGGTTGGCCAGTTTACGGGCGCGCATACGAAATCGCCTCAGAAATGGAATCAGGAACACAAAGGATAACAGCCTCTTGAAAAAATGCGGGTTAAAAAAGAGGGTATAAAACAGTATAAGTGTATAAATAAAAATGAGTCCGTAACCCAGAAAAAGGGCTGTTCGCACCCCTTCGGCAAAAGGGAGCCCTATAGGTGGAAACACATTACTGCCAAATAGCAGAAAAACCAAGGGTGCCATGAGAATAAAAAACACCTCGTCCAGAAAAATAGCTGTAAGCACCACCGCGGTGCTCTTTCCTGAGTTGAGCCCCTCTTTGTAAAGGAAAAATATGGCAGGACCTGTTCCGCCAACAACTGAAGGGGAGACAGCCGAACTGAATTCCCACAGCATGATTACCTGAAAAGCCTGTTTCCAGCTAAGTTCACCATCGGTGAGTATCATTATCCTGATGGTATAAGCCAGATCGCGCAAGCCCATCATCAGCAAAGAAACCCCAATCCAGAATGCTGCTGTCCACGACCAGCGCAAAAAGCTGAAGGCCTCCGGATCGAAGTTGCTGTAGAGCATCCACGAAGCCACGCCAAGGCCAAATACCACAGGAATTAAGATCCTGCCGGGACGTAATGACTTTCTGAGGTCTTGCATGGAATAAAATTACGGCAAAAATACAGATAAGCCAAACACAGGCGCATTTTCCAAATAAATTATTGATATATAAATTGTTAAGAAATTCAAAATTTTCTCACGTATGACAATATGACATGTTCGTTTTGATCAAAACAGACATAATGACCGGGCTATAGGGCTAATTATGCAGTGGAATATATTTTGCAGGGCAATGATCATAAACAATTCACATAACAATAACTAAATAATAGGAGGACAACACCATGAACTTAATCCGATTTAATCCACACCCGGTAAGTCTTCTATCCGAATTGATGGAAGATTTCGACAAGAATTTCTTCATGCGCAATGCAGAACCACAGGGAATGGTTCCTTCGGTCAACATCCGTGAAAGCGAAGAAGGCTTTATGCTTGATTTGGCTGCGCCGGGACTGAAGAAAGAAGATTTCAAAGTAAACCTCGACAACAATGTGCTGACGATTAGTTCGGAGCAGAAAAACGAAAACGAGGAGAAGAGTGAAAAGTACACCCGCAAGGAGTTCTTTTACAGCTCATTCAGCCGTTCGTTCACCCTGCCCAAGACCATTGATCTCGACAAGATCAAGGCCGACTACAACAACGGCATACTGTCGCTGAGTTTGCCCAAGCGCGAAGACGCCAAGGTGGCCGTAAACAGGGAAATTGCCATCGCATAGCACACAGCCGGGCATATTGAAACAATCAGTCACGGACTGATATCCACACACAACAAAACAGCCTCCTGCTCAATAAAACGGGGGCTGTTTTTTTTGGTTAACCTGAACGGACAAGTGAAAACTTAAAGTCGGGGACATTGTCCTCCCAACATCAAAAATCGTCAATCTTCGATCATCAATACATTTTAGATTTCAATTATTTATGATTTTTGATTGCCGATCTTTGATTTTTGAGGTGGCTTTGCTCCAAGGGTGGTTTCGGCTCCGCTCAACCACCGGGAAACATCAATCCGCTCAACCACCAGAACTCCGCCCAACATCAAAAATCGACAATCTCCGATCATCAATCGTCAATACATCAGGGGATTCATTGATTTTCGATTTTTGATTGCCTATTTTTGATCTTAGAAGTGGCTCTATTATCCAGTTTAACCAGAACCATTACCATGCTAACAGGCTAACCCGCTAACAACTTTTGAATTCAGATCAATTCAAAATTCCTAATTCAAAGAATGGCTAAATCTTGAATCTTAACAAGCTAACCCGCTAACAACTTTCGAATCAACTAAATTATCACAATACCCATTGAGTTTATGCCGCTCAGTAGGCCCATACAGATTGATGTGAAAATAATTCGCAAATTTTGTCGTTATCAGACTATAAGGCTCTAAATTTGTACGGTAATTAACCAACAAAAATTATTCCCATGAAAAAGATTTTGTCTGTAATGATCATCCTGATCGCTGTTGTTTTGGTATCGTCCTGCAACAAAAAAATCAAGAAGGAAGTCGACCGGCTGAATACCGAGCGTGACAGCCTGATGGCATTAGCCATTGAAAAGGATACCTTTACAATGAGTTATGTCAAGGCTTTCAACTCCATTCAAGCCAACCTGGACTCAATCCGTCAGAAAGAAAAACTTATCTCGGAAATTACCACAGGCCGCATCGAAAATCCCGGCCGCCTCGAAGAGGATATTAACCGTGATATTGATGCCATTTATGAGCTCCTTGTGAAAAACCGTGAGATTGTAGACAACCTTCGTTATCAATTGAAAGGAACCCGCAACGACAAAGCCGACTTAGAAAAAATGATCCTCAACCTCACCCAGCAAAATGAAGCCAAAGATGCTGAGATTACCCTGCTCAGAGAAGAACTGGCCGCAAAGAAAATTACAATTTCTGATCTGGAGAAAAACCTTGCTGATATGGCAAGCAAAGGCCGCGCAAAGCAAGCAACGATCGATGCGCAGATAAAAGCCCTCAATAAGGTGTGGTATATCGTTGGCACCAAAAAGAATCTGCAGGAGATAAATATACTTACCAAAGAAGGTGGGTTTATTGGCCTTGGAAAAACCCGCAAGGTGAGCGAAAATTTCGACAAATCACTATTTACTGAAGCCGATATGCGTGAGTTGAAATCCATTACCTTACTCTCCAAAAAAGCTAAACTCGTCACAGTTCATCCGGCAGGAAGCTACGAAATTTCGGGCTACAAGACAGCCGATAGCCTGCTGATCAAGCATCCGGATGATTTCTGGAGCGCCTCCAGATATCTCGTGGTAATGCTTGACTGATCACCTGCAATACGTCATCAGCCCCTCCGGATGCAGCCTTTCCGGAGGGGTTTTTCTATGGGGCAAGAATTCAGAACAATGCCGGCTTCCATTCTTATGCCTTCATTGTTTTTGGCTGGAAGTTTTTGAGTGATTAAAACTGGTGCAATGATAACAACTTATGTCTGTTTGCTTCGCGGAATCAATGTTAGCGGGCAGAAGCCAATCAATATGGTGGCTCTGGAAAAAATGTTTAACGACCTTGGTTTTTTTGGCGTCCAAACCTATATCCAGAGCGGAAATATTGTTTTCGGAGCAGATGCCCTGACTGAACCTGATCCGGAACAATCCATTGCAGGCGGGATTCAGCAAACATTCGGTTTTGAAGTCCCTGTGATTGTTGTGGAAAAACGGGAACTGAAGGATATTGTCCGAAACAATCCTTTTGCAAACGACCCGGACAAAGACAGCACTTACTTTCACCTGACTCTATTATCTTCATTGCCTGAAAATAACCCGGCTGAAAGGCTGATACAAAAGCGATCTGAGGGCGAAGAGGTGGCATGTATTGGCCGGTCTGTATACCTCTATTGCCCTGATGGATATGGGAAGACCAGACTCACCAACACTTTTATTGAAAAAGTAGCCGGACGCTCTGCCACTACCCGCAACTGGAGGACAATGAATGAGCTGATGCGAATGGCCGATGCATTCAAGGTATAAGTCCGGTATTATGGTATTCTAAAAAATCTTTGTTATTATCCTTGATTCGTCCGGAAGCCTTTGTTATCAATGTGTTTCCGGATAAGATGCCGTCTTGTCAATTATTTTGTTAAGTGTGCAAAAGCTGAAATACATATGCATAATTTTGTGTGAAATTTCACATTTTGCATGTTGTGTTTTAACAATTCTTTCGGGGGAATGGAGTGTGGGGTATTCGGGAAATAGGATTGATATTCAATTAAATGTAATATTTCAGGAAGAATTATTTTTAACTCTGTAAACCAAAAATGTATGCAGCCTATTGACAAATCAAAAGAACTGACCGCTACGGTAAAACTGGTCAACAACAAGCTCCAGTTCGCCGGTCATGTTGAAGGAAACGAACCGGTGTCCATTGATTACACACCTCCATTGGGCGATAACCTGGGCTACACCTCACTGGAACTGCTTCTGCTGAGCCTGTCGTCGTGTCTTGGCAGTGCGGTTCTCACTTTTCTCAGGAAGATGAATAAAACAATTCAAGGTTGTGAGATTCAGGTGCATGGCTTGCGAAAACAGGAACACCCGACAGGCCTGCATGAAATTAGTGTAAACATCAGCATTAACTCGCCCGATGTAACAGAATCGGATATGCTGAAGGTGATCAGGCTGTCAGAGGATACCTATTGTCCGGTCTGGTCGATGTTGAAAGGAAATGTTGAGATGAAGACCCAATTTTCGATCAGGCAGGGCTGAAAAGTATTTCTCACCTTGTGTCGTTTCAGATTTGCTCTTTGTTCATTGAGCCTGAATCATCATTTTTTTCAGGTCAGAGATCGGGTGTTTCTTCTTTTAAATCACTAATATTGCCATAGAAAAATATTGTCCATGATGATACAGGTGAGTCAACTGAATTTTACCTATCGCAGAACACAGAAAAAGGCCATTCACGATATGAATTTCGACATTCGTGAAGGGGAAATATTTGGGTTTTTAGGGCCAAGCGGGGCAGGAAAAACCACCACACAGCGGCTGATTATCGGGTTGTTGCGAAATTATACCGGTCATATCGGGGTGCTTGGAAAAGAAAGAAGCCAGTGGGGGAAGGACTTTTACGAGCAGGTGGGGGTGGCCTTCGATTTCCCGAATCTGTATACCAGACTCACAGCAAAAGAAAACCTGCAACTTATTGGTGCATATTACAAAAACGCAGCCGGCAAACCGGAGCAGTGGCTCGACCGTGTTGGTTTGCTTGCCGACAAGGATGTGCGGGTTGAGAATTTCTCAAAAGGGATGAAAATGAGGCTGAACTTTATCCGTTCCATCATGCATAATCCCAGCCTGATGTTTTTCGATGAGCCTACCTCAGGCCTCGATCCGGTGAATGCCCATATCATCAAGGAAATCATTCTGGAGCAGAAAGCTGCCGGAAAAACAGTGTTTCTGACCACCCACAATATGACAGTTGCCGAACAGCTTTGCGACAGGGTGGCTTTTATCGTCGAAGGACAGATTGTGGTTACCGGATCGCCGAAAGAACTGATGATCGAACACGGAAAACCTGTGGTGAAGGTTGAATATCAGCGTAATGGAAAGCTCTTCGAAATGCATGCTGACATGAAAGGAATTGGCGACAACAAAGTCTTTATCGATTTGCTTAAAACCGCCGACATAAAAACCATGCACAGTTGCGAAGCCACATTGGAAGATATTTTTATAAAACTTACCGGCAAGAAGCTATTATGAGGTTGTTGCATGCCATCGAAGCGGATATTCGCTTTCAGATAAAACAAGGTTTCTATCTGGTTTATGTGATCATTACAATACTGTACCTGATCATCCTGTCGTTTTTGCCCATAGATGTGCTATCCATTGCACTTCCATTGGTTGTTTTTTCGGATCCTTCGGTGCTTGGGTTATTTTTCATCGGCGGAATCATCATGCTCGAAAAGGCTCAGGGAGTGCTGCATGTTATCGTTGTATCCCCCTTACGTTCAATGGAATATGTGTTGTCAAAAGTGATCTCGCTGTCGTTGATTTCGGTCGTTGTAGCGATAGTGATCACCCTTTTCAGCCATTATGAAAATGCGGATTATTTTCTGCTCATCCTGGCCACTGTGCTCACATCGGGATTATTCACCCTGGGTGGGATCATGATCAATGCGGGCTGTAACACGGTGAATCAATACATGCTGAAGACCATTCCGTATATGCTGCTCTTTGTGCTGCCCTGTTTTTCGCTGATCGGCTTTCCCTATTCCGATTTGTTTACCCTGATACCCAGTGTTGCTGCCCTGCGGCTGATGCTTGGCGCATACTTGGGTATAAGTTGGCCCGAAGCCCTTGGGCTGGTGTTGTATCTCATCGGCATGAATTATTTGTTCCTGCGGATTACCATACGGGTTTTTGAGAATAAAATTGTTTATCAGGATTAGATAGTATGTTACAACTGATTCATATTAAAAACGATATACGCCAAATCCTGCGCGACCCCATCATGGCCATTATGTTGGTGGTACCGGTGTTTGTGATCGTGCTGTTTAAGCTGATGGTGCTGTATTTAATGCCTGCGCTTATTGAGCGAACATTGTTCGATGCCAACTTATACAGTGATTATATCATGGCATTTGTGCTGGTGATCAACTCGGGCACACTGGGTATTGTCACCGGATTTATGATGCTCGATGAGCGCGACGGAAACATTGCCGAACTGATGTCGGTTACTCCGCTGGGAAGGAGTGGGTACCTGATCAACCGGCTGATGTTTGCCTCCATACTATCTGTTATTTATTGCATTGCAGCCTGTTATGTTGTCAATATTGTTGTATTACCCTGGTATTCGATAGTGTTTCTGTCTCTCCTTTCAGGCTTGTATTCGGCCATAATCGGCCTGCTCATTTTTTCGGGTGCTGATGACAAGGTGAAAGGCCTCACTTTTGCCAAAGCGCTGAACGCCCTTGTGGTTTTTGCTTTTGCTGATATTGTTTCGCTTCCCTGGCTTACCACTTTATCGTGGTTTTTTCCGCCTTACTGGGTGACAATGGTCATAAAATCGCCCCACTCCTGGGAAGTTTTCGGACTTGCCTTGTGTGTCCATGCCATATGGTTGTGGCTCCTGATCTGGCGTTACTGGCGTAAACAGGTTTGATAGCCTTTTGCTTTGTTTAAACAAAGCTTGTAGTGCATTCGCTTTCAACCTGATGAAAATTTATTTTAATACAAATTTCAATTTTTTTTTACTTTTAACGCCGCTACGGACTGATCAATCCGGAGCATAGTTAACTTAAAATTTTATTAAAACATTAAAATTCAATAACATGAAAAAGGTAATTATGTACGTAATTGCTGTAATAATTATAGCAATTGCATTATCACTTGTTTATGTAAAGTCGTTTTTGCCTGATGTAGGCGATGCTCCTGAGCTGGTTGTGGAGATAACACCCGAAAAAATTGAAAGGGGAGAGTATCTTGCCAATCACGTTATGGTATGCATGGATTGTCACTCCACAAGGGACTGGAGTTCGTTTTCGGGACCTCCTGTTGAAGGCACCAACGGAAAAGGAGGTGAAGTGTTTGATCAGAATATGGGATTTCCGGGGAAATACATTGCCCCCAACATTACCCCTTTTGCACTCGGCAACTGGACTGATGGGGAAATTTTCAGGGCCATTACAACCGGTGTTTCAAAAGATGGAAGGGCTTTGTTCCCGATCATGCCCTATCATTATTACGGCCAACTCGACCGATTGGATATTGAAGCTGTGATTGCTTATTTGCGCACACTTCCACCCATTGAGTCGGAACCGGAAAAATCAGTCTCTGATTTCCCTATGAGTTTTATCCTGAATACCTTGCCCAAACCGGCTGAATTTAAATCGGTTCCCTCCGGATCGGATGAGGTCAGTTACGGAAAATACATGACTATGGCGAGCGGATGTATCGAATGCCACACCAAACAGGAAAAAGGAAAGATTGTCGGTGAAGCATATGCCGGGGGGTTTGAGTTTAAGTTTCCGGATGGTTCCATTCTGCGTTCATCAAATATTACACCTCATGCGGAAACCGGAATTGGCAACTGGACCAAAGAACAATTTGTGGAGAAATTTACCCTTTTTGCTGATAGTACCTACACACCAGCTCATGTCCCAATGGGTGAATTCCAAACAGTTATGCCCTGGACAATGTATGGTGGGATGACTGTTGAGGATCTGGAAGCCATTTATGCTTATCTGATGTCCATTAGTCCGGTTGAGAACGAAATTGCACGTTATACACCTGCAAACCAGAATTAGCAACATGTTTGAATTATTCCCGGGAAGCAGCAAGTGAAAGTACTTGGGTTGAAGTGCATTAATCTGCTTTTCATGCAACGGCCAGGCTTTTAGGGAGTAATCAGCTATAAGCAAGTGATCAAACAAACAGCCCGTCATCACCTTCATTATTGCTGCTGAAGGTGATGACGGGCTGTTTTAGGTTCGTATTTGCTTTCACATTGGTATTTTGCGGGTCATTACACTATCTTTCGTTCCAATTTATTCATAACCAAAAGGAGCGTACAAGGGGATTGGCGTTGCCCGGAAAAAAGATACTCAAACCATGCATTTATTTTGACTATTGGTTTATTATTTGGAAGATAAATGATTAACATTGCATACGAATACCAGATTAAACCAAATTATTACAAAATGAAAACCATCACCGAAATGGGAATGATCAGCATTCCCAATAACCCGGTTTTTGTGCCTGCCGCAATTGCCTATGCTTCAAAGATAACCGAAATTTCAGGTTTTTCTCCTGATGATTGCCTGAAAATCCAGCTTGCTCTTGAAGAAGCATGTCTTCATGTGATCAACAATTCCTTTATGGGGGATGAGGTGGCTGAATATGACATTCACCTTTTGAAACGGTTGAATGGCATCGAAATTCATATTCACGATATGGGATTGCCTTACGATCCGGAAGTTGCCCCGGTATTTGATCCGCGTGCCGATCTGCTCAAACAAGATTTGAGTGGACTGGGTTTGTTCCTGATCAGCAAAACCATGGATGAATATCGTTTCAATAATTTAGGCATTCAAGGCAAAGAGATTGTTTTAATAAAACATTTCAACACGCCTAATATTGCTGATGAAAGCTCGCGGTATGTTGAACCGGAAGTGGTATTGCCTCCTGCAGCCGGTCAGCCTGTGGTGCAGATTGATTTCAACATCCGTTTGATGGAAAAGGTTGAAGCCCTTGAAGTATGTCGATGTGTTTACGATTGCTACGGATATTCCTATGCCAACGAAAATATTTATTTCCCCGATCGGGTTGCTGCCATGAATATGGAAGGCAAACTCCGGTCGGCAGTGGCTGTAACCGATGAAGGCGAGATGGGAGGTCATTTTGCTCTGATTTATTATGACAATCTCCCTGCCGAGGTTGGCATCGCTGTAACAAAGAAAAAGTTTAGAGGACAGGGTTTTGCCCGTCAACTGGGCGAATTTCTTGAGATGGAAGCACGCAAAGATAGTTTGAGGGGATTGCAGGTGAAAGAAGTTACGGCTCATCCTTACACACAGAAGTTTTGCATAAAACTCGGTTACAAAGACTGCGGACTGCTGCTTGCACATTCGCCAAAATCGCTCTCCTTCAAAGGCATTGCCGACACCTTAAAGCAAAGAAATTCTGATGTGCTTGGATTTAAATACCTTGAGATCCCTGC
>DITE01000080.1 GCA_002422725.1 Bacteroidales bacterium UBA6192
GCATTTGCATTCATCAATTGCTTCAGATTCAGAATAACACCATCGATACCAATGATATAGTTTTTATCTTCAGCGAAAATTTTGTCGTTGATAAAGCTTTGATTTTGACGATAAAAGAAAGCATATTGCTGGCCGGTAGCGTTCGACCGATGCAAAATGGAATGATCGGAAGGGGTTGAAAATGAATGGGAATTGTTAATGATAATCGTAAACCCGTACATGCTGAATGTGATTGATGGAACCTACAACAAGCTGAAACAAAATTAAAGGAATAGTTAAATAAACAATCAGCTTTCAGACGAAACTTAATCGTTGAGCAGGCCACGCCCGGTTTTCACTATCCTGCCTTCGTTTTTAAAATCGAAAATGAGCTTGTCGAGTATGCCATTGACAAATACTTTGCTGCGGGCTGTGCTGAAATATTTTGAAATATCAATATACTCATTAATGGTCACTTTAATGGGAATTGACGGGAAACTAATGAGTTCGGCAAGAGCCATCTTCAGTATAATCATGTCCATTACAGCAATCCGGTCCTGTTCCCAGTTGGATGTGGAGGAGGCAATCAGATTACCGAATTCTTCGCTGTGAAGAATCGTTTCACGGAACAACCTTTTGACGAAATCAAGATCTTCATTATCAGCATCTGCATCGGTGTTCAGCAAACTTGGAAGAGGTGTTTCAACACCGAAATCCTTTTCCATGTTCTTGAAAAATTTCACCACCATATAGGTAACCAAATGATAATCATCAACAAAAAAGATGCTCTTCTCTTCATAAAATGACTGAAGCAGTTCGAAAGTGGTAAAATATTTTTCGGCAATGACGGCCATAAATTTCTTTTCTGCAACAAAACTTTCCGATTCCAATGACATAAACCTGCCAAAGTCGTCAGTATCTTTGATAAGGTTGTAAAACCTCCTGACGATTTCCTGCTCTTGCGACCAGTTGATCTTGTAAAGTTTCTCGAACTTCCGAAATTGCTTGTTATCGTTAACCCTTGTCAATATATCGAGGTGTGCAAACTTGAAATTAGGCTTAAGATCTTCAGCCGTTGGCAGATGCTTCTTACGGCCTTCCTCCAGTCGGTTTTCGGCAAACCTGGCTGTTTCAACCAGAAAAGACAATTGATAAATAAAAAGCTCGAAGAGTTTGTTGATGCTGAGAAGGAGCTGTTTTTCGCCCTGATCAATCTGATGGTTGCCCGACTGAAAGTAGGCGTAAAGGGATTGCAGGACTTTGGTTCGAAGGTGTCTTCTGCTGAGCATGATCGGTGAATGAACTTAAATTGTAGCTTATGCTCCTGCAAAAGTACAGTAAATCTGTCTTAGTTGGGATTGAAAATATTCATGATCTGGCAATCATTGCTTAATTGTCACATTCTCAGGACTGGTGCGGTTTAGTTGAGCCGTCCTGTTTTTCTGATCGAACGGATAAGTATGTTAAGGTCTTTCAATAGATTATAGTCGCGTGCATAAAGCAGGTTAAGCTGTTGCAAGGTTTCGGGGTCGATTACAGCTTCACTAAACACATCGGCCGGCGACACTATTCCTTTTCTAATCAGAGGCAGTTTTCCTTTTACACCGTCCTTCACATCGCAATAGCCCACCCAGCTACGTCGGCCTGCAATCACTTTCAGGCAATTGATCAGGACCCCCAAAGGTTTCGGATTGAAAAACAGCAGAACAGGCCATATAACCAGCATTGCCAGGGAAGCAAATAAATCGAACATCCGTTTGTTCCGGCGGCTGCTTCCCTTGTCAATGGCTTTTATATCAATGGTGTACAAATCACCTTTGGTGTTGATGGAATTACTGCCAATGATAGAAAGACTGTCTTCCGGAGCAATTTTATAGTCGATCTGGGTGTGGTGCCATTCAACCATCTTATCAATAATCATCTGGTGCGACAGACTCTTGGAACAAAAAATTACTTCGTTGATTCTGTATATTGAAATGATGTCCTTCACCTGAAGAATGTTCCCGATAAATTCATCATTCAACGGGGTTTTCTCAGCATTGGTGACTAGGCCGACAAAATCGGGTTTGATTGAAGTGCTCAGGAGCAACTTCCTAACACGGGCTGCTTCTTCGGGGTCGCCAATGACCAAAAAACGTCGTTTCTCGCTCGAACCTAAGGCATACCCCCCGAATCCAAGCCAGTGAGCAATTAGACGGTTCAGGCTTAAACCGGCAAAAAGCCAGATAGTTCCCAACAAAATCAATGCCCGCGAAAACCGCATGCTTTCGGGTAACAAAGCATACAGCACAAGAATAATCAGACTGCCAATCGCAATACCACTGATTGTTTTGTACAGTCTCACTGGTTTATCATATCCTCCGCTATGATAAAGGGCTGTTAACCAAATGATTATATATGCAGGGATTACGATACTGATCAGTACAAAAGGATACTGACCCCCGTCGCGGTAAATCATATAATCGCCCCAAATTTCCTTGATCAGCAACAAGCCCAGAAATGCAGACACAGCATCGGCTACCGGAAGGGCGGCCATTTTAACAAAACGTGAAAGCAAGGCAAGAAATGCTCTGAAATAGATGGCAATATTGATCAGGAAAGTAAAGGTCCGGACGCTTTTCTGGTTGAAATGCTTGCGTGCAAAAATAATCATCGCATTATAGAACACAAAAACATAGTTCACACTGCTTTTTTTTGTGCTCTCGCCTTTATAATGAATAATACGTGTTTCGGAGAAATAGTAATTCTTATATCCAGCTTGCACTATCCTGTATGACAAGTCAATATCTTCGCCATACATAAAAAAATCCTCGTCCAGCAATCCGGTAATGTCAAGCACTGAACGACGCATGAGCATAAAAGCTCCGGCGAGTACGTCCACCTCATGAATCTGATCCTTATCAAGATAGCCCAGATGATATTTGGAAAAACGTTTTGAATGCGGGAAAAGCCGTGAGAAGCCAAAAATCTTGTAAAAAGCTGTGAGTGGTGTTGGCAACCCGCGTTTCGATTCGGGAAGAAATTTCCCCTTACCGTCAACCATCTTTACTCCCAATCCGCCCCCATCAGGGTGTGAGTCCATAAACGACAACACCTTGTGAAAGGTATCATCTTCAACAACCGTATCCGGGTTGAGCAGCAACACATATTCACCTTTTGATTGCCGGATAGCTTGATTGTTGGCCTTGCTGAACCCCAGGTTCTGCTTGTTGTCGATCAGGAAAACCTCGGGAAACTTTTCTCTGAGCATACGCAACGAGCCGTCGACAGAATTGTTGTCAACCACAAACACTTCGGCATCAATGCCTTTGATAGCCTTCCGCACCGAGTAAAGGCACTGTTCGAGAAAATGCTCAACGTTGTAATTGACGATAACGATGGATAACTTCATGAAGAGCACAATGGTTTTGCAGGTTCAAAGATAAGACAGTTCAGTATTGAAACTGACCTGATGCAACTGAAAACGAAAAAATCGATGGAATCATATACTTGATGCTTAATAAAACATGGGTTTGAGTTATTCGTTATTTATCAGGAATGCAAAATAACTTTGCTACTTTTGCTAACAGGTGGCTTTCACAACGAATTGTGCAAAAGTGTTAACGCTTAAGTCGCAACTTCATACCGATAGTTTCAATCATGCGAAAAAGTTTAAAACAAAAAATATTTAACTGGATCAGGTCTTTAACGGGCAACAGATTTTTTCGCACAGAACATCAGGTCGGCATCATCTTTGAATCCATATCAAATGTAGCCGAAAACCCTGAAAAACATTTCGAATGTATTAAATGGCTTAATAAACCCACTAAAAATGCGAATTTTATATCACCATTTATCGCTAAATTTAAGCTGCGCCACCATCTTTTTCTCACCCTGGACGATTCAAAACTGGGAAAACAAAAAATTTATTCCACTGAAGAAAACATAGGCTTCGACTATTACTACTTAGCATTGGCCAGCGATCACCATCACAGCTTTCCTTCCATTGTTCAGCATGACAATCAACTATTTTGTGTGCCACAGACAGATGATTCCGGAAAAATTGCTTTGTACAAATTCGATCCGGATAGCCGTAAACTTGTTCCGGAAACGGTGTTGCTTGGCGAAACAAATGCTACTGCCCCATTGTTGTATGGTCATGAGGACAAATGGTATTTGTTTTTTACTGAACTTGATCCTAACATCCCGAAACTGGGCATTTTCCATTCAACTGACATTGCGGGACCCTACCTGCCACACCCCTGTCATTGCAAATATCAATCAAACAGGTCTGCCGGACAGTTTTTTACACATCAGGGAAAATTGATGCGTCCTGTTTTGCATCACGATGGCGAAAGCACCATGATACTCATCAATGAGGTGATAAGTATTAATCCACTGGAATTCAATGAGATTGTCTGGAAAAGCATTGGGTCGTTTGACCAAAAGTATTTCTCAGACGGTATATTTATGCTCAATGGAACCGATGAATACACCGTGGTTGAAGGAAGGCGAACAGTGTTTACCTTTGCCGGAACTAAACCAACGGCCGGAAGAGAAACTGCTTTCATCCCGACAACATGATACTTCGAAACATTCTTGGCACCTCCGGAACCCGAATTTTAAATGCAATTTCGGGACTTGTTGTCCTTTGGATCGCTGCCAACGAGCTTGGTGCAGAAGCCTGGGGAATTTCAGGTATCATTTTATTGGACATATCACTTATTCTGCTCATTGTAGATTTGATGAGCAGCACCCTGGTATATTTCACCCCACGCCATAATCTGAAAACCCTTATGCTTGTGGCTTATGGCTGGTCAATTTCGGTTACACTTCTGGCCGGACTTATCTTTCTGTTTTTGTCCATGTTTCCAAGCTTCTATGCCACCATAGTCCCGGCAGGTTACGGCATGCATATCCTGATACTTGTGTTGCTCAACAGTGTTCATAGCTTCAATATGGGGACGCTGCTCGGGCAGGGCCGGATTGTGTTATTTAACAGTTTGTTTAGTCTTCAGTTTGTCCTGATGCTCCTCTCCATGGCTTCTTTCGTGTATGTTGCAGGCATTCATGATGAACGTGCTTTTGTTTACGCGCTGTATGTTTCTTATTCCCTTCCTGCTCTGATTGGTTTGTTGTTTATCCTAAAAGGAATTCAGAAAGGGGATAATCTTCGGTTTTGGACAACAGCCAAAGAAATGCTGTCATTTGGAAGCGTGATGCAATTGTCGGGGATTGTTCATTTGCTCAACAAAAGGTTGAGTTTTTTCGTGATAAAACATATAAGCGGATACGGAGCTGTCGGCATTTATAACTCAGGTACCCAGCTCACCGAAGGGCTCCGCCTGATAGGTCAAAGTATCTCGCTGGTGCAATACTCCAACATCAGCAACAGCAGTGATCCTGTTTTTACCCGGAGAATAAGCCTTCAGCTTTTAAAATTCTCCGTCATCCTGACAACGTTTGCTTTGCTTGTGCTTATTGCAGTGCCCCGGCATCTTTTTGAATTGCTGCTGAGCAAGGATTTTGGTGATATCCGAATGGTAATTGTCAGTCTGGCGCCCGGTGTTATTGCCTTGTCGGCCAACACCATATTCAGTCACTATTTTTCCGGCACCGGCAAACCAAAATACAACCTGATTGCAGCTCTG
This sequence comes from Bacteroidales bacterium UBA6192, assembly GCA_002422725.1. Taxonomy (GTDB): domain Bacteria; phylum Bacteroidota; class Bacteroidia; order Bacteroidales; family F082; genus UBA6192. Next base: position 5,610 of record DITE01000080.1, read on the forward strand.
ATCGGGCTTGGAATCACTATCCCGCTTGTGTTTATTCTGATACCGGCCTTTGGGCTGGTTGGTGCGGGGCTTAGTGCATCGGCAGCCTATATTATTACAGTGGTGTATCAATGGATAATTTTTAAAAAACTAACCAGCAGTAGTTTACACGACATCTGGCTGACCAGATCCGATATTCGGGAGTTTTACATGGGCATCAGGGCACTATTGAAAAGATAAGGGAGTATGACCATAGCAGATCGCAATATTTTCGGCTTCAATGATCAGTTATTGATTAGCCGGCTTCATGATTGCCGGCATATGACCTTGCAGGGTGGGCAAAGGATACTGGATGAAGGGGATGAAATAAACCTGATACCATTTGTTCTGAACGGCAACATCAAAGTGGTAAGACATGATGAATCGGGGAAAGAGATTTTGCTTTACACCATCAATGGTGGTGAAAGTTGCGCACTGAGTATTTCTTCCGGGCTAAACGGTAAGCCATCCAAAGCCATTGCTATTTCCGAAAACAACACTGAGGTCATGTTGATTCCGGTAGCCATACTGCGCGAATTGTTTATCAATCACCAGGAAATGAGGACATTTGTTATGGATCTCTACCACAAGCGATTTGATGAAATGATTACTGTTGTTGATGCAATTGCTTTTAAAAGTGTCGATTACAGGCTTATTCTTTTGCTAAAGAATAAGCAAAAGGAAGGTGGTTCAATCATTTCGACAACCCACCAACAACTTGCCAACGAATTGGGTACTGCGCGTGAAGTTGTTTCACGATTATTAAAACAGCTTGAAAAACAAGGATTTATTAAAAATTATCGGGGAAAGATTGAATTATTGGCCGTTATGTAACTTATGTCACTGACAAAGCTTTCAGTCTGGTGTATATTTGCTGATCAATCAATAAAAATAACATCATGAATAAAAATGTAGGAAGTGTAGACAAAATTATCCGTATTGTTTTGGGATTAGCCATTGGTGCTGCAGGTATTTATTACGGAAGCTGGCTGGGGCTAATCGGCATTGTGCCTGTTGCAACGGCTCTCATTAATTTCTGCCCACTTTATGCCCCATTTGGCATAAGTACTTGTAAAAAAGCGGAATAAACACGATTTGCTGCCTTACAGACCGAAAAACCAAACCAATGGTTCTTCGGTCAGGGCACGCCAGTTGCCCCATGAATGGCCTTCGTTCACCTCAATATATTGTAAGGAATAGTCTTTAGCCTGAAGGATATCGCGCATGGCTCTTGCCTGGTTTTGCGTGTCGAAAATTACACCAGTGCTCATGAAAATTTTCAACGGGAGTTTCTCCGATGCATTAAACTGCTGCAGTATGGCTTGATCGAAGGCCGGAGAATGAATGCCAATCAGTTGAAACTTATCAGATCTCATGAGTCCAAAAAATGCTGCATTCCAGCCACCTAAAGAGGTTCCAAGAATGGCTCTTTTATCAGGATTCACATTGGTTTTGTAAGCAGCATCGATGGCTACTGACAGTTCATCTGCCACAAAGTTTGCGAAGCGTATGTTGGCCCTGTATTCGTCCATCCTGCGGTTCTGCGACAAATTGGCCGGATTTCGCGGGTCGATAAATACAGCAATGATGGGCTCAATTTTTTGTTGGAAGATCAGGTTATCCAGAATATTGATCATGGCACCCAGGCGGCTGTCGGCGTATTCGTGACCGTCAGTAACATAAATAACCGGCAAATTTTCCTTTTCAGAATAGTTAAACGGTAGGTAAACCTTGTATTGCACCTGATAACCAAGGTTTTCAGAACCGCTGCTGATGATTTGATTTGCACCTAAGCTCCCCTTGACAACACCCTCGGCCAGAACAGTCTCTTTGGGAAACACCCAGTCGGGCATACGAAGCTCCGAATTTGGGCCAAATCCGCTGTATTGCTGAAACGTATTGGCCGGGTCGAGTATCCAGTTGGTGTTTGCCACAATCTTGTAATCGAGGCGGGCATCTTTTGGAAACTTCTTTTTTAACCTGAATAGTTGACTGTTGGCTATTCTTTGTCCCGACCAACCGCCTGAAGCAGGGTTCCAGCCGTTGAAGTCGCCTGCCCATTCGACAGTCTGCACCGAACTTTTGTAAAGAAAAACGACCGAATCATCGAAAACAAAGGGGATTTGGTGATTGGCCTTCAGGCTGTCCCACAGCGTTTTAATACGTGTCTCGCGCTCAGACGAATCCGATAGGCTAACAAGACTGTCGAGCAAGCCATTGAAGTCCGATATTGATGTAAATGTACGGTAATCACCCGGCTTGTCAACAGGCGGATTTTCGTCATTGTTCTTTTTACAGGCTGTAACAAGCATGAGAAAACTCAGGAATAGGATTGTCATTTTCATTGACTTATTTTTTGAAAAAAACTCACTGCCTGCCTTCCAGTGAAAAGCGGCTAATGGACTATTTTACTACTTTATTCTTATTAATCTATCGACTTACGCACTTTCTGCGTGTAAGTCCTGAGGGAAGTTTTCAGATCGGTGCCCTGTTCAGCCATATCATTTTTAATCCACATGGCGGCAATTATATGGGTGAGCTGTTCACCCTCATCTTCTCCTTCTACCTCAATTGCAGGTTGTTGTTCAGCATAAATGGCAGCTTCTGCCTGTGCCAGTTCGTCCAATGTAAACGAGTCGACGAGCTTTTTAATTACAGGGATCTTCATTTAGGCAAGATTTTGTATCATTTCAACAATTTTTTCTTCCTTCGCGGTTGCTTTTCCTTCGGCCAGATGACCATTCCTGAAGGTTGCAAAAAATGGCAGGTTGTCCACTCCGGCCAGCTTTCGGGCATCCTGGTTTTCTTCGGCATTTACATCCAGAAACTTCACGCCAGCAAACTGAGGGTCTTCAGCCATTCTTTTGAACTTTGGGGCAAACAAACGACAGGTACCGCACCAGTCGGCATAAAACTTCACAACCACTTTATCGTGTTCCGATAGTAAGGTTTGAAAATCTGCATCAGTTGATTTAATCAGTGACATTTAAATAGGTATTGATGAATAATATCTTTGATAAGTAATGCTTTATATAAAAAATTGTTGATAAACCAAAGCCATCCAGCCTGAATTGGAATGTGGCCTGGAGCAGCCATTTATAGCAATTAACACGAATTTTTGTTTTACAAAAATACGATTAAAATATGAGGAAATTCAAAAATGAATTGGATCAGGGAGCCGGAATCTGGTAAAAAATTGTCTTTGCTTTCGTGATTTATGAATTTGTTCCAAATCCTATCAGGCTGGCAACAGTTCTTAACACGGATTGTTTGAAAAATTATCTGTTTTACCGGATTGCGGCCTGTCAAAAAAGGTAATTTTGCGCCTATGAGTGAGCAGGAGATTCTTGGTAAAGAACAAAATTATACTGACGAAAGCGTCAGAACTTTAGACTGGAAGGAGCATATCAGGTTAAGGCCGGGCATGTATATAGGCAAGCTTGGTGATGGCACTTCGCACGACGATGGTATTTATGTGTTGCTGAAAGAAATCATCGACAACAGTATCGATGAGTTTGTTATGGGAAACGGGCGTACCATCGAAGTGAATATAACCGAAAACCTTGTTTCTGTGCGCGATTTCGGACGTGGAATGCCTCTGGGCAAGGTGATCGACTGTGTTAGTAAGATCAATACCGGAGCAAAATACGATTCCAATGTGTTTAAAAAGGCAGTTGGGCTTAATGGTGTAGGGTCAAAGGCCGTTAATGCCATGTCGTCTTATTTCAAGGTTCAGTCAATCCGCGAAGGACAAACCAAAGTAGTTGAATACCAACGGGGAGAGATTATTTCAGATTTACCTGTCGAGGCAAATTCCGATAAAGCAGGTACCCACATTACATTTATTCCCGACGAGACCATTTTTGGCAATTACAGGTATTTGCACGAGTATGTCGAAGAAATGCTTTGGAATTATGCTTTTCTGAATAACGGACTCACCATTTTGTTCAATGGGCAGAAGTTTCATGCTAAAAATGGCTTGCTCGATTTGCTTGAACGAAACATGTCGGGCCCCGAAACGATGACCTATCCGATTATCCATATTCGCGAAGAAGATTTTGAATGTGCTTTTACCCACAGTAACAACACCTACAATGAGGAATACTATTCATTTGTAAACGGTCAGAACACTACACAGGGGGGTACTCACCAGAATGCATTCAGGGAGGCCATTGTAAAAACCATACGGGAGTTTTATAATAAGGATTATGACTTTGCCGATATACGCAATTCGCTTGTGGCGGCAATCAGTATCAAGGTGCAGGAGCCTGTTTTTGAATCGCAGACCAAGACCAAACTGGGNNAATTACCTGCATATTAATCCAGAAACCGCTGAGGCTTTGCAGCGTAAAATCATGCAAAGTGAGAAAGAGCGGAAAGAAATGGCCAACATCAAAAAGCTGGCAAAGGAAAGTGTTAAAAAAGCCAGTCTGCACAATAAAAAACTGCGCGACTGCCGGATACACTTTAACACCAACCACGAAAAGCGTCTCGAAACTACCTTGTTTATTACCGAAGGTGACTCAGCATCGGGTAGCATTACCAAAAGCCGGGATGTGCAGACCCAGGCGGTGTTTAGCCTGAAGGGGAAGCCATTGAATTGCTATGGCCTGACGAAAAAAATTGTGTATGAGAATGAGGAGTTTAACCTGCTTCAAGCGGCTATTAATATCGACGAATCACTCGAAAACCTTCGCTTTAACAATATTGTGGTGGCTACTGATGCCGATGTTGACGGCATGCATATCAGGTTGCTGCTGCTGACTTTTTTTCTGCAGTTTTATCCTGAGCTTTTAAAAGCCGGGCACCTTTATATATTGCAAACGCCCTTGTTCAGGGTACGAAATAAAAAGGAAACCATTTATTGCTATTCAGAGGAAGAACGTTTGAATGCACTAAAGAAACTGGGAACCAATCCCGAAATTACCCGCTTTAAGGGGCTGGGAGAAATATCCCCGGATGAATTCCGGTTTTTCATTGGCCCAAGTATGCGACTGGAACCGGTGATAATGAAAAGGGATATGATTATCAATGATTTGCTTGAGTTTTATATGGGAAAGAACACCCCCGACCGTCAGCAGTTTATCATCAATAATCTTCGGTT
>DITE01000102.1 GCA_002422725.1 Bacteroidales bacterium UBA6192
TCCCTTACGGCAGCATTTATTCGCTGAATCCATAATGAGCGGAAATTACGTTTCTTGGTTCGTCTGTCGCGGTACGCATACTGTTGGCCTTTTTCGAATGCGTTTTTAGCCACCGTCCAAACATTTTTCCTGCGTCCAAACTGACCTTTAGTCAGTTTCATCACTTTTTTGCGCTTCGCTCTTGAAGCTACTGCATTTACTGATCTTGGCATTTTTTTACAAATTTTTCACCATAGCGCCCCAACCCGGGAACTTTGAAGCTATGGCAAAGTTAAACAATTGATTCACTATGATTGAAGCATTTCTCTGATGTTCTTTTCGTCAGCTTTATCAACAACTGATGAATAGGTCAGGTTACGCTTACGCTTAGTCGACTTCTTTGTGAGAATATGACTTTTGTAAGCATGCTTCCTTTTGATTTTTCCAGAACCAGTAAGCGAAAAGCGCTTTTTAGCTCCGGACTTAGTTTTCATTTTAGGCATTACTAAATATATTTATTGGGTTAATGTTAGGTTATTTCTTCGGGGCAATCATCATCATCATCTTTTTTCCTTCCAGCTTTGGCAACTGTTCAACCTTTCCATATTCTTCAAGTTCCTGGGCAAATTTTAACATAATCAATTCACCCTGATCTTTGTAAATAATTGTCCGGCCTTTGAAAAGAAGGTCAACTTTAACTTTTGCACCTTCCTCCAAAAATTTGATGGCATGTTTAAGTTTAAACTCAAAATCATGATCATCGGTATTGGGCCCAAGCCGTATTTCTTTCACAATGATTTTTGTTGATTTGGCTTTAATCTCTTTCTGTTTCTTTTTAAGCTCAAAAAGAAACTTCTTGTAGTCCAGAATCTTACAAACCGGTGGATTAGCTGTAGGCGATATCTCAACAAGGTCAAGTCCTTGTGATTCAGCCATCATAATGGCTTCACGCAAAGGATAAATTCCTGTTTCTACATTTTCACCAACTACCCTGATCATCGGGGAAGTAATTCGTTGGTTAATTCTGTGAAGTTCCTCTTTCTTCGGCATAACGCGAGGACTTCTACCTCTGAACTGTGCTATAATTTGGCTCTCCTATATTGATTAAACAATAAAATGATTTCTTTTAATTAATTAGTCGTTTTGCAATTTCGTTTCTTCCTCATGCAACATTAGCGCAAATTGATTCAGGTCAAATGTTCCCAAGTCACCATGTCCATGTTTTCGCACCGAAACAGTTCCATCCGCTTCTTCCCTTTCACCCACAACCAGCATGTATGGAATTTTCTTCAACTCAGCGTCCCTGATTTTTTTTCCTGCTTTTTCGCTTCGGTCGTCAATGAGGCCGCGAATATCGGAATTATTTAAGAATTGCAAAACTTTTTCTGCATATGCTTGATATTTTTCACTGATTGGCAGTATGATAGCTTGTTCCGGACTCAACCACAAAGGGAACTTTCCGGCACAATGTTCAATAAGAACAGCAACGAAACGTTCCATCGAACCGAATGGAGCACGATGTATCATTACCGGCCGGTGTTTCTCATTATCAGAGCCGATATAGGTTAAATCAAATCGTTCAGGGAGGTTATAATCCACCTGAATTGTGCCCAATTGCCACTTACGACCGATAGCATCCTTAACCATGAAGTCCATCTTTGGACCATAGAAGGCAGCCTCGCCCACAACAGTAATAGCATTCAGACCTTCTTCCTGAGCAACTTCTTTTATGGCACTTTCTGCCTTTTCCCAGTTTTCGTCCGAACCAATATACTTTTCTTTGTTAGCCGGATCACGCAATGAAATCTGAGTAACGAATTCATTGAAATCCAATGCCTTGAAAATTCGCATGATAATTTTAATAACACCTTTGAACTCGGATTTAATTTGATCAGGTGTACAGAAAATATGGGCATCATCCTGTGTGAACCCCCTCACTCTGGTTAATCCATGCAATTCACCGCTTTGTTCGTAGCGATAAACTGTGCCGAACTCGGCATAACGTATCGGTAAGTCTTTGTAGGAATGTGGTTTTACATTATAAATTTCACAATGGTGCGGACAATTCATTGGCTTCAGAAAAAATGCTTCCCCTTCGATTGGAGTCGTAATTGGTCTGAATGAATCTTTTCCGTATTTATCAAAATGGCCTGAAGTTTTATAGAGGTTTACGTTTCCAATGTGAGGTGTTATAACGGGTTGATAACCTGCTTCTTTTTGAACTTTTTTCAGGAAATGTTCAAGTCTGTCACGCAACATGGCTCCTTTTGGCAACCAGAGTGGCAGACCAGCCCCTACCCTTTGTGAAAAAGCAAATAATTCGAGTTCTTTACCTAATTTCCGGTGATCTCTTTTCTTAGCTTCCTCAAGTAGAATCAGATAATCTTCGAGCTCCTTGGCTTTTGGAAATGTAATTCCATAAACACGCGTAAGCTGTTTGCGTTTTTCATCTCCCCGCCAATAAGCGCCTGCTAAACTGGTCAGCTTAACAGCTTTGATAAAGCTGGTATCGGGCAAATGTGGCCCTCTGCATAAATCGGTAAAAGTTCCTGATTTGTAGAGTGTTATCTCTCCATCATTCAACTCATTGATTAACTCAATTTTATATTCATCTCCTTTTTGAACAAAGTGATCAAGAGCTTCTTTCTTCGATACATCAACACGCAAATAGCTTTGTTTTTCCTTTGCGAGTTCAATCATGCGTTTTTCGATATCAGCTAGGTCTGATTCTGTCAGCAATCTTTCTCCTGTATCGATATCGTAATAAAAACCGTTCTCAATGTCGGGTCCAATACCAAATTTAACACCCGGGTACAACTGTTCAATTGCTTCTGCCATCAAATGTGCTGAAGAATGCCACATAGTAGCTTTTCCTGCTGTATCATTCCACGTAAACAGCCGGACAGTGGCGTCAGTGCTGATAGGGCGTGTTGCATCCCATACCTGTCCGTTTACTTCGGCAGAAAGAACATTGCGCGCAAGACCTTCGCTAATGCTTTTGGCAATATCAATGGCCGTTACTCCAGATTCGTACTGGCGTATGTTTCCATCAGGAAAAGTAATGTTTATCATGTAAGCAAATTGACGTTGAAAAATTGGGTGCAAAATTACAATAAATTTCTTATTAATCTGCGAGTTGGATAAAGATTGATCTGACTTTTCAATTCAGCTGTATATCAGTTGTTCGCAAATCGAGCAGATTGATCGGATTGCTGCCAAGATTTTTAACTCTTTGGTTAACAAAGCGTAAAACTTCATCATAATATAAAACAACTACCGGAGCATCTTCCATCACAATGCTATCGAGCATTCTGTATAATTCTTTTCGCTCGTCAACATTGTAAATACTCATTGTATGCAGGTAAATGCTATCGAACACTTTGCTTTCAAAGTGGGTATAATTTGGTCCGTCAGGCGACTTATTCTTGCTGTAGAACAGGGACAGATAGTTTTCAGCATCAGGGTAATCTGCAACCCACGACGCCCTGAAAAATGTCAGCTCTGATTTTGCCCGCATCTCCCTCATCGTGGCAGCGGGACTGATTTCCAATTCAATATTAATTCCGGTCTCGGATAATTGCGCCTGTATATATTTACAAACATCAACATAATCGGCAGTTGTGGTAAGGGTAATTTTTTTTTCGATTGGTCCAAATTGTGCCATGAGTTGACGCGCCTTTTCGGGATTGTACTGATAACCAATTGACAATAGGCTATCATATCCTTTTAATCCTGATGGAATGATGCCTGAATGACCTGGGATTCCTATTCCATTGCGCAAAAAGCGAATAAGCTTTCTTCGGTCAATACTATAATTGATGGCCTGGCGCAACCATTTGTCAGTTAAACTGTTATGTTTTTCGGGGTCTACCAGGATTCCAAGGTATTCCGTATTGAGATAGGGCTCCTTGTACAACTTTATCCTGTCGGCATACTTAGCCTTTAACAAACCATCGCGTGTAAGAATTTCATCTTTATAGCGTGCATCAATACCCGACATAAAATCCAGCTCACCTTTTGCGAATTCCATGAAAGCGGTTTGTTTATCATTTAAAAAACTGATTGAAACCGCATCCAGCAGTGGTAACCTTTTTCCCTGTTCCGTCTCAAAGTAATGTTCATTTTTTCTCAGAACAAGTTTTACACCCTCCTTCCAGTATTGAAACTTAAAAGGGCCTGAACCAACAGGATTTTTTCTGAAATCTGTTCCAAAATGCTCAACAATTTCACGGGGAACAACTGATGCATAAGTCATTGTAAGCATCTCAATAAATGGTGGAAAAGACGAAGAGAGCTTGATCTGAAATGTAGTGTCGTTCAGTGCATGGAATGAATAAAAACCAGAATCAATAGCAACAGCATTAAATATCCAGCTTCCGGGTGAAGCTGTTTCACGTTTCATTAACCTGTTGAAACTATAATAAAAATCGCTGGCAACAACCCTTCTGCTGCTATCCGGAAACAAGGTGTGATGATGAAAAAACACATCATTTCTGAGATGAAATGTGTAGGTTAATCCATCGCTGCTGATCAACCAGCTTTTGGCAATTGATGGAACCACATTGAGCTGCTTATCCATCGAAACCAAACCATTATAAAGCTGATTGCATGCCCAGATATGAGGCAGATCTTTGGCATAAGCCGGATCAAGACTGTTAATACCTGAGGCTTCATTATACCTGAAAATTTTCAATCCGGCCTCATGTTTGTTCCGGTTGTTCTCACATGAAACAAAAAATAGCTGACAGCAAAAGCCAAGAATGATAGTGATACATAATCTTACAAATTGCTGTTGCATGCTGATTGTGATTCACAGCCAAAATTAGCAAGAAAAATAAAGCAAAATTTACGGCTTGTCCAAAGAGATTATCAATAACTTTGTGGGTACGATTGAACATTCTAATTTTACATGATGAAAAACTTTAGCTTTATTTTATTACAGGCACTTTTAATGGTTCCTTTTGCATTACTTTCTCAGATTCACCACGATGGCGCTGATGGTGCTGAAATGTGTTCACATAGAAAACAAAGCATGCTCATGGCACCTGCTGTTGCCGGACCCAATTCGCCAAGGCATAGCTTTGATGTGCTTAATTATACACTCAATCTCAATTTATACAACAACTTTCTGAGCCCCTACCCCAAAAGTTTCAATGGCACCAACACATTGGAGTTCCGGGTCGACTCAGCGTTAAACTTCATTAAGCTTGACGCCGTTAACACTTCAATCGAAATTCATGCGGTAGGTCTTTCAGGAACAGCTTTTAGTCATGAGAACAATATATTGCATATCGACCTTGACCGAACATACCAGCCCGGTGAAATTGCTGAAGTTTTCATTGACTATAGCCATAAAGATGTTTCGGATGCTGCATTTTATGCACATCAGGGGCACGTTTTTACCGATTGCGAACCTGAAGGAGCACGTAAATGGTTTCCATGTTGGGATAAGCCAAGCGATAAGGCAACTGTTGATATTACAGCAAAGGTTCCTGCCCAGGCGCGTCTCGGTTCTAACGGCCGCCTTGCGGACTCAACTTTTGTCGGGGATACCTTGATTTATCATTGGATATCACGCGATCCTGTGCCAACATACATTACCGTGTTATCCGGAAGGATGAATTATACGTTAGATGTGGTTTACTGGGAAAACCCCGAGGATCCTGAATTCAAGCTGCCCATCAGGTTCTATTCAAATCCGGGAGAAGACCCTTCCTGGATTAAACAGCGGATTATCCCCATGATGTCTCATTTCTCGAATGCTTACGGAGTCTTTCCTTTTGAGAAAGACGGTTATGCCACCCTGAATTCTCAATTTACCTGGGGAGGAATGGAGAATCAGACCCTGACAAGTCTTTGCAGTAATTGCTGGTACGAAGGTCTCGTGTCACATGAACTTGCCCATCAGTGGTTTGGTGATATGATTAGTCCGGCTACCTGGGCAGAAATTTGGCTGAATGAAGGTTTTGCCACATGGTCAGAGGCTTTCTGGAAAGAAGCTGAGGGAGGCTATAGTGCCTATAAAAGCAGTATACTGAACAGAGCAAGCAATTATCTGGGAAACAACCCGGGATGGCCTGTTTATAACCCTGAATGGTCGATTAATACACCCCCCAACAGTATATTGTTCAACTCGGCCATTACCTATTCAAAATCAGCCTGTATTTTGCATCAACTACGCTATATACTTGGAGATGAAGTATTTTTCAAAGCAATTGACGATTATGCTCTCGACACTACTTTCCGATATAAGTCGGTGAAAACAGAAGATTTCATTGCCCGGATCAGTGAGTCAGCAGGTGAAGATATTGGTTGGTATCTCAATCCATGGCTCCAACAGCCCAACCATCCTATTTATGCCAACGAATATTTCTTTGATCAAATCAACGATAACTTTTGGAACATTCATTTTGTGACAAAGCAAATTCAGACTAATGCCGGTTTTTTTCCGATGGATCTGAATATCTATGTCCTTTTTACAGATATGACGGATACGGTATACAGGGTTAGAAACCTGCAGAACAATGAATCATATGTATTTGGATCGCAAAAAGAACCGGGTTTTCTATCATTTGATCATTTAAATGAAATTGTTTTAAAGCAAGCAAGTTTGGTAGTAGGCACAGCACATTTTGTTGCAGAAAGGATGCTTGAGATTGCCCCTAACCCATCTTCTGACATGATTACGGTTAGTGCAAATCTGGTTGATTCTCAATCGGCAAGCTTTGTCATTTTTGATGCAAGTGGAAAAGTTGTTTACAATATGACATTTGGTGGATATACACCAGGCTTGATCAGTCAATCTATTGAAATAGGCTATTTACCGGTAGGTTTTTACTCCATTGCTATGAAAACAAAGGGGGGAATTGATGTTAAAAAACTAATTATCAGTAGATAAAAGTTTTAGTTCATATTTCTTCCATACTTTTTCATTCGGTTTATCCAGCGCAGACGCTGCTTTTCGGTAGATTTCCGCATCGAACCTAACGAATTGATCCTTACTGGTTTGATGCCACAGAATTCAAGTATTGCTTTACGCATAGAATGGTGTCCGGGAGCTTTCATGATCAGATAATAATACCATACAGGACTATCCATGGTGACAACCAAACGAGCGGTTTTTCCTTTTAGTAGTTTTAGGTGAGGTTTGCCATTTGAAGCATACTTAAATGCAAACCCAGGTAACAAGGTGCGGTCAATAAAGCCTTTGAGTTGAGCAGGATAGGTCGCCCACCAGTTTGGATAAAAGAATATCAGGTGATTAGCCCACAAAATCTGTTGTTGGGCATTTACCAGGTCGGGTTCGAGTGCCTGATTGCCGCGATAACCTTCTCTGAAATTTATTTCGAACTGAAGTTCGCGCAGCACCAGCTCTCTGACCTCTGCCCCAGCATTGCGCGCACTTTCGATATACGAATCTTTCAGGCAATCAATAAAGGTATCCTTCACAGGATGCCCATGAATTACTAAGATGTTCTTCATCTTTTAGGGCTTAGGTCCAACGCATGTTTAACTTTCGTATCCTGAAGAGCCAGGTTAATGACTTCCAACATATTATCAACAAAGTGCAAATTCAAACCCTGTATATAACTATCTTTTATTTCGGCAAAATCGCGTTTGTTCTCCTTGCTCAAAATGATATCGGTGATTTTTGCTCTTCTTGCAGCAAGGATTTTTTCTTTGATTCCACCCACTGGCAAAACCTTTCCACGCAGGGTGATCTCACCTGTCATAGCCAGATTGTGCTTTACCTGATGTTGGGTAAATGCAGAAACAAGGGCAGTGAACATGGTGATTCCTGCCGATGGACCATCTTTTGGTGTTGCGCCTTCAGGTACATGGATATGAACGTTCCATTTTCCAAAAACTTCAGGATCAATATTCAAGGCTGGTGCATGGGCTTTCATATACTCAAAAGCAATTGTGGCCGATTCTTTCATCACCTCACCCAGGTTGCCGGTGAGTTTCAGTTCACCTTTCCCATAACTCAGACTGACTTCAATAAAGAGTATTTCGCCACCGAAAGGAGTCCATGCAAGTCCTGTTACAATTCCTGGCAGGTCGTTTTTTAAGCTTTGTTCACGATGATAATGGGGAACACCTAGTATTTTTTCAAGGTCGTCAGCAGTTGTTTTTTTCTCATAAGGCTCATCTGACGCAATAAATCGTGCTTTGCTTCGGATTATTTTTGCAATTTGGCGTTCGAGTGAGCGGACACCTGCTTCACGGGTATATCTTTCAACAATTTTTTCGATAATTAAAGGAGTAAATCTGACTTGATTTGCCTTCACACCGTGTTCGTTAAGTTGCTTGGGGATCAGGTGTTTCTTTGCAATTTCAACTTTTTCTTCAACAAGATAACCAGCCAGATCGATTACCTCCATCCTGTCGCGCAAGGCCGGATGGATGGTACTGAGTGTATTGGCTGTTGCGATAAACATAATTCTCGATAGGTCAAAGTCTATCTCCAGAAAATTATCATAGAATGAGCTATTCTGTTCCGGGTCGAGCACTTCGAGCAGAGCAGACTGAGGATCACCTTGAATATTGTTTCCGGAAACTTTATCTATTTCATCAAGTACAAAAACAGGATTTGCACTTTTAACTTTTTTCAAACTCTGAATTATCCTGCCGGGCATAGCCCCAATATACGTTTTGCGGTGCCCGCGCAATTCCGATTCATCGCGCATTCCGCCAAGGGAAATGCGAATATATTTTCTGCCCAAAGCCCGGGCAACTGACTTACCCAATGATGTTTTGCCAACTCCGGGCGGGCCTACAAGACAAATTATGGGTGATTTCAAATCCTGTTTGAGCTTATATACAGCAAGATGCTCAATGATTCTTTCTTTCACTTTCTCAAGGCCAAAGTGGTCTGCATCAAGCACCGTTTGGGCATGTTTAAGGTCAAAATTATCTGCCGTAAATTCGTTCCATGGCAGTTCAGCCAGATACTCAAGATAATTTAACTGAATGGAGTATTCTGCAGCTGATGGGTTCATTCGCTGCAGCTTGGCCATTTCACGGTTAAAGGTTTCAGCCACTTGCTTCGACCATTTCTTTGCTGCTGATTTTTCCTTCAGACTTTTTATTTCCAATTCATTAGGCGAACCACCGAGTTCCTCCTGAATGGTTTTAAGTTGCTGATTCAGAAAATAATCGCGTTGCTGTTTATCGAGATCAACCTTAACTTTGCTTTGAATCTGGTTTTTCAGGTCAAGCATCTGAAGTTCTTTTGTCAGCAGTTCAAGCACTTTGTTTGCCCTAAACCGGATATCGGTTAGCTCAAGTAGTTTTTGTTTTTCGGTGGTCAGTACATTAAGATTGCCTGAAACGAAGTTAACCAAAAAAGCAGGACTCTCAATGTTGCGAATTGCAAAGGAAGCCTCACTTGGTATGTTTGGCGACTGGTTGATGATCTGAATGGAAAGGTCTTTGATTGACTGAATGAGTGCGACAAATGACGGATCATCAGGCAAAACTTTTGCAGGGTCATATGATTTTACCTGAGCCCTGAAATACGGCTCATACTGAAGCATTCCAAGAATTTCGAATCTTTTTTTGCCCTGAATAATAACGGTTGTATTGCCATCAGGCATTTGCAGGGTTTTGATAATATGGGCTACAGTACCTATCCTGTGAAGGTCATTTTCTTCAGGATCCTCGATGGTGTGATCTTTTTGTGCTGTTACACCTATTATCCGATCCTTTTTATATGCCTCTTTAATCAGCCGTATTGATTTGTCGCGGCCAACTGTAATGGGAATAACAACACCCGGAAATAAAACTGCATTTCGAAGAGGAAGTATGGGAAGTTCGGAAGGAATTTCCTCCGCATCCATAATTTCTTCATCCTCAGATGATAATAAAGGAATAAATTCAGTTTCAGCATCAATAATGTCTGAAAACTGAAAAGATTCAGTATTCAATATGTTTTCATTCATAATAATCGGTCAAAATGTCATAAACAGATGCATTTTTCATTGGAATCATATTTCAATTTTGTTTTCTCAAATCCTTTATCTATTGAAAACGAATTCCTGGCAATGCTTAGGTGCTCTGAAGCATCTGTCATTTAATGAATATCATGTCAATCGTCATGCCAAAATTCAGGCACGCCTATTTTTATGGGTGAGATTATAAATTTCTGTCAGGATATCCTGTTCGGTTTTGTCAAACTCTATTCCACGGCGGTTATACACTGCTTTGGCGATATTAAATGCTTTTTTCAGGTCAAAATCAACAAAGCCATGAGTTCCTCCCCATGAGAAAGAGGGGACAAAATTTCGTTGATAACCAGCACCAAAGATGTTTGCATTTACTCCAACTATTGTTCCGGTATTAAACATAGTGTTTATGCCACATTTGGAGTGATCGCCCATAATTGTTCCGCAAAACTGTAGTCCGGTTTGCACAAACGAATCTTCAGCATAGTTCCATAACTTAACGACCTCGTAATTATTTTTGAGGTTTGATGTATTGGTATCTGCGCCAAGGTTGCACCATTCGCCTAGCACCGAATGGCCAAGGAAGCCATCGTGCGCTTTGTTTGTATAGCCAAAAATAACGCTCTGGTTGACCTCTCCGCCAATTTTGGAATAAGGGCCGATGGTTGTAGGGCCATAAATTTTTGCATCCATTTTTAACACTCCGTGATCGCAAAGTGCAAATGGTCCCCTAATTTTTGAACCCTCCATGATTTCGGCACTGTGACCAATGTATATCGGTCCGGTAGAAGCATTGAGAATAGCAAATTCAACTTTTGCTCCTTCCTCAATGAAGATATTGTTTTCAGCAACTACCCTGTTTGTGTTGCTTAATTTTTGCGATTTTCTTCCTTTTGTCAACAGATCAAAGTCTTCTTTGATAGCTTCGCCGTTCAGATTAAAAATATCCCAGGTATTATCGATCTTCAACAATTCGTCGTCATAAATAATGGTGTTCTCAGCATCAGATTCAACAAAACTTTCAAGCAGTTCGGCAGTCAGGCACATTGCGATAACAGTATCGCCTTTAGCAAGGGTTTGGCCGGGTTCAAGTTTATTAATCTGATTGACAAGCTTCTTTGTCGGACAAATTGACCCATTGATTAAAAGATTCTCATTAGCCTTTATCATTGGGAATTTCTGACTCAGGTAAGGTTCGGTCAGCGAAGATGTCGTTGCATTCAAATATTTTTCCCATTTCTGTCGAATAGTCAGTATGCCAAAGCGGATATCGGCAACAGGCCTTGTAAAGGTTAATGGTAAAAGATTGGTACGGGCAACACTATCAAAAAGAATGTAGTTCATATCTGGTGCGTTTTAATGGCAAACAAATATACTAAGGAATTGCTCATGAGAAGTCAATGTTCATAAAAAACATATCAAACCCTATGTTTTGTTAATAAGTTATGGCTTAAAAAAAAGCCCTCAACATGTGCTAAGGGCTTTAGTTAATTCTATCGTTGGACAGATATTATTTTGTACGCTGTTCGTAGTGCTTTTTGTACTTTGTTTTGAATTTATCCACACGTCCGGCCGAGTCAACCAATTTCATCTTACCGGTGTAAAAAGGATGTGACATGTGAGAAATTTCGAGCTTAACAACAGGATACTCTTTTCCGTCTTCCCAAATCATGGTTTCTTTGGTTTTAACTGTGGAACGAGAAAGAAAACTGTAGTCGTTCGACATATCTTTGAAAACAACCAATTTATAATCCTTTGGGTGAATGTCTTTTTTCATGATCAGATTCGTATTTATTTTAAGGGCTGCAAAATTACAACTTTTCACCGGATTATCAAAACACTTGTTTCATTTTTTTATGTTTTTGCACAAACTTCCCTTCAGGATGTGAGTTTTTGTAAAAATTCAAGGGTGTTAATTCCATCTGCATAATCTTCAATATCAGGTTTTTGCGCATTTCCAAATGGCACTGAACCAGGCCAGCTCCCATTTGCCGAAACAACCACTTGAATCTTATCGGAATCCCTGTTAATCCATTCTCTCAGTTGATGCTGAGTTTCATAATGCGCATAATGTATAACTGCCACAGGCGAAGAAATCATATTCTCTTCCCTCAGGAGCACAAATCCGTTGTCGAAATGACGGATACCATTAATCAGAAAAATTGCTTTGTTATATTCATAATTGTTGAAATATTTGCTGTGATTCCTGATCTCAGAATGTCCCTCGAAGCCGCGGAATAGCTCTGTTGGGCTGTAATGCATCGGAAGGTATATTTTTGAAACACTGCGACAGCCAAGTCCAAAAAATAGAAAAATATCATCAGCGAGTTTCTCTAACTCCACTTTTGATTCATCTCCCAGAATCAGGCCAATACCGTTTCTGTTGCGACGGATAATGTGGGGGTATTTTGCGAAATAAAATTCAAAGTACCTGGAAGTATTATCAGATCCTGTGGCGATCACTGCATCAATTCCACTTAGTCTGTTCTCAGTGAAAATAACCTGATCTTTTAATTCGGGCTCAATTTGCATTAACATGTCAAACATTGCAGGGATGAGATATTTGTCATCAGATGACAACTTTACCATTGCTCTATGCCCGCTAATGATCACGCTAATCAAATCGTGGAAACCAACAGCAGGAAGATTACCAGCCATAACCAAGCCCACTGTTACCGGATGTTTCTGATTTTGCGGGATTTCATTGCTTTCTGACCACAATTGAAGAACATTTGCACGCAAAAAAATACATATTCCCTCCAAAGCAGTCTTTGTTGATTCAGTTGTAAACCATGAATTGGCTGTCTTTGATCGTTGAACAGCAGCATGAAGTGCAGGAAAATTATCAGATTTGCCAGCTTCTGAATCCTTGCAATAATTTGAGATATGAGAGCCAAGGATATCCAAAGCCCTGATGCGACTGTGTAAATTGATCATGTTGGTGAATAACTGAAATCGATTGCGAAAATACAAATAATGTTAGTGAAACATTTCACAATAGAACTAAAAAACCTATTTTTGCTACCCGTATATTCTTATTGAGCAGATTAAACTAATTAAATAAATACCTTATGAAAAAGCACAATTTTTTTGCAGGTCCATCTATCCTGCCACAAGTAACGATCGACAACACCAGTAAAGCACTTCATGATTTTGCCGGTATGGGTTTATCACTCATGGAAGTTTCGCACCGGAGCAAACAATTTATTGCTGTCGTGGACGAAGCTGTTGCTTTGTTCAAGGAACTGCTCAATATTCCTGACGGTTACTCGGTTTTGTTTTTAGGTGGAGGAGCCAGTCTGCAGTTCTGTATGGTACCTTACAACCTTTTGGGTAAAAAAGCAGCCTATCTCAACACAGGTGAATGGGCAACAAAAGCAATTAAAGAAGCAAAAATTTTTGGTGACGTTGATGTCATTGCTTCCAGCGAAGACAAAAATTTTAATTACATCCCGAAAGCTTACACAATTCCCCAGGACGCGGACTATTTCCACATTACTACTAATAACACAATCTACGGTACTGAAATTCTGCACGATATTGACTCATCAATACCACTTGTAGCTGACATGTCTTCCGATATTTTCAGCCGTCCGGTTGATATTTCAAAGTATGCCCTTATTTATGGTGGGGCGCAAAAAAATCTAGCTCCCGCTGGTGTTACTTTTGTTATCATTAAAAATGACATCCTTGGCAAAGTGGATCGCAAGATACCCACCATGCTCAATTATGCTACCCATATTAAAGGCGAATCCATGTTCAACACCCCTCCGGTGGTTCCAATTTATGCTGCACTTCAGACATTAAAGTGGCTAAAAGATATGGGTGGTATCAGCGAAATGCAGAAAATGAATATCAGAAAAGCGGATCTGCTGTATCAGGAGATTGATCGCAATACGATGTTTATGTCAACGATTCCTGCAAAGGAAGACAGATCATTAATGAATGTTTGTTTTGTGATGAAACCGGGTTACGAGCAATTTGAGTTAGACTTCGATACTTTTGCAAGCGAAAGAGGTATGGTTGGTATTAAAGGCCACAGGTCTGTTGGCGGATTCAGGGCTTCACTCTACAATGCAATGCCTTACGAAAGTGTCGTAGCTTTGGTCGATACCATGAAAGAGTTTGAGAATTTAAAAAAGTAAGCGAAAACTAATAAATCGAATATCATGACAAAAGTATTGGTAGCGACAGATAAACCATTCGCAAAAGTTGCTTCAGATCAGATAAAAAGTATTTATAGGGAAGCAAATTACGAATGTGTGTTTTTAGAAAAGTATACACAGCAAAGCGATTTTGTTGAGGCTGCTCAGGATGTGGATGCTATTATAATCCGAAGTGATAAAGCTGACAGAGCAGTTATTGAAAATGGCAATAAATTGAAAATCATTGTGAGGGCAGGCGCCGGATACGATAATGTCGATTTGGCTGCAGCAACCGAAAAAGGAGTTGTTGTCATGAACACTCCGGGTCAGAATAGCAATGCAGTTGCCGAACTTGCTTTCGGAATGATGGTGTATCAGGCAAGAAATCAATTTAATGGATCATCTGGTACTGAATTAAAAGATAAATCGCTGGGCATTCACGCTTATGGTAATGTTGGAAAAAACGTAGCCAGAATCGCAAAAGGATTTGGTATGAAAGTTTTTGCCTATGATCCTTTTGTTGCAAAATCGGTTATTGAAGCTGACGGTGTGATTGCGCTTGATTCTATTGAGGACTTGTATTCCACCTGCCAGTATGTTTCCCTTCATATTCCAGCAAATGACAAAACCAAAAAGTCGATAAATCTTGATTTACTCTCGAAAATGCCAGCCAATGCTATGCTTGTTAACACAGCACGCAAAGAAGTTGTCTGTGAAGAAAGCCTGAAAAAGATTTTTGCCTTGCGTAAAGACTTTTTCTATGTTTCTGATATTGAGCCTGACTGCCTGCAAGAGCTTTCCGAATTTAAAAACAGGTTATATTGTACACCAAAGAAAATGGGTGCACAAACTGAGGAAGCCAATATCAACGCTGGAATAGCTGCCGCGAAACAAATCATCAGCTTTATCGAAAACCATGACATTACATTTAAAGTGAATTAGTCATTGGACTGCCCCACAAACAAACAAGTACTAAATCTAAATTATCATTATGAATGATCAAAACGACAAGATACCAACTTTTTTTAGGTTTGAGGATCTAAGAATATACCACAAGGCTTTGGACTATATTTTATGGGTAATGGAACAGACAAAGGAAGTTCAAGCTCCGGATTGTATCGGGTTTGTTGCCGCCTTTAACCATTCAGCCCGTCAGATTGCAGTGAATATTTCCGAAGGATCAGCCCGAAACAAAGCACAGTTTGTGTTTTATCTGAAAACTTCCAAAACAGCTATCAGAGAGTGCCTTGTGTATACTACCATTGCTTTTCGGACAGGAATTATCTCGGAAGAGAAAGAGTTGGAATCAAGAAATCATCTGATGGAGATGACCAAAATGCTCGGAGCTTTAATTACCTCACTCCAAAAGTCAACTCAATCGCATGATAGTTATGATGATGACGATTTTCCAAACCGCAATTATTAATAAACCATTAAAATGTTCATTGTTTTATGGCGATTTTAAAAGCATTTAAAGGATGGCGTCCGCCACAATCCATTGTTAAGGATTTGGCTTCGAGGCCTTATGACGTACTTGATTCTCATGAAGCGCGTATCGAAGCCGAAGGAAATCCTTATAGTTTGTTGCACATTATCAAACCTGAAATTGATCTTGACCCAGCTATTAACCTCTACAACCAGGAAGTGTATGACAAAGCCCGTCAGAATTTTGATGAGTTCAGGTCAAAAGGCTGGTTGGTGCAGGATCAGCAGGATTGCTTATACATCTATGCACAAACCATGCATGGTAAAACCCAGTATGGTATTGTTGGCTGTGCTGGTGTTGAGGACTATTTGAATAATGTGATTAAAAAACATGAACTGACAAGACCCGACAAGGAAGAAGACAGAATGAAACATGTTCGGATTACCGATGCCAATATGGAACCTGTATTCTTTTCATATCCTGCCAACCCGCGTATTGACAACATTGTGGCTAATGTGGTAAAAAACCAGAAACCGGATTATGATTTCATAGCAGATGAAGGATTTGGTCATCAATTCTGGACCATTGACAACCAAACTGTTATTGAAGAAATCATCAATATTTTTGCTACTTTTCCCGCTACCTATATCGCCGATGGTCATCACCGAACAGCAGCTGCAGCTCTTGTTGGAAATGAGAAACGAAAACTTAATCCAAACCACACCGGAAAAGAAGAATATAATTTTTTTCTCGCAGTCCATTTTCCTGATAACCAACTGACGATTATTGATTACAACCGTCTGGTTAAGGATCTTAACGGTATGGCAACAGAGGAATTCCTTGATAAACTAAAGAGTGGCTTTGATGTTGAACCAAAAGGAAATGTGGAGTACAGGCCAGACAGACTGCACAATTTCGCCATGTATCTCGATGGACAATGGTATTCTCTCACGGCAAAACAGGGAACTTATGATGACAATGATCCCATAGGTGTGCTTGATGTAACCATATTAACAAAACTTATATTGGAGCCATTGCTCGATATTATGGATCAGCGCCGTTCGAAGCGTATCGATTTTGTTGGAGGAATAAGGGGACTTGGCGAACTGAGCAAACGGGTTAATGATGGCGGGATGGCTGTCGCATTTGCTCTTTATCCGGTTTCGATGCAGCAACTTATCAACATTGCTGATTCAGGAAACATTATGCCACCGAAAACTACTTGGTTCGAACCAAAGCTAAGATCAGGATTGGTAGTTCATACCTTACATTAAGTATTGTCTGGAGGATATTCTGCAGACTGGAGTTTTTTTGATTTTAAACATAAATTTGGTCTATTCCGGAACGAATTACCCGGAATTGCTGACGTATCGGAATTATTGGTGAATGGTGATTTTTTTCTATTACAATCAACATAACTATGGAAACAAAAGACAAAGTATTTGAAGTGCTGAAAGGATCGCCAGTGGCAATGAAGTCAGCAGAAATCGCAGTTGCTGCCGGGCTCACAAAAGATGAGGCTGACAAGGCTCTCAAACAACTCAAAAAATCAGAACTCATTTTTTCGCCCAAAAACTGCTTTTACCAGGCTAAATAAATACCATATCTTCAGGTTTTGGGATACTTAACCCCTATTTCCGTTTTGAAGCAATTCAAACATAAACTTGCTGTTCTATTTTTAAGCATGGCAGTCAATTTGGTTATGTATACCAAAGTTAATACCTGAAACTGCATTTATAAGTTGTCTTTTTAGTATTATTGTCACTGAAACTTACTTCATGCCTCAACATCAATCGCCTATTGTCAAAGAGTTTGTCAATTATCTCAGACTCGAAAAGTCGTTGAGCAACAACACTATAGAGGCTTACGGACATGATATCTATCTTTTGCAGCAATACCTCGATCTTTTTCAGCCGGGCAAAGCCCTTTCGCATGCCACATCAGGCGATCTGAAAGGATTTGTAAATCATTTGTTTGATCTTGGCATGAGTGCGACATCACAATCGCGTATCATTTCGGGGGTTAAAGCTTTTTATAAATACCTTGTTCTGGAAGATATTATTCAGTCGAATCCCGCAAAACTTATCGATTCGCCCAAACTTGGCCGAAAACTACCTGTTGTTTTGACTTATGATGAAATCGAAAGCATGATTCAGGCGATTGACCTTAGTGAGCCAAATGGTCAAAGAAACAAGGCAATCATAGAAGTGCTGTATGGATGTGGGCTAAGGGT
>DITE01000112.1 GCA_002422725.1 Bacteroidales bacterium UBA6192
TCACCAATGCCATAACTCCAATGGGTGATATAACTTCTATCGAGTCCCTTTGTCTGATCTTCAACGTTTTTTTCAATAACCGGTTTGCCACGCATCGATTCTTTGCCATATTCCCATGTGGCGTAAAGGTTGGTTCCATGGGTTAGTACAGCCAGGAATGCAGCGGCAAATAAAAAGCCTGTTGCTTTGGCGAAATGGGGCATTTTCTTAAATCTGACAGCGTCGATAAGCTGAAACAGACCGAGCAAGACCACAATAAGTAAAAGATAATAGGTGATTTGCAGGTGGCCGGCTTCGAGTTCGAGCGCCAGAGCAATTGCCGTAAGCAGGCCACCCTTGAGATAGTGTCCTTTGTAGGCAAGTATTATTCCGGCAAGCACCGGAGCCATGTATCCGATAGCATAAGCTTTTGAGGTGTGCCCGGCACCCATAATAATGAAAAAGTAAGATGAGAACCCAAAGGCAAGTGCCCCGGCCATACTTAGCCAAGGATCCACACGCATTACCAGAAGCAGGATATAGAAGCCAAGGAAGTAAATAAAAAGGGCATTAGCCGGAAAGGGCATACCGAGCGTGATTATTTTTTTTACATACCTGATCAGGTTCCCGTCATAAATCACTGAAATCTGCCATGCGGGCATTCCGCCGAACATGGAGTTTGTCCACAAAGGCTCTTCACCTGTTTGTTCACGGTGGTCAACAATTTCTTTCGACATGCCTTTGTGCATATTGATATCATGCATATTCAACCTTTTGCCTTCCAGAATCGGGTTCAGATAAGCAAAGGTGATAGCGATAAATACCAGTATTGCAGTCAAATATGGCAATATTGATTTGAAGTTCAGTTTTTCAGACATACTATTTGTTGCTTGGGTTATCATCTTTAATTTCTTCAAAATCGATGTACTCACCGGCGTTGGGGTCAATACGCGGGCTTTCGACTGATGAATAATTTACTTTTACTTCACCTTCTTTGCGGGAATCTGCGGATGCCTGATTCCCTGTCATTCTATTGTGCATTTTCTGAACGAAGCGCTTTATTGCCCAGGGTAAAATGTACCTGAAACTGAGCCGAAGCAGATAGAAGATAACAATGATCCAGAATATGACGAGCAGAAAAGTTTCCATGAATCAAATCGGTTTAAAGGATGTGATCGGATGCGAAATTAGTGAAAATTGGATAGCTGGCTAAATCGTAAAAGTTGAATATTTTTCAACTTAAGCCATCGGGTACTTTGCATCAGTATGAAATGAACGGGTTTAAAATGTTGGGTGTTTGCACAAAAAACAAGCAGAAGACAATATTATATTGTCTTCTGCTATGGCTTATACTATCTTTAAAACTATCTGATTAATATTCGTCAGATACAGTTAATCTTTTTCTACCTCTTGAACGCCTGGCTTTCAGAATTTTACGACCATTCGCAGTTGCCATTCTTTCCCTGAAACCGTGCTTGTTCTTGCGTTTTTTGTTCGATGGTTGATAGGTACGCTTCATCTTTTTGTGACTTAATTTTGGGAGTGCAAAAGTAGGAAATTATTTTAAATATCCAAATTAAAACACTCTATTAATAAAAAAAACAGGAGTGAGATCAGTATAATTCACTCCTGTATTGAAAATTTCTAATTTTTCTGCGGGATATGACGCAGGGTTTCAACCAGATAATCCCAGAATAAACCAACAGTAGCAATATCTACTTTTTCATCCGGCGAATGGGGGTGTCTGATCGTGGGGCCAAATGAAATCATGTCCCAATGGGGATAATTTGCTCCAAGGATACCACATTCAAGTCCGGCATGAATAACTTTCACTTCGGGGATCCTTCCATATTTGGCATTATACACATCCTTCATGGTTTGCAATATGGCTGAATGAACGTTTGGTTTCCATCCGGGGTATTCACCACTCGATTCGGCCTTACCGCCGGCTTCATTGATTATTTTGCGTGAACTTTCTGCCAGCTTTGCTTTATCGCTGTCGACCGAACTGCGTTGCAGGCTTGCCATTATCACTTTGGTTCCATCTGATTTAATAATTGCCAGATTAGTCGAAGTTTCAACAACACCGGGCATATCTTTGCTCATGGCAATCACTCCGTTGGGATAGTTTGCAACAGCTTTGAAGAGTCTGGCCTGTGTTTTTGAGTCGATTACCTCTGCAGGCAATTCAATCTCTTCGGCAGTGATTGAGAGGCCCGGGTCAGCATCTTTGAACTGTTCGCTTGCGATTGCAGCAAATTCTGCCACGTATTGTTCAAATTGTTGCTTGAGCACAGAAGCGATTACCACTTTGGCAAAAGCTTCGCGTGGGATAGCGTTGCGGAGGCTTCCGCCATTGATTTCGGCAAGCCTGAGTCCAAATTTATCCGATCCAACGCTCATCAGTGCATTGATAATTTTGTTGGCATTTCCACGGCCAAGATTGATGTCAAGTCCCGAATGTCCACCCTTCAGACCT
Source organism: Bacteroidales bacterium UBA6192 (assembly GCA_002422725.1). Classification (GTDB taxonomy): domain Bacteria; phylum Bacteroidota; class Bacteroidia; order Bacteroidales; family F082; genus UBA6192. The sequence goes on from DITE01000112.1 coordinate 2,459, forward strand.
TTAACAACGATCTTATAGGCTATCTGATCATCTGATGTTTTTTCAGTTTTATAAGCAAAGGTTCCGGTGGTATCGATACCGCCGGCACAGCCAATGTATAGCTCGCCTTCGTCTTCTGAATCCATATTGAGCAGGATATCTCCTTGAAGCAATCCGGCTTTAAGCTGGAAGGCGCCTGTCATGCCCGTTTCTTCATCAATGGTGAAAAGGGCTTCAATCGGGCCATGTTCGATATCAGTTGCTTCGAGCACCGACATTGCCGCAGCAGCGCCAATTCCATTGTCAGAGCCCAGGGTAGTGCCTTTGGCCTTTACCCAGCCTTCGTCAATAAAAGTTTGAATCGGATCTTTCTCAAAATCATGTCCTGTACCTTCGTTTTGCTGAGGCACCATGTCGAGGTGCGATTGCAGGATGACCCCCTGACGGTCCTCAAAACCTGGGCTTGCCGGTTTGCGGATGATAACATTGCCAACCTCGTCAACAATGGTTTCCAATCCAAGCTTTTCGCCAAATTCTTTGACAAATGCAATAATCTGTGTTTCTTTTTTCGAGGGTCTGGGAATTTGTGTCAGGCTATAAAAGTTTTTCCAGACGGCTTTGGGTTCAAGATCAAGAATCGAATTACTCATAGTTTTCCTCCTCGGTAGGTTTTATGGTGAATATGATATGTGTTTAAAATGAGCCTGTAAAGATAAACATTTAGAATGAGTCTGATGCTGCACAAGGGCGATTATGGGTTAAAATTGCTTAAATTTTCAGTTGGGCAGGGTTCGTCAACCTCAAATCCCCATTCCAGATTTTTCTTGTATATTTACAGACAAATATCCATATTATGGGAAAAGTAGCACGCAATCACCTGCCTGTCAACCTGAATCTGAATGTACGCGGGTTGGCTCAGTCTTCCACCTTAGCCATTAATGAACGCAGCCGGCAATTGATTGGTGAAGGAAAGCAGATATTTCGATTCGGTTTGGGGCAATCACCTTTCCCGGTACCTGAACCAGTGGTTGAATCACTCAGGCAACATGCCCATGAGAAAGATTATTTGCCGGTAAAGGGGCTGTATCAACTGAGAGAAGCAGTAGCCGGTTTTAATTTCCGAAACCAAAAGATTGATACCCATCCGGAAAACGTTTTAGTTGGCCCCGGCTCAAAGGAATTGATTTTTATCCTTCAGCTTGTTTATTATGGCGATTTGATAATTCCAACTCCTTCGTGGGTGTCTTATTTTCCGCAGGCAAGGATTATCGGCAGGCATGTTCACTGGGTGCCTACCAGAGCTGTTGATGGTTATAGACTTAGTCCCGAAAAGCTGGATATGATTTGCCGTACCGACCCCAACAGACCCAGAGTGGTCATTCTTAATTACCCATCGAATCCTACCGGTTGCACCTACCCGCTCGAAAAACTCAGGGATCTGGCAATTGTTGCCCGTAAATACCAGGTTGTACTCATCAGTGATGAGATTTATGGTATGATTCATCATCAGGGGCAACATGTGTCAATCGCCAGGTATTACCCCGAAGGCACCATCATCAGTAGTGGTTTGAGCAAATGGTGTGGAGCGGGTGGCTGGCGGTTAGGGACATTTAGTTTCCCAAAGGAGTTGAACTGGTTGCGTGATGCTATGGCAATTGTGGCAAGTGAGACCTATACATCAACCTCAGCACCAATCCAATATGCTGCGGTAACCGCCTTTCAGGAAAATGATTTCATCGATGATTATCTGGATAAATCGAGGAGGATATTGAGGTATTTGGCTAAAATCATTCGCAACAGGCTTGAAGTTCATCACATTCAGGTTCCTATGCCTCAGGGTGGTTTCTATTTGTTTCCTGATTTTGACTATTACCGGGAAAAACTGAAGGAGAAAGGTATTTTGACATCTGTCGAACTCTGTGAAATCTTGCTTGAGGAAACTGGAGTCGCTATGTTACCCGGGGTGGATTTTGGCCATCAACCTGAAGAGTTACTGGCACGCATGGCTTATGTAGATTTCGATGGTTCAAACGCTCTCAATAAGGTTAGCGGTTATTATGCGGATAAAAAACTGACAGAGGACTTTATTGAAAATGACTGTCCCAATATCTGGCAAGGCATACAGTGCCTTACAGATTGGTTTGATGCACTCTGATGCATTAAACATCGGGTAACTAATCAGTGTGTTGAAAAGCAATAATGATAAGGGTTATCATCAATCTTGTCTAGCCTTTGTGGAACTTTCTGCTTCTCTGCGCAACTTTGTGTAATAGCTGTTTCACAAAGAGCCACAGAGAAGACACTGAGTTTCACAAAGTAATGTTGGAGATTATTGTACATTATAGCACTAGTTAGTTACAACATCGGAAAATGACGGTTAATTGTTGGTAAAACGGATTAACAAAACGGCTGACACCGCGTGAGTGCCAGCCGTTTCAATAGTTTTTTTATTGAGTTAGCTTCTCTTGTTGGGCAGATCAAGGCCATATCCTTGTTTCTTGTCAACATACTTCAGCACAATTGACATGATCATGGCCAGGACGCCAAATCCGGCAAAGATGAGCTCCGGAACAAGATAGTTGTATCTGATTTCTGTGTTGCCGGCAGCGATTTCATCGGCAACTCCCGGATTTGATGCGGTGAGTGCCCAGCCGATCAGGATTGGAACGGCAAGCAAGCCAATATTCTGAATCCAGAAGGTTAAGCCATAAGCAGAGCCGAGAAACCGCTCTTCGACTATTTTAGGAATTGAAGGCCACATGGAGGCGGGAACCAATGAAAATGCCAGACCGAGGATGACAATAGTTG
>DITE01000062.1 GCA_002422725.1 Bacteroidales bacterium UBA6192
AGGCTTTGTTGCCTTTGAAAAGGATGAATCTGCTCAAACAAAGATCATTTTTGGCAGACGCGATGTAAAAAATGTGACCTCGACCCTTACCACCGAATATATTTTCAGCCGACACACTTCCCTGTCGTTCAGGCTAAGGCATTATTGGCTAAGGGTGAATTACCTTGAGTTTCTCGAGTTGGTCAATGATGGCAAAACCCTGCCAACGGATTATAGCTCCAACCAGGATTTCAGTGTAAATGCCTTTAATATTGATATGGTTTTCAAATGGGATTTTGCCCCGGGAAGTGAATTGTTATTGATTTGGAAGAATGCCATTTTTGACAAAGTAAGCAATGAAGCTCCACTAAACAACTACTTTGAAAATATTGACCGAATGTTTCAATCACCCATTCATAACAGTCTGAGCATAAAACTGCTATATTACCTCGACTGGCAATATTTCAGGAAGCTAAGCCGTGGGAAGCCACAGAGAGAAACTGGCTTTTTGATGCGCTCCAAATCATCAGGTTGAAAAAAGGAACCTTGATACCGGGAGTTGAATACGGATACTTTATTCTATCAGGACTTCGACGATTGCATGAATTAAACAGAGGCAAGATATTGTATGTCTCTAATTTTACGTTAGGATTCCATCAGTCCGGACAGAAATTCAAGCCCACAAAATTCTCTATACTACTGCAAACCTCTGCTGAAAACTGCAAGCCCACACTCAGCACTTTTTCAACAAATTCGGGCCTGATCGATTTGTTGTCACCAATCACTTCCGGGTTTTTGCAGATTGCAGCAATGATGCCTGCATTGAAAGCGTCGCCGGCTCCAATCGTACTGACAATAAGAGTGCTTTCCGGTGCACCATAAACAGGTAGTTGAAAATCCCTGATTCCATTAAAAGCTTCCACGCCTTTACTGCCCCGGGTGATGATTAATAATTTGCACACCGATGGCTGGATTCCCTGCCAGACCTGTGTGATACTGTCTGTTCCAAAAACCTGCATAAAATCCTCGTCAGAACCCCTGATAATGTGAGCCATTGCCAGGTTTCTTTTTAGCCAGGCATAGCTTTCCGTGTGTGGGTCGAGCTTATGTTGCCTGATGTTGGGATCATAGAAGATCAGGGAATTACCCGTAACTGCCCGCCCAAGAAGGCCATGAAGCACCTGTTGCAAAGATGCTTCGAGCGAGGAAAAGGAACCAAACAGCAGGATAGTGTTTTCGTCCAGTTCAGGAAGCTGCGTGCTGAAACGTTTTTCAGGATAGTCTTTTTGAAAGGTGTAGGTGGCATTGCCCTTATCATCAAGGAGTGCGTGTGAGCTGGCGGTTTTCCTTCCGGGATAAACAACTGAATGGTCAATACTTATATGGTTGTCGGAAAGAAACCCACGAATGTGATGGCCATATTCATCCTCCCCGGTTTCGGTCATCAGCTGAACAGGCATTCCGCAACGTCCCAGCGAGATGCAGGTATTCACCACTGAACCTCCGGGACACGACCCAATAAAATGGTTTCCGCGGTATACCAGATCGAGCAAGGCCTCGCCAAAGGCCAAAACCTGTTTCATGGCATCGATTTTACTCGAGGTAAGTGTATCCGTAAAGGCCTGAACGGTAATTTGAAAGGAATTCTTTTCCCTCTTCGGCGGTAATTTTACCCTGTTTCACCGAAGTCATTACCCAGGTTTCTACTGTACGCACCAGTTTCTTTGAATTATACTGAACATACTCCAAAACTTCAGCAACTGTTTCGCCATCAATAATCTGGTCAATCGAATAGCCTTTCTCATCCACCGAAACATGCACAGCATTGGTGTCGCCGAACAGATTGTGAAGATCACCCAATATTTCCTGATATGCTCCAACCAGAAAAACACCAATATAGTATGCTTCACGCGATTTCATGCTGTGAACCGGCAAATGGTGCGAAAAATTTCGTGTTGAAATAAAGTTGTCGATTTTACCATCCGAATCGCAGGTGATATCTTGCAGGGTCACTGTCCTGTCGGGCTTTTCATCGAGCCGGTGTATGGGAATGATGGGAAAAATCTGGTCGATGGCCCATGAGTCGGGCAATGACTGGAAAAGGGAGAAGTTGCAGAAATACTTATCTGACAATAGTTTAGGCAGGTTTAACAATTCTTCGGGTGGCCGTTTCATTTCGTTGGCCATGGAATGAATTTCGCGGGCTACCGACCAGAAAAGCCGCTCGATGCGCGCACGTGTTTTCAGGTCGAGCATGCCCAGACTGAACATATCAAGGGCTTCCTCGCGAATTTGCTGGGCATCGTGCCAGGTTTCAAGCATTTTCGATTGATTCAGGTTTTCCCATGCAGTATAAAGCTCATGAAGCAATTCATGATCGTCTTCCAGAATATCTTCATCATCTTCCCAGCCCGGCAGGGTGGCAGATTCCAACACTTCAAAAATCAATACAGAATGATGGGCGGTGAGTGAACGGCCCGATTCGGTAATGATATTGGGATGGGCAATTTCATTCTTGTCGCAGGCATCAACCAGGGCAAAAGTAGCATCGTTCACATACTCCTGTATGCTGTAATTCACGCTGCTGCCACTGTTGGACGAACGTGTGCCGTCGTAGTCAACCCCAAGACCGCCACCCACGTCAACAAAGTCGATGTCAAATCCCATTTTGTGAATCTGAACGTAAAACTGAGCTGCTTCGCGTAAAGCTATCTTGATCCGGCGTATTTTATTCACCTGACTGCCAATATGGAAGTGAACCAGACGAAGGCTGTCCTGCATCTTGTTCTTCTCGAGATAGTCGAGGGCTTCGAGCAGTTCACTTGAGGTGAGGCCAAATTTACTTACATCACCACCTGAATCTTCCCATTTGCCGCTTCCCGAACTGGCCAGCTTGATTCGGATGCCAATGTTTGGTTTCACACGAATACGCTTGGCAACACGCGAAATAAGCTTTAACTCATTGAGTTTTTCAACCACAATAAAAATGGTACGTCCCATTTTCTGTGCCAGCAAAGCCAGCTCAATATAACTTTCGTCCTTGTAGCCATTGCAAATAATGAGCGAATCGTTGTCGGTGTTGATGGCAATAACCGCGTGAAGTTCAGGCTTGCTACCCGCTTCCAGACCAATATTAAATTTCTTTCCATGGCTCACAATTTCCTCAACAACCGGCCGCATCTGGTTAACCTTAATTGGATAAACAGTAAAACTCTGACCTTTAAAGCCATACTCTTCGGCAGCCATTTTAAAACATGAATTCATCTGTTCGATCCTGCTGTCGAGTATGTCGGGGAAACGAAGTAAAACCGGGGCAGAAACGTCTCGCAGCTGAAGCTCATCGAGTAGTTCCTTGAGATCGATTGGCGGACAATCCTTTCGGGGAGTTACAATTACATTTCCCTTTTCGTTGATAGAAAAATAATTAATTCCCCATCCGTTGATATTGTATAACTCGGCTGAGTCTTCGATACGCCATTTTCTCATAATTTTTTCAAAAATTTACAAAGTTGTTTTAAGCATTTATTAAGCCTCTGCCAGCTGCTCAGACTTAAAGTGAACGATTGCAAAACTACAAAAAACATGCTTTGTGAGCCCTTGTTTTAGAGATTCTTAACCAAGATGTTCCTTTTTCTTATAATCATCAACAAAACGGTTGATTTGTTGCCCTTCGACTTGCTTCGCTCAGCACCTATCGCTCAGGGTAAAATTCGTTTATTCGTTGATAAATTCAATGCACCAATAAGACAACCCATCGACAAAATGGTTGATTTGTTGCCCTTCGGCTTGCTTCGCTCAGCAACCATCGCTCAGGGTAAAATTCGCTTATTCGTTGATAAATTCAATGCACCGGTAAAATAGCCCATCAACAAATCAACGCATCAACGCATCAACTGTTAAGGCTTTAAATCATGAATACATCTATCAACATTTCGAATGAAATAACGGCATTATGGTAATGTAATATCAATTTACTTATTGATAATGAGTAAGATAGTTGTATGAAATTGATTATTGCATGAAGAAATCTTTATAATTTTACACACCCTTTTTGCAACCAAATAGCGTTGAATTTGTCTTTACAAGCTATTGAGATGAATTATATTCGGAACACCGGCAAATTCATCTGATTTTGTGTAACAAGCAACCAGAAGCAAAGAAACCAATAACCAATATTTATGAAAAAACGTAGATTTTCTTTGGCATTCATTGTCTGTGCAATGATCTTATCTTGTTCGGTTTTTGCGCAGGAGAATAAGCAAACAAGTTTTCTGGCTTCAAAAGAAACAAGCATATCGAAAACTGAGGCTATACAAATTGCCAATCGTAAGATAGCATTACTGGGTAATGGGATCCAAGCTAAGCTGATCAGTTGCCGCGAATTGAAATCAACAGATCAGTTGCTTGCATATGTCGTTGATTTGGAACCAGTGGGATATGTTGTTGTTTCTGCTACAAACACCCTTCCGCCGGTTGTAGCCTATTCGTTTGAAAGCATTTTTGGCGGATTACAGCCCGACAATCCACTCTTCGCATTGATATCGGCTGACTTGTCAAAAAGACTTAAATACGCCCACTCATCTGGCGAAAAATATGCTGAAAGGAACAAAAATGCCTGGATCAATATGTTGCAAGGCAGCCCGCAATCAGCACCGGAGAATATTGCAGAACAGTGGCCATCAACGGGCAATGGCTGGCTGAAAACAAACTGGACACAAGATCCGCCTTACAACAATTTCTGCCCAATGGATCCGGTTACTTCACAGCGCAGTTATGCCGGCTGTCCGGCAGTTGCCATGGCGCAGATTCTAAACTTTCATCAGGCCTTAAACAATACCCGCTTTGACGATCAGGACGATTATTACCACAACTATGCCGGGAGGCAATACTGGATTGATACCGATTATGCTGAAAATGGTTTCCCTTCTTTTCCTCAGTTAAATACTTTTCTGGATACCTTGCAGGCGCATTATGACATCAACCAATTACCTGATAACCAGGATAAGGCGGCTATTGTTTTTGCTTGCGGCGTTGCCTGCTCCCAGGTGTTTACTTCGCAAGGCTCGGGAACATTTGGCGTGAACCAGGCATTGAATGCTTATCTGAGGTTTGGTTTCACGACAGTTTCACTGTTAAACGAGGAAAACACTGATCTATACGACCGTTTAAAACAAAACATCAAGGACACTTTACCTGCCCACCTTGCTGTGGTGGATGAAGCATGGGCAACCGGGCACAATGTGGTTGTTGACGGCTATAACACTGATGATTACTATCACCTGAACTTTGGCTGGGGAGGTAGCTACAACGGCTGGTATTTGTTACCCGAAGAAATCCCTTTCAATTTGACAGTTGTTGAGGGAGTTGTTCTCGATATCATTGATCTGACAACCCATATTGCAGACCAGCTTGTTGATGCAAGCGCTGATGTAACGGTCTCCCCTAACCCATCCAACAACTTCATTACCATTAAGTTTCATAATCCCGGCAGCGATCCATTCACACTGGCCATTTACCATACGAGTGGTCAGCTTGTGCAAACAAACCACAACATTAAAGGCTCCGAAATCCACTTTGATGTCCAAAAGCTTCGCAGCGGCATTTACCTGATTGTGCTAAGCGATCAGCAAGGCAGGCGGAAGCAAGGTAAATTCAATGTATTGTAAAGCATGTAAATCTTACGAAATTTTGAGCTGAATCGGATCAGCTATCTGGATGATTATCATTGTAAATAGTTGTTGTCCGGTAATATTTCGGCCCTACGGGACTTATTAATCATTATATATGCCTATCTACCAATATTATATCGCTACAGAACTGCCCCTTTAGGGGCTAAATATTGGTAGAATGTAAAGGCCCTCCAATACAGTAAAGTCCCGTAGGGACGAAATATATCCAGGGCTTCATAATTTTAGATTAAAGTTTACCGGACAACAATGATTTTATTTATTTTTACAAAAAGTCATCAGGAAAATTATAATCCGACTCAACAAAATAACTAAAGCAAATCCGTTAGTATATCTCAAAGATGATGCGACTCATTGCTGATAGTGGTTCAACAAAAACAAGCTGGATGCTTACCCTGAACGGAGTATTACTGCAGCAGTTTCACACCAAGGGCTTTAACCCTTATTACTATAGTCAGGACGATATTTCAGAAATTCTGGAAAGGGATTTGCCACATGACCTTCCGACAGAATCCATCAAGGAGGTTATCTATTATGGATCAGGCTGTTCTACAGAGAAAAACTGTCATGTTGTTTCGGTTGCTATACAACGATTTTTTTCCGAAGCAAACATACTTATCCACCACGATCTGATTGGTGCTGCACATGCTTTGCTCGGTCACCGAGGGGGGATTGCCTGCATTTTAGGCACAGGCTCCAATTCGTGCTTGTACGACGGGGAAAAAATCGTGAGCAATGTGCCTTCATTAGGTTATTTGCTTGGCGATGAGGGGAGTGGATTGCAAATCGGAAAAAAATTGCTGACCGACATCCTGTACAAAAAAGCTCCGGAACACATACAAAACGATTTCAACAACACCTATCATCTTAGCCTGAGCGATATCCTCTCCAATCTGTATCAAAAGGATAAACCCGGCAGATTCCTCTCATCCTTTGCCCCTTTTGTGGGCGAACGCATCGGGCATCCTTATTGCCACGATCTTGTTGCATCATGCTTTGACGATTTTATCCGCGTACAACTTAGCCAATATGATGGTTTCCGGCAATTACCGGTTTCCTTTGTAGGTTCGGTAG
>DITE01000054.1 GCA_002422725.1 Bacteroidales bacterium UBA6192
GCTGCAGCTCAACCTAAAATGACAGCTCTTGTCTGCGAACTGCTCCGTCAGCCACTGTTCAATTAATTCATCAAAAAATTGAACCCGAAAGCGAATATATACTTTGCATCTGACTTTCACCTTGGAGTTCCTGACCACGACAGCAGCCTTTTGCGTGAGAAAAAACTAGTCAGTTGGCTTGGATCGATACAGCATGATGCAGCTGAAATTTACCTCATGGGCGATGTATTTGATTTCTGGTTCGAATATAAAACTGTTGTCCCGAAAGGATACATCAGGCTATTGGGAAAGCTGGCAGAACTTATTGATAATGGCATACCGGTGCATGTTTTCAAAGGCAATCACGATGTTTGGGCATTTGATTACCTGACGAAAGAAGCCGGAATTATTCTGCACCGCGATCCTGTTGAGCGTGTTTTCGGTAATAAAACATTTTACCTCGCACATGGCGATGGTCTTGGACCTGGCGATACAGGCTATAAATTCCTTAAAAAAGTATTTGAATTGAAGTTCAACCAATTTTTGTTTCGCTGGCTTCATCCTGATATTGGAACAAAGATGGGATTGTATTTTTCGAGAAAAAGCAGGATAGCCAATGTAGCCAGGGAACAAAAACCTGAATATAAACTAGTGGTTGAAAACGAAATGCTTTACCATTACAGCCAAAGTATCATCCAATCATCACCCTATATCGATTTTCTGATATTTGGTCACCGCCATGTTCCTATTGACCATGCCTTGAACAACAAAAGCAGGATGATTATTCTGGGCGATTGGGTGACCCATTTTACCTATGCTGTGTTCGATGGCAACAAACTTGAACTCAGGAAATTTGAGGAGTAAGTGATTGCTTTGCAAAACGTACTACATCCACCTCAGGAGAGATAATTCCCTTGCCCGAGAGGAATGTGGCCAGTTGAGAAGCGAAAAACGGTGCGAGCATCACCCCCTTGGCACCCAATCCATTAAAAATAGCCATACGTGAATCCCCGGGATGTAACCCCAACACCGGCCGGCGGTCAGCAATAGCAGGCCTTACCCCAGTCACATGGTCAACTACTTTGTAAGGCAGTTTCATGAAAACCTCGAGCTTCGACAGCAATTGATTTCGGGCATGTTCGGTAGGCAATGGCGACAGATCGTCCCAGACATAGGTTGAGCCCAGCTTAAAAAGTTGGTTGCCAATTGGAAGAATAAAAACATCCTTGTTATATATGAAATCCTCTCCTAAGCCGGGAATATGAAGTGTGAGCAATTCGCCTTTTACCGGCCTGAAAGGCACGTAGCTGAAGTAAGGGTTCGACACTGCTCTGTGTCCTTCGCAAAAAATCACCCTATCTGATTTGATGCCCTGATAAACAAGCTTTCCTGATTCACTCTTGAGATTCTTTGCGTCAAACTCCCCTGCCAGCCAGTTGCACTCCGGCTTGTGACGCGCATACATGGATGACAGGAATAATCCGGTATCCACCCAAAACGAGTTTGTCACTGCTGCAAAACCCTGGGGAGCATCTATGCCTTCAAGATAGCCGTTAGGACAATCAGCCGGGTCCATCCAAGGCGAAAGTTGGGGCAGTTTTCGCTTTTCATCCCATAATGCTGCTTCGTTTCCTGCCAACACCCTCAATACCAATGCCTCATGCAATAGGTTAACAGAAAGCTTTTCGCCCAGACTTTGATAATAGTTTCGGGCAAAAGGCAGTAATTCTTCAGCCTTCCAACTCATAGTGAGGTATCTGAATACGAGCGGATTGACAATTCCGGCTGCCACTCTGGTTGAAAAAGCCTTGTTGTCGTCGATAACTGTCACTTTCCATCCCTCATTCAGCAAGGCTTCCGTCAGGCAGGCACCTGCCAGGCCATAGCCAACCACCAAACATTCTGCACGAGGTGACGGAGGCATTTCAGGCAAAACGGGTAACCAATTCAACGAGCCTGCTGGCATAGCCCATTTCGTTGTCGTACCAGGCCACCACCTTGATTAGCTTATTGCGGTCGCCCAATACGGCCGTTAATCCTGCATCAAACACCGCCGAATGGGTGTTGCCAATCACATCTGCCGAAACAATGGGATCTTCGGTATATTGCAGGATTCCTTTCAACCTGGTTAACGAAGCTTCTCTGAATGCTTCGTTAATAGCCTCAACACTTGTCGATTTACTTAACGTACAGGTAAGGTCTGTAAGCGATCCATCCGGCACTGGCACCCTTATGCCTGCACCACCCAGATTGCCTTTGAGGTGTGGGAAAATCCGAGTGGCTGCTTTGGCTGCTCCGGTTGTCGTGGGTACAATGGAATAAGCTGCAGCCCTTCCTCGTCTCCAATCCTTGTGTGGGCCATCAACAAGGTTCTGATCCTTGGTGTAAGAATGTACAGTGGTGATAAAACCCTTTTCGATACCCCACATTTCATCCAATACCATGATCAGGGGCGCTACATTGTTGGTGGTGCATGAAGCATTGGATATCATCACATCATTGCGGTCAATAAGATGGTCGTTTACCCCGAGAACAATGTACTTCACCTGTTCAAACTCATCCCTGGCCGGGGCCGAAATGATCACCTTTCGTGCCCCGCTTTTCTCAACATGAAGTATGGCTGAACGGGGATCAATAAATTTACCAGTCGATTCAATGACAACATCAATTTCCATTGATTTCCATGGCAAATTAGCGGGATCAGGTTCACAAAGCACCTCGATCCTTTTGCCGTTCACTATCAGGGCTTGTCCGCTATGCGATATGGTTCCAACAAAGCCTCCCTGAACCGAATCATATTTAACCAGATGGGCCAGGTTGTCGGCATCGGCCATATCATTCACAGCAACTACTTCAATAAGACTATTCTTAAGCATCTGTCTGAAGGTGATTCTGCCTATCCTGCCAAAGCCATTGATGGCTACCCTGATTGGTTTTTGCATGGTGATGAGTATTGAAGCGGCAAAGATAGGACGTTTAATCAACAAAGTCCATTCGGTATGATGGTGCACATAAATAGCAAGATTTACATAAACGATTTGAATCACGATGAACAATTGAAATGGTTTTGAATAAGGGATAAGCGCGTTAACCCACTCAATGGGGGGTGTTTTCCTCTCAATGGCCAATGGTTTGTATTGCAAGGATTAGCATCGGGGTAGTATCCTTCCAAAGAAAGCCTTTTTAATTGTCCGGAACACATACGACCCCGCTGGGGTCGGTGGAATTTTCTGGTATTTTCTATATACATGTGACCCCTCCGGGGTCAAATAGGACAGCGGGGTTACAACATCATTGTTTACCATAAAATCCCAGATAGATTGCATGTGTTAAGAAATCATCCAATTGAGATTCTATTCGACAGAACAGGTGTGCACCTTCGCGGGACAGGCAAGATTATATGAAAACAATACCAAATGACCAAATTAACAATCCCAGAGGTATTGCATATGTATAGATATCAACCAATTGTAACAACCTGACCATAATAACCTTGGCATCAAATACCTAAGCTAACAATCCCAGAGGGATTGCATGTGTATAGAAACCATATAATTATTACAACCCGACCCCAGCGGGGTCGCATGTATGATGATTAGTCTCCAATCCAGTTAAATAAATAATCGTCATTGAATTCAACATCAAACTCCTTCAACAATGAAATATATTCTTCCTTAAAAGAAATCCTTCGGTGATGTTCCTTTTGCCTGGCTATGTATGGTATAATATAATCCAACTGAGAGTGTCCGTATGAAAAGGAACCAAATCCTTCCTGCCATTGAAATCTGAATCGCGACAAGCCATTTTTTCTGATCATTTGAACCGATGACTTCTTTACCTCCCTTACCAAATCACTCAGGCAGCAGTTAGGCTTCATCCCCAAAAGAAAATGTATGTGGTTGGATGTACCGTTGATGGATAGCATCTTCTGGTCTTTATTCTGGACAACTCCTGTTATATATTTAAACAGTTCTTCTTCCCAATCAGGCATTATCAGAGAATCACGATGTTGAACTGCAAACACCACCTGTATGTATATTCGTGAATAAGTATTTGCCATAATATTTCTTTTTTAATGGATAAAATTAATCAATTAATCACATACGACCCCGCTGGGGTCGGTGGAATTTTCTGGTATTTTCTATATACATGTGACCCCTCCGGGGTCAAATGAGACAGCGGGGTTACAACATCATTGTTTACCATAAAATCCCAGTTAGATTGCATGTGCATAGAAACTATCCTTCCAAAGATAGCATCGTAAACTGTCTGGAACACATACGACCCCGCTGGGGTCGGTGGAAGCTTCCTGATGTTTTCTATATACATGTGACCCCTCCGGGGTCATGTGAATTTACAGAATAATAACATCACACCTCAGCGTTAACAATCCCGGAAGATTTCATGTGTATAGATATCAACCAATTGTAGCAACTGACCATAATACCCATAGCATCAAATATCTTAGCTAACAATCCCGGAGGGATTGCATGTGTATAGAAACCATATAATTATTACAACCCGACCCCAGCGGGGTCGTATGTATGATGATTAGTCTCCAATCCACCATAATTCGTTTTCATCCTAAAGGAACAATCAATCCTGATGATTCATTCGATTCCAAAGAAAAAACCCCGAAACATTGTCCCGGGGTTTTTGTTTAGGTTGAGATATCTTACCAATTAATGCAGCACATTGACGGTTCCCCGTTTTTCGGTGGTTTCGTCAACCATATTGGTAATCGTTACATGATAAATATAACTTCCTGCAGGAACCAATTCGCCCTTCACTTTGCCATCCCAATGTTTTTCAACATCGTCAGATTCAAAAATTACCTGACCCCAGCGGTTATAAATTTTGATGTTGTACTTTGCCACGGCAATTGTTTTCACCTCGAAAACATCGTTTAACCCATCTCCATTCGGGCTGAAGGCATTTGCAGGAAAAACAGCATAATCCGGGAAAATATCCACAGTTTTCATCACCGAATCAACACATCCATTGGCTGTTGTTGTCAACAGGACTACTTCATAGGTTCCAGTCTCAGTGTAAATGTGCACCGGTTGAGCTTCAGTTGAGGTAGTGCCGTCGCCGAAATCCCACTCATAACTTAATCCCTCGCCGGATGAACTGTTCACAAACCCAACTATTGGTTCACGAATTGTTGTTGCCTGTGGATCGGGATCGAACCCGGCAACCGGATTGGCAAAGCTACTGATCACCATCCCTGATTCGGGAGCCACGCTTTCGCATAAACCTTCGTTTGTCACTTTTAGGCTTACGGTATAATCTCCGGCCTGATCGTACACAACGGTTGGCGATGGCTGGTTTGAAGTGGTTCCGTTACCAAGATTCCATTCATAAACAACAGGTTGACTCAGGTTTTGGGAATTGTCATCAAACTGAACCGTGATTGGCAGACAGCCTTCGGTAAGGTCAGCTGAAAACGATGCCTGCGGACTTGCCACGACGGTAACCTGATAGGTAGCCAGAGGACTTTCGCAACCGGCATCATTGGCTAGCACACTGATGGTTTTAACACCTGGTGTTGACCAGTTCATGTTGTATAAGCCCGGGCCACTTCCGTATGTTACAGTTGCACCATCGAAATCCCAGGTGAAAACTGTCCCCATGGCTGCATTGCCCAGGTATGAAGCAGAGAAGTTTGCGTTTTGACACACCCTGTCTACTGTTGCATTGATTGCAGCAGTGATTGCCGGACGCACAGTGACCTGTATGGTTGTTGTTGTGGGGCAATCATAAGCAGGAGCTTCACCTAAAAGTGTATAGGTGGTAGTTCCAACTGGTGGGGTGACGACCGGGTTGGGGTCGTTCTCCTGCCCAACAAGGCTCGGATCGGGTGGATTAGCCGACCAGGTGAAGTTGGCCGAACCAATGGCTCTGAGTGTTGTAGAGGCATTCATGCAAATCACATCATCATCAACTTCAGCTTCGATAACGGGCGAAGGGTTGAGGGTGAGGGTCATTGCTGCTTCGTTCTCGCAACCATAAATACTTGTTACTTTTACAAAATACTCAATCTGAGTACCAGTTGGTGTTACAGTTGGGTTTGAGGTAAGGTGCTGGTTACCGACAAAAAGACTCGGGTCGTTGGGCACCGACCACCATTCGTAGGTTGCTCCGCCCGAGGCATTCAGGCTGTAAGAATCACCCAGACAAATTTCGTCATTGCTTCCGGCACTGGCCAGTGGTAAAGGATGAACAGTGAGTATCACTTCATCATCGGCAGTAAAGCCGCAGTCGTTGGTAACAGTGAGGCTGTAAGTAGTTGTTGTTGCCGGAGAAACCGTGATGGTTTGGTTGGTTTCCTGCCCTGCCAATGAAGCATCTGGTGGATTAGCTGTCCACTGCCATGTTTCGGCATCATTGGCTGAGAATGAGAAGCTTTCGTTAACACAAATATCATTATCCTCGCCAGCATAGGCAACTGCCCCTTCGAGCAGCACCCAGGTTTCGTCATTGTCCAGCCCATCACAATCATTTGTTACTTCAACCATATAGCGTGTGGTAACAGCTGGTGCAACAACAGGTTGTGCGATATTCTCCTGACCTGCCAGTGAGGGGTCGACAGGGTCGCTAGTCCAGGCATAATAATACCCATCAACAGCCGGGGTTCCGATGGTAACTGAAGGGTCGTTGCACAAGGATTGGTCGATACCCGCGTTGGCAGCCACAGGTGCAATTACCACTATGGCCGTATCAACGGCAATCTGGCCGCAAGCATCGGTTATAATATTCAGGATAGCAATGGAATCCTGCACAGGTGAATAGGTAAGGGTTGGGGTAGTACCGAGTGGGGTTCCATCGGTGAGCAGCCAGTTATGCGTATAGGGTGGTGTGCCGTTTAAAAAATCATTAAAGTGTAAAACAACATCCTCCCCACATGATGAATAAACCTTTTTGGTGGTATCGCTGTGTAAGCCTTTATCGTATATCTTAACCTTAACCGTATCAAAAACAAAAATGTTGCAGGGGTCTGGCTGGAACATAATCAATACAGTTTCCATACCCTCGATGACATTATCCTGATAAGGTACGATAGTTAATTCAAAAATCCTTTGACCCGGTGGAATTTCAACCTGATGTGGTATTGGAGCATAATCTTCCCCCTCAATAGCTGTACCACCAATGACGAGATTCATCGTAAATGTTTCTTCCCGAACTTGTATGATATCAAATTTAACGGTAGCATTATTACATTGCTCAACAGCCATGGTATCAATGAGTATGTTATCGAATGCAACTGTACAGTTGATACTTCCATCTGAAAAACTGTTGGCTTCCAGAAAAACACCAGAGTCATACACTCCATCACCCCCGTCTGAAATGGCCAATTTGATCCGGTGAGGAACACAGGGAGTTACAACTGATTCAGCTGTAAGCATAACAGTGTAACCATCATATTGAATATTATTGTTATTAACAGGACTCCAGTTACTAACATAAAACTCCTGGTTGGTTACGGCGTTAACATTATTGATAGATACAGGTGTGTTATTGGGTAACAAAGCAATATTAATGGCATTATTTTGGTATGTTCCGTTAATACCAGGGCCAGAAAGAAAGAAACCAAATTTATCGTTATAACTTGAATTATTTGGTGGTGCCAGGGTATTCTTCAGAGCCAAAAACATAATTAAACTTCACCCTTGTTGTTTTAGGCACAAAATCGAAGGCAAGCACACAAGCATCATGAGATGTGCCTCCAGCCATCTGGTTCAGATCTGTATCACCTGCAGCAGGGTTATCGAATCCGGCAGACGCACTGCCGTTCGGTCCGTCAGCAATACTTGCCCTTCCAGAAGTGAGTATCATTCCTTTTAGAAACCCTACTCCCGTGTTTCCAATAAAACTACCACTTGCCTGGGGATAGCCAGTGTAAACAACATTAGAAATCTGAATATCACCGGATATAAACACATTCTGTATCATATCCTGCGCCTCTTGCGCTGTAGTATTCTCAGTTATGACTAAATTTCCTAACTGTGCATAAACAGGGACATGTATCAGCCCAAATGCACTGAAAAATATCAGCAGAAGTGACCACTGCACGAACAGCTGGCCCGATAAAGTAAGAACTTTTTTCATGGTTTTGGTCTTATTGAATGACTTATGAAACAGTTAACAAAAATATTAAAAATTCTTAATGAAGTCAATTTTTTATGCTTGGATACCATTATGTGAAAAACGGGATGCATTAAGATAGTTAAGATTCAAGACTCAAAACTTGTTAGAGGGTTAGCATGTTAAATTGTTAGGATTTGTTGATTCGTTGATTCGTTGATTTGTTGATTTGTTGATTTGTTGATTCGTTGATGGGTTGATTTATCCTGTCCTGAAATAGGTTTACAGTAGTAGTAAACTTAAAACAGGATTATGAGAAGTAAGATTGTTTGAAAGGTATGGGAGTAATTAGATGGTGGTTGAGCGATGCAGTTCACCGGTGGTTTCGACTTCGCTCAACCACCGGATTAACTGATTTTCATCACGAATCCATATAACAATGATTCACCAAAACGGTGGTTGAGCGTAGCCGATGGTGG
>DITE01000093.1 GCA_002422725.1 Bacteroidales bacterium UBA6192
GGCCTAGTTTGTCCGGAATATTCAACAAGCCAATTAATTAGAGTTTCAAATTGATATTGCCAATTGTTCAGACAAAAAACCTTTTTTTTCCTTTCTGGATTTCCTGCAACAATGTTTTCAGGTTAGGTAAAGGGTACTCTTTCTCTCAACAGTTCACATAGTTACTTTGCTCTATACCGCTCCGGAGAGTTTAGGGATATCTATCTCAATTTTTTCTTTTGCTTTAAAATCGAAAATTCACGGAATCTACGGATATAACTCCAATTTAGTTCTGCTTTTGGAATATATGTCCATTTCTTGGAATTGAATTTAGTTTATTGAATAGCTTAATGCCCTTCATTTTAGTTGTTAGTATTTATTTGCTTCTAGATAAATAAATCTTTTCATGAAAAGTATTCATTGCTTCAAGAATCATATGATGATTGACGGGTTTTGAAATGTAATAGTCAAATCCCGACTCCAGAATTCTTTCACGATCGCCTGACATGGCGTAGGCTGTTTGTGCAACAAAAGGAATTTGTTGATAGAATGGATATTTCTTCAGTATGAACTCTCTAAGTCTGATGCCATCCCAGGGTGCAGGCAGGTTTATATCCACGAAAAGGATTTCAAAATGATGATTTTCCTTTTCCAGGTTTTGGATCTGTTTCAATGCTGAGTCCCCGTCAGGAACTGATTTAACATCTCCATATATTTCCAGCATTTTTGAGAGTACAATTCTACTTGATTGATCGTCTTCAATCACTAAAATTTTTATGTCTTTTGGTAAAATTGTCCTTTCAAAGTCTTTATTCTCTAATTTCTGTATCTTAGTATGTTCAAAATCAATTTCATTGGTGGGTATTTGTATTTCTATGGTTGTTCCAATTGTTTTTTCCGAAAATACTTCCAGTTGACCACCCATGAGATTCATTAATCTTTTTGCCAGGGGTAAGCCCAGACCTGCTCCCTGATATTGCCGGGTATAGCCTAAACTTTCTTGTCTGAATGCTTCAAATATATAAGGAAGGTAGGCTGAATCGATTCCTATACCTGTATCTTTAATTCCTATGGTTATGAACTTTCCTTTGGGTTCTTTTCCAACTTCAAATTTAATGTAGCCTTTTTCGGTGTATTTTATGGAATTGTCAATTATTTCGTTAAAAACTCTGAATATGGTATCCCTGTCAGCAACAATAATTTGATCTGTATGTATATCAGCAACTATTTTGATTCCTTTTTCATTTGCCCTGAATGAGTTTAATTCGATGACCTGATCAACTATTGGTTTTAGACTAATTGGACTAATATTCATAGTAAGATCATTAGCTTCGATACGGCTAATATCTATGATATTGTTAAGCAGGTGAAGCAAACGTTCACCACTTTTTTGAATCGAATTGGCATATTCAAATAACTCTGGTTTTTCGATCATGGCCAGTTCAAGTTCCAACAAATTGGCAAATCCCATGATTCCATTCAATGGAGTCCTGATTTCGTGACTCATGTTAGCAAGAAATGCATTTTTCAGATAATTGGCATCCTCCGCTTTCAAAAGAGCAGTTTTTAATTCCTGGTCTACTCTTTCTCTTTCTTTAAGTTCCTCCTCGAGCACTTGAATACGTTCTTCAATTCTTTTCTCCAGATTTGATTCGATCAATTGAAGTTTGCCCTTTGATTGTGAAATGCTGTCACTTAGGTCAATGAAGGATTTCTGTTGAACTGACCGATGTCTTATAAATTTTAATAGTAAAAATATGATGATTGATAACTGAAAAAGTAGAAGTGCTATCCAGATAAATAGTTTATTATTTGGTTCACTTTTTAAGCTGCCATATTCATCACCATTTGTTTTCCAGTCAATAAATATCTGATTAAGTTGTGTTTCTTTTTTTCTGTTGAGACTGTCAAAAATTTCAGATATTTCATGTAAGACATAAAATGCCTGATCGGGAGCTACTAACCGAAAGATATCCATGTATTGATGCTTAGTCCAAATTTTAAAACCTGAAAGATGCTTATTTAAGGCGTAATATTGGGCAATTTGCAGGATTGCAAGTTTTTGCTCATGATCCTCAGACAGATAATAAATCAATTGTAAAAGTTCGGCATACGATGAAATATCAGGGTCATTAGCATGTTCCTCCAATAACCCTTCGGCACGACTCCTGATCTTTTCTTTTTCTAACTGACCAATGTTGGCCAATGAACTAAGCCTGATTTCCTGTGTCTTTAGGATAAGTGGAATAAGATAGCTTGTGTCAATCGTAGCTTGAGCAGCTCTGAAGAATAACCTTGCTTTGTCGGGTTCAAGCCGATTGAGGTACAAACGTGTAATTTGACAATGTGAAAAAACGATCAGACTGGTATCACCAGAATTTTCTGCTTCCATGGCAAGTTTCTTTAAAACAGCCAGTGAGAAATCGACATTGCCGGTTTTTTCAGAAATAATGTAAGCCAGTTGCAGATAGTAAAACTTGTCCTTCTGATTAAAAAATTCAGTTTTTAGATAGATCTTTTCTATTTGATCAAAAGCTGCTGAATAATAGCCAAGCAATGAAAGCACGGATACTGAAATCAGTTGTTCTTTTAAAAATCGCATGGATAACGCTGTATCACCGTCTGCGGTTAAATGTTTGTGACTCTTAAACAATTGCTTGGAAACAACCAGGGTATTCTCTAACGGCAGACTGTCATGATAGAAACGAGCTATTTCCTGACTCAACACATCATCAACCAAAGTTGAATTACTAAAGTAGTCGAATCTGATTATTTTGTCTGAGAAGTTGACTTTTAATACGTTTGTATTGTTTTGTCCGGACGTTTCGTAAGTTAATAGTCCAATGAAGGCAAAAATGAAATAGAGTAAAGTGAACCTGAATTTCATCTCGTTGTTTGTTTCCTACCAACAAATATAATCTCTTTCGGGTTAAGGGCGAAGTTTTTTTTCTCAATTGTTGTCTCCAATAAATCCTGAACAGAGAAAGTGGACACATGAAAACCAACATTTTCGAGACGTTTCCTGTAATCCATTCCATAAAGTCTGACATGATCAAACTGTCCGAAATGTTTTTCCCTGCCAATCTGGTCAATTATTGAAGGGTCTTCATAGGTTGTTTCGAGCAACGGTGACCAGGGCACCTGAAGTATCGCTGCTCCACCGGATTTAAGCACTCTGTAAATCTCTGCCATAGCCTGATGGTCATCGGCAACATGCTCCAGTACATGGTTACAAATGACCATATCAAATGAATTGCTTTCAAATGTTAAAGCTTCAATATCAATTATTTTCATCGAATCATGATAGTAAACACCTTCGTGGTATTTTGCCCCGGAAATGTACAAACCATTTACATTAGATTTCAGGAATGTCCCCAGGGAGGGTTCTGGAGCAATGTGGAGCAAACTGATGTTGTTTTTGAGAAGCTTATTTTTCTCCAGAAAAAAATACATTAACCTGTCCCGATCAGTGGAATTGCAGCCAGGACAAACCATGTTTTTCCGACGGCCAGCTCCAATTATTTGCATTGTTTTAATTACCGGAAGGTCAAACCCTCCAGACAGCATTTTCCGATAGCTTTTTTTGCAATAAGGGCAAAAGAAAGAATTGCCAATGTAAAACAGGGCCCTAAAACCCAGATATAGTTTCTTTGTCGGTCTTTTTAAGGCGGGAGGCAATACGCTCTTCAGCAGCGATGTTATCACTTAACTTTATTTTATTTTGATGAATTTACGCAAAATACTTTGTTGTCCTTTCGGAACTTCAATAAGGTATGGTCCCTGAGGTAGCATTTCTATGTTAAGTTCCATCACCCCCTGATCCATTTGAATAATCTGATTCTTGTTGATAATGAAAGTGTTGCCCAATGAACTATGGATTATAATATGATCGATTTTTAAATCCTTATCACGAATCAATATTTTCAACTTATCTGTTGCAGGATTTGGCACAAGCAGCAATTCATCAGTATTTTCACCTTCCAGGCCGCTAACACTGGCATAAGTATCCTGACATTCATAAGCACCAATATCTGGTAACTGGTTGTGGGGTCGTGGGGCATCGTTAATGTCAAACAACACATCGGATTCTCTTGCCCTGTTCACTGCGGGTGAATCAGGCTTTAAATCAAAATTACCGGTGGTGTGTTCAACGAACTTGACAGTTGTTAATCCTTCAGCAAGAAAATTATCTGCATACACATATTGCGACAATCCAAGGTTATGGTCAAAATATGCCTTTTCATTCAAATCAATCAATGCTCCCGGATCAACAATGATGTTGTTGACAATTAGATTGTTAATTGTGTTGTTGTTAAAAAATCTGATGCCAGTAGTTTTGGGACTTACAATCGTATTATGTATGAGCCTGATAGTGGCAACGCTTTGGTCGGGAGTATTTCCGATAAAGATTCCGTGCTTAGACTGAGCTGGGTCATTTGGCTGAAAACTTTTCCCTGCTCTTACAACAAGATTGTTATAAATATTCATCGAAAAACTACCAAAAACATCAATACCGTCGCCTTTGCCATCGATAATCGTATTGTTATAGCAATCGCAGGTTGACCCACCGCCAATCAAAATCCCTGACATCTGATAGGTTGTTTCTTTCTGAGAGTCGAACCTGATAGTATTGTTGTAAATAAAACAATCCTTCACGGCTGAACTTACCTGCAAGCCGTCCCAACCAGTTCGCTCGATAAGATTATTATAAATCTCAACTCCTTCAATCACATGTGGAAAAACAGTGGTATCGCAATTTGCCAGATATTGCCCTGTAAATTTTGAACTACCTACATAGAAACCTTCATCACCAATATCATGGAGGTAACAATCATGAATTTTGATGTTGTACATGGTAAATTTATCTCTGGTCGACTGAAAATTAGTACATGATGGGTCAGTCTTTGCGTAAATTCCTCCAATCAAGGTATTGGCAACTTCGATCCTGTCAACCTCAATATCGCTGCTCATGTCATCAATACTGATGCCAGCACCATTTAGGACTTTGTTGATTTTTATGCCATAAAAATCATTGTCATTTCCCGAGCCTGTTAATCTAACATGATTGCAACCACTAAACTTGATCCCATAAAAATGATCCGTATCGAGGATAGATCTACCATTATGATTGATAATTATAATGGGCAGCTCATGGGTTCCCTGAACATTCTGAATCAACAAGTAGCTTCTCAAGCCAGGTTCAATACAGATTATCGATCCGGCCGGGATACTTTCACCGTTAACAACATTTTGACTTGTCGGAATATAAAAATTACAGTTGTTCTGGCAATATATTGTATTGAATATAAATGAATTAATGAGTAATATAACTAATTTCCATTTCATATAACATTTTATTTGCCTCTTTTTGCACGCTCCCAATTTACGGATTGACTTCCTTTAAGATAGCGTTTTATACCCAGGATGACAGCCATATTCATGATAAAGAAATAGTATGGAACGAACAGTATCTTTACCTTGACAGCTTTATTCTCTAAGTACCAACCGATTAATGCCATGCTATAAAATATGGTTTGCCCTATAAAAAGCCAGGTATAGAGGCTGCTGAGATTAAAAGTTCCATTTTCAAAGGCAAGTATTCCATTGAGGATAAAGATAAATGGAAGTGACATAGGAGCAAGTGTCCAGCGCAAAACCCGATGTGAAACATATTGAAAGCTGAGCATGCCAAAACGAAAAATATTCAATAAGGGACTAAGCCTAACGATAGATTGGATTCCACCTGCGGCAATACGGATTTTTCTTTTAAGCTCTTCTTTTACATTGGCCGATGAGGTTTCTATGGCGTATGCTTCAGGGTCATACTGAATGGTATAGCCTTTCATGGCTATTCTTAAGGAAATGATGAAATCATCGAGAAGTGTATCCTTTTCAACTTTCTCAAACAATTCGGTTCGTATAGCGAAAAGTTCTCCGGCTGCCCCTACAACTGAGTAAAGCTCAGCGTCCCACTTTTTTAATTTTGATTCGTATTTCCAATAGATTCCCTCAGACCCTGCTGCCGAGTCTTTCTCTTTACTGTAAATTCGTTTTTCTCCAGAAACGCAACCAACTGTCGGATCGCTGAAAAGCTTTACAATCCGTCTTACAGATTCTTTTCCAAGCATTGTATTCCCGTCTGAAAAAACTACAATTGGTGTCTTAACAAACTGCATTCCCCTGTTCATAGCACCGATTTTACCTCCTCGTGCATTTTCGTGAAACACTTCCACACCTTTGCTTTGGTAATTGCGGAGCAGATCGGGCGTTCCGTCATCAGACCCATCGGTAATCCACACCTGAAATAACTTTTGCTTTGGATATTCGAGTTCAAACGAGTTATTGACTTTCGCATCTACATAGTCTTTTTCATTGTAGGCCGCCACAAAAAGCGTTACTTCAGGTTCATAATCAATATCTGATTCCTTCGCTTTTCGCCAGAGCAATCGTTTTATTTTTACCAACATGAATAAAATAATCCCATATCCGAGATATGCATAGAATACGATAAAAATTAAGATCCACAAAATCAGTTGGATAGTAAACATGATGTTGTTTTTAGTGATTTCCTATTTTCTTAGCGCCGAAATTCAGTGCATCTATTGGATAGAACTCGAAAACAGCTATTTCGTTTAAAATAGTTTTCAGATTTTCCTCTCCAGAATGGATGCTTTCTATGACAAAAAGCAGGTTTTCGTATTTTTGAATGAAGTTTTTAGAGCCTTTTAACACTTGTGCTTCCATTCCTTCAACATCAATTTTTACCATAATACTTTTCTCAGCAGGAATGTTAAACTCCTCAATCAGATCATCAAGCCTAACTAATTTGACCTTCTCAGTGATACTCCTTACAACCTGATAACCAAACTCAACTGGAATTGAACTCAAATGAGAGGCTCCTGTATTAATTGGGTCAAATGCAAATTCAGCCTCAGATTTGCTGTCGCTCAATCCATAGTTGATACATTGGACCTTTTTTTCCAAATCATTTAGTAATACATTGATATTTAATGCTTTAAAATTTTCATAGATAGGTTCAAACGCAATTACATTCATTCCTTTCTTGGCTGTAAATATTGAATATGTTCCTATATTGGAGCCAATGTCGAAGAAATAATGATATGAGTTACAATGTTTGTTTATAAACTGTTTGACACTCCATTCATAAGCATAATTTCCAAACTGAAAATCAAGTGATCCCTTTCTGTGCAGGAAATAACCAAGCTTTCCCTTAAAGACTCTGGTATCAAGAATTGACTTCTTTCCTATTATAAAAATGGCTGAAGCAAGTAACAACCGAAATTGGCCATGCAACAAAAAGTCCATGAAGTAACGATAAAACGTCTTGATCTTTGTCATAATAATTTGCTTGCTGATTACCTTGCTTTAATCTGGTTTTATCCAGGATTTCGTTTCATTGCTGTACATTTTAAGGATCTTTGCGGGATTGCCACCAACAACCGAGTATGCAGGTATTGATTTTGTAACTATGCTTCCGGCAGCCACTACGCAATGTTTACCAATATGGACACCGGCAGTGATCACAGCATTTGCACCAATCCAAACATCGTCATCGATAATAATTTCCTTTGTCTCGATCGGTTGCATGCTGGGAGAAAGATTTATGTCCTGATAACCATGGTTTAAACCTGAGGCAACAATATTTTGCGCAAACATGATATCATTTCCAATTTTAACCGGTCCAATTAACACGCAACCAAGACCAATGCGGGTACGGTCACCTATTATTACATCTCCAACACCGTTATTGACCGTGCTGAAGTCTTCAATTGTCGAGAGATCGCCAATTTCAAAGCGGTTGAATGGCATAACATCCATGCGGGTTCTTCTTCTGATACAGCTTCCTTTTCCTTTATGATGTTTAAACGGGTTTAAAAAAAGTTTTACCCAAAGTCTTGGTCTGGCCTGATTGGATGGCATCAGGGCCCAAAGAGCCAGTCTTTTTAATCCCGGATTCGATTTAATTCTTTCTTTCAGTCCCATACTAAAGATTATTAATATGCCTGCATCAATTTGAGCATACATTTATAAATTTCCAGAACATTATTTTCCCAGGTGTGGCTGTTTGCATATTTTTCTCTTTCTATTTCTTTTTCGCCGGTGTTTTCAGCCAGCGCTTTTTCAACCAATCGAAGGTAGTCTTCTTTTGTTTCTGCCAGATAGGTATAATCTTTAAAAACTTCCATGGCTTTTGTGGCGGTTGCCACAGTTGGTTTACCCATGGCAAGATATTCGTCAATCTTTCGTGGGTAATTCCCTATAGTAACTTCGTTCAGTTTCTGTGGATTCAGTGCAACATCAAAAGGATAAAGGTAGGCAGGAAGTTCTTCCATTTTTTTGCTACCAAGAAAATGGACATTATCAATTCGATGCAAATTACTTTTTGCAAATGAATCATCCTCAGGACCAACTAGCACTATACTCCATTCAGGTCGTTGAATTGCAAGGTATTCCAGAACATCAATATCAAGTCTAAGGGAGAATAATGCTCCGATATAACCAATAATGGGGCGTTTTATGGCGGCAATATCGGCCGGAACTTCCTTAATTAATTTTTTATTAAAAAGGCTTACATCGCAACCTTGACCAACATAAAATGAGTTTGGATTAAATTTACGTGCATGATCAGCCAGATAGGTTGAGTTGGCAACCACCAGATCCGATTTTGCCATGAGGGCGGCTTCAATTCTGATTCCCTGTTTTTTCCAAAAGTCAACAGCGATCAAATTATCGCGTGTGTAGTAAATATACAATTCAGGTTTCAGCATTTCTTTCAGGTAGAAACCACGAAACATGTCGCTATCATTAAAGATGAAGTAGTTGTTGAAATCGAGTCTTTTTATAGCCGATCGGATTTGTTTTGCAAATCGATGATTGTTTACCTTGTTGAGAAAATCGAAAAGGCCGTTAAAAGGCAATTGACTGATGGATTCGAGAGTAGTCCGGGGATTAAAATTCCATAGATTTTCAGAAACCTGAACAAGATCGGGCTCTTGTCCCTTGATCACACGCTTTCGTTGCTTAATTATTGGATCATCTTTTTCGCGAAAACGTGTCAACCTGTCGAGGGGATAATTCACATAAAGAACCCGGTTATGCCTGGAAATTTCATGTGCAATATTGATACAATTGCTGCCAATTCTGCTGTCTAGTGCTTGCAGGCCTATTATAATAAAATCACGGTTTTGAATCATGACAATACTTTTTAAAAAAGTTTTACGAAATTTCGCGATAAAGGTTTAGCACCTCCTGAGCCATTATTTTCCATGAAAAATGGGAAGCCTGCATAAATCCCTTTTTTATCAGTTCATTCCTAAGTTTTTCATCCTGCATTAATCGGATCATAGCATTAGTAATCTCATCAGGCTTATAGGGATCAATGATAAGAGCTGCATTACCAGAAACTTCGGGCATACTTGAAGTATCAGAGGTAATTACCGGTGTTCCGCATTTCATTGCTTCCAGCATTGGAATTCCAAAGCTTTCGCGAAGCGAAGGATACAAAAACAATTTGCTAAGACTATAAATCGCCGGTAAATCAGTGTTAACCACATAGCCAGTAAGGTGGATGTGTTTGATCAGGTTCTTATCGCCAATTTCTGCAAGCAGTGCTTCGAGGGCATTTTTCTCATAATCAAGCATTACAAGCTCAAGAGGCGGATTGTCAGTTTTTAAATAATCAGAAAATGCTTTTAACACACCTTTGGTGTTTTTTTTAGGATCGGTGTTTCCCAGAAAGAAAGCATAATTATCAGGTAGTGAATACCTGGTTTTAATTCTTTGCAATTCGACAGGATCCTGGATGGGTTTGAAATGCTCGCCAACACCATTATAAATGGCTACCAGTCTGTTGTCATTTGGGGCAAATCCGAAAAAATCCCTGATCCTGTTTTTTTCAAAATGAGATACTGTAATAATTCTGGAAGCCTTTTTCACCACTTTCGGCACAACGAATCTTCGGTACATATTTCCCATTTTCTGATACCAGGTGCCTCCTTTTTTAAGCAGGCTGATACTTTCGAGGTAAATAATGTCGTGTAAAGTTACAACAAGAGGTATATTTGTTTTTATTGGAGCAGTATTGCTGGTACAATGTAAAACATCACATCCATATTTTTTAGCAGCCCGGGGTAAGGAAATCTGTTCCCAGGTAGGGTAGGGCCCTCCACCAAGTTCAATAATATGAAAATTTTCTGTTTTTTTCAAACAGGCAGAATCAGCATCGGGTTTAACAAAAATGAAGTATTCATTTTCCTTGTCTATCTCCTGCAAATTGCGAATCAATTCAAGAGCAACCATATCCATGCCATGCTTTTTAATCCTGAAAAGCCTTTGACCTTCAATACCTATTTTCATTGTGTATAAATTTTGATAAATGGTTATTTTTTCTTGATTTGAAATGCATTGTAAGTGTGTTTAGTGTGAATGAATTTTTTGTTTGCTCCCCGGATGTTTATAAGGGAAAACATCATAAATAAAAATCCGGAGGGAAGTGAAATCAATGCTTTCAATGTGTTAAAATTATAATATTTAAGGGGAACTGCAATCAAAATGGCAAATGTAGTCAGAAATAATGCTGACGACCAGGCAACCGAGAACCAGAATGGATTGATTATCCATGATAAAGAGGTGATGATGGATAATAAACCGAGTAAAAGAATACGGGGCAATTGAAGATATTGATATGCCTTATTGAAGTAATCGAAATTATTATTTCTGAATAATTCTTTAACGGCAGGAATAAAATGCTTTCCGAAATAATGAAACTGTGCTGACAGCCATCTTCTTCGTTGTTGTGAAAAGACTTTTACATTTTGAACTTTTTCATCATATACAATGGCATTGGGTAAGTATTCGATAATTTGCTTTTCAGACAGCAATCTTAGCTCAATTTCTTTGTCAAAACCTCCGACAACCTCAACATCCATCATCATTTTTTTGAAATAAGGAAAATCAAAAGCCATGGCTGAGCCAATCAATGCTGATGAAAAGCCCATCGCTCTATGGCCTTTTCTGAATATATTATTGTTTATTTCTTCACTCACTGCATCCAGTATAGCAAAATGGGTATTAATATTTTTTGCTGTCCTATGTCCTTGAACGGCAATATATCCATGAGAAAAGGCTTCATTTAATTTTGCTACAAAATATGGTTCCATAATATTGTCAGCATCCAGTACGATGGCAACATCGTATTGTGATTCATTAAGATGGTTTAAAGCAAAGTTTAATGCCCTTGTCTTGGTACTTATTTTAAAGTTTGCGCTAAATAACCTAATCGGAAGCTCTTTTAATCTATCCAGTGTTTTTGGTTCAAACTTGTCCGCTATGACGATTACATCATAATGGGTCTTTGGATATACCTGATTAAGTGCTTCTCTGGCTACATCAAATATTACTTCGTCTTCCTTATAACATGGAATAAGAATGGCAATTCTTCTTTTGATAAAATCAGCTGGTCGTTTTGGTTTATATGGGAAAATACCTGCAAGGGAAAAAATAAAAATGTATAAACTGGTGCTGCCAAGGTATACAAGCAGTAATATCTGAAGAATTTGACTTAAGATATGTATTGATTCACCTAACATTATAACTGAGGGTTTTCGTGAATTTCTTTATCAAAAAGATGAAGGATATGCCAACCAATTGCCCTGTAGTAGGCATGAAACAGTTTTATTTTTCCTTTCAAAAGGTATTTAAAGGAATTTTTGGGTATTGAGATTAAAAGTTGATAGGCAATCCCACCATAAAAAAGTTTTCCATTCACATTCCTTCGCATAAAAACTATCCTGTTTCTATTTAAATAGTAAATTTTGAGCGAGCTTAATTTGCCTGTAGAAACTGATTCTTTGTGAAGTACATAAGAATTATGTACAAAATAGATTTTGTAGCCGGCCCGTTTGATTCTGGCACACCAATCTGCTTCTTCATAATACAGAAAGAAGATATATGACATCAGTCCTACTTTTTTAACTACCTCCATTGGAACCATCATTGCAGCACCATGAGCATATGCGGTTTCGTAATCTTCTATAAACTGACCTTTATCTTTTTGTTTATAGCCGATAGCAAAATTACGCATTGTAATATAGTTAATTGGCGTATAACCCGCATATTGAATAACATCAGGATCGTAAAAGAATCGAATTCTGGGGCTCACAGCCCCAATGGAAGGATTTAGTCTCAGTTTGGTTACCAAAGGCTCCATGAAATCGGGCGGTACTTCGATGTCGTTATTTAGCAATAAAACATACTCGCCTTTTGCTCTCATAAGGCCGAAATTGTTGCCTGCAGCAAATCCATAGTTGATCGGGTTTTGAACAAAAACAACATTTGGATAAAGTCTTTTTATGATTAGCGGGTCATCATCAGGAGACGCATTGTCGATGACAATAATTTCAAAATTGGGGTAGGTAATTTTGTTTAACGATTCAATTAATGCACAGGTAACTTTCGACTGGTTATAATTCACCGTGATGATGGAAACTAAGGGGTATTTTACGGATTGATTCTGCATCAATTCTATTGGATATGTTAATGCTTTTTCTCAACCTTTCCAGCATGAGAATGTGTTGTGTGGATAAATCGTTTAGTAGCCCCTTTAATTTTTAATAAACTTATAATCATTAATATGAAACCTTTTGGTAGTGACAATAGTGCAATGAAAGTTTTTGTTGTGTATAAGCTTTTCGGTACAGAAATTATTGCCGTTAGGGCTGATATTATCAATAAAATTAACCAGTAACTGTAATTTAAAGAAACAAAACGATTTTCAAGTCCATTACCAAAAAGTTCAAGTAGAGAATAAAATATTGTTACTAATAACAAAAGTCCGAGCAGCAATATTCGTGGAGGCTGTATCATTTGCAAAACCTTATCGAAATAGTCCAGATTGCCAAATCTGAACAGATGCAATAACCCATCAAAAAAATACTCTTTGAAATGACTAAGCTGAGCTGCAAGCCATCTTCGACGTTGATTGATAAACACTTCTGACTTTTGTGTTTTTTCATCATAAACAAAGGCGTCCTCAACGTATTCAATGACAAATTTCTGCTTCAGTAGCTTCATTTCCATTTCTTTATCTTCACCTACAGAATCTACAGTTGCCATTGTTTTTTTATACAGGGCATAATCAATCCCCATACCGGAACCAATGAGGGCCGATGATAGTCCGAGTGCCCGATGTCCCTTGCGAAAGATATGGTTGTTGATTTCTTCGCTTACTGCGTCGAGTACAGCGAAATCGGTATTCGTGTTCTTTGCCATCCTGTGTCCCTGAACAGCAAAATAACCCCGGTTAAAAGCGTCGTTAATTTTTGACAGCACATCAGGAGCCATCACATTATCGGCATCGAGTATCATTGCGATATCAAAATCATCGCCAATTTGCTCCATACACTTATTCAAGGCTTTCGACTTTTTACTTACTTCAAAGACTACTTCAACAACTCTGATAGGGAGTTTCCTTAATTCAGCAAGGGTTTCCGGTTTAAATGAATCAGCGATTACAACTACTTCGTACTTGTCTTTTGGATAATCCTGATGAAGGGCTTCGGCTGCAACACCTACAATCACCATATCTTCCTTATAACCTGGGATCATCACGACTATTTTTCGTGTACGGACTTCAATAATTGGTCTTATTTTACGGGGAAGGTAAGCCCCAAATCCGAAGAGGGCGATATAGCAACTTGCAAAGGCAAAGTATGCGAAGGCAATAATTTCAATAATATTTAATATTAGTTTCAGGATTTCCATTATTGCTTAGTAAGTTTTGGTGATTCATGAATTCCGGAAAAGTGCGTTATATTCCATAAAGCAGCGTTCCAGGCTGCTTTTGCAAGATCAAATCTCAATTTGAGTGAATATACAATGGTTGTCTTGGGTAGCGTAATGAAAAGAAGGTAAACCATCGCCAGTAAGTATCGAAAACCTCTTGTATTTCTGCGTGCATAAAGAATTCGACCCCGATACATATAATATATCTGGAAAGGACTGTTTTTTACGGTTGATATAGACTCTTTATGCAACACCAGTGATTCTCCCTGATAGTAAATTTTGTATCCGGCACTTTTTATTCTCGATGCCCAGTCATGTTCTTCATAATACAGAAAGAAAATATCAGCCATCATACCAACTTCTTCAATAATTTTCATTGGAATAAGCATGGCTGCCCCAAATATGCTCCCGGTTTCAGCAGCGTAGTTGTATTGCCCTGTGTCTGTTTCGCCAAAGCCAATGGCTTGGTTGCGGATTGTGATAGGACTAAGTGGGGTAAAGCCTGCAAATTGGAAAGTGTTTGGTGTGTGAAAAAAGTGAATCTTCGGGCTAACCATACCAATTTGATCATTTTCTTCCAAAAGCTCAACAAGGGGTTCGAGGAATCCAGCTTCTACTTCGGTATCGTTGTTGATAAACAAGACATATTTGCCTCTGGCTTTTTTTACAGCAACATTGTTACCTCCTGCAAAGCCAAGGTTTATAGGGGTTTTAAGTAAATTTATCTCGGGGTAACGCTCCTTAATAAGATCAGGATTGTCATTGGGAGACGCATTATCAACAACAAAAATCTCAATATTTGAGTAGCTGATTTTCCTCATCGACTCAAGAAAATCAAGCGTAACACCAGATTGATTGTAATTTACTGTGATGACTGAGATTAAAGGCATCATAGCATGTTTTGGATTATTGCCTGTGTTGGTTGATTGTTCTTCAGTCATGCAGGGATGATTTAGGTTTTACTTTTTAAAGACCATGGATTCATTCCTTTACTAACAAGGTAAACATATTCTCTATCAAGTTGAGTTCCCATAAAAATCAATGCCCAGCTTGAGTAGATTAATATACCAGTTGGCATTTGACCCAAAACACCATTACCGTAACTTGCGCCCATGATTCCGGTAAAACCGCACATCAGGGCGCTAAGTATTCCTCTCAGCTCTTGTTCCTTGACTTTAAACATGATGATAAAAGAACCTTTGATTAGGATGTAGCTCAAAATAAATAAGTGAAGTACTAGTCCTACAATACCTTGTTCAGCCCAAATCTGAACATACCAGCTATCGGTTGCAATCTGAGCAAGAAATCCCTGAGGTGAAAAACGCTTTCCCCAGTCACCGGCACTTCCAATACCGCCTCCCAAAGGTCTGGATGCCAAATATGTTGATAACACCCTTCTTGTTTCAAGCCTGACAAGATATGAAGCATCATCCTCAGGTCTGAAAGCAGTTCTCATTCTTCGTATTTGTGAGTTGCTTTGCCCAATGTAGGTGTAAGCAAAAAACGAATAAACCAGGGCAAGGAAAAGGCTTCCAATGATAATGACTCTGAAATTTTTACGGTGAAGGATATAGGTTATTCCACCAATCATCGGCACAATCATCGCGCCCCGAGTACCAGAAATCATCATGCCCCACAGACCAAAAATCCCCATAATGAGAAAAAAGATTTTGTTATGTATGCCCTTGATATTTAATGCAGTAAGTAATCCAACAACACCCGCAGCACCTTGAGCTGCCCCAAACTGACCTGCATCGCTGAAAAATGAAAAGACACGTAATTCACCGAATAAGATGTGGGTAACCCCACCAATTGTGTCGAGCCAGAACTGTTCAGCAAAATCAGGACCAAGGTATAGCTGCTGCAAGCCTTTCAATGTTCCCAAAATAGAAAATATCCCCCATAGATAGAGAAACATGTACAAAAACCTTAAACGGTTAAATAACATGAGCATTAGGGGAATCAATAACAAAGAATAAAGTGATATACCTCTCATAGCATAGAACCAGGCTGTGCGACTGAGTGCTTCAGGATTAAAAAGCTGGAGGCCGGTATATCCGAACCAGATAATGGCTAAATAAGTTATGTCGCGGTTGGCCTGTGTCCAGTCAACTTTTGTATTAAAATATTTGAAAAAAACGGCAACATAAGTAAGAACAAGGAATCCATCAACAGTTAAACCAAAAGGGACATTCCGAATATACCTTGTCAACCCAATGGCAATAAAACCAAGTATAACAACGGTATAGATTCCAACACGAGGATCAGTAAACAGTCTGTTAAAGTAAATGATAACAGGAAATAAACCAATAAGAGCGACGGCAATTACCAATCCACCTTTGGCAATTAAAAGACCAAGTAAGATGGTAAGCACTACCAAACCAGCTACAACAATTGGATGCTGTAGTTTTTCGGCTCCTGTTCTTTCCTTTAATGATGAAAACATTGGCTAAAAGTACGAATAAATCAATATTTAAGCAAAAACCTAAAGTTTTCCTTCAAAAAATCTTTGCCTCCCTTGAAAATGTCCCGAATATGCAAGTTTAATTCTTTGTGGAGGTAGTAGTAACCAACAAGAATGCCTATCAGTGTGAACAAGATAGTTACAATGGCAACCCATTCAAGTGTTTTAATGATAGAATACATATTTTCCTGGGCAATTAATACGGTCAGTTCATTTTGTGTGGCTGAAAAGTAGGTAAAAAAAGGAACGCCTATGAAAATGAAAAAGAGTCCAAATACTACGAGCAGATCACCGATTATATTGGATAAAGTCATGTAAATAACCTTAAAAAAATTCTGTCTTGGTTTATTAATGCTGTCTAATGCCACACCTATAAAGCGATCAATTGGAAGGAACAATCCATAGACACAAAAAATCCGGAAAATATTTGCTGTTGAAACATAGTCTTTCCCCCCAAGGATGAGAACTATTTCTTCAGCAAAAATGAAACTGAGGAGCATGAGGGGAAACATAATGAATGTCATTCCTCCCGAATTGGTATAAAATATCTTTTTTACCAGATCAGGTTTGTTTTCGATACTTGCTTTTGACATACCTGGAAAAGCAGTTGCGGTAAAGCTTCTTAAAGGGATTTCTATTATTTCAGTCAGTTTTAAAGGTATGCTGTACAGCGCAACACCTGTAGTGCCCAGAAAAGGACTGATACCGATGATAAAAGTGTCGGAGCTTTTAAGTAAATTACTACCAATCAGTGTACCTGTGGTGTATTTTCCGAAATCAAGCAGGATTTTATTAGCAGCTTTTGTTGCGTTAAATGAATATTTAATACCATCCCAGTTGAGCAGGCTTGCGACAATAGAGCTTGCCAGGTTTGTTAACAGATATGCCCAGATTATGGTTTGAATATCATATTTAAAGAACATGTTTACGGCGAGAAATAGCATAAACGAACCAACGTTGATCATTCTGAGCCACAACATAATATCAAACCTCATGCGTGCTTGCTGAATCGATTGAGCATTATTGAAAGGCAGGTTTAGAAATGAGAGAAGGGGGTACCAAATAAAAAACATGCTAAAACCCGATTCATCTATGCTGTCTTTGAAAAATAAATAGATGGCTAAAGTTAAGAAAGCAAGCAATAGAGTCGAAATCAGGTTGATTAAATTATTTGATCCGATTAGTTTTTTTGATTCATCATGAGCAGCCCCTGATAGAAACCGGATAATGGCTGTTCGGGTAATCCCAAACCTGAGCATATCAACGAAATTTCCTAGGGTTATAAATAATATCCACTCTCCAAAAATATCCTGCGGCAGCATACGGACAAGCATAATAAAGCTCAAAAACCCGAAAACAGCCACTAAACCATTGTTGGCAAGTGAGAGAAAATTGTTGTTATTAAATAACTTAGTAAAAGTTGGTAGCACAGCCTAGCTTAGTTTTCTTTAACCTGAAACCTGATGCGAGATGGAAATAAAACAATGTATTTCAGCTTTTGAAGAAGGTTATTTTGCTTCTCCCGATTAAAACCCGATATCAACTCCTGAATGGCGAAGTCTTCTGCCTGATTTAAAATTACCATGGGCTCTTCTTTCGAAACCTCTTTTATCATTTGCAGGGCTGAAACATCTGCTTTTTCCCAATGGCTGGATGATTTTATAATTAATAGATTAACATCAGTGGTTTGAAGAAGTTCAAGAGGATAGGCATTGTGAATTATAGATGGTATTTCCAGAAAAATGTAATCATATTGATAATTATCTCTGCGTAAGGTATTGCTGTCAATTAACTGATGAATGTTACTTATTTCAGCAAAATTGTCCTGAATAATATAGCTAAAACTGAAATTGTAATCTTCTTCAATGATGCTGTTTGATTCGTGTGAATAATTCAACATCAATACTTTATCACCATAAGTTCTAAGTTTATTGGCTATCTTTCCGGCTACAAATGATTTACCGACACCCTCTTCTGTGCTGAAGAACAATATCAGGTAAGGCTTTGAAGATGGGTAAAGAGAATTATGTTTTAATTTAAGTTTGATGTTTTGAACAATCATTTCAATGAGCCGGTTGCTCACATAAACCAGATCTTTAGCATCGTTGGCCGAATCAAACAAAGGATAAGCTCCGGCCAGTTTAAGTCCAATTTTTTCAGAAATTCTATTCGGAGTTTTCAATGAAGCATCGAAATATTCCAGAACGAGAATAATAAATGCAACCAGGATAAAGCCAATTATAGCTGCCGCCAGTACGAGGTACTTTGCTTTTGATGGGTTGGCCATGATGGGGAAATAGGGTGGGTCAACGATCCTGATATTGGTTGCCATCTGCAGATTTTGCTGACGCATCTTAGCCAGGTTTAGGCTTCTGAGTAGTTCCAGATAAGATTGTTCTGCCACTGTGATTTCGCGTTCGATGCGTTTCAACATGGCACCTAATGGTGCAAATCGCTGATAGGTTTTAATAAAGTCAATTTTTCGACGTGATAGCACGACAAGACTTGCTTTGGCTTCTTCATAGGCAAGTGCATTTTGAAGCCATTCCTCCAGTAGTCTTGCTATGGGCATTCCTTGTGTTGAATGACCATAAAGGTATAGCTGGTCAACGTAAAGCTTAATTTCTTCACGTAATCTGTCTGCCTTATTCCTCAATCTTTGAATTTCATCACCAATCCGATTATCATAATCTTCTGCTAATTCATTTACCAGAATAAGTTCGGATACTTCTGCAAACTCTTTTCTTTTTTGGTTGATTAAGTCGCTTTTCAGGTAAATACTATCACGTCTGGTCAGATTTGTTTCCAATTCCCTCAAGGCTGCTGAGGCCTGAGCCATTCTGATTTGTTCGTTCTGAAAATAGAGATCCAGATCTTCTTTTTGCTCTGCAATAAATTTGGTTTGCTCAGTATAGTTAATGATGTTGTTCTTCTTGTTAAATCTGAGCAGCCGGTCTTCTGCTGCCTGAAGAACAGCATCTGCCGAATCAACCTGTTGTTTAAAGTAGGCTACAACCAGATCGGTTTGATTGGCTTTAAGGATTTTGTAATTCCTCACAAACACTTGTGCAATTATTTTGAGTGTTTGTTGGCAAATACCCGGGTCATCTGAAAGGTATACCAGTCTGACCAGATCACTATTGTTAATTCTGTAAATTTGTAAGGTTTTGATTGACTGAATGCTATAATGCGGACTTGCCCCATAGTGCAATAATTCATAAACAAAATTACTGTCACTGGAGTTATAATATTGAATCAGATTATTGATGGTTTTTTCGAAATCATCAGCATTTATGCCTCTGGGTAATACAGGATCTTTATCAATTGTCCCCAGCCCAAAATCATCTCTTTTCGGTGATGAGATATTTATATCAATTCCGCCTCGTGCAGGCCTGTTGATTTCAAAATCATCTAATCCAACATTATCTATTTCATCAAATGTTTCGGCGGTTGTACTGTCAAAGTCTGAAAAAACCGGTACGCCTGACTCAGAAATTCCGGAAATAATAATTTGTTGACCTACTGAGAGGTTTTGGATATTAAAGTCATTTAACTCTCTAAGTTTGCCAATACTTACGCCATATTTCTGGGAAATGGAAAATAATGATTCTCCACTTTGAACTGTATGTGTAATGGAATTTGAAGCAGTATTAGCGCCGAAGTTGGATGTTTCAATAATACCCTCATCCTTGGTGAGTCCTGTTTTTACAGGCATATCCTTGTCTAGGGAGTTTCCATTATTATTAATTTCCTGAATGGCAATGGTCTTTTTTCTGGTAATTTCCTTTTCAAGTGACCTGATTTCTTTTTCAAGGTTTCGTATTTGTTCTTCTTTTTCACGAAAAACCCCTGATTTGCCATTTTTCACCACCATGTCTTTAACATGTTTGGGAATCGTTTTTTGAAGTTTGTCGAAATTTTCGTTGGATAAATATTGTGGGTTATAGGATTCAAGTGAAAGGTTTTGAGCAAGCAGGATAATAGCAGTTTCAACAATAGTCTGTCGGGAGTTAATCAAATTGATCATGTTGTCGAATTGTGCACTTGTACTAAAAAAGTCTGT
>DITE01000041.1:0-858 GCA_002422725.1 Bacteroidales bacterium UBA6192
GAAAGAAAGCCCACATCATCCACATTGGAGGTTCCAAAAGTGTTCCAGTGAAGATTGTTGCTGCCATCGAGGGTACCGTTGGGATGCACAAGCAGAAAGCCCGCTGTGTCGGCTATTGGACGAAAATCAGCATATAATTCCTGCTCAATATTGTTGGAGCCGTAACCATGTAAATTAAAAACAAGCGGGGCGGGGTTTACGGGATTGTACGTTTCAGGAATGTACAAACGATAGTTTCGGACGATGCCGTCAAATATAAAACTATCGCTGATGGTTGTCTGACTATTGACTATCATCGAAGGTAACATCCACAAGAAAAATAGAATAAGGTAATTTCTTTTCATAACGAAATCAGTTAATGGAATGAGGATGCTAAGATAGTTACTAAACTGGATTATACACTTTTCATCAGGTTTGGCTGGTAAATTTTTGAAGAAATTTGTTTTCTGTTGTTTCCGATCAGTTCTTTTCGAAAAACTGATCCATAACAGTTGACCGGAACTGGAATATTTTTTCAAGCTGATACTTTACAAAGACCTGATGAGCAAGACGTCCCAGAAAACCAAGTGGCAATTGATAGCTAACGATGTCGGTCATTTCAATACCCTGTTCTGTTTCTTTGAAATGATGCTCATGATGCCACATTTTATAGGGCCCGATGCGTTGTTCATCAACAAAGAATTTCTTGTCTTCAACATGGGTAATTTCGGTAACCCAGGTCATCGGGATTCCCAGCAAGGGTTTCACCCGATACGAAATTATTTGCCCGGGATACATCTTTCCTTCACCACCCGATTTTATGGTAAAGTCCATATAGGCCGGGGATATTTTTTTTAGGTTGTGGGGCGAACTAAAGAA
>DITE01000041.1:990-12451 GCA_002422725.1 Bacteroidales bacterium UBA6192
CAGGCTGCATGAATAAATTAATTCTGTTAATTTGATCTTTATATCTTTACTTCACCAAAAATTCACACAACCATGCACACAACAAAACCTCGTTTATCTTTCTGGCAAATCTGGAACATGAGTTTCGGTTTTATGGGAATACAGATGGGATTTGCCTTGCAAAATGCCAATGCAAGCCGGATTTTGCAAACCTTTGGAGCCGATGTTGAACACCTTTCGTGGTTTTGGTTGGTGGCGCCCATAACAGGCATGATTGTGCAGCCTATCATCGGTCACTATAGCGACAACACCTGGAACAGACTTGGGCGAAGGAGGCCATATTTTCTGGTAGGTGCTTTGATGGCCGCTGCAGGGCTCATTTTGATGCCCAACTCACCCATGTTTGCCGCTATGTTGCCGGCCTTGTGGATTGGCGCCGGAATGCTGATGATTATGGATGCTTCCTTTAACATTGCGATGGAGCCTTTCAGGGCACTGGTGGCTGATAAGTTGCCTGCTGATCAACGTACACTTGGTTTCTCGGTTCAAACCCTGCTTATTGGAATCGGAGCTGTTGCAGGTTCGTGGCTGCCGTATGTCATGACCAATCTGTTTGGTTTCAACGAAGTGGCCGAAAGTGGTTCAGTGCCTTACAGTTTGATTTTATCGTTTTTTATTGGGGCTGCGATTCTGGTAACAACCATCATTTTAACTGTTACAACAACAAAAGAGTATCCGCCGGAGGTTCAGGCATCTTTTGAAAAAGACACGCCTGAAGTTGAAGAGGTTTCGAAAGGCATACTGGATATATTCAGGGATTTTGCCCGGATGCCATCAACAATGAAACAATTGGGGATTGTTCAGTTCTTTTCGTGGTTTGCCTTGTTTTCGATGTGGGTGTTTACCACGCCAGCGCTGGCCCAGCATGTATGGGGTCTTTCGCCTGACGACAGAAGTTCGGCCGCATTCAACGAGGCTGGCGATTATGTTGGGGTAATCTTTGGTGTTTACAACCTTGTGGCTGCCCTTTTTGCTATGGCATTGCCGGTTATCGCTGCCAAAGTGGGCCGCAAAATGACACACGCAATTTGTTTGACACTTGGCGGAATCGGTATGATTTCGATGGTGTTTGTTACCAATACTGATATGAAATGGGTGCTCAACCTGAGCATGATAGGAGTGGGTATTGCATGGGCGAGTATACTTGCCATGCCTTATGCCATCCTTGCCGGATCAATACCTGCCCGAAAAATGGGCGTTTACATGGGAATATTCAACTTTTTCATCACCTTTCCGCAGATCGTGAATGGTATATTTGGTGGGCCTATTGTGAAGCATCTTTATAACGGACAGGCCATTTATGCCCTTGTTGCTGCCGGTGTTATGCTGATCCTTGGTGCTTTTTCGGTGATGTTCGTCAAAGATGTGGACGATATCGTGAAATAGTTGTTCCCTCTGCTATGGTAAGGCATCCAATCTGACTTCCACTATATATCAGATTGGCTTCAAGCTTTTTAACTGTTCAAGGATGTGATACACCCCGGGGCAATATCCTGCGTTTACAGCATGTAGTTTTATGTTTTTGCGAAACTCCAGATTGTTGGTATGGGGGTATTCGCGACAAGCTTTGGGGCGAACTTCATAAATACTGCAAAAGTTATCTTCGCCGAGAAAGGGGCAGGGCGAAGCATTGATCACCACATCGTGGTCTTCATCTGTTGTTGTATATCTTTCATTGAAAACCGATGGTTTTATACGCAAATGGCGGGCAATCCGGTTTACGTCGGTTTCGTTGATTATCGGAGGAATACTTTTGCAGCAGTTGGCACAGTGAAGGCAATCTATCTTTTCGAAAACTTTGTCGTGTATGACTTCGGCCTTAATGTTCAGTTTTTTCTCATTTATTCGCAACAGCGACTGCATGAACTTTTTATTCTCAGCCAGTAAGGAAGGTCCCAGTTGCCCCTTGATTTTTTTGTCTTGCCAAATACCGATCATTTCATTCATTGGAATGAAGGTTTAATTTATAAAAAATGTAACTAATCAGTGTGTTGAAAAGCAATAATGATAAGGGTTGTCATCAATCTTGTATATCCTTCGTGTAATGTTGTGCTTCTCTGCACAACTTTTTGAAATAGCTGTTTCACAAAGAGCCACAGAGCAGACACTGAGTTACACAAAGTAATGTTGGAGATTAGTATAAATTTAAGCACTGATTCGTTACAAAAAATAAGTTTAGGTGTTGGATCAGTTATTCTTCATCTTCAAAGGCCTCAGAACGATGGCAGTCCTGTTCACATTGTAGATTTTCATAAAGGCCTGACCATCTCTCACATACGATGGATAATGCAATGAGGCGTCGAGTCTGCCAAAACCGCCATAGGCTTTGTCATCAGAAGAAAGCAGAATTTCGTAATCACCAGTTTCCTTCAGTGGTATTTCATAATCGGGTATGGCATTGGAGGTGTGCCAGTTGAAAACAAAGATCAGGTGGTTGCGTTCAAAAACAAGGGTTTTGTTGCCTTCATCGGCCCACAACAGCCAGGGGGGCATGGCCAGCATGATGTTGTATTGTCGGACTAATGCAATCATCGCTTTGTCGAAATCGGAAAGCCAATGGTACTTCAGGTAGTCCTTTTCGGCCAGCGACCATTGGCGCCGCGCATGTTGATAGCTCCAGTTGTTGCCTTCCCTCGGGAAATCGATCCATTCGGGATGCCCAAATTCGTTGCCCATAAAATTGAGCCAGGCTTCACCACCCAGTGTGAT
The DNA here is from genome assembly GCA_002422725.1 of Bacteroidales bacterium UBA6192. Lineage (GTDB taxonomy): Bacteria > Bacteroidota > Bacteroidia > Bacteroidales > F082 > UBA6192. The sequence goes on from DITE01000041.1 coordinate 3,739, forward strand.
TGTAAAGAGCCTGATCATCTTATGAAGGGCAATTCCGCGATCAATATCAAGGTTTTGCTGTTCCTTACTCATGTTGAAGTACATTTCCTTGTCCATGAGCCTGAAAGCTATGGTTTTGTCGCCAACCAAAGCCTGATCGTGCGACTCGGCATAGGCGATGGTTTTGATATCGAAATGCCTGTTTGTCATGGTGTTGAACATCTCCCTGATGTTCCAGTCTTCATCACGCTGGTCTTTCAGCAGTTTGATCCAGAAATCGGGAAGCCCCATACCCAGACGGTAGTCGAAATCAATCCCGCCTTCTTCAATTTTATTGCATAAGCCGGGCATACCACTCACTTCTTCAGCAATGCTGATGCTTCCCGGAAAGAGTTCGTGCATCAGTTTGTTGGCCAATTGCAGATAGGTGATGGCATCAAATTCGACACCTTCGGTAAAGTATTGTTCGGGATGCGTAAAATCGACGCCATTTCCATGGTGAAAATACAACATGGAGGTAATTCCATCGAATCGGTAGCCATCAAACTGAAACTCGTCGAGCCAGTAGCGGACGTTGGACAGTAGCATGCGCAACACCTCATCCTTGCCGTAATTGAACAGTTTTGAATCCCACAGCGGATGGTCGCCTCTCGGGCCGGCATGGGTGTATTGGAAATCGGTGCCATCGAAGAGGTTAAGGCCTTCGCGCGTATTCTTAACAGTGTGAGAGTGAACAATATCCATGATAACAAGCAGGCCAAGCCTATGCGCTTCGTCGATGAGTGCTTTGAGTTCTTCGGGAGTGCCGAAGCGCGAACTTGGGGCAAAGAAGTTGGCCACATGATAGCCAAATGAGCCATAGTAGGGATGCTCGGCAATGGCCATCAGCTGAACAGCATTGTAACCGGCGCTTACGATCCGCGGTAAGATGATGTCTTTAAAATCAGTATAACTTCCAACTCCTTCAAATTCCTGTGCCATGCCAACGTGCGATTCGTAAATCAGCAAAGGTTCACCCGAAGGCAATTCTGGCTTCTGATATTTGAAGGTATATCCCTTTTTGGGGTTCCAAAACTGTGCAGTGAAATCTTTGGTTTTTTCGTCCTGCACCACACGTTTGCTGTAAACCGGAATTCTTTCGTCCTCGCCCATAGCACTTACAACCAACAACTTAATCAAGCTTCCGTGTGTAAGTTTCTGACCGTAATCTTTGTCGCTCAAAAACAGCTCCCAAATTCCATAACCTGTATTGATCAGGGGATTGGCTTTCCTGTCCCACGAATTAAAGTCGCCAAACAGGTAAATTTCACCGGCAGAAGGAGCCCATTCCCTGAACCACCAACCCTTGCGTTTTGCGTCGTAATTGAAGCCAAAGATATGGTCAGCTGTGGCAAAAGTTTTCAGACTACCATACACATTGGTGATGTGGTTAAGCCGGTTTTTGAAACGTTCGTAACGCTCAGTTACCGCATGACTAACGGGACTTAACCAGGGATCTTTGAGCACGATAGGAAGTGGATTGTCATTCATGGTTCAATAGATCGGGTGAAGTTCATAAATAGCTGTCTCAGAAGCTTCCAGTTTGAGGTGAAGACCTTCTTCGGAGAGATCGGTTGGTTTAAAAATAATTTTATCGGCTGGTTTAAGCAGATTCACGGCCATCCATTGTTCGCCTTTTTCGATGGGGATATCGGCTTTCAGCAGGGCATCGATGGGGATATTAAGCCTCATTTTTCTGCCTTCAGACGGATGAAAGTTGGTCAGGATTACAAGGCGCTGGGTGATGGTGAAGCGCATAAAAGCGTAAATATAGCGCGGATCGAAATCGGTGTACCAGGGGTTGGCCCACATCAGGTCGTAGAATGAACCTGAATGCAGCGCAGGCAGGTCCCGCCTCAGACAAAGCAACGCTTTATAAAAGCTTATTAATTCTTTCTGTCGGGCTGGGAGTGCGTTTATGTCGAAACTGCCGGCCTGCATCCAGGATTGATGGGCAGGCATATGCACATAATCAAATATGGAAGTTCGTCCGTCGTCGCCACTGTAACCCGTTGCCCCGCTGCCTGTTTCGCCGGTTTCCTGCCCGTTGTAAATCATAAACGGACCACGGTGCATCAGGGCACTCACCACCACTGCCGGCAAGGCTTTAAATGGGTCGCCTACAAAATGCTCCGATGCCAGGCGCACCTCATCGTGGTTTTCCATAAAGCGCAACACCCGGTGGTCGCGCACATCGAGCATTTTCCAGCAGATGCTGAGCGATTCAACAGCCTGTCCGTAGCGCAGGATATCATTCAGCCGGTTGTACAGCCCGACTTTGTCGTAGAGGAAATCAAAACCTGCTTCAATAAACGGTTTATAGAGATCAGGGCGATAGATTTCGGCAATCATGATGATTTCAGGATGTTGTTGCCGGACTTGGCCAATGGCGTATTTCCAGAATTCGACAGGAACCATTTCCGCCATGTCGGCCCTGAAGCCATCAACACCCATCTGAGCCCAATATTTCAGGATATCGAGCATCATATTCCATGTTGGGGGCGGTGGATCAAAAAAGGTTTGCTTTTCGCCCGTGAAATCGATGCCATAGTTAAGTTTCACGGTCTCATACCAGTCAGTTGATGCCGGATCGGCTCTGAAGCAATCATTGCCGGTGACCCGGGCAGGCATTTCGTGGTATTCAGCATGGCTGTCGATATCTGTGATCTTATTTTCAATTACCGGAAGTACAAGGGTTTGACCGGGCAGGTAATAGAAATTGTTTGTCGGGGCAAACACCACCTCTTTGTTGTCAAATTCGCCAAAATCGGGAGTTCCTGTGGGTTTTGCGATGGATTGGTATTGACGCGAAACGTGGTTACCAACAAAATCGATGATGACTTTGAGTTTTTGCTGATGCAGTCTTTTCACCAGTGCTTTGAATTCCTGGAGTCGTTCATCCACGTTGGTTGCCAGATCAGGATCAACATCATAATAATCGGTGATGGCATAGGGTGAGCCGGCCCGGCCTTTCACCACTCCGGGGTGACAATCGGGGATGCCGTTTTTGGCATAGGAAGTTAGGGTGGCATGTCGGATGATGCCGGTGAGCCAGACATGGGTAATACCCAGATCCTTGATGGCAGCAATAGCCTGATTGTCGATGTCGGCAAACTTACCGCAACCATTGGTCTGAATGTTGCCATTGATTTCCAGCGTAGTGGTTTTATTTCCGTAGAGCCGGGGAAAAAGCTGATAGATGTTGATCATGACGAAATGGTTTTGGCAGATTACCTCCCGAAATAGTTCCGGGGGCTGCTTCTGCCAAAATTACGTCATTATTTTGGATTTCTGCAAGCTCTTTTTGACAAATAGAAACAATCTTTAGGCGTTTTTGCTTCGGATAGACAGTGAACAGTGAACAGTGAACGGTGAGCAGTGAACAGTGATTGGTGAATAGGTGATGTTCAAGCTGGCCTTCTGACCATCTTCATTGTCAAGTCGCTGTATTTCTGTGCTTTTCCGGTCATTATATTTATTCCTTTTTTGTCTGTCTGGCTTGTGTGTTGGCTGTTTTAAAAATTTTAGAGGGAAGGGATTTTAAAAAATAATTTTTCCTTCGGTTGGCAAAGATGGAAGCTCTTTTGCAATTTTTGGCCTGTGCGTTGACTTGAGCGAATTGCAAATGTGCTTACACCTGTGGGTTGTAATTAGTCTTCCCATATAATACTTAAAATAGTTTTATACCTTCTAGTTGGGATACAATACTCATAGAAATCGCTATCTTCATCATAATCTCCTAAATTAAACCAAGTTGATTTGGATATTAATTGAGCTTTTTCTTCAAGCTTATATAAAAAGTCGTAATCCTTTTCAATGTATTCTGCTGCAACAGAATCAGAAGGAGGAGCCAAGCGGGTATAGTCACCAAACCAAATTTTCAAGTCATCTGATTTTCTCCAATACTTTACTTTTCCATTTTCAATAAAAACAAGACAAATAGGGTGTAATTGCTTAAATTGTAAATAGCGAAAAACGGTTGCTGTTAAACTAGTTTTGAATCTTTCTGATAGCTGTTTTATCAGGAGAGGGGAAAACTTTTTTCCTTTAGTTTCTTTTAGAAATAATTTTTCGGGCATTAAAAGTTCACAAGCAAATTCGTTAGCTTCTAGCTCTTGCTTGCCATTTTTCAGTGCATTTTCCATTCCTGCAATGATGTTGAAATTGGAAAATGTGTCGTCTGGAAGGTGCATATTTCTATGCATAATTAAATGACCAATTTCGTGTGCTATGACAAAATGTTTTCTTTGTTCAAATTGAGTATTAGAATTTACTTTAATTACGGCTTTGGTATTCCCGAAAATGATTTTGCCATCACAATTTGGTAAAGCTTCTTCAATGAGCATTGCATCTAACCCTGAAACAAATAAATTCATTTCAAGATCAGTAATTTCGTCTAATCCACAGCTATTCAACAGCTCTTGTGCCTGAATATGTGCGTTAGTGGCTCTTGTCATTATTTTCTAATTGTTCCAATAATTCAACTAGATTCTTATCCTTAATGATTTCGATAATATCTTCTTTTGATAATTTGTCAAGATTGCGATACAATGCAAGTGAGGCATTCCCCTGAATTAGTTGCTTTAAAATTGCAACAGGTTTTTCAATGTTTTGTAAAACAGCTTCTTGAAATTTATTCGCTAACGCCAACAAATATTCATTATGTTTTTGTTTGGCTTTAGCCTGCGATAAAAAGATTATTTGCTTTTTCTTTTTGTTGTATTCATCAAGATTTTGAATATCACTTTTTAGCGAACCTTTTATAATATCTTTATCTGCTTCCAAATAGAAGTTGTACAAAGCATCATTGATTTTATTTTTGATTTCGTTGCTCATATGATATTTATTACTTGTGTTTGAATTTTTGGTAGCCGTCTTTCAAGTCGTTTGGTTATATTATAAACTTCCTTCACGTCTATACCCAAATCCTTTGCTATTTCTGAGGGTTTTGTTATACCATCTGCCCAATACTCGAAAACCGTTAACTCATCATCATCCGCACCTTCTATTTTTAGAATCTCTGAAATGGAATTTCTTATATGTTCTTCACTAAAAGATTGGTCAGTTGAGGGAATTTCTGGCAATTCATTATCGTAGATATTCTTATGAGTTTTGAAGAAGTTAGAGATTTCACTTTTAAGACAACCAAAAAGAAATTCTGTAAAAGAGCACTTTGCTTTAGACCAATCTCGCTGACCGTCCATAACCTTTAAAATTACATCTCCAACGAAATCAATAGGTTCTTTTCCGTTAAAGTTTTTGACCCCAACTGATTTCAATATGCTGATAGCATAGGCATTCATCCTATCAATGACTTCGTCCATATCCACCGACTGTATTGCTTCTGCTAAATTCATTTGCTTATCTATAACAGTATGCTAAGGTTTAAAAAAAATTTGCCACTCGTGGCAAAAAAATGTAAAACCATAGCATACATATTTGAAAGGGTTAAAATTACCCTGTAAAAGTAATTAATAACATAAAATTTAGCTCTATGCAAAATGAAAAAAAACCTACAGGTGAAAAAGGTAGACCTGAATTTCAACTTTTAATCAATGGTAAGTTGTATGAGTGGAATCATCCGAACATTACGGGTGCAGAAATCAGAAGACTTGGGAATATCCCGTTAGAAGATGAAATCTTTTTGGAAAGCCCTAAGCCGAAGGAAGATGAATTAATTCCAGACGATAAGAAAGTAAATCTTGCTCGTCCCGGTATTGAACATTTTTACTCCAAAGCTAAGGAGGTAACCATTTTAGTGAACGGAACGCAGCACAAATGGACAAAGGAAAAAATTAGTTTCAAAGAGGTTATTGTTCTTGCGTTTGGGCAATATATAGATAAGCCGACAATGGTTTATACTGTAGCTTACGAAGATGGTCCAAGACAAAATCCCGAGGGTTCAATGTTTGCTGGTCAGGAAGTTTTTGTTAAACATAAAATGATTTTCAATGCAACAGCAACTGATAAATCTTAATCCCGATCTGACTCGTTTGCAAGATGAAGGCTACGACATAGAGGTAAAGGGCGGACACTTGGTTGTCCGCCAAATACCCTATGCTACTTCTTCAAGAAGTGTAGCCTACGGTACGTTGGTTTGTGTTTTAAACTATGCAACCCCAACAAAGATTTCAACGCCACCAGACCATACTATTTTTTTCTGTGGTGAAACTCCCTGTAACGCTAATAGACAACCACTTGTCGCGATAATTAATAACTCTAATAGGCAACAACTAACAAGTGAAATATTGGTTACACATTATTTTTCAAGCAAACCCTTGTCAGGAAACTACCCCAACTATTACGAAAAGATCATGACTTATGCAGAAATACTAAGTATTAACGCAAAAACCATTGATAGTACAGTAACAACAAAACCTTTTAAAAAAAATTTAAATGAAAACAGAAGTGATGAGTGATACAAACGTTTTTAATTATCCTGATACGAATTCTTCACGTGCAGGAATTGAGTTTCTGAATCGCAAATTTGAAAATCAAAAAATCGCAATTATCGGATTAGGTGGAACTGGTTCATATATTCTTGACCAAGTCGTAAAAACGCCTGTCAAAGAAATACACATTTTTGATGCTGATGTTTTTCAACTTCACAACGCTTTTCGTTCGCCTGGTGCAGTTTCAAGTGAAAAATTGGAAACAGAAAAGGGAATAAAGAAAGTAGATTACTACTATGGGATTTATTCCAATATGCACGCAGGAATAAAAGCACATACGAAGTATGTAACGCTTGAAAATGCAAATGAGCTAAAGGATTTTAGCTATGTCTTTATAAGCATTGACAAAAATGAAGTTCGGTACAATCTTACAAAAGCTTTTTTGAATATGGGCGTAACCTTTATTGATGTCGGCATTGGTGTGAACAAAGCCGATGATTGTCTGAATGGTGCTGTTCGTGTTACAGTTGGAACGACTGATAAAAGCGACCATTTAGATTTTCGATTTGGTTCAACTGAATCGGAAGAAAACGAATATTCAAACAACATTCAAATTGCAGACTTGAATTGCCTTAATGCTGTGCTTGCAGTCTTGAAATGGAAAAAGCTAAGTGGCTTTTATCAAGATGTAAAGCAAGAGCATAATAGTTTGTTTTTAATCAATACAAATAAATTACTTAATGAAGACAATCCAGCATAAATTTGTTGAATTCATTCCCAACTTTCCAGAACAAGGTATTCTTTATATTTCCATTGAATATCGAACTGCTGTTCATTTGTGTATTTGTGGGTGTGGAAACAAGATTGTAACCCCAATCTCACCAACAGACTGGGAAATTCGTTTTAATGGAAAAACCGTTTCGCTTTACCCGTCAATTGGTAACTGGAATTTTGAGTGTAAGTCTCACTATTTCATTACACAAAATCATTACTGTCCCATTAAAATCTCAAAAAGTTCTTTGAAATATTTGAAATTTAGTTAGTTACAGGGGTTTTTCAAGTAAACGGATTTCGATTTGCATTTTTGCTTTCTCAAAAAGATTAGCAAGTGCATAAGGATAAATACGTTTTCGCTCAATTAGCCTTCTTCCTGGATAGGAATAAGTTCAACTTCATCGTTCGCAAGTATGACGGAGACAAATACGTGAAGCATTTCACTTGTTGGAATCAACTGCTGGCTTTGATGTTCGGGCAATTGTCAAATCGTGAAAGTCTAAGAGATTTAATCATCGCTCTTGATGCTCACCACTCCAAATCTTATCATTTGGGCTTGGGCAAGAATGTTTCAAAATCCTCTCTTGCTAGAGCCAATCAGGACAGAGACTATCACATTTTTGAAGAGTTTGCCTACTATCTGGTAAACGAAGCCAGGCAGAAACGAGTTTCTGACATCTTCAAACTTGAAAGTAATGTCTATGCTTTTGATTCAACTACGATTGACTTGTGCCTTTCTGTATTCTGGTGGGCGAAGTTTCGTAAGAAAAAGGGTGGGATTAAAGTGCATACATTATATGATGTGGAGACACAGATACCAGCATTTTTCCATATCACTGAAGCTTCTGTACACGACTCTACTGCAATGAAAGAAATCCCTTATGAATCAGGCTCATATTACATATTTGACCGTGCATATAATCACTTCAAGATGTTGTATAAGATTCATCAAATAGGAGCTTTCTTCATTGTCAGAGCAAAGAAGAATCTTCAATACATGATAATCAAATGGAAGCGAAGATTGCCTAAGAATGTACTTTCAGATGTAACGATTGAATTGACTGGGTTTTATCCTAAGCAATACTATCCAGAACATCTTAGATTGGTCAGATATTGGGATGAAGGACAAAAGCGTGAACTTGTATTCTTAACCAATGCAATGCACATTTCTGCAATTCAAGTTGCTGAACTGTACAAGAACCGCTGGCAAGTCGAGCTTTTCTTCAAATGGCTAAAGCAACATCTGAAAATCAAGAAATTCTGGGGAACTACTGAAAATGCTGTTCGGATTCAAATCTACGTTGCCATGTGCACTTACTGCTTGGTGGCAATCGTCCAAAAAGACATGCAGCTCGACAGAAGTACATATGAGGTTTTGCAGATTCTGAGTATATCATTAACAGATAAAACTCATCTTCGAGACCTATTCGATAGAACTAAATTTCAAAATGACAAAGAACGTTTTAGGCTTAATGAGCCAAATTTGTTTAATTTTTAAAAACGTCCCGATTTTAATGGGACACTAGTGA
>DITE01000074.1 GCA_002422725.1 Bacteroidales bacterium UBA6192
AGTTCTTCTTTTAATAGGTGCTAACACGTATATACACGCAATCCTAACGTATATTTCCTTTCTATCTGCTTCCATCCGTTTAATTATTATCATATTCGTAATCAATAATCTACACATTGATAAACGTTTGTAAACGTTTACCCTGGGTTAATTGCATGCCGTAAAGTTATGAAATTCACCAGATTTGCAAGCATTAGCTGTTACAAAATTTTCAATGGCAGGCGTACGATCCCGTCTGTTTGGTCACAAAAACAAATGTCATTTGAGACTGTATTGATTTCAAGCGACATAGATTCGGGTTGTGTCAAAGGTACCGATGGGCAGATTGTAAGTGCCGGACTGACAGACACCCTTATTATTTTGCGCTGTCTGTTATATCTTTGCCGTGCATTAAAACCAGCAGTAAGATGAAACATCTGGTCATACTCAGCGGTGCGGGCATGAGCGCCGAAAGCGGCATCAAGACCTTCAGGGACGATGACGGACTGTGGCGTACACACCGTTTCGAAGACCTGGCCAGTCCGCAGGCATGGGAAAACAATCCGCAACTGGTGCTTGACTTTTACAACGAACGCCGGAAGCAACTTTTTGAGGTTGAACCCAACGAGGGCCACAGGGCATTAGCAAGGCTTCAGGAAAAATTCCAGGTGCAGATCATCACCCAAAATGTGGACGACCTGCACGAAAGGGCCGGTTCGAAACATGTGTTGCACCTGCATGGCGAGTTGAAGAAAGCAAGGAGCACCACCAACCCAACGCTTGTGTACACTTTAGACCATTGGGAACTGAAACTTGGCGACTGCTGCGAAGAAGGCTCACAACTCCGGCCACATATTGTGTGGTTTGGCGAACCGGTACCCAATATCAGCGAAGCCATCAGGATGGTGAAGAAAGCCGATATGCTGTTTGTTATCGGCACCAGCCTTCAGGTGTATCCGGCAGCCGGGCTCATCGATTATGCCCCCCATGGTATTCCGGTGGTATTGATTGACCCGAAGGCTATGCCTGCCCCGCACCAGACGCACATCAGGGTGGTGAGGGCAACAGCGGCTACAGGTGTGCCGGCACTTGTTGATGAACTCCTGCAAATAAATTAAATACATATGAATCACAAACTGTTTTACATCCTATTCCTCTTCGCCCTGCTGTCGTGTGGTGAAAATAAGGTGGTGGATCAGGCGGCCATCGACAAACAAAAGATCGAAGACTACCTGGAAGCCAAACAACTCGATGCATTGACCTCAGCCTCCGGCTTGTATTACATCATCAGCGAAGCCGGAACGGGCGACAAGCCCGGGGCAGGCGCTACCGTAACGGTTACCTACAAAGGTTACCTGCTGGACGACCGTGTGTTTGACCAGGGCGATTTTTACACCGGCTCACTTCCGTCGCTCATCAAAGGCTGGCAGGAAGGAATCCCGCTGATTGCGCCCGGCGGCAAGATCAAACTGATCATCCCTTCGGCTCTAGGCTATGGCAACCGCGCTGCGGGAAGCATACCGCCCAACTCGGTGCTGGTGTTTGATGTGACCCTGCATTATTTTTCAGAAAAATAATAGTCCGGGTGAAGCCTGTCCACTACTTCTGGAAATAACGCTTGCCGACAACGATGGTTAGCGTTTCGCATAAAGCATTATCTTTGTCATAAACCAATCGGGATGAATCGAATTTGTGTTTTTTGCGGCAGCAGCATGGGTTATCAACGCATTTACCGCGACGCTGCCGCCGACCTGGGTCGTTTATTGGCCGAAAGTCATATTAGTTTGGTGTATGGCGGCGCTGGTGTAGGGCTGATGAAAGTGCTGGCCGACACCGTGATGCAATACGGGGGAGAGGTAGTGGGCATCATGCCTCAACACCTGGTGGATAAGGAAGTGGCTCATCCGGGCATACACAAGCTGCATGTGGTGGACAGTATGGCCGAACGCAAATCCATGATGATCAGTCTGTCCAATGGCTTCATTGCCCTCCCGGGAGGCTTTGGTACCCTGGATGAACTTTCGGAAGTGCTCACTTTTAATCAGTTGCGCCTCATCGACAAACCCTTGGGCATACTGAACATCAACAAATATTTTGATTCCTTGCTGAAGTTTTTTGACCAGGGTGTTTCCGAGGGCTTTGTCCGCGAAGAGCACCGCAACAGCCTCATTGTGTCGTTTGAAGCCAGGTCGTTAATCAACAAAATGAACACATGGCAACCCGTGGCAATGGGCAAATGGATCGACGACCTAAAAGCCGAAAGCCAATCATCCAGATAATATGGTAATCATTGGAATAACCGGTACCCTGGGGGCCGGAAAAGGAACCATTGTAGAGTATCTTGTCAACCAGAAAGGTTACAGGCATTACTCGGTGCGGGCTTTTCTCATACAGGAGATTGAACGCAGGGGACTACCGGTGAATCGCGACAGCATGACATCAGTGGCTAACGAACTCAGGGCACGTTATTCGCCCAGCTATGTCACTGACTGTCTGTATGAAGAAGCGCTGCGCAACGGCTATTCATGTGTTATTGAGAGCATACGCACCCCGGGTGAGATTGCTTCGCTTCGGCAGAAAGACAAGTTTTACCTGTTTGCTGTGGATGCCGATCCACTGCTGCGCTACCAAAGGATAAGTCTGCGGAAATCAGAGACCGACGCGGTGAGTTACGACACCTTTCGGGCCAACGAAGCCCGTGAGATGAACTCCGATGATCCGAACAAGCAAAACCTTTCGGAATGCATACGTCAGGCTGATTTTGTGTTCTTAAACAATGGCAGCCTGGATGACTTGCATCGTCAGGTTGAAAATACATTACAATCCATCGAAAAACAATGAGTGACTCCATCTTAAGCAATCAACAACATAGTCGCCCAAGCTGGGACGAGTATTTTCTGAAACTGGCCGATTCTGTTGCCACCAGGGCTACCTGCGACCGTGGCCGCAGTGGCTGTGTGATTGTGAAAGAAAAACAGATACTGGTAACAGGCTATGTGGGTTCGCCCCGTGGGCTGGCCCATTGCGACGATGTAGGGCATCTGATGAAAAAGGTGATCCACGAGGATGGCAGCGTTACCCAACATTGTGTGCGCACGGTGCATGCCGAGCAGAATGCCATCACACAGGCAGCCAGGCGAGGCATTGCCCTGGATGGAGCCACGCTCTATTGCCGCATGACACCCTGCCGCACCTGTGCCATGCTCATCATCAATTGCGGCATCGAAAGGGTGGTGTGCGAAAAGAAATACCATGCCGGTGCCGAATCAGAGGCCATGTTTGCCGAAGCCGGGGTGAAACTGGAGTTTGCCAGTGAAGAAACTCAGCAGTACGAGAAACAGTAAACAACCGGTGCTGGTTTGCTCTGCGAACAGGAGTTTCTGACAGTAATCAGGGTCTGCTGAAAAACTCCATGTTAACTAAATAAAGAGTTTCACGCCGCGCCCGCCGCGAGAAAGAATTTCACGCCACGAACGCAAAGAATAGTATCACGCTGCGCTCGCTGCGAGAAATATAACGTCGCACCCGCTGCGAGAAAATGAAACGAGTTCACGCTGCGCCCGCCGCGAGAAAAAGAATAGGGTTCACGCCGCGCTCGCTGCGAGAAATAAAACGTCGCACCCGCTGCGAGAAAGAAAAGAATGTCAACCAATTATAAAACCTTATAGTTTTTGTGATTCTTAGTGCCTTTGCGGTAGAAAACCACTTTTCGCACTGAACTCAATCATAAAGTGTTTTTTCAAACGCCTCCATAACGGGTAGGGCTTTGTTGGTAAAATCCCACAACGCCTGATTCTCCCAACTCGAACCGTTGGTGGCCTGTGGTCCGCGAAAGGCAACCCATTCGGAACCCCAGTAGCAAAATCCTTTTCCTGTTGAAACGCTGTCGACAAGGGCCCTTAATTTCACGAGAAAGTCGAGTTGTCCCTGTTCTGAAGCCGGGTATTCGGCCAGTATCTGATCCTGGCTCCCGATGATGTTGTTGGTCCAGTCGTTCCACCCGAAAGTGAATGGGTAGGCTGTTTCGGCAATGAGAATGTCTTTGGCATACTTTGCTGATAGCTCCTGCATGGAAGCTTGCAAAGCATTCAGGTCTTTGCCGTGCCAGAGCGCATAATAGGATAATCCGATCTGATCAAAATCAAGTAGTTTTAGTTGTTCGAAAAATGCAGGGGCATCCTCATGGCCTGCATAATGCAACATGATCCGGACAGCAGTATCCGATTCCCTGACGGCTGCAATTCCGCGTTCGAGCAAGGCCCTGAAATGGACAATATTGCTTTTGCTGCCTTCGGGCCACAGGAACCCATTGTTAATCTCGTTGCCAATCTGTATGATATCGGGTTGAATTTGTTCAACAGCCAATTGGGTAAAGGCATAAACACTGTCTTTCAAGGCGTCGAAGCTGATGTTTTGCCAAAGGGCCGGTTTCAACTGCGTTCCCGGATCAGCCCAGGTGTCGGAATAATGGAGGGTAAGCCAGACCTTCATCCCTTTGCTTTTGATTTCTTGCGAAAGAATTTTCACTTCCTCCATACCTGCATAATCTTCGGTTGGATTGTTCCACAGCCGAAGCCTGATGGCATTGACTCCGGCATTTTTCAGGGTCTGCAGCATATCTTCAGGCTGGCCTTGGCGGTTATACACCACAATGCCTGATTCACGCAATTGCGGCAGAAACGACATGTCAGCAGCACGCAAAAAGGGATCATCAGCAGGTTTTATGATTAACTGGTCATTTTTGTTGCAGGCTGCGATTACCATGGCAAAAACGAATAGGATGGAGAGCATGGAAAGTTTCGACAAACTTTTTCCGGAAGAACAGTTTTTATGGGTCACGAGTTTAATTTTCACCATATATAGCAACGATAGGCTTTTCGCCCTGTTTCACAAAGCCACGGAACATACCCGGAGTGTTAAACGGCATGGCAATATTGCCATATTTATCCACAGCTATAATGCCGCCACCTGCATCCAGTGCAGCAAGTTTTTGCATAACCACTTCGTCGGCAGCCTGTTTAAGGCTTTTGCCACCATAAAGCATTCTTGCGGCTATGTCGCTGGCTACTGCGTTGCGAATAAAAAACTCGCCATGTCCGGTGGCCGAAACAGCACAGCTGTTGTTGTCGGCCCAGGTGCCTGCTCCAATTATTGGGGAGTCGCCCAAACGGCCAGCCCTTTTATAGTGCATTCCACCTGTTGATGTGCCTGCAGCGAGGTTCCCCTGCAAGTCCAATGCAACAGCACCGACTGTCCCTTTCGGATTCAAGGGGAATTCCCTTTCGAGGCTGGTTTGGCGGGTTTTTTCGTAATTTTCCCAACGATCCTGCGTGAAGAAATAGGAAGGGTTTACTGTGTCGACACCCATGGCTAAAGCAAAATCCTCAGCTCCTTTCCCTACCAGAAATACATGCCGGCCATCGTCCATAATGGCTTTGGCAGCCAGAATTGGGTTGCGCATGTGACTCACTGCGCCAACCGCTCCGGCACGGCTCTCTTTACCCTCCATGATGGATGCGTCATGGGCAATTTCGCCTGCCTCGTTAAACACTGCACCGCGTCCGGCATTGAAGAGTGGATTGTCTTCGAGCAGGGTGATTGCAGCAATGATGGCATCGGTGCTTGATCCGCCTTGCTTCAGTATTTTCTCTCCAGCTTCGATGGCCAGAAATAAGCCTTCTTTGTAGGCTGTTTCCGCTTCAGCGGACATATTTGAACGTTCCATAGCACCTGCGCCCCCGTGAACGACAAGCACATAGGCGGGTTTACCTGGTTCATTTTCCGGTTGTTGGCTACATCCTGAAAACAGCTTTACCAGCATTAGGTATACCATCAGCAGGAATACAACTCCAAATATTTGCCTCATTTGAGTCATGTTTCTGACAAATGTACGATTTTGCAGCCTTATGTTACTTTTTCAACCGTAATTAAGAAGGTTTACAGGCTGTATCCAATGACTTCACTGATCTTTTGACCGGTTTTTTTCGGCAACGAACCTAAAGGTGTTCGAGGCGCTTTGTTTTCAAATTGAAGGAATTTCATTAAATTGCTTCAATATGTTGAAGGAATTTCATTAAATTGCTTCATTAGAGGAATATTTTCTTATCTTTGTCATGGAAACATCAATCAGATCCATCATGAGTATTTTCATTGAACGTTCCATAAAAACCCGGTTGATCCCGAAATTGTTGCCCAACAAAGTTGTGCTGCTTATGGGAGCCAGGCGTGTGGGTAAAACTGCGCTTATAAACCATCTGTTGGAGCATGATATCAACGAACCATACCTGCTGCTGAATGGCGAGGATATGGCTACCCATTCTGTGTTGGCGAACCGGACTGTTGAGAATTACCAAAGACTCATGGGCGACAAGCGTTTTTTAGTCATTGACGAAGCCCAGAAAGTGCCTGATATTGGACTGGTTTTAAAGTTGATAGTGGATAATATCGAAGGAATCAGGGTATTGGCGACAGGTTCTTCAGCACTTGACCTTTCCAATAAGATGGGCGAACCCTTAACAGGGAGAAAATTCACCTTCAACTTATACCCATTGGCTCAAATGGAGTTTAGCAAGACCGAGAATCTTGTCGAAACACGTTCAAGGCTGGAAGAAAGGATGATTTTCGGCTGCTACCCTGAGCTACAGCAATATTCAGGAAATTACGACAAAGCAGAATACCTCAGGGAGTTGGTGAATGCATATTTATTTAAGGATATACTTGAGTTGGGCGGTATCCGTAACTCGGATAAAATTGCGGGGCTGCTCAGGTTGATTGCTTTTCAGATAGGTAAAGAAGTTTCGCTTGAAGAGCTTGGACGGCAACTCGGATTAAGTCGGAATACGGTCGAAAAGTACCTCGATTTGCTTTCAAAGGTATTCGTGGTGTTCAGGCTTCCGGGATTCAGCAGAAACTTGCGGAATGAAATTACCAAAACAAGCAGGTGGTATTTTTACGACAATGGTATTCGCAACACATTGATCAACAATATGAATTCTTTTCCAATCAGAAACGACCTGGGAGAGCTTTGGGAGAATTACATTGTTTCGGAACGTCTTAAGTATCAGCATTACAAGGGCATTTCGGTGAATAACTACTTTTGGCGCACCTACCAGCAACACGAGATTGATTTGGTGGAAGAAGGTGGGGGCAACCTGGCAGCTTATGAACTTAAGTGGGGACAGGTAAAAAATGTAAAGCCCCCTGCTGCCTGGTCCAGGGCCTATCCTGAAAGTAGTTTTCGGCTTATTAATCCCGAAAATTACCTTGAATGGATTACCTAAATGGGTGAGGTCTGACGGATTTTTATAATCGTTAGCGAATGCGCACAATCGCATAAGATTCACGCATTTGATAAAAAATTGATTCCTTCAAAACCCTGCTGTCTCAGCTTTTGCCCATCAGAAAACTGATTACATCTCCGATATCGTAAAGCCCGATAAGTTGTGCCGAAGTAAGCAGAATGACCACCACGATTACCCATTTCACGAAGCCTATGCCTTTTTGCACAGCCATATGCGATGCGATATAGGCTCCGATGATGTTGCCGATGGCATGAATGAGTCCGAATTTCCAGTCAACGGCACCATTACCAACAAAAACCGCGAGGGCAAAAACCGTGTAGAGCAAAACAATCCAGACTTTGAGGGCGTTGGCCCTTACCAGATCGAATCCGACACCCGCAACCAATGCTGCCAGCAGGAAATAGCCCACCCCCACCTGGAACATACCACCGTAAATACCAATGAAAAAAAAGATAACTGCCTGCACCCAGCTTACTTTTTTGGCCATGAGATCGGGACGGCCTTTCAGGAATTTTTCGGTTTTGAAGAACATGAAGAAGATCATCAGCAGCATCACCACGGCTATGGCTTTGCCGAAGGATTCACGGTCGATATCCACAGCCAGCCAGGCGCCCAGCACCGATCCGACAATTGCCGGCAGGGCCAGCCAGGTTCCCTTTTTAAGGTCGAGTACCTTTTTTTGATAAAATGCCTGGGTGGAGGTCATGTTTTGCAGGATGACAGCAATCCGGTTGGTGCCATTTGCCACATCAATTGGAAGACCCATAATCAGAAACACCGACAAGGAGATAATGGTTCCTCCGCCTGCCAGGGTGTTGATAAACCCAACCAATACCCCCGAAACAATCAGTACTGTAATTTCGATCCAGTTCATCAATAATGGAAAAAAATATCGGCAAAGGTAATCCTTAGTTGGCCAGACATGAAAGAGTTGTACTTATTCGGAAAAATATTGCGAAATGAGCCCCATAAGCTCCTTTTGCTGAAATGGTTTGCTGAGGTAAGCATTCATGCCAACCTGCAGGCAGCGTTCCATATCGCCTTTCATGGCATTGGCTGTGAGGGCAATAATCAGGATGTGCGACGGAGGATTCATATCCTTTTCGATCGACCTGATGGATTGTGTAGCTTCGAAACCACTCATCTCGGGCATTTGGATATCCATCAGGATGAGGTCGAAGCGACCGGTTTTGAATTGTTCGACCGCTTCGATGCCATTGCGGGCCAGATCGAAAGTTAAACCCATCTGGTTGAGGGTAAATGCTGCTACTTTCTGGTTAATCAGGTTATCCTCGGCAAGCAGTACATGTATTTTACGCTTTAAAGGGGATTGTTTACCAGGCTGCTTTGAAGGACTCAGACCGAGTTTTTTCAGTTTGATGTCAAAGGAAAAAACGGAACCTTTACCCGGCTCGCTTTCCACCTTAATTGTGCCGCCCATCATTTGCACCAAACGGTGAGAGATCGCCAGGCCGAGTCCGCTGCCACCAAAGCGTCGTGTGTGCGACGAATCGAGCTGTTCGAAACTTTGGAAAATCCGGCTCAGCTGGTCTTTGGCAATGCCAATGCCTGTGTCCCTGATGGTGAATTGAAGGGTTAATCCTTTTGTATCTTCTTCCTGAAGTGTTACATCTATGCTTACTTTGCCTTTTTCGGTGAATTTGATTGCGTTATCAGCGAGGTTCAGGATTACTTTCTTGATTCTGTCTTCATCGCCAAGCAGATCATGTTTTAAACCTTTGTCAACCGAGGTAAGCAAGCTGAGGGCCTTATCTTCTGCTTTTATGCGCAGCAACTGGTCAATTTCGCGCATCAGGTTCACCACATTGAATGGCTTTTCTTCAAAAGTCAGCATGCCGGCGTCAATTTTGGAGAAGTCCAGAATATCTTCAACCAGCAAAAGCAGACTTTGCCCCGAGGAGATAATGATATCCAGATACTCTTTGTTGGGGGGATCGGAAATCGATTTGCTCAGGATTTGCGACATGCCGATGATACCATTCAGCGGGGTGCGAATTTCGTGGCTCATATTGGCCAGAAACTCCGACTTGGCCCGCGTGCCCGCTTCAGCGGCATCCTTTGCATTTTGCAAGGCTTCCTGATTTTTTCGTTGTTCAGTAACATCCCACGAAACGCCAACAAGTCCAATGTTCTCACCATGAATGTTTTTTACCGGTGCCAGGTTGGTCGACAACAATATCGTACGGCCTTTATCGGTCAGTTGTTCCGAAATATCGTAAAGCGACTGGCCTGTTTCGAGCACCGATTGCTCTATCTGATCATAGGTTGTTGTTTGGTATTCGCTGAAAACCTGCGCGGCACTGCGGCCAACAATCTCTTCAGTTCTTTTTCCGGAGAATTCTTCAAAGGCCTTGTTAACAATAACATAATTAAGGTTAACATCCTTAAAGTAAACCAATGCCGGTATGGCTAACAACAGCGTATTCAACTCTTCGGCCCTTTGGCTGAGTTCGTGAAGAGCCAGCTTGAGATCTTCTGAGGTGCGTGCAAGCAAGGAATGAAGCACGTTTTTATCCTTGATTAGTCTGCTATACTGGAAGGTGTTTACTTCTGATTTTCGTCTGATTTCTGCAATTTCGGTCAGCAAAGCATCTTTGATGGAAAGAAATTCATCATGACTTCCAGCCTTCAGTATTGTTGCATAAAGCTTGTCCAGCAGATCCAGCATAATATACTTACTGAATAGTTTCTATCGATTCGAGGAGCACGATGGTATAGGTTTGGTTGTGGAAGTCGCATTGGCCTGCACTGTTGATGCCAATTTCACCATAGGTAAAAAATCCGGCGAGCGGTGCTTTCCACAGGCTTTTCGACAGGTCAATTTCTTCGATAACCAGTGGCCCCAGGGCAAGGTGCCTTGCCATACAACTGAACAACAACATGCAGTCAGCATGCCGGGAAGACAGGCTGAAGCTTTCGAGGTTTTTGCGGGTGAAATCAATCACTTCAAAACCGGGTGAGCTCGAGAAATTAACCAGGCTGCCTTCGGGTACACTTCCGGCGAAGATCAGCGAACGTGCCTGTTTATCTACACCCATTACAGCCCTGAGCGCGGTTGTCCCATCATTTCGTTTGAGCATTAAGGGGTATTCGACGCCAATAGCCGGCAAATCATCTTCACTCACACTCAGGTATCTTTTATAAACGTCCAGGGCAGGTTGACCATCAATGGCAAACACCACATTGTCCGTCGAGCTGGTCACTTTGAGGTCGGCCCCCAAACTGATCCAACCCGAAGTTGCGAGTCCTGAAACCCTGATCTTTGAGCTATCGAAATTCACTACGATTATCCCGTTGTTGAGCAATTGTTTCTGATCAAAGACCCAGGTTTCAACAAAGTGTGCATCATCACCGGCTAATCCCCCGAAAATGGGTGTGCCGGGTCCTGTTTCGGACAATATCCCTTCAATTAGCGCCTGTCCGTTGACTTTTAAGCCACTGGCCATCACGATCATTGCCCTGTCGTTGAAAATGCCCTTTCCCTGTTGGGCAGCCTTCAATCCCAACTCATAGGAGCTTAATCCGTTCCCGTTAATAATATCAATTGAAAATTGATTGTCAGGTATTTCGATCAACATCACAGCGGCTGATTGTTCGGAAATACCACTAAAGCCATCATAGACAGCGATTTCGCCACAACTCGTACATCCCGCTAACCGGATATTTCTTCGCTCGAAAACCATCATCAACTCTTTGATTGGCAGGCTAATTGATGTAAAAACAATGGCCAGATTGGGATTGAAACCAAGCTCAAAGAATGATTCTAACTGCTTGTCGAGGCTTTTAATACTGGAGATTAACATTGAGCGGGCTTTCATACCAGTCTGAGGATTAATTGAACGGGTCGATTTTTTTACGAAAATAAGCTAATGTTTAACCAAAAACAAATGAAACCTAAAAGATAATTTTGTGCAACAAAAATGTATTTGTTTGAAATAACTGTAAACATCAGTAAAATAGTGTATTATGCCTTTTGTTTCTCCGGGCTTTTGCCAAATATCCAAACCAATACGACCAGGGCAAGGGTAGTCAGGGGAAATAGTATCCAGCTTGAAACCCCGTAAGCTGCGGGAATTGTACCTCCGGCAACAGATACCATGCCTACAGTCAAGGCATAGGGAAACTGGGTCCTTACATGCTCAATATGGTTGCATTGACTCGCAAGTGAGCTGAGTATGGTGGTGTCGGATATCGGAGAGCAATGATCGCCCAGCACTGAGCCTGCAAGTACCGATGAAACCACATTGTAGAAAATGATTAATGAATGTTCATGATCCAGACCGTGATTCTGTGTAAGCAACCATGAGGCTGGCAGGATAAGCGGATAAAGGATAGCCATTGTGCCCCAGGAAGAACCTGTTGAAAAGGCAACCAGCGCTGCCAGGATAAAGGTAAAGGCCGGAATCAGGTATGGCGAAAATGAAAGCTTGAGTAAAGCTGCTGAAATAAAGTCAGCAGTATGCATATGGTCGGTTACCATAGCTACTGACCAGGCAAGCGTGAGGATCAGAATGGCGGTGAGCATGGTGCGAAAGCCGTCGACAAGGCTGTTTATGGTATCTTTCAGACTCAGCAGACGTTGCCCGAGTGTTAGCATAACTGAAACCAACATGGCTGTAAGCGATGACCAAAGAAGGGCAGAGTAAGAGTCTGCTTTACCGATGATTGTTGAAATTTTATTAAAAAAACCTAAGGTCTGATCTTCCCAGACTGATTTATCCCATCCTGTGTAAAGTAAGCCAGCAATTGTCCCCAGGATAATAATCATAACAGGAATAATCGCGTTGAATGCTTTAGCCTGTTTTTCGGTCACCAGCATTTCCATGCCAGCAGAACCATCCGTGAATTGTATTTCGGATGATTCAGGAGACTGGACAACAGAAAATCTGGCTTTTCTCTCCGCTTTCAGCATCGGACCAAATTCGACTTTACGAATTATTATAATTAACATAAACACCAGGGTGAGAATAGGATAGAAGCTATAAGCCAGGGAGTTGAAAAAAACAGTGTAAGCTGAAAGTTGCAGCCCCAGGGTGGCAATCCCATCCTGAATATAACTCAGTTCAGCGCCTATCCAGGTGGTTACAAATGCAATGGCAGCTACCGGAGCTGCTGTGGAATCTACCAGATAGGCAAGTTTCTCGCGCGAGATTTTCAACCTGTCAGTAACCGGGCGCATGGTGTTTCCAACCACAAGGGTGTTGGCATAATCATCAAAAAATATTGCCACACCAAGGGCCCAAGTTACCAGTTGACCCGAACGTGCTGAGGTAGCATAACGCGATAATTTGTTCACCACACCCTTCATTCCACCGTTTTTGGTGATCAGATGCACCATTCCGCCGATCACCATCGAGAAAATAATGATTGACATATGGCCCTGATCGAGAAGCGATTCCATCACATAGGTGTCAATAATGGCCAGAAGACCCTTGCCGATTGCTACAAAAACTGAAAACCCTTTGTAATAGTAAATGATACTTGTGCCAACCAGAATTCCTGCGAAAAGTGCTGTAAAAACCTCTCTGAGCAGCAAAGCTATCATGATGGCTACCAGCGGCGGCAAAACTGACATCCAGAGCGGAATGGGACTAATTTCCATTTTCCATTGAAAGTCGTCAATACTCATCGAAAGTGTTTCTTTGGCGGGGAAATCGTGCAGTATGACGGCTTGATTTTGAACAAAAGTCACGGTATGCCACTTGCCGTTTAGCATCAGTTCTTTTGAAACGTTTTCGAACTGCCCAAAACTCTCGGGCGAAACAATTTTAATTGTAATGGCTTGTTTAACATCGCTTACGATAACATCAGGCAAAATGATGTCCAGGTCGTGGGCACGAAATTCTTCAGCCCTGATGTTGAGCACCAGGAAGATATAAAAAACAAGAATCCCGATCGAAGTTCGTGAAACCATTTTTTGTCATTAACGGCTTGCTAAAGTAGGTAATTCAATTAAAACATGCTTCTTTCAGGCTGAAAAAACAAACAATAGCAGGGTGGGTAAAGGCGGGTTGATCTGTTTTTATATGCTGGTTTTGTCAGATTCTTGTCCCGGAGAGAGTCATCCAGGAAAAAGCAGAATGGCTTATTGAAACAGTCAATCGAAAAGTACTGATCCGGTTACCAATCTTTGCAAATTAAACTACAATCTGCTAACTGTTCCATAATTTTCTGATCAGGATTTCAATTGAACGGGCATCGAATCCACAATCGGCATAGAGTTCTTCGGGTTTCCCGTGATGGATAAAGCTGTCAGGAATTCCCAATCGGATAAGTCGGCTTTTGTATTGGTGGTCAGCTGCAAACTCGGCCAGCGCACTGCCCATTCCTCCGTTGATTACACCATCTTCGACGGTAATAATCATTTCATAGGCACTAAAAGTTTCATGAAGCAATGCCACATCGAGGGGTTTCAGGAACCGAAGATCGATATGTGCTACACAAATGTCATCGGTTTGGAGGCTGTCCAATGCCTCAGCAACAAAGTTGCCGGGATGACCCAGGCTGACAACTGCAATCTTTTCGCCAGCCCGAAGTTTTCTTCCTCTTCCGGCTTCGATGGTTTCAAAAGGAAGTTGCCAGTCAGGGGTAGTGGCTTTTCCGCGGGGATAACGTATTGCCATGGGCAACAATCCGGTATGCTGCTGGGCGAGGAACATCAGGTTCCTGAGCTCGCATTCGTTCATGGGAGCTGTAATAACCAGATTCGGGATACAACGCAAATAGGCAAGATCGAAAGCGCCATGGTGTGTTGCCCCATCTTCGCCTACCAGGCCCGCCCGGTCGATGCAAAAAACAACCGGCAATTTTTGCAAAGCAACATCGTGAATTATTTGATCGTAAGCTCTTTGCAGAAAGGTTGAATAAATGGTGCAAAACGGAATCAAGCCATCGGTTGCCAATCCGGCAGCAAAAGTTACGGCATGCTGCTCGGCTATCCCCACATCGAAAGTGCGTTCGGGATACAGTTTCATCATCGGGAGCAGGTTGCTACCTGTAGGCATAGCGGGCGTAATGGCTACTACACTGGGGTTCATCCGGGCCAGTTCGAGCATGGTTTGCCCAAAAACTTCTGAGTAAAGCGGAGCTTCTTTGGTGTTTGAATCACTTTTGGGCAAATCGCCGGTGGTTCTGTCGAAAGTGCCTGGTGCATGATAGCGCACCTGATCGCGTTCAGCCTTTTCGAATCCTTTGCCTTTGGTGGTCAGCACATGCAGCAGCCTTACCCCCTTCATGGCTTTGACCGCCTCGAGGGCTTGCAGTATCTCACTGAGGTTGTTGCCATCTACAGGGCCATTGCATTGAATGTTAAAAGCCTCAAACAAGGGGTTCGAAAAGGCGGTACCTGACTGTTTGCCAGCCTGACGGATGAGGTAATCTTTCAATGCCCCCGAACTATGGTCAATGGATATGCCGTTGTCGTTGAGTATGATGAGTAAATCAGCCTGGCTGTCACCGGCCTGATTCAGGGCTTCGAAGAACATGCCGCCGGTGATGGCTCCATCGCCAACAACAGCAATATGTTGCCTCTTAAGTCCCTTAAACCTGGCAGCAATGGCCATTCCAAGGGCAGCAGAAAGGGCTGTGGAGGCATGTCCGGTACCAAAAGCATCAAACTCACTCTCCGATATGACAGGGAATCCGCTGATTCCGCCCGACTTACGCAGTGTGTGAAAAAGATCGCGTCTGCCGGTAAGAATTTTATGCCCGTAAGCCTGATGCCCGACATCCCAGATCAATTTGTCGACAGGAGTATTGAATACATAATGCAAGGCTACTGTTAGTTCAACAACACCCAGCGAAGCACCGAGGTGGCCGGGATTGGCTGATACCACATCAAGGATAAACGATCTGAGTTCGTCGGACAAGATGGACAGCTGTTCCGTGCTCAGTTTCCTGAGATCGGAAGGTGAATTGATGTCTGATAGCAATTTGCCTGCACTGGATGTCATTATCCGCGATTTTTGGCAAAGTTAACCAAAGATTGCAAGATGAAGGATGCTTCCATTTTTGAAACATTCAGTGTGCATTTTTTGAGGCAAGGGTTTTATTATTTGAAAAGAAATGCATAATATTGCCTGATCAACCAACCAGATACGCATGGAACACTACATTGTCAGGGCAGTTTTCCAGGAGTTTTTTGCCCATCTGAAGGCAAATATGAAACCTGCCGATAGGAAAAAGCTTTGTCTTGTATTCAGAAACCATGAGCAATTGCAGGAGATTCATGTGTCTACAACCGATGAAGAAATCAAAACCCTGATCGTTTCAAAGTATACCCTGTTGCCGGCTGAGCACCCACAACCCATGATCGATGCCGAACCCGATGCATATACGTTTCTGGGCAACCGGATGCTAATTGAAGAAGGCTGAAAACCCAAAACAACATGCCAGGCAAACCTTACCCATTTCCGGAACAATTACAAACCATTCATGGGCGATTCGAGTCTGTTGTCGTTCAATTTGCTGCTAAACAGGCAGTTTCTGATGGAATCCGGTCCCTAACTTACCACGAACTCAACATTCGGGCAAACCAACTCGCGCATCAGATCATTGGTTTACTTGGACATGGAAACGAGAATGTTGCCTTATATCAACCCAATACGATCGAACAGATTGTGACCATATTGGGAATCATGAAGGCCGGGAAAACCTATGTTCCGCTCGACACGGGCTTCCCTGATGCAAGGAACAGAGAAATGATCGTTGATGCAGGCTGCCGTTTGCTGATAACAGACACCGCATTTTTTGACAGATCGAAAGACTTTTCGGGGAATGTGAGGGTAGTCGATATCGGGAATTCAGGCAATGAATGGCCACAAAATAATCCTGAAACTGCTGTCAGCAAGCAGGATAATGCCATTTTGCTTTACACGTCAGGATCAACAGGCGAACCAAAAGGCGTTATTCAGACACATGAAAACATGGTTCATTTCATCAAGCGGATGACTGCGTTTGTCGGGATTTTGCCTGATGATCGATTTGCATATTACCTGTCGGCTGGTTTTTCGGCCCATGCGCTGCCCTTGCTTGGTGCCTTGCTCAATGGTTGCGGGTTGCATCTTTATCATGAAAAGGAAGTTAACTTTTTAGGTTTTGCGCAATGGTTCAGAGATTCGCGGATAACCGCCAGCCTGATCATACCGTCGTTTCTCCGGCATTTGATGGACACCCTTGAGCCGGGAAACAATTTTCCTGATTTCCGACTTTTACTGCTCGGTGGAGAAACACTTTACCGGAGCGATGTGGACAAGGCCAGGAAATACTTTGGTAACCATACCGTGATGGTTAATATACTCGCCAGCACCGAAGCTTACTTGTCGCGGGGATTTGTCATGAATCATAACACACCACTGCTGCACAATCTGGTTCCGGTTGGCTTTGCAGTGGATGGGATCGAGCTGATCATTAAGAATGAAAACGGCCTCATTTGCAAGGAGAACGAAACGGGCGAAATATTCCTGAGAAGCCCTTACGTAACGCCGGGATATTGGAACAAGCCTGAGCTAACAAGCCGCGATGTAACAAATGAAACAGCTGACTCACCCGTAAGGTTACTCAATACGCACGACCGTGGGTTTATGCGCGATGATGGTTGTGTGATTCATCTGGGCAGGAACGATACTGTTGTGAAAATGCGCGGTTACCGGATCGATCTCGCTGCAACCGAGAATGTTCTGCTGGGTAACCCTGAGGTCAGAGAGGCAGCATGCAACATCATGACCAACAATCAGGAAGTGGAACATCTCGTGGCTTTTGTGGTTCAATCGGCCGGAGAAGGTCTGGATCTGAGTTTCCTGAAAGCCAAAACAGCCAAGATTTTGCCCGACTATATGGTTCCTACCTATTTTGTTGTTCTGGATGCCCTGCCCAAAAATGCCTCTGGGAAAATGGACCGGTCATCACTTCCGCAACCAGATTGGCTTATGCTTGAGCAAAGAGGAGAAATAGTGAATGCTACAGATGAAACAGAACAAAAGCTTGTGGATATATTCGAGAAAGCATTGAATATTAAGCCCATAGGTGTAACAGAAAACCTGTTTAGCCTGGGGGCTGATTCACTCAGACTATTTGTTGCTTTCAACAGCATTGAGAAACAACTTGGCGTCCGACTAAATGTGGATCAGTTGATTGCACACCCGACCATCAAGGAGTTAGCCCGAAATATGCTTAATACCTGATTTGCCATGAAAAATCCCTTTCTCAACCGCCGCAACACTGACCGCTTCATGAAGCTTTTCAACACTGTGGCTGGTGCATCGCTCATTCCCTACGCCATGGGCGACTCATTCATAAATTGGTTTTGTAGCACAAGCTTTGCCAGCGACGATTATCTGCGTCATCGTACCGATCCTTTCAGGGAGTATCTATTGCTACAGGGCTTTCAGGGGGATATAAAAGAGATTACAGAAAAATTTCTGAAGGTACATTTTCAGCATGGATGGCGCACGGCAGCCTTGTCGCACCTGAGTGACAAGAAATTTGATAAGATGATCACGTATAAGGGGTTAGAGATTTTCGAGAAAGGATATCAGGCAGGTAAAGGTGTGGTACTGGTCAACAGTCACTTTGGTTGGCCATCGGTGGCATTGTGGTTGTTTGTAAGAAGAGGGTATGCTGATTTTTATTCCATTCTGGGCGAACGCGGCGTCAACACCACCAAAGTTGCCGGGATAAGAAAGGATTGCCTGCCGCATTTTCTGAGCGTGAGTCGCGAGTCGAAGGGCGAGGCTTTTCGTTTGCTATTTCAGGCAAGGGAAAAGCTCGAAACCGGAGGTATTGTGCATATTCTGGGCGACGGACAACATGGGCGTTCGCATTTTTCATTTCCCTTCATAGATAAGGTTCGCGGCTTCAGAGCCAGTTTTGCTGAGCTAGGCCTGATTACCGAAGCATTGATCATACCGGTTTTTGTGCTGCCAGCTGAAAATGGCAGGGCGTTGGTGGAATTTCACGAGCCATTGAGTAAAGGCAGTGAGGAGGAAGACCACCAGCAGCGTCTTGAAAATATTCTGCGGCAATATGCCAAATTACTGGAAAGCAAGTGGAAAGAAAATCCACACTTTATTCATGGGGGCTTTATCGATACCCACATCAGGCAGGTTGAAGCTGAGCTTCTGAATGAAATCTAAATACAAATAAAAAAATCCCGGAACAGCTAGCTGACCGGGATTTTTACTTGTTTTGACTTGTTGGTAAACTGATTCAAATGTGGGGATGAATTGGGGTTCAATAAGATCAGTTTACATTGAAAGAGAAGCTGCTATCGTATGGAGTAATTTAAGGTTAAAAAATGTAACCAACCGAAAGGCCTACCCCTGTGTTTTTAAATGCAGTTTTACTATCAGGAGCAAGGGTGTTATCTGCATTGATTTTAGCCAGACCCAGTTGGGTATTCAGTTGAACTGAAATGCCACTTAAAAGCTCATAGCCAAAGAACAGATTTCCACCAAAATCCAACGCCCTAAAGTATTTCATGTCCTGCGGATTAGCGCTTTCGAATTCGTTGCCAAACACGATTTTTTCATCGGTTGAAACATTGTTGATTTCGTATTTAACTTTTCCGCCAACACCATAGGCCAGATATGGACCAAAGCCCAGGATAAAATGACCATTTCCAAGCATGGGTTTGTAGAGTAGACTCAGGGGCAATTCGATATACGACAGATTGTATTCAGCCGACATGTCCATGCCTAAGAATTTATCCTTTGACTTAGCGCCTTTTGTTGTAAACAATAAGCCCGGCTGGAAGTAGAAATCGGGAGCTACCGGAATATCGGCAGTTACTCCGAGGTTGAAACGAGGTACCATGCTGAATTTGAGGGCATCATTATTCATGTCTTTGCCGTTGAAGGTCTGAAAATCGACACCTCCGCGAAGGCCGATTGAAATGCCATCCATTTGTGCTTTGGCCGAAAAGCCAAGCATGAGGATAAATGCAGTGAGAATTAGAATGTTTTTTTTCATTTACGTTAAATTTAAGTTGAATGATTTTTATTATTTGTTAATATGTATAATTTCAGGATTGAAACGATTTCATCATGCTATCATGATTCACCTCCTGGACTCAGAAAGAATTAGTTTCCGGCTTTTTCCTGTGCTTCAGCTTCACGTTTCATTTTGTCGTTGGCTGTGATGGCGAATTCAACACGTCGGTTCTGAGCTCGTCCTTCGCTGTCGGCATTGGAGTATTTTGGTTTCGATTCACCAAACCCAACCGAAGCTAGTCTCATATTGGAGATGCCTTTGCTGACAAGATATTTTGCCACGGCATCTGATCTTTGTTCCGACAGGTTCTGGTTATAACTGGCAGCCCCTTTGCTATCGGTATGACCGAATATTTCGATATCGGTGTCAGGATAGTTTTTAAGAATTGTTACCAGTTTGCTGAGATTTTCGCGGGCATTGCTGGTGAGTGCATAGCTGTCGTAGCCAAACAGAACATCATTGGTGAATTCAACCACAATGCCTTCGCCTACACGTTCGACGTTTACACCAGGAATTTCATTTTTAATTTCTTCTGCCTGTTTATCCATTTTGTGGCCAATAATGGCTCCTGTTACGCCGCCAACAGCAGCACCAACAACAGCACCAATGGCAGTGTTTCCGGCAGCACGACCAATAACAGCACCTGCTGCTCCGCCTGCTACAGTTCCTATTCCGGCGCCTTTTTGCGTGCGCGTGAGTGTTGAACAACCTGCGATAAAGAGCGGGGCTGTTAACAAGACCAAAAGAATAATTTTAATTTTTTTCATAAGGATTGATTTAATAGTCTGATTGATTTTGTGTTAAAAAGTGTCAGGCAATTACACCTAACTTTTTATTTGAATGGTATGCAAACTTTATAGGGTTTGGGTCAGTTTACTTTTTCAACAACGTTTTTTTTCAGCAGCACAGTCGATCTGATGGCCTTTATGCTGTTTTTGAAAGCAGGTATTGGTAAACTAACCATTGGCACTGTGCGCCTTATAGGCGGATTTTCACCGGACCATAAAGCAACAATGAATCCCATAGATCTGGTATTTTGCATCTTTTAATGGATTTTAGTTATAAAACATTTCTACCTCTGATAACCCGTAGCAAAATGGCTACAATGGCAATAACCAGCAGGATATGAATTACATTGCCAAAATTGTAGGCATAATATCCTGTGGCCCATAGGATAATCAGGATGATGGCGATGATGTAAAGTAAGTTGCTCATGTTGTTTAATATTGATGTTTGAACAGGTAAATTAACGGTAGCACAAAGGTGATAGCGTTTCAACAACAAAGCGTTACATATTTCAGGAAACAAGTTACATGAATCACATATTTTGGATAGCTGATTGATAAAATCAAAAAAGGGGAACAGGGATAAATGTTTCAATACGTTAGCTAACTGCTTTCAGCATACAGAGCGTTGTTCGGGTGCTTTTTCACTGTAAAAATGATTATGGTTTTTCGCCCTGTTCCAACGGCCAAGCCGTCAGGAATTTTCAGCCAGTGGGTGGTGGTTTTAATAAAATACGAAGCCCTGATTAGGCTGGAAAGATATATTATGATGAGGCAATGTGAACTGTTGTCGATTTCCACAGGCTTTACTCAATAATACCGGGAGAATGTATTAATGTTTGTCAGGGTTTGCCAGGGAAGTACTGCTACTGGTAAGATCAGTATAATTTTTGACTTTGGCATACCTTGAATCATTGCTGTCGCGGATGCTTAACTGCTTCGGATGTTCATTTCTATAATTATGGTATCGCACCACATAAAACACATGGCGCAGATAAGGTTCCGGCTGGTTAATGACTACTTTATAAGTTGAAAACAAATCAGTGTTCCGATAAGGGAATGGCAACCTTTTTGAACGTTCCCAAATCAGGCTTTTATTTTTGTAGATGTACTGTGAACCCGGAACATCATAGTAAACGCCTAATTCGGGCAAATAGTAGTACTCGACATAGTCATACGACACCGGCCCCCACAGTGGCTGACAATAAATGTTGTTTCTGGCATCATCCTGAGCAATGCTACTGGAGGAAGCTGTGAAGAGCATTGCTGCCAAAAGAATCAGTGCCAGAGAATTTTTCATGTCGGTAGGGATAATAATCAATATGTTACCTGATGTAAAGGTCAGATATATCATAGGAAAATGTATTACATGATTTATGAAAAATCTTACATAATTCACATACGATAGCATCTAACCAACGATCAGTTATGATTCGTCTTTTGTGGTGCGCACAAGGCCAATACCTGAAATGAAAAAAATGAGACCCAGTACACCAAAAATAATCAGTGATTTAATGGAGCTGTTGTCGCCTGAGGTGGTGGCAAAGACAACGGCTGCATAAATAAGTCCGGCAGCACCAATAACAGTGAGTGCACCTCCGAATACTCGTTTTACGTTCATATAGTTGAATTTAATATGTTTATCAAAAATTGATCAAAAAGGCAGAAAATCAGGTGGTTGTCGCGTATGTAAGTTGCGTAGGACGTCCCACCATGGTATGATGAATCGTTCAAATCAAGTATTAATTTTGTTAGGAATTAATATATAAGCAACATAATGACAGAGAGTTACAAAACCCGGGGAAACCACCTGAATTTGATTTACTTCTTGTTGTCTTTTCCAAGATCATTAAAAGCATCTACAATGCCATCGAGATCATGGTTGAATTCGCGTTTGAAAACCTCCCAATCTGAGTGCTCTTTTTCGTAGTTGTACAACCTGATTCTCAGGTCAGCATTTTTTTGTTTGAGTTCGACAATTCTTTTCCGACGCAAATCGTCAAGTAGTTTGTCGCCAGGCTCGTTGACAATAGCACTCAGCTCGAGGATTCTTTTGTCGTTCGCGTCGATTTTTGCTTCAGCTTCGATCCTGAAAGCCGGATATTCCTGATTGAGGTCGGCCTGAGCTTCTTTAAGTTCTTCTTTGGCATCCATTACATTTTCTTCTGCATTCTCAACTTTAGAAGTATTAGATTGACAGGAGGTTGCAAGATAGCCCGCAACGATTACTGCAAATGCAGCAAAGTACATTGATTTTTTCATTTGATTAGACTTTTAAATTATTGATAATAAGTTTAATAACAACATCGTTAAAGAAATTACTTCAACGATGTTATTGTTGTTTGGATTTATAGCGAATCAATTATTTTGTGAAGCTCTTCTTTCGATTTGCCCAGTTTCCGCTGCAGATTTCCAAACATTTCTTCTTTCTTGCCTTCGGCATACATCAGGTCATTGTCGGTTAGGATCGCAAATTTCTGTTTGAGTTTTCCTTTTTGGACATCCCAATTTCCTTTTAATTCTGTAGTATTCATACTCTTAACTTTTTTTTGTTCCCGTAGCTGACGGGCCAGTCATGAAAATAATTTCATATCACAAAGGTGGGCTATAGCGATGTGGAAAGTATTACACAATCCTGTTAACATCTTGCATGATTCACACCTTTGTTTGATTATTTTCTGAATGCCGGAAACTAAAATGATTGAATTTCAATTAGTAATGTTATTTGTAATCAATGATACCAGGTTTGGAGATTTCAAACCCACGGAATCCGTAATCGCTTGTTTCAAAAGCATTTGTATTAAAGATGTTGGTGCCTTTACCGGGGATGAAAGGATAGAATGTCATGGAAAGTTGGAAAGTGCTGAAAATGAGGTAATCGTTTTTTATCAGCACACCCAGCCCAAATACGGAATACAGGCGGCTGCGGCTGAATCCGGAGGCCTCATTGCCAAGAAGGCCGAAAGTTGAGAAAAGATAGGGCCCAAATCGGAATCCGACAAAGTTCCAGGGCGCATAGCCTTGGGTCTGAATGGTTAACACCATCATTGAAGTGGCTTTGTAGGCAAGATTTTCGAATCCTTCCAGGTTGTCGTCGAAAGACAGGTTGTCCGTGGCAAGCCGTTTTATGCCGACTATTACTGTTGGTTTGACAAACTGCCTGATCCGCCAGTTTCCGAAGGTAAGCAGCTTGGTGAAGTAATTGATTCTTCCTGTGATTACGCCTTGCTGAAGTCCGTTAGGCCCTATAAATGAACCATATTGAAAGTGGGCACTCAAGTATCCAAAAGGAAAATAATTTCCTATTGCGGCTTTTGTGTCGAAATAGTAGCGGTCAGGTTGTTGCACATCCCAGCCCAGGGTAATGCTATAGGCTTGACCTATAGGAACGTCTTCCACTTTTCCGAAATTGAAAATATGGTTGTCACGGATGTATTTTCTCGACGAGAACCCTAATCCGCTGTAAAAGATCGTTTGTTTGTTAAACACATTGGCTGCTATGGCTTCCGGCTGTCGTTCTGGAAACCTGAGCCGGTGCATCCGACCCGAAAGCACCAGATTTCTAATTGGGGCGTTGGCCGAATATTGTTTGAAAACCTGCCATGAGCGGGCTACCCAGTAATCCTGATTGTGAACAGTTGATTGCAAATAGCGGATCGTGTCCTGATTGATATAGGATTCGGCAGTTTTTTTTTGTCCAACAAAAACGCCACCTGCCCATCTTGTTAATGGAGAGTAAAAGACCCGGGCAAATTCAATGCTTTTAACCGAATCTTCGGTTCCTGAAATGATGTATTGTACTTTTGTGCTGATGTACGAATTGCTGATATTTGGAACGAAGTAGTTCATCCGCAGGGTGTTGATCCCTTCCGGAAGCTTCCATTTCATGTCGGTTTGAAACCTGTGGCCAAATCCGGCAAAATTGTTGTCAATAACACCTGCATCAATGAAGCCTGGCGAAACGTTCAAAGATGGTATGATGCTCCAGGCATCGTAAGTGCGAATATAAACGTCCACTGAATCAATGGCTTCCTTTGATGAAAGTGTGTAAAACAACACTTCGCTAAGGTATTTCTGTGAACGCACCAAACGTTCTGATTCTTTAACCAGCAGTGAATCAAATGTGTCGTTCTCCCTAAAAAGCAATAGGTTTTTAATGACGAAAGGCTGGGTTTTTATGTGCAGGCTGTTTGCTGATTTCGAGAAGAATCCTTTCGGTTTCAGAGTCGAATCCTGCATATTGTAACCAAAAGGGTCGTAGGTGAGGATGTATATATTTCTAACCACCTTGCCTTCAACATTTCGGTAGGTTTTTGACCGTTTTGCCTTTCTTTTTTTTGCCTGTGCGTCCGAAGCAGGTTTGAGGGGTTTAAAAACCAATTTATGCAGGTAGCGGGTAAATTTTGTTTTCTGTGAAAACCTCTCAAACGCACTGTATCTCAGCGAATCCTGATTAACCTTGGTTTGCTGGGCCTGTAACTTTATGGAACAACATAGCACCAAAAGCAGAATGAATAGCCGTTTGCGGTTCATAATCGGGTAGCTTCATGTTGGGGTTTTTCAGTTTTCATGTTTGTAGCAGTTTCCGAAACTTTTTTGATAACCAGTGGCATCCGGAAACTGCCTGAACAGAAATAACATGTTATTTATTTCGATTTTCCTCTTGCTTT
Source organism: Bacteroidales bacterium UBA6192 (assembly GCA_002422725.1). Classification (GTDB taxonomy): domain Bacteria; phylum Bacteroidota; class Bacteroidia; order Bacteroidales; family F082; genus UBA6192. The sequence goes on from DITE01000074.1 coordinate 24,745, forward strand.
TTAAGTATCAGTTCCTCTGCAGCTTTCATATTGATTGAATCCAGCCGCATTTGAGCTTCCTCTTTTTCTTTTCTTTTGAAGAATCCTCTGAAAAGAAAATTGCTTTTAAGGGCTTCCAGGTTGTCATCCAATCCTTTGCTGCTGTTTTTCAGGTTTATAATTGTTTGGTTGATGTTTTCGGCTATGGTTGTATCCTGAATTAACCGACCCACAGTGCCCTGACCCTGATTCACATTGGTGACAATTTCGGCCAGTTGTTCCGAACTTGTTAAAACATTTGCGGCTGTTTTATTGAAGCTTTTCATAATAACATCCATGTTATCGACAACACCGGCACTGCTTTTCTTGAAGTTGATAATAGTTTCATCAATGTTTTTAGCGATGGAGGAATCCTGAATGAGCCGGCCAATGGTTCCGTTTCCCTGATTCACATTGATCATTACCTGAGCAAGTTGTTCAGTTATGATCTCTGCGTTTTTGGCTGTTACACTAAGACTTGTTATAATAGCATCGGTTTCAACAGGTTCGATTGAAGTAAGCGAGTGTCCGTCAAGAACCGAAAGGGACTGTGAACTGCTCTGTGTTATAACCAGAACACGATCGCCGATAATGCCTTCGGAGCCAATCATTGCCTGACAATCAGTTTTGATGAACTGCTGCACGGATCGCTGGATGATCATATCAACCTGAACAGTGGTGTCATTGATAATTTTAATGCCTTCAACTGTTCCGATATTGATCCCGGAAAACCGGATGTTATTGCCCACCTTCAAGCCGCTAACATTGTGGAAAGTTGTTGTGATATTAAAAACAGGGTTAAACAGGTTCTTTTGTCTTCCGATCAGAAAGATGGCTAAGGCGAATAGAATAAAGCCTCCGGCTACAAATAGCCCTAATCGCGCTTTAAATTTTGTTGATTTCATGTCAGTATTTTTTTTGATTGAACGTTCATTTTAATGATTATGTAGATGATACAAACCCTTTCATCAGCCTGATGGAAGATGGCGGTTGTTTGTCAGTGGGCTTTTGTTGCCTCGGTATTTTCATTTGAAAAAAGATTGAATAAGTGGATCCTTTGATTGATTGAATTCCTCTATTGTCCCTTCGGTGTAAACCTCGCCGTCCTTAAGCATCACAATGCGGTCAGCCGTTGCACGTGCACACTCTATATCGTGGGTGATGATAATGGAGGATGTTTTGTATTTTTTCTGCACCTCGTTGATCAGGGCGCTAATTTCGTCGGAAGTAACTGGGTCGAGACCTGTTGTGGGCTCGTCATACAGCATGATCAAGGGATCAACAACAATGGTTCGTGCAAGGCTGATGCGTTTTCGCATACCCCCTGAAAGTTCTGAGGGCATTTTGTTGAGAGCATCAGCAAGGCCAACATTTTCAAGTGCTTCTTTCACTTTTTCATGAATTTCGTCTTTACTGAGGTCTTTTCGTATCCGTTTCAATGGAAACTCCAGATTTTGTTTTACAGTCATGGAATCATACAAGGCACCGCTTTGAAAAAGAAACCCGACTTTTTTTCTTACTTCGCTTAAAGCTTTTTTGTTCATGGTGCTAACCTCATTTCCAAGCACCTCGATTGAACCACTATCAGGATTCAGCAGTCGGACAATGCATTTGATCAGGACAGACTTGCCTGAGCCTGATTTACCAAGAACTACCAGGTTTTCACCTTTATATAACTTCAGGTTGATTTTTTTCAACACCTTCAGATTACCAAATCCTTTTTCCAGGTCTTTAATTTCAACCATCACTTCAACCTGTTTTTTGGTTGTGGTATCCTGGTCAGTTGTATCGGTTTGTAAATTTTTCATAGCAGCATATCGGTTATCTGAACAGCAATCAAATCAACAATAATCACAAGAAGTGATGCCATTACCACTGCTGAGTTTGCGGCAATTCCAACACTTTCGGTCCCACGTCCGGCATTGTAGCCTTTGTAGCAACCAACGAAACCAATCACTGCGCCGAAGAAGAATGTTTTGATCAGGGCGGGGAAGAAATCCATAAAGTCGATGGAGGCAAAGGCTTGTGAAATGAATAAAACCATATTGACATCGCCTTTGATGTTAACACCAACCCAGCTTCCGAAGATGCCAAATGCATCGGCAAACAACACAAGAATCGGTAGCATTAATGTTGCCGCCAGCACGCGGGTTACAACAAGGTAACGTATCGGATTGGTAGCCGACACCTCCAACGCATCAATTTGCTCTGAAACCTTCATCGAACCCAATTCAGCGCCCATCCCTGAGCCTATTTTTCCTGCCATGATAAGGGCTGTGATAACCGGCCCTATTTCGCGGATGATTGACAGGGCAACCATGCCCGGAAGCATCGTTTCTGCGCCGAATTCGGCTAAGGCCGGACGCGATTGAATGGTCAATACAACGCCCATAATTGCACCTGTTATGGCTACCAATGGCAGTGATTTATTGCCGATTTCATAGCATTGCCGCATAAATTCCTTGAACTCGAAATCGCGTGAGAAAGCCTCTTTGGTAGTTTGTGTTACAAACATGGCCATGTTGCCCAGATCGATAAAGAAATTGGTTAACAATCCCGTTTTCTCAATAGTTATCTCGCTGATCTTCAAAGTCTGACCTTTTACCAGGTTTGAAACCTTTTTAACAGGCACCAATGTCTTTGTGATTATTTTATTTGGCATATTATCCTGGTTTATATTTCGTTTCTGTTATGTGTGATGCAATTGTTTTTGCATTTATTTTTTTTTGAATCTCTCCATTGATAGCTGTTGTCAATGCATTGAAAATTATTTGACAACAAATCAGAACTTTCAGTTAGTTCTTTTCTGGCCATCAGGTATTAGTTTTTCCAATCCTTCTTTTATCGATTTTATTTTGAAAATTTCGATTACAGGCATGGTATCGCCCAATAGAAAACCAACGGGCTTCAACACGTCGATATGGTCGCAGATCACTTTGATAATGGCAGTGATGGGGATTGACAGGAACATTCCAGGTACGCCCCACAATGCTCCAAATGCAAAAATGACCACGATGGAGACAAGGGCGTTGATTTTCACTTTTGAAGCAACGATTTTTGGTACAATATAGTTGTTATCAATGATTTGGATAGCGTAATAAATGATCAGAACATATACAGCATACATGGGCGAATCTTTGGTGATCAGGGCAATGATCATGGGTAAGGCAACAGCAATAAGGCCGCCGATATACGGGATAACATTGAGCAGGGCACCAATGATTCCTAAAAGTATGGCATAGTCAATCCCAAGGATAAGCAAACCGGTGGAATTGAGTATGGCAATGATGATGATTTCGATTGATAATCCTGTAAGATAACGTTGAATAACTGTTTTGGTCTGGTTGATGATCTCGCTCACCATAACACGGTTAGCAGTTCCAAATATTTGGTGGAAAAAATCGAGTAAAAGGGGTTTATAGAAAAGGATCAGAAAAATGTAAACAGGGATAACAAATATTACCACTAATCCATTGCCAACACTCATGAGTGTTTGGCCAATTGCTGAGCCTCCCGATTTGAACAATGCTGCTTTGACAGTTGAGATATAATTGATGATTTTTTCCGGGCTGATTTGAAAATATCCAGATGCCCATGCCATAGACTCATTGAAAACCTCGGTAAATTTCTCGATGAGTCCGTTGAACGAAAGGCTTAACTTGCTGGCCTGTGCAAATATAAATGTTGCCAGGGCAGCTATTACCACAAAGGCTAAAGCCATAGTAAGGATAATTGCCAGGACCCTGTTGATTTTTTTCTTTTTCAGAAAAACCACCGCCGGATGAAGTACAATGGCAATAATCAATGCGAAGATTAGTGGAACGATGATCTCGCCTGCGATCGACAATATCGATACAAACACATACACCCCAACCAGAAATAAGGATGCCTTGACAAAAAATGGAAGCTGAATTGCCTTTTCCATGGTCTTACTATTTTTTATCCTGACTTCTTTCAATTACAAGAACAAACACCAATTCATAAGAAAGCATCGTAAACCACATTCGGAAAACGATGCTCTGCCAAACGGTTAGGAAACTAAAGGGTCTTCATCATCAATTCAAATTCAGCCTTTGTCTTACCAAGCTTCTTTTGAATCCGCTCGTACATTTCTTCTTTTTTACCACTTTCGTAGAACAGGTCGCTTTCGTTCAAAATCAGGAATTTTGCTTTCAGTCTGCTTTTTTGCTCGGCCCAGCTCATTCCTGTTTGAGGGGTTGAAGGATGGGTATTTTTCATGTGTAAAAATTTATCTTGTAACTGATTTATTACTTCACAAAGGTGACCCATTATGATCCGGAATCTATTATATTTTGGTATATATTAATTACATGTTTCACACATTTGGTTGTGAATGTGCATTCAATGCGATTTCATAAAACCAGTGTAGACCATCAATCGGATTTGTGTTTTTTGCTTTTCTTCCACTTCTTGTGTCCCGGATTTGTTGTCCTGGGATGATGCGGATTGTTTGAGTTCTTGAACCATCCCCTGGGTTGATTCTTTGCGGGCCCTTGCCTGACCGTAACGCATGATGATGCAGCAACCATAAGGATGGAAAACAACATCAGTATGAGCATAGTTTTTATGGGTTTCATAGTTTTTTATTTATTTGGTGAATAAAAAATGGCCTTGCCCAAAAGGGCAAAGCCATCATATTGTTTGTCAGATTTTATTTCTCAACTTCAACAACTTCGATAAACTCAACACTGAGTTCAACTCTTCTGTTTCTGGTTCTGCCAGCTGCAGTTGAATTGTCGTCAACTGGTTTTGAAAATCCATAACCTGCTGAAGAAATGCGGGTCGGGGGCACGCCTTTTCCTATCAGATAGTTGGAAACTGCATCAGCGCGATCCTTTGACAGGGTCATGTTCATGCTTTCTCCTCCAACATTGTCAGTGTGGCCTCCGATGATCAGCTTGTAAGATGGGTTTTCCTTCATTACTTTAACAACTGCATCGAGGATTGGGTACGACACCGACTTGATGTTTGACTTGCCGGTCTCAAATTTGATGCCCTGTAATGCTTTCTTAAAGAGTATTTCAACTTCTTTGGTCAAGGTAGGACAGCCATTGTTTTCAACAGTTCCGGCAATGGTAGGACATTTGTCGAGGTAGTCCGGAATGCCGTCTTTATCCGTATCCAGTGTACAGCCAGTTGCATCAACTGTTGCGCCTTTGGGTGTATTAGGGCATTTGTCGAGGTAATCTGCCACACCATCATTGTCGGCATCGAGCGGACAGCCGTCAGCGTCAACGGGTACATTTGCAGGAGTATTCGGGCATTTGTCCAGATAATCAGCTACGCCATCGTTGTCGTTGTCGAGCGGACAGCCTTGTGCATCCACCATCACTTTTGCCAGTGTATTCGGGCACACATCAAGATAATCCGGCACACCGTCGTTATCTGCATCAAGGGGACAACCTTTGGCGTCTACTTTTACATTGGAAGGAGTGTTCGGACATTGGTCCAGATGATTGTAAACACCATCCATATCGCTGTCAAACGGGCAACCAAATTCGTCCACCTGAACACCTGCAGGTGTATTGGGACATTTGTCTTTACGGTCGGCAACACCATCGCCATCAGCGTCTTGCTTTTTGCCGAAGCTAAAGGTCAGGCCGATTGAATGGAGCAAAAAGAGATCGTTGGATTTTTTAATCACACCATCTCTTTTGTCTTCGGTAGAGTACAGGAAAGTTTCCTGCAGGTTAAGCATCACTGCCGGTGTGAGCCTGATATTGATTCCACCACCAAAAGAAGGTGCTACAAAATCAATTTCATCTTTTTTTGTTGTGAAAAAGTCGGTAAACATAAGCACACCGGCTCCCGCAAAGATGTAGGGACGTACTTTCGATTCTGCATCAAGTATATTGAAACGGAAGTTCAATGAACCTGTGGTAATTTGGTTGCGAAAATGTTCGGTGCCATTGGAGAACCCAATTTCGCCTTTTGTTAAGAAAAGGCTCACATCGACATGGTTGCCCAGATAACGTGAAAATGACAATCCACCAAAACCATACCAGGGGGTATCGAATTGATAGAAGCTGTGACCTAAATCACCGTAATACTGACCAATACCACCATGAAACCCGAGGTTCCATCGCTTGTCGGCAGTTTGCGCATCGGCACTTATTGTAAATGCCATAAACAGGAATGCGAGCAGAATTGCATGCATCCATCTTACATTAATAGTAGATTTTTTCATTTCATTCATATTTAAATTGCTATTGAATTACTTTGCAAAGGTGATCAGGCCTGTGAGTAAAAGCATTACACAATAGCAGGAATATGTTACATCTTTCACATATCCAGCCTGTGAGTGCTGATGTAAGAGCTTGATAATAACATTGTCATAGAATTCCGGGCAGGTAATTCAGCCGGTTGTGACAATTTGATTGCTTTCCACAATATGTTATCTATCAAAGAGTATTTAATTTCTTTCGGGGCAAAATCAAGTTCAACTTCCATTTAGTATATTGGTATTGAGTTTGCCGTTTCGGATGGCATCAAGACTAAAAACAAAGCGAATCCTATCCTTAAGTATCGCTTTTCCTGATTCAACATTGTTTGAAACGAAAACCGGAATATATACTTCAAGAATGCCCCAGATGCCGGTTTTCACACCTGACTCAAAAAAAACAGAGGCTCTGTGGGCGTTTTTCATGCCATGATCATTTAACAAAACCGTTATGAATGGTTTTATGGGAAGTTTTGATGACCAACCGGGCATACTGCTGGTAAAAGTGCATGAAACAAGCCAGTTGCTGAACCCCAGGCTATCATTCACCGGCATGGCCAGACCACCTTCGGAAAGGGTCATCTGACGGGACCAGAAGGTGTTTGGAAATGCACTGAAACGGTCAGGGTAACTGCCTTCGAACAGGTATTGTTCGCGGCCGCTTCTGCCTCCCGGCGCAAGATTGTAAAACGGAGTTTCAGTATTCCGCTTTATCATTGTTCCGGCAAACAACCGTATATCCAATCCCTTATTTCTGATTGGATAACTGTAACGGTAGTTGATTTCAACAGATGTTTTTTGAAAAGATGAATAGTATTCGTAGGCAAATCGCAAACTGAATGGATCGGTCATGCTTTCTTTTCCCAATTGATAACCCAGTTGAAGGAATGTCCGCATATGGGCTTTTTGCTGCAATTCGATTTCGGACAGGTCAGAAGCGGCAATGAGATAGGCAAATCCAGTGTGTATTAATGGATTAATGGGGTTTTTGTTTCTGAAATGAAGTGTCAGACCAAGCCTTGCTTTGTGGTAGTTTTGATTGCTTGTTGCGGCAAAGCGAACCCCATCAAGACTGATTGTGGCCATCCTGATGAATGATTCGTATGGAATAATATTATAGGAAACTGTGCCGAAGCCAGCGATGTCGGGACCCCTGAAGGCATAAAAAGGCATCAGGATGTATTCAATTTTTTTGGGCAATAGAAATCCATTATGCAAGGCCACCCCCAGCATGAAACCATTTTCACGGGTCCAGTTAACGACCGGAATATACATGATTGATTGCTTGCCGGGAGATTCAAGCGTGAAGTAAAACTGAGTTTCTACAGTATCCCTTTTGCGAAAAATGCCAGATGTTCGTATGTTGTTGTTGAGCCTGTACATGTCGGTTGTGATGTGCATGGGATCAATGCAGAAAGCAGTGAAGTTTCCTTCGGGCAGATCAATCCATTGTTTGCCGGCAAAGCCACTGACCCATTTTTCGGCATGAACATTATTGCCAACAAGACCGGTAAGGAAAAGAGGAGATGCGATTTCCCCCTTGTTTTTTACAAGAAGCTGTTTGTTTTTTATACGGAGCACCTTGTAATCAAGGCGTTTGGTTGTGCTCAGAAAATCGTTAAAAAACCAGTCGACATCCTTGTCAGTATTGTTTTCAAACACCTCGCGCAGATTATGGGGTTGAGGGTGCCTGAATTTCCATTGCTGATAATAGGTCTGCATCGACAAATCGAAAATGGAATCGCCCAGGTAAGCCCTGAGATAGTTGAAACCGATTGCCCCTTTGTTGTAGACCATCGTGCCATAATTGTTGTCGCTGAAATCGTTTGTCGTTGAATTGATGGGTTGTTCCAGATTATTGCGTGCCTGCTTCAGCCATTCGAGTTCGGCCATACGTTCAACAGGCATTTGATGGAGGTTGAAAAATCTGGCCATTTTCTTATTCTTAAAATACACTTCCCAGAGTTTCTTTCCGGGATAATACTTTTGCATATACCGGATTTCGTAGGCCGAAGCAATGCTTTCGTCCATATATGGAAACATGCGCTCGTTGCTGCCCAGGGCGCTGTAAAACCAATTGTGAACAGCCTCATGCGCAATCACTTCGTCGAGCGAGTAGGCATCCTGAGTTATCCCGATCACTGCCAGACCCGGGTATTCCATGCCTGAGCCTGCAGTTAAACTGCTTTGCACCACGGTGAAACTTTTATAAGGATAGTCGCCGATCCACACCGAAAACTGCCCTATTGCACGGCTGGCATAGTCGAGGGCATTTTTCCATAAATGAGCCTGATGCTCTGTAGTAATTATTTGTATGGCAACTTCCCTGCCCGAGTTGGGAAGCACTACTTTTCCTTTCATCACATGGTAACGTTTATCAGCAAACCAGGCTAAATCGTGGATCTGGTTACCATGATACAGTAAGGTTTTTAAGTTTGCTGAAGAAGGGGGAAACGCGATTTTTCCAAAGTTAAGTGTCGTTTTCCATGCAGTATCAGCAGCAAGCTGATTTAAAATATTTAGTTCATTCTTGTTTTGCAATTCAGCCGAAGCTGCAACGATATAATTTTCGGGAAGCGTGATGCTTACAGTATACCGGCCAAATTCGGAATAAAACTCACCCTGATCAAGATAGGGCATCTCATTCCAGCCTGAATGATCATACACGGCAGGTTTAGGAAACCATTGCGAAATCTGGTATGATTGGCCGATGTGTCCAAGACGCGAAGTTACGCCTTTCGGGATTTTGACACAAAAGGGGGTGGTGATGACGACAGTGTCGCCTGGCCGAAGTGGTTTTTGGAGAAAAACCTTGCAGATGTCTACCGTGTCGCGAAGTTGTTTCCAGATGAGTCTCATTCCCTGACTCTGAAAGTCGAGCGAGTCAATATAGCCCCTCAATTCGGGGTCAGCGAAAAGTAATTGTCTTCCTTCGGTGCGGAACAACTGTCGGGCTAAAGCCGTTTTGTTGTTGTCGTAAGCATTTGGCCAGAGATGAAAATAGATAAAGGTCAGGCTGTCAGGCGAATTATTGATATACTCAACGGATTGAAAAGCATGTAGTTTGTGTTGTTGGTCATCGAGCCTGACCCTGATGGTGAAATTTACTTCCTGTTGAAAGTAAACTTCCTGAGCTTTAAGCTTCATGGCAGGCACATTCATAATTAAGACAGTAAACACGAGAACAGCCTGATTACGTAAGCAGTAAATTGTTTTCAATAAGAGATGCTTTAAGTGACTCTGTTGGTTTTGTGTCTGGACTATGCCTGCAATAATTCAGGTTCACAAATGCCCACCCGATTCAGAAGAAAAATGCAACAGAAATGGGTTGCAGTGCGATTTCCTGAGTCAGTTGGATGAAAAAGACCATATGGAGTTTTAAAAAGGTAAAAATGTCAGAATACAACAAAGTAATAGTGATAAGATTAATGCACTACCTCCTTACCTGGTGACCTGAAAGGGGACAGTGCGAAACAATTCTTACCCATTACCGGAATCCATTCATATTTTAACCTGTCTGATTTGAATCATCGGCAGAAGTCTGCGATATTTCATCAGTCAGATTTTCAGCTGATTGAATAATATCATTCATTGCATCGTCCAGATTATTTTTCATTTCATTGGTAAAATCTTCCAATTTTCCAATAATTTTTTTTCGTGTATTGGATCCTTTATCCGGTGCAAACAACACCCCCAAAGCAGCTCCTATGACGACACCTGCAAGGGTTCCAAGAATGATTTTTCCTGAGTTCATGATTTTGTGATTTGTGTTTCGAGTTCAACTTGAATTATAGGGCTATCCTGAAAAAAATATTACTGCACCCTGATTGTTTTCATCAGGGTGCAGTAACAAGTTGATCTATTTGATCAGACTAACAGAATAATGAGAATGATGATCAGTATAAGGGTGGCTCCACCGATATAGACAACACCACCACTATCGCGCATTTCCTTTTTAATGGCTTTCAGTTCATTTCTTAGTTCGCGCTTTTCTACTCTGGTCATGTCGGTTTTGTCCATATCGCGGATTTCTTCTACCCGCAGAGTCAAAACTTTCATTTCATCCTTGGTAAGGGTGTTTTCGTTGCTGCTTGCAACAGCTGTTTTGTCTGTTTCTTTCGTTTCAACAGTTGCTGCTGTTACCGAAGTTGTGCACCAGACAAACATCATCAGAATGATCAATAACGAGGTTTTTTTCATGGTCTAAATTGTTTAGGTTAATAATTGTGAAAAGGGTTAATATGATAGAGTTGTCAAACATCCTGTCAGTTAGCCATCAGCCGTTTATTCTATTTCAGGCTATTCAATCAGGACTGGTTTTTATTTTTATTTGAAGCTTTTTATATATGGAGTTAAAAGCTTCTAAAACTCTGGTGTTGTGAGTACCACTTCTGATGTTGGAAACTGAACACTCACATCGTCTTCCGCTGTCAGGAAAACCCTGGTCGGCATAAATGACGATACTGTTTTGAAATTTGCCCTCAGGGTTTTCGACAGAAAACTATTGGAACTTTGAATTTGTCCGATGTTTTTTGTGATGGTATTGTCGGCAACCAGCCACACGATATAGGCTTTCCTGCCCGGCTGCAATTGTTTCGATTCGGCCAGATTGGTAATATGGACATTAATCAGATAGTTGTCGTTTCCATCGCGCGATATTTTCACAAAACCTGTGGCCGCCGGCACGACAGAGGATGATAGAAATTTGATTTTTTTCCCGCAGGAACTCATGGATAATATCAGGGTGGCGGCTGTTATGGTCAATCCAATGCTTTTTGCCAGTTTAAACCAGTTTCGTGAATTCATGGTAAGGTAAATTATGTTATTTAATTGCCATATGGCCTGCCAATATTGTTACAACAAAGGTCATATATAGTCCATGCGGATGCATTACACAATGGCTGAATAATCTTACATAATTCACGTATTTTGATTGCGGAAGATTGTTTGATGCAATTTGGCTTTATTTCTGACCGGCTTTTGCTACTACCATGAAATAAAAACCCGCCCATTCTGAATAGCCTGTTGGCAGCGAAGGGGCGGGTTGTTTACAAAAGAATCAAAACAATTTCTTAATATGAAGCTTTTAGTCTTCGTAACCACTTTTAATGATGGTGGATAACATTTTAAATTGAACGGTTGCATTAAAATTGTGCCGTGAATGGGCCGGGATAACGATGCCATCACCAGGCTTAAGGCTGTACTTTTTGCGATCAATCATCAACTCGGCCATACCATCAATGATCTGGATATAGGTGTCGAATGGTGAAATTTTTTCGGCAAGTTCCTCTCCGGCATCAAACGATGAAACGGTGATGTTTCCGGTTGTCTTGGAAATAATGGTTTTGCTTAGCACGGCATTAGGTATATATTGAATGATCTCGACAACAATATGTGCTTTTGATTTTTCCAGTTCATTCAAATCATTGTGGTTCTTCATTTTATTGATTTGTTAGTTATTCGGCTGTCATGTGTTCATGCAGTTGTAATGTCAATATGCACATTAAAAGGTTCTGTTTGAATCTGTTTCTTTAGTTTATAACATATTTCAATTGACCAGTTTAACTCTGCAAGTTTAGTCTGATTAATCATTACAAAATTGCATCATTTTGGCTCGGAAATCGTTACATAACAATGGGAAAAGCTTACAGAAATCACAGGTTTTCGAGGGTTCCCTTGCGTTTTTGTTTGAGCTGTTTATAGAAGGAGGGGCTGAGGCCGGTAACTTTTTTAAACTGGTTTGATAAATGGGCCACACTGCTATATTGCATTCGGTAAGAAATTTCGGTGAGTGTCAACTCGTCATACAGCAACAGTTCTTTAACCCGTTCGATCTTATGGAAAATTATGTATTGCTGTATCGTTATTCCTTTGACTTCCGAAAAGGTGTTAGAAAGGTAGGTGTAATCGTGGTTTAACTTTTCGCTGATGTGATCAGAATAGTTAACTTTGGGAAGTTCCTCGGAATAATGAATCATTTCGATGATCACGTTCTTTATTTTTTCGATCAGGATACTTTTTTTGTCATCAAGCAGTTCGAGTCCCGACCTGAGTAGGTTTGCTTTTAGTAATTCCCTTTGCTCTGAAGTGATTTCCTCCAACACATCAACCATACCCAGGTCTACAATGGTGTAATGAAGACCGAGTTTTTTCAATTCGTCTTTCACCACCATCTTGCAACGCAGGCTTACCATGTATTTAATATACAGTCTCAATGCGATGTGAAAATTACTGTAAATATACAGTAAAATACATTAATTGTCAATAAATTATACATTATGCTTCGGTTAATCTTGTTTAAGATTTACCAGATTTTGAACAATAAAGCGGGATATAGAAGGATTCTTCATTTGTTTTATTTTGTCGGTTTACATTCGCTCCATATACCAATTCAGTTGTTTCTTCAGTTTTTTGTATTGAAGGGTATCTGTAATGATTTTTTTTAGTCGCACAAAAGCCGTTTCACTTTTAACCACATAGTCGGTTGCCTTATGATGCATGCAATTGACAGCTACTTCAATTTTGTCCTGAGCCGAAAGTATAATTACCGGAATTTCAGGGTCAATTGATTTAATCTGATCCAGGGTGTCCAACCCGTTCATGGCATTTTTGTCGACCCCATCGAGTAAATAATCGAGAATGATGATGTCTGGCTTATTGGCCAGGTTTTCAACACACTGTTCTCCGCTCACATAGGTTTCTATGAAAAAGTCGCCATTTTCCAGGAATTCAATTTCCAACAGCTTCAGAAACACTACATCATCATCCACCAAAAAAATCTTTACTTTGTTTTCTTTACTCATATCCGGGTGTTCTTAATCAACTCCAATTCTATCTCCAGTTCTTCGCATGACTGTTCCAATACACTCACAAGCTGCAAAACCAGCTCAGGTATTCTGTCCGTTTGTTGCCCGGTGCTGGCATATTCCTGCACATTTTTAGCAATTGTTTCATATTCTCTGCCAATGCCCATTATCGTAAACGATGGGATTAGTTTATGTACCGCCGTGTACACTGATTTCCAGTTTTTATCTTTTAAACTTTTGTTAATGGATTTAATCAGGACAGGTGTTTGATTGAGATACAATGTAATCATTTGTATCATCAGATCAGGATTCGATTTTGTTCGACGATTCAAATAATCCAGATTGATGGTGCTTGTATTAGGCTCTTTATCTTTTTTTTCTGGTAAATGTACTCTTTTGTGTTCGTTTTTCTTCAGAGAACTAACCATTTTGGTGTACAACAATCTTTCATCAACAGGCTTTGCAATGTAGTCGTCCATGCCAACAGCCTTACATTTTTTAAGGTCTACAGTGGTAACATCGGCAGTTAGTGCAATGATCGGGATGTTCGACTTCATTGTTTTGCGGATATATTCAGTGGCCTCAAAGCCGTTTATTTCGGGCATTTGCAAATCCATCAAAATGATATCATAGGAATTGGCCCGCAGTTTTTCCAATGCAAGCTTTCCGTTTGAAGCTATATCAGTTTCAAATCCAAAATCGTCAAGCACTGTCTTCATCAAAAGCTGATTAAGCACAATGTCTTCAACAACAAGTACTTTTACCTCGTGCAGCACCTTGTCAAACTCCATAATTTCGGCTTCGGATTCAACACTTTCGGTAGTTTTGGCAAAGCTCAACACGAAGCTAAAGGTAGAACCTTTTCCCACAACGCTTTTCACTTTTACTGTCCCGCCTTGATGCTCAACAAGCTGTTTAACAATGGCCAGGCCCAGGCCAGTGCCACCATAAATACGCGACGTATTGCTTGATGCTTGTTGGAAATTTTCGAAAATCTTCTCCAGTTTTTCTGTAGGTATTCCTACTCCGGTGTCTGAAATGGCAAATTCGACAATCACTTTTTCATCATCTTCGTCAATCAGGCGGACGCTCAGCGAAATTTTGCCTTTTTCTGTGAACTTCACAGCATTGCTGACAAGGTTCATAATGATCTGATGCAGGCGAACGGAGTCGCCAAGCAGCACCTCCGGAATTCGGCTATCGTATTCTTTTGTCAGGCGAAGGTTTTTTTCATGAATTTTTGGTTCAAACAAATGCAACATGGCCGAGATCGACATGGACATCCTGAATGGGATGTGTTCAAACACCATCTTTCCGGCATCAACCTTAGCCAGATCCAGGATATCGTTAATAAGAACGATAAGTGCGTCGCCACTCAATTTTATGGCCGTAAGATACTCTTTCTGTTTGGCACTCATGTCTGTTTTCAACAACACTTTGGTGAACCCGATTATCGCATTCATGGGTGTGCGTATTTCGTGGCTCATATTCGACAGAAATTGCTGCTTTGCTTTCACAGCGTCATTAGCAACTTTCGAAGAACTTTCTGCTTTCTGTTTGGCCGTCATCGCCAGCTCGGTTGCCAGCTCGGCAAACACCTTGGCCTCAATCAATTCTGTTTCAATTCGTTTCTGCTCTGTTACATCCCGGGCAACAATGACAACACCCAACACATGATTTTTACTATCCTTGTAAACCGAACCATTTAGCAGCACATTAGTTAGTTTGCCATCTTTATGACTGAGTGTTAATGCCGAATCAGTAATCGAGCCTTTTGCAAACACCTCCTGATACACATCGCGGGCTTTCAGTGGTTGGGTGAAATAGCTAAAGAAATCGGTTCCCCTGAGTTGTTCGCGCGTCAATCCGGTAATGTTCACTGTGGCCAGATTCATGTCCGTGATTTTGCCTTCGGGACTAATAGTGACCAAAGGATCCAGACTAGCTTCAATTAGTCTTCTGGCAAAAAGCGATTCTTGTTGTCTCGTTGTTTCCACTTCAGGATTTGTTGGCGAGTTGGTTTCCGACTTCTTCAAGTAATATGCGGCTTTTATTTTTCAGGTTTTTAAAGTATGTAGGGGTCATTCCGGTAACTTTTTTAAACTGGTTCGACAAATGTGCTACACTGCTATATTGTAGTTTATATGAAATCTCTGTAAGGTTAAGCTCATTGTATATGATAAGCTCCTTAATTTTCTCAATTTTATGGCTGATAATAAACTGTTGAATGGTGATGCCATTCACCTCGGAGAAAATATTGGAGAGATAGGTGTAATCGTAATCCAATTTCTGACTGATATAATCTGAATATTTTATTGACGGTAATTCATCATTAAAATGAATCATTTGTATGATCACCTTTTTTATTTTATCGATAAGTACAGCTTTTTTATCATCCATCAGTTCAAGGCCTGATCTGAGAAGTCCCAGCTTTAATTGCTCATGTTCCGATGCAGATAAGTCTTCCATCAATTCGATCTCGCCTAAATCAACAATAATAAAATGAAGACCCAGTTTTCGCAACTCTTCTTTCACGACCATTTTACACCGAAGGCTAACCATATATTTGATGTAAATCTTCATTTAGGATTTTCTTTCATTCATTAAGAAATTGATGAGCAAACGCATTGATAATAGTTTTTGCAAATATTCAACATTTTATTCAGTGTTAGCACAAAAAGTCCTGATCAATAACTTGACTCCGGACTTGTTTAACCAGCTACAAAACACCCTGCCGCTGAAACACTTACAATATCTTTTACTTGAATATTGTCATAGGATGATTTTGAAGTTATTTTTTGGATGCCTGCCAAAGCACAATCCCACCAATACCTACAACAATTAAACCAATCACAGGCGACCAGGTGAACGTGTTGGGTTTGTCACGGGTTATTTCTAAATTGCCAATATCGACTACTTTCTCCTTTGTAAAAAACTTAAAAGTAGTAAACAGGGTTAGAGCTAGGCCAATAATAATGAGTATAATGCCGGTTGTTTTCATGTTTGTGTATTTTGATTGATTAAAACACCAAAAACACTGCATCCTAAAGGAAACTTGCCGTTTCCTGAAAGATGCAGTATTGTTTAAATGAATATCAGAGTTTAAATGTCAGGCCGAATTTTCCGCCCGAAAAGGCATTTCCTCCTCCAAATTCAAGATTGACACCAATCTTGTCGTTGAAATAGTACCTTCCGCCTATCTGGGCTCCCAAACCCAATCCGGTACGATGATCACCATCATAATCGTTGGGTGATGACCACACATAGAACCCTAAGTTGAGTCCTGCATAGAAATCCCAGTTGCTTGGAATGCTCAGAATGGTGTTGAAATGATAGTTAAGGTTTCCTGACAAGCCGATAATGTTGTGACGATAGCGGTAGCTTTTCCAGTTTTCATTATACGATCTGTACGACATTTCGGCACCTACGGTGAGGTCCCTGCTTGCTCCATAATCAAATCCGATATAAATCGGAACTCCCCATCCTGTGAGGCCGACGCCTAAGTTAAGTTGCGAACGGCCCTTTGATAAAGAGCCCTGACTAAATGCAAAGCCTGAGATCAGAGCCATTGCAACGACTAAAAGTAATTTTTTCATATTTATTTTTTTATTCAGTTTTCCTACTCATAAGGCTTTTTGGTTACGCCCCCGCCGATTTTGCCTTAGCGGGAAAGGCTTTTTTATTCATGAGCTGTTTGTCCGGAAATACCCGCTGGAGTATTTTTAGATAACAGCCTGTTGTTTAAGGGTTCTATTTTTGAACGGTTTCTTTTTCCAAACAAACCGGCGATTTTTTCGATAAGCTTAATGCCCAGAATAACCGGCATAATCCGGTATTTCCCGGTTAGCTGATTGATGATAACTGAAGAACCAATTCCCAGTCCTATTTTGATCAGACTGTTTCTCACATCATGATCTCCTGCTAACTTTTGTGCCGTTTCTTTTACCATGGCAACCGGGTTAATGGAAGAGATGAATTGCTGTATATCATCCTGAAGCATTTTTTCCTGATGGTATCGTTCGGCCTTAAGCTGTGCGATACTCAGTAATAATTCATCGTAGCTTATAATCTTTTTGTGTTCCATCGTTTCAGGCTGAAATAAAAATGATTATCCTTTGTTGTTCAGGATTTTCCGGATGATTCTTTTGCGAATTGGTGTGAGAAATACTTTCTTTCGAAAAACATATAAAATCAAACCAACCAGAAAATAAAATCCGGCAACTATACCAAAGCCAACATAATATTTCTGAAAATAGTCTGCCAGATAGAAGCCTGCCGTCAAACTAAAGAACAGTATAAACAGAAATCCGATCAACCCTAAAAAAACAGAAGTGAATAATTCTGAACCAATTTCAGTTATTTTTGAAGTGGTTTCAAGCCTGATCAGCTGAAGGCGTGTGTTTAAATACGCCTTCAGATCAGACACTATTACTTCGAATTTTTCAGTGAATATCATGCGTTTTTCAAATTTAACTGCTTCTTTATTGCGGCAGCAATTTTTGTTTGACCTGGCGTTTTTGGCAGGTCTTAAACCGGTCAAATTCCTTGAGTAAGGAGTGAACCTTTAGTTATGATGTTTTAATGCTTCCGCCTTTTTGATAACCTCGTTTGCACTATCGTCCACTTTGCCTAGTACACGTCCTTTAAGGTCTTTGGCTTTTTTGCGCAATGATCTGGCTTCGTTGTCCATCTTTTTTCTTAAGTCTTCCACAACATCTTTTGCACCTGTTGTGATTTTTTGACGGGTTTTACTCCCTTTGTTTGGGGCAAACAGCACGCCTATGGCTGCTCCTGTGATTGCGCCCAGAGTCATTGCTCCAATAATTTTTCCTAAATTTTTCATGATTTGTATTGTATTTAAAGTACTCTGTTGCCTCTGATTACACGCAGCAAAATCACAACTATGGCAATTACAAGTAAGATGTGAATAAGTCCTCCTGCACTATAGGCAAAGAACCCCAAAGCCCATGCAATGATCAGAATCACTGCGATGATGTATAATAAGCTTCCCATGATGAGTGTTTTTTGGTAATTTATTTCGTTTAATTATGATGCAAAGTTGCCGCTGTTTGAACAAAATAGCATTACACATCAAGGGGAATAAGTTACATAGTTCACACATTTATGGCATTTTGGGAATGATTGTCTGGCTGTCATGATGATAGAGTTTATGTGTAAATTCTTTATAGTGAAACATATACTTTGTATTCAACATGTTTGAGTAGTCCCATTAATATTGCTGTAATTGTTATTTTCATGGCTTCAATTATTATTTTTTACTTTATGGCATTTATGATGTTGGTAACTACCTTTTAATGAATACCCAACCTGTTTTTACAATGTTGTTGTAGTTGATGATATAGTAGTAGGTTCCATCGGGCATATCGTCACCATTCATATCCATGCCTTCCCACTTAACAGTTTCGTTGTCGTAATTGACACCTTTCCATACTTCATTGCCCCAACGGTTGATGATCAACACCTCGTTGTTCGTGTAGTAGCTGAGTGCGGGAATCTTCCAGTAATCATTGTAGCCATCACCATTGGGTGAGTAACCATTGAAAAACTCAAATTCCAGATTCTCGTTTAAGGTGATCACGGCTGTAGCAGTGTCCCACCCGCAACCATTGGTCGCAGTCAGGGTAACTGTATAGGTGCCTGCGTTTGCATAGCCATTGGTCGGATTAACAGCTGTGGAAGTCTGGCCATCGCCAAAGTCCCATGCATACGATGTGGCATGAACCGAAGTATTGACAAACGAATAGGTAAACGTTCCTGTTTCACTCCAGGTAAAACCTGCAACAGGCAATGGCTCCACCATGATTGTTGTCGGTTGTGAAGTTGCAGAACAGTTGTAAATGTTTGTTACTGTTACAAAGTATTCTCCTGATGTTTCAACAACAATACTTTGTGTTGTTTCACCAGTCGACCAAACATAACTTTCACCAGGACTTGAAGTGAGTGTTACTGAACTCCCCTGACAAATCGTTACAGGGCCTTCGGGACTGATGTTGGCTAAAGGCAGTGGATTCACAACAACAGTTACACTTGCAGAGGTAGCTGAACAGTTGTCGCCATTGGAAACGGTTACAAAATAGACCCCTGAAGAGGTAACAACAATGCTCTGGGTAGTTTCACCAGTTGACCATAAGTAAAGGAGCCCCGGGCTAGAGGTAAGGGTAACTGAGCCACCCTGACAGAAAGTCAATGGACCGTTTGGCGTAATGATGGCATCAGGAACCGGTAACACGTTGACCGTTGTGATGGCTGATGTAGCCGAACAACCGTTCATGTCAGTTACGGTAACAAAATAATCGCCTGAAGTTTCAACAAGGATGCTTTGTGTGGTTTGTCCGTTAGACCATAAATAGGTTACAGCGGGACTCGAAGTAAGTGTTACCGAAGAGCCTTCACAGAAAGTGAGCGGGCCATTGGCTGTAATGATTGCATCGGGCAACGGATACACGGTAACCGTAGTGATCAGCGAAGTGGCTGAACAATCGAAACCATTGCTTACAGTAACGAAATAATCGCCTGAAGTGGTGACCAATATGCTCTGAGTTGTCTCGCCTGTTGACCAAAGATAGCTGGTTCCCTCACTGGCAGTTAACAGCACCGAACCACCCTCACAAAATGCTAATGGGCCATTGGGTGTGATGATTGCATCGGGAGCCGGAAGCACCGTTACCACTGTTATGTCTGAAGTAGCCGAACAACCATGAATGTCAGTTATGGTAACGAAATAATCTCCTGAATTTTCAACAATAATGCTTTGTGTAGTTTGCCCGTTCGACCATAAATAGATTAAAGCGGGGCTGGAAGTCAGTGTAACTGATCCGCCTTCACAGAATGTTAACGGGCCATTGGCAATGATTTCGACCAAAGGTAGCGGGTAAACAGTCACCGTGATAGGATCCGAAGTGGCCGAACATCCAAACTCGTCGGTTACAGTAACGAAATAGTTACCCGATGTTGTCACGGTTATGCTTTGGGTTATCTGACCATTCGACCATAAATAGGTTGTAGCCATACTTGAGGTAAGTACAACAGATTCACCCTGACAGAAGGATGTGGGGCCATTTGGGGTGACAACAACTATCGGCAGGGGGTGAACAGTCACAACAGTTGGCTGCGATGTATTCGAACATCCAAATGAATTTGTAACAGTTACTGTATAAGCCCCTGAAGTGTTGACCATAATACTCTGGGTAGTTTGTCCGGTTGACCATAAATAGCTAACCCCTGGACTTGATGTGAGCATCACCGATTCACCTTCGCAGAAATCTGTCGGGCCATTTGGAGTGATTGTAGCAATGGGTGAAGGATAAACAGTTATGGTTATCGGTTCAGACGTTGCAGAACAGCCGTTAAGGTCGGTAACAGTGACCGTGTAGTCACCTGAAGTTTGGACAGATATTGCCTGTGTAGTACCGCCATTCGACCAGGCGTAAAGTATAGCAGGACTCGAAACGAGGGTAACTGATCCGCCTTCGCAGAATTCAGTCGGACCGGTTGGGGTGATTATGGCAATTGGTAATGGATAAACTATTACGATTGTGATCGGTGAGGTGCCTGAGCAACCATTTATATCGGTCATTGTTACGGAGTAACTTCCGGCCATAGTTACCAGAATGCTTTGCGTAGTTTGTCCGTTCGACCATAAATAGGTTTCACCAGGACTCGAAGTAAGTGTGACAGATTCACCGTCGCAGAATGCAAGCGGGCCGTCAGCGGTAATGTTTACGATCGGCAAGGGATACACCGTCACAGCCGTTATGGCTGAAGTAGCCGAACAACCATTGATGTCAGTCATGGTAACGGAGTAGTTACCGGATAAGCTGACTAAAATACTTTGCGTTATCGCACCGGTTGACCACAGGTAACTTTCACCCGGACTTGAAGTAAGCGTGA
>DITE01000017.1 GCA_002422725.1 Bacteroidales bacterium UBA6192
ATCAAGTTCCAGTGCCGGATTCCAGAAACAATCTTTAAAATTTACAATCTTATTATCTACAATTGTTATCCCTTCGTGTTCAAGCAATTGCCGCATCAATTCCGGGTGGCCAAAATGGAGTCTTCCGGTGAGGACACCCTGCCGGTTTACGACCCTATGAGCCGGAATCTGTAATTGGCTCGAATGGGATGCATTCATTGCCCAGCCAACCATCCTTGATGAACCCTTGCTCCCAATACATTCAGCAATAGCCCCATAAGAGGTTACCCTTCCAAATGGAATTTGTTTGACAACCTCATACACTTTTTCGAAAAAATTATGCTGATCGCTCATCATGCAGGCTAAAGCGTAAATACTTGATGGGGATACCCTCTTTAAGCCATTTCAGCTCATAAAAGGTTTTAATGCTTTTCACAACTTCTTCGCCCGGATAATCATAGAGGTTGCTTATTTGCTGGTGAAGCACATGTTTGTTGGCTTGAATGATATCAATTGTATATTCAAAAAAAGATTGACTGTCCGTTTTCAGATGAATCACACCATCCTTTTTCAGGAAGCTTTTATACCTTGTCAGAAACATTTGGTTGGTTAATCTTTTCCTTTCGCGCGACGACACTAACTGTGGGTCAGGAAAAGTAATCCAGATTTCGGAGACCTCATCTTTTTCGAAAAAATACTCGATCAGTTCAACCCGCGACCGTATAAAAGCAACATTGCCAAGATTTTCCTCGCGTGCATTTTTCAGGCCGCGCCATAAGCGTGCCCCTTTGATATCAATCCCGATATAGTTGTTGGATGGATTGGCTTTTGCCAGGCCAATGGTGTATTCCCCTTTTCCGCAACCCAATTCCAGAATGATCGGATTGTTGTTTTTAAAAAAACTATTCCACTTTCCTTTAAGACTAAATCCGTTAGTGGTAAGCTGATCAAAACGAAGCTGAAAAAGGTTGTCAAAAGTAAGGTTCTCAGCAAAATGCTGCAATTTCTTTTTACGTCCCACAAATCTTACTCCTGCATAAAAAATTATAAACTAAAGAGCCACGCATTGCTATCTTCTTCACTTTTAATAGTCTGGAGTCGTTTCAGCGCATCATTTTTGCTGCGAAATGCAACATAGCTAACTCTCCAGAGTCCAGTTTTGGTTTGTCCGGCATACGAAGGTGAATATCCTTTGCCGGAGAGCTGACGAATGAGCTTTTCGGCATTTTCCTTTTCACGGAACGCACCTGCTATGATGAAATACTTCGCATCAGCATCCACAGCAGCGACATCAGTTGAAGATACACTTGTTTTAATTTGTTTTGGTTCTTTTTTCACCGGACTGGCTTCCGGCACAATGTTTTCTACCTTATTTTCAGTGACAAGGGGTTCAGTAGAACCAACTATAATCTCTTTGTTGTCTGATGCCGGGTTCAGGTAGGTATCATTTACCAACGCTGAGTCCTGTTCCCCGATCAATTCGTCATCGTCAACATAAAGATTTTCGATTGGGAGTGCTTTTGACTGGAGGAGATTGTTGTTAGCTGGCTGCAGCAACACCCTTTCATCCCTCGCAGGCGCTTCTTCTTTTGATTTCAGGGGCAGATACTTGTCAATGGGCAATTTATCCATATTGTTGACAATATACTCATTGGGGCTGGCATAGAAAAAAGGAACCAGGCTTGCATAGGAGGAATAGTAATACTGAACAGTATGTTTATTCATCACGCCCCATCCGATGAAGAGGGAAAAAAGCAAAACAAACAAAAACGTAAACTGCTTTTTATACGGACTACTTCGTTTGGCAGCAATTTGCCTGTGTTGCACCTGAGGTGCTGTCCTGCTCTGGCTGACAGTTGAAGTTACTTTATGCCTCTGGCTGATGGGTCGAGCAGCTGATTCCCTAACCGCAGGGGCAGGGGTTTCCGCAATAGTTTTTGATTTTTTCTCCTGAAATGTGCCCCGAACAACAGGGTGGGCAACGAAACTACTCAGCCCAAAGGATGAAGCAAGGTAGTTCTGACTTTCATCAGCTTCAAATTGCACAACATGCTCCTGATTCAAATAGATGCTGCCAATTCGGCGGAATGCGATACGTCTGCCTTTTTCCATTTCCTGCAGACATTTCAACACAAATCGATCGAGCCGACCTTTGGCGTCCTGATAGGTTAACTTCTCTGTAATGGCAATGTGATTGAGAAGCAATCCATCATTGGTACGCAGGTGAGGGTTGAAAACGACTTCTTTAAACGGTGGCCTGAACTGATTTTTAACAGGATGAATGCTGGCATTATGATTTCGTGCAATAAACCCACCTAGCCCAGGAATAACTACGCATTCGTAATCATACAACAGATCAGCTATATAGCGGGCAATTTTCATAAGATTATTTCAATATGAGCCATTCATTGGCTTTTGAACCTGCTAAATTACGAAAGCATGAATCAATAAGTCAACTTTTGTTCATAAGTTTTTTCAAATCGTCAGGTGTATCGATTGAATGGCCTTCTTTTTCTGTCAGAGCAACATGAATGGCATGTCCGTTTTCGAGCCAGCGCAATTGTTCGAGCGACTCGGCTGTTTCGAGCATTGTTTGCCCGTAACGGCTTATTATGGCCAGGGTTGCCACATCATAGCCGTAAATGCCAAGATGCTTGTAATAAGCGGTTTGAGCGAGCCAGTGATCTTTATCGGTGTTTCTTTGAAACGGAATGGGATAACGACTGAAGTACAATGCTTTAGAATGAGAATCCATAACCACTTTAACGATGTTCGGGTTCAGCAAATCATCCAGATTATCAATTCTTCGGGCAAGTGTGGCAATATTTGCTTTAGCTGACTGCAACAAGGAGGCAAGGCTATCAATTTGTTCGGGATCGATAAACGGCTCATCACCCTGAATATTGATTACAGAGCCATAATCGCCTGATAGTTTTTGAAAAGCTTCAAAGCACCTGTCGGTTCCACTCTGGTGATGCGGACTTGTTAAAACAACCTCACCACCAAAAGACCTTACGGCAGCAAATATTGCTTCATGATCGGTGGCCACCACAACTTTACTTAATAAACGTGATTTACAAGCCTGTTCATACACATGTTGAATCATTGGTTTATCATTGATCAACACCAATGGTTTTCCCGGAAACCGGGTTGATGCATACCGGGCAGGTATAATTCCAACTGTTTTCATTACAGGCAATTCAATCAAATTGATGGTTTAAAAAAGACCATGCAATTCGGCATTTACTTTTTCGATCACCCTGCTCAGATCAGCCGGTTTCTCCAGGTCAATATCATCCACCTCAAAAACCAGCAGTTTACCAATGGTATACTTACTTATCCAGGCTTCATAACGTTCGTTCAAATGCGAAAGATAATCGAGTCGGATCGATGCCTCATATTCCCGTCCTCTTTTCTGAATCTGATTCACAAGTGTTGGCACCGAAGCTCTGAGATAAATAAGCAGGTCGGGTGGTTGCAGAAACTGACTCATGAGCTCGAACAAGGTGCTGTAATTCTCAAAATCGCGTGTCGACATCAGGTTCATGGAATGCAGGTTTGGCGCAAAAATATAGGCATCCTCATAAATCGTTCTGTCCTGAACAATCGATTTTCCGCTATTTCTGATTTCAATCACCTGACGGAATCTGCTATTGAGAAAATAAACCTGAAGGTTGAACGACCATCGTTGCATATCCTCATAAAAACTATGAAGGTAGGGGTTGTTTTCAACATCTTCGAAATGAGGCGTCCAGTTGAACTGTTTGGATAACAGACGAGTCAGGGTTGTTTTCCCTGATCCGATATTTCCGGCTATGGCGATATGCATGTGGTTGGTTTTTGGAGGCATAAAAGTAGTAAGAATTTGGAGAATCAAACTGTTTGATTAATACGAAGAATTTCTTCTGAGATATCACGGTTATTCGACAGTCGTGGCACCTTGTGCTGGCCGCCGAGCTTATTGTTCTGTTTCAGCCAGGTATAAAAAGTTCCTTTCTTCATCACTCTGACCACAGGTTCTTTGAGCACCATATTGTGGTATCGCTTAGCCTCATAATCAGAATTAAGTGATTTCAGGGCATTATCGAGGGTTTCGCTAAAATAATCGAGATCAGAGGGATTCTCGTTAAACTCGATCAGCCACTCATGCGAAGCTTTTTCATTGCCATCGAAATATAATGGAGAAGCGGTGTATTCATTAATGGTGACTTTGCATTTGCCACAAGCTACAGTGAGGGCATTTTCGGCATTATCCACAATCAGCTCCTCGCCTACTGCATTGATAAAATTCTTTGTCCGTCCTGTTATCTTTATCCGATAGGGATTCAAGGATGTAAACCTGATCGTATCGCCAATCATATATCTCCACAAACCGGCATTGGTCGAAATGACCAGGGCATAATTCCGGTCTTTCTCTACTTCGCCCAGCTGATAGGATTGGGGGTTATCGCTATCAAGCTGATCAACAGGGACAAACTCATAAAACACCCCATAATCGAGCATCAGTAGGAGTTCATACACCTTAGCCTGATCCTGAATACCAAAAAATCCCTCGGAAGCATTGTATGTTTCCATATAGTTGATACTTCCATCACGGATCAGCGAAAGAAATTGCTGGCGGTAAGGATCGAAATTGACACCTCCGTGAAAAAACACTTCAAGATTTGGCCATACATCTGTAATATACTGTTTTTGGGTAAGCTCAAGAATGCGTTTTAATAGCACCAGTGTCCAGGAGGGAACCCCCGAAATGCTTGTAACATCGTGGGTCATGGTTTCAGCTGCCATCTTTTCGATTTTGCTTTCCCACTCGTCCATCAGGGCCGTAGACAGGTTTGGTGTTTTCATAAATTGCGCCCAGAATGGCAGGTTCTGGATGAGAATGGCTGACAAATCGCCGTCATAATAAGACTCATTATTTACCTCGGTGATATTATGGCTCCCACCCATAACCAATCCCTTACCATCAAACACTTCAGTATCAGGAAAGTTATTAACATAGAGCGACAACATATCCTTTCCACCCTTGAAGTGACATTCTTCGAGTGAGGAATTGCTTACCGGAATGAACTTGCTTTTGCTTGATGTGGTGCCTGATGATTTGGCAAACCACCTGATTTCTTCAGGCCAGAGTATATTTTGCTCACCATTACGTAAACGGTCGATGTATGGTTTAATATCTTCGTACTTGCTTATCGGAACATTTTGGGTATACTGCTGATAGGTTTTAATACTCCTGTAGTCGTATTTCCTCCCCCACTCTGTTGATTTGCCATGATTGATTAAACGCCTGAACCATTCGGCCTGAACATCATGCGGATACTTAATAAACAGTTCGATCTGATGCATCCTTTTTTTCATCAGCCAACTGACCACCGAACTTAAAATTGCCATAAGATATAGAGGAGATTGAAAATAAATTGTGACTACAAATTTACATAAAGCCGGGCACTTTATGGATAAAAAACCAATTCAGGCAAATTTTATCTCAATTTCCTTTTTCTACCTACTTCGGTGCCTTAGTAATTAAATAGATACCCAGAACAGCAAACACCATATTCGGTATCCAGGCGGCAAGAAACGGGGGGAGATTGCCGAAAGTGGCAAAAACAGTTGAGAATTGCATGAAAATGATGTATGAAAAAGTAAGCCCGATACCAACACCCAGATGCATTCCTATCCCTCCCCTTACCTTTCGGCTCGAAACAGCCACACCAATAAATGTAAGAATGATGATGGCAACAGGTGATGCCACCCGTTTGTGTTTCTCAACCTGATAGGTGGTTACTCCTTTGCTGCCTTTGAGCAATTCTTTATCGATGTGTCTTCTCAGCTCCCAGAAATTCATCACTTCATAGTCCTCCTTGATCTTGTATAAATCTGTTGGCTGCAGGTTAAGTACTGTGTCAATCCGTTTTCCTTTTACAAGGGTTTCATCAAGGCTATCAATCTTACGTTCAACGTAGTTAAAAATCATCCATCCGTTTTTCCGGGTCGTATCCAATTCAATTCGCTCGGCAGCAAGTTTGTAGGTCAATTGTTGACCATCATACTTCTCCATGGTGAATTTGTAGCCGGTACTAAGCTTATTGTTGTAGTTTTCGACGTAAACGAAAACCCCTTTTTCAATCTGCACATGGATGTTGCGTTCTTTATCTTTCGAAAGATTCTCGATATATTTATTCTTAAACTCCCTCCTGATTTCGTTGGTTCGGGGAATCAAAAAATTACCAAGGTAAAAAGATGTAACCCCCAGTAAGACAGAAGCAAACAAATAGGGACGCAACATACGGTTAAACGAAACCCCACTACTTAAAATGGCAATGATCTCGGTATTTCCGGCCATCTTGGATGTAAAAAAGATGACCGAAATAAAGGTAAAAAGAAAAATAAACAGGTTGATGAAATACGGAATGAAATACAGATAGTAATCGATAATAATCTCTTTAACAGGAGCCCTGTTCTTCAGGAAGTCCTCAATGTTTTCGGATATATCAAAAATGATTACAATGAGAATCAGCAGTGAAATGGCATAGACAAAGGTGCCCAGGAATTTTTTAAAAATATACCAATCAATAATTTTCATGGTCAGAGCCGCTTAGTAAGTTTGGGTATGATGCTGCTTTTCCACTCACTGAATGTTCCATCCAAAATTTGTTTTCTGGCCTCACGCACAAGCCATAAATAGAATGCCAGATTATGTTCACTGGCAATCATGCTTCCAAGCATTTCGCGCGCGGCAAACAAATGTCGCAGATAAGCCTTGCTATACTGTATATCAACGAAAGAAACGCCATTTTCATCTACAGGACTGAAATCATTTTTCCATTTTTCGTTTTTGATGTTGATAATACCATTGCTTGTAAACAGCATGCCATTGCGACCATTACGCGTGGGCATCACGCAATCGAACATATCAACCCCTAGCGCAATGCTTTCGATGATGTTGGCCGGAGTTCCTACACCCATTAGATACCTGGGTTTATCATGAGGAAGGATGCTGCATACCAGGGATGTCATTTCATACATCATTTCGTGTGGCTCGCCGACCGACAGACCGCCAATTGCATTACCAGCAGCGCCAAACTCAGCAATGGTTTCAGCCGATCTGATCCTTAAGTCCCTGTAGGTGCTCCCCTGAACTATCGGGAAAAGTGTCTGCTCGTAACCATATAACGGGTCGGTCTGTGCAAAACGGTCGAAACAGCGCTGTAACCACCGGTGTGTGATGTCAGCTGACTGACTGGCATAATCGTAGTCGCAAGGATAGGGCGTACATTCATCAAAGGCCATGATAATATCAGCACCAATACTTCGTTGAATGTCCATCACCCTTTCGGGTGTAAACATATGCCTTGAGCCATCAATATGTGACTGAAAGGCAACTCCTTCTTCATTAAGTTTACGCCGGGCACTCAGGGAGTAAACCTGATACCCCCCACTATCGGTGAGCAAGGGTTTGTTCCAGCCGTTAAACTTATGCAAGCCGCCGGCCTCTTCCAAAATTTCAATCCCTGGCCGGAGGTAGAGGTGGTAAGTATTTCCGAGAATTATTTTTGCTTTTATATCCTGATCTAAATCGCGCTGATGAATAGCTTTGACCGTGGCAGCGGTTCCAACAGGCATAAAAACAGGTGTTTGAATATCTCCGTGTGCAGTCTGGATAAAGCCGGCTCTTGCCTTGCTTTTTGTATCCAAGCCTTCAATACTGAACTCCATCCGCACAATTTTTTGCCAAAGATAATCCAAATAGATAAGTTTGGATAATTTTGTGAGATCAATACAACAATCACAGTGTTTGAAATCGAGCTTAACTATCTAATTATCATCGCTCTCTCCTTGTCAACATTGGGGCTGTTGCTTCAGATGGGCATTTACTGGGGGCTTTTTTCGCGACTTGCATGGTACAAAGCACCTGAAATTCCTTCCGCGTCTGCCTTGTTACCACCCGTCTCGGTCGTTATTTGCGCACATAATGAACGACACAATCTCGAAAAGTTCCTTCCTGATATTCTGTCGCAGGATTATGATGATTTTGAAGTGGTGGTTGTGAACGATTGTTCCGATGATGAAACCGAGGAGCTACTGACCGAGTTGAGCCGACTGAATCCAGCATTGAAAATTGTTCATCTCAGGCAAAGCCTGAACTTTTTCAGGAGCAAGAAGTTTCCCTTAAGTATGGGTATCAAATCGGCCAAAAATGAAATAATATTACTAACCGATGCAGACTGTTCGCCTTCGGGTAAAAGGTGGATAACAGAAATGGTTCAGGGTTTTCAGAAAAACAGCACAGAAGTCGTGTTGGGTTATGGACCTTACAAGAAGAAAAATGGCTTATTAAATCTGCTGATAAGGTTCGACACCTTGCATATTGCCATGCAATACCTTTCGTTTGCTTTGATTGGCAGACCTTACATGGGAGTCGGACGAAACCTGTCGTATCATAAGTCGTTGTTTTTAAGAAATAAAGGCTTTACAGCTCATTACAATATTCCTTCGGGCGACGATGATCTTTTTATCAGTCAGGTTGCCAGCAAAAAAAACACAAACATCGTTATCAATAAGGAATCCAGAATGTATTCCATGCCAAAGCAAAGTTTTTCATCGTGGATAACACAAAAGAGAAGACATCTGTCCACTTCTCCATATTATCACTTCATGACGAAATTTGCGCTCGGCTCCATAATCATTTCCCAGTGGATTTTTTACGCCGGAATAATTGTTATGCTGTTTACCGCTTTGCCATGGTGGCTTGCCGTTTCGCTATACATGGTCAGGCTCATCACACAGATGATTGTGACAAAAGCCTGTGCAGCCCAATTGGGCGAGAACAAATTATGGCTATTCACTCCTGTAGGCGATTTATTTTTCATGCTCTTTAATCCGGCATTGGTCTTAACAAATCTGATAGCTAAACCATACAAATGGAAATAAGCGATCATCTCACCGAGAAAGGCCGGCGTGACTACGCATTGGTTCAACGCGCCCTGAACGAAGGTGACCAGAAAGCTTATGCCGAATTGTTGAATCATTATCGTGATTCGCTGTATTTCATGATGCTTAAAATGACAAATAACCCGGCTGATGCTGACGACCTTACTATAGAGGCATTTGGAAAAGCCTTTAAGAAACTTGGGCAATACACCCCGGATTACACCTTTAGCACCTGGTTATTTAAAATAGCATCAAATAATTGCATTGATTTTATTCGCCGTAACAGCCGCATTCAAATCTCAGCTGAAAGCGGCATGAACCAGTCAGAAACCAATTACGCGGCAAACCAGCTTATCGATGCCAAGCCCGACCCGGAAGAAACCATCATCAAAGAGCAAAAGATCAAGATGATGCACGAAGTTGTCGGCAAACTCAAGCCACACTACAGAAAACTGATACAGATGCGCTACTTTGACGAGATGAGTTACGAGGAAATCAGCATACAACTCAGATTGCCAATAGGCACGGTGAAAGCACAACTGTTCAGGGCACGCGAATTTTTATTCCAGATTTTGAAAAACCAGCGTGAAAATCTTTAGGTAAACCTTCCAATTGCTCATCACTTCATTCAAGTCTTCTCTTTTCTTTGTAATTTTGGCAGTTCAATTCAATTCATCATGAACATGTCTGACATTGCCTTACAAAAAGCTATTCTTCCTGACTTGTCCGCCTTTTAAAT
>DITE01000060.1 GCA_002422725.1 Bacteroidales bacterium UBA6192
TTGCAGGAGTCATGCAGTTTGATGGAGAATCATGGAGACTCATCCCAACGGAAAAAGGGACTAAGGTTTCGGCCCTGGCTATCGATAACGAAGGAAAAGTTTTTGTTGGTGCCCGTGGCGAAATAGGGTTTCTTGAAACAGACGTTAAAGGTGAGTTGCGCTTTATCAGCCTTATCGCCGGTATTCAGGCCAATTTTCCGGCTTTCAGTGATATTCTTCAGATATTTACGCTGAGCCAAAAAATTGTCTTCGTTTCAAACCAACATATTTTCACTTTGAGTGAGGGAGAAATTACGGTGTGGACTGCTCCAAACGAAATTTTAGGTGCTTTTCTGGTGCGCGACACGGTTTATCTTCAATTGAAAGAAACAGGCTTGGTGGCATTTGAAGCAGGGCGTATGGGGGAAGTTGCAGAGGGTCGGCTTTTTTCTGACGCAACAGTAATCACTTCGATGTTAGCCTTCAACAACGATCAGGTGCTGATCGCTACAAGCACGCAAGGATTGTTTTTGCTAAGCGATTTGACAGTAAAAAGGTTTGACGCTGAAGCCAATGTTCTTCTGATGAAAAATCCGGTCACATCAGGCATCAGATTGTCGGATGGCACTTTTGCTTTTGGCACTTCACGCTCGGGTATCATGATCATGAATGCTGAGGGTATTATTCAGCAGATTATTGACAAGCAAGCTTCGCTGCAGAACAGTTTTGTACGATACCTATACCAAAGCAATGAAAACACGCTGTGGGCAGCCCTGAACAACGGAATCTCAATGATCGAAGTTCCTTCGTCCTTTACCTATTTCAATGAAAAATCAGGGCTTGAAGGGGCAGTTAATCATATCGCCCGTCATGAAAACACTTTGTACGTGGCAACCTACCAGGGATTGTTTTATTATGATGAAACTATGCTGGGATTTGTTCCGGTTAAAGAGATTATTTCTGCCTGTTGGAGCATTGTTCCGTTTCAGGGAGATTTATTTGCGGCAACTTCTCAGGGAATTTTTACGGTAAGGAATAAAAAGGCATCGCAGATCAACGATGTTTTTGCCATGTCGCTGGTCAATTCGAAGAAAGATCCTACAAGTCTTTTTGTGGGCGAAACACGGGGGTATTATAATCTGAGAAAAGATGGTGCAAAATGGATTTACCACAAACTTGATGGTGTTGATGTTAAAATAAATGACCTCAAACAGGATGCGCAGGGAAATGTTTGGGGAACAACTTTGACAAACGGTGTTTTTCGGCACACTCCCGGCGATGAAGAGGTTACTTTTTTCGACCAGCAACACGGGTTGACAGAAGAAGCCGGTGTATCAATCAACCCATTAGATAACGGAATGAGTGTCTCTGGCAGAAATGGTGTTTTTGTTTTTAATGAAACAAGTCAGTCTTTTGATTCTATTCGTTTGATAAACCAATCCAATTATGGTCCGAAAGAGTGGTTCGCATTGATCATGCCCGACTCAAAAGGCAATATCTGGGTCACCAATGGTGATGAAACCCACATCAGGATGCTTGTGAAGAACAATGAGGGCTATCAACCTACAGATGAACCTTTTCTGCCGGTTTCCGACAATGTGATATGGAGTATCTATCCCGAGGAGAATGGCATCATCTGGTTCGGTGGGCCTGATGGACTGATCCGGTATAATTCAACCATATTGAACAAGAATACNNGGGGAACGGCGACCTAAGCAGAAATAAGTTTGTGTTCAGGCACAGTGAAAATTCGCTGCGTTTTGACTTTAGCGCACCATTCTATGCCGCAAAAGGTGAAATTAAGTATCAATACTTTCTCGAAGGATTTGAAGAATCCTGGAACGACTGGTCAACCCAGTCAAGCAAGGAATACACCAATATCCCGGGAGGAAAATATATTTTTCGGGTAAGAGCAATGAATATTTATGGTGAGCTTGCCAGCGAGGCAATCGTAAGCTTTCAGGTGCTTTCTCCCTGGTATCGTACCTACTGGTCGCTCATTCTTTATGTCGTGATCACTGCCGCGATTATTTATCTTATTGTTGTGTTGCGCAACCGCAGTTTAATGAAAGAAAAGCGGGTTCTCGAAGAAACCATTGCCCGACGGACTGCTGAGGTGGTTCTGCAAAAGGAAGAGATTGAAAATCAATCGCAGGAACTGGCCAACAAAAATGACGAGTTGGAAAAAATAAATTCAGCCATTAAATCCATTAATGCAGAAATCAATTTCGAAAACCTGCTTCAGTCGCTCCTCGAGAAAATGAAAATCATCCGTTCTGCCGAAAAATCACTGGCACTGGTATTTGATAAAAATATTGATGCTTACCGGTTTAAAGCCTGTGTGGGTTATTCTTTGTCGGAGTTTGAAGGTCATACTTTAACCTTGGATGAAGCCGAAAACAGATATCTGAAGAATACCGAAGAGGTGTTTGAAGATATTTTTATCAAATCAGAATTTTCATCCTTTGATGAGATGGAAGCGCTCAGGAAACTTGCTAAACCAAAATCAATGATCGTCCTTGTAATCAGGATAGAAAACAAGATCGAGGCATTTTTAATTTTTGGAAACTTTAGCAGGAGTCAGGCTTTTGAAGCCAGAGATATCAGCTTGATAAAGAATTCAAAAGAACATATTATTTCGGCCATTATCCGGACAAGAATTATGGAGGACCTTGAGCAAACCCTTCATAATTTGAAAGATACGCAAGAACAACTAATTCAGTCCGAGAAATTGGCGTCGCTCGGTCAGCTAACTGCAGGCATCGCTCATGAAATCCAGAATCCGCTGAATTTTGTTAATAATTTCGCCAGACTTTCCGTTAGCCTTGCCAATGAATTGCACGAAACCATCAATGAGGTAAAAGACATTATCCCTGCGAACAAGTACGAGGATGTGGAGGAGGTGATTGGTTTGATAAAGGACAATGTGTTGAAGATCAACGATCACGGCAAGCGTATAGAGAGTATTGTTAAAGGGATGCTTCAGCATTCAAGAGGAAAAACGGGCGAGTTTGAGGAGATTGATATCAACAACATGGTGGCCGAGTACCTCAATCTGGCCTATCATGGTATGAGGGCAAAAGACAAAAGCTTTAATACCGCCCTCCGCTCCGAACTTGATCCGGCAGTAGGTAAGGCCAGTGTTTTGCCTCAGGAAATCAGCCGTGTATTACTCAACATCTTAAACAATTCATTTTATGCCGTTGACGAAAAGGCAAAGAAGAACCCGAATGACTATAAACCGGAAGTAGTTGTCAGTACAAAAAAGATACAGGACAAGATTGAAATCCGCATAAAAGACAATGGGACTGGGATACCCGATCATGTCATGGAAAAAATCTTTAACCCGTTTTTCACAACGAAACCAACGGGAAAAGGAACCGGATTGGGTCTTTCGATGAGCTTTGATATCATTAACAAAATCCATAAGGGAAAACTGGAGGTAAAATCTCAGGTGGGTGAGTCAGCCGAATTCATTATTACCATACCTGAAAAACAATCCTGAAATAATCGGTATGACAACAATTAGAACAGTCCTGATCATACTCCTGTTTCCTCTCCTGACTTTTTCGGTGAAGAGTCAGGCCATTTTCAAGTTGAATCAGTACAATATCGTTTACGATGGCAAGTTTATGCCAGTATTCACGGCCTATATGGGGCAACCATTTAGTGAAACCTGGGGCATTTCGTCCTATTTTTATATCAACGGAACACAGGGCAGCAGCTGGGGTGAAGGATTGGCAGGTCCTACCTACACTCCTTTGAAGGGACTTTCTTTCAGTTTTCTGATGGGCATCCAATCAAATGAGGATCAGTTGTGGCGGGTTTCTCCGATTGTCAGTTTTTCTGTCAAGAGATTATCCGGTTTTGCAGCATTTGAATATGGCGGCGAAAGGCATAGGTGGGACATCATGGCCTTTTATCAGATCAAAAAACTGAAGCTTGGAGCCGAAATGATCCGGTTTTATCAGATGTATGCAGCCGGCCCAAGGGTAGAATTCAGCTTTATTAAAGTTCATCCCCTGACTATTTTTTATAGTGGAATGTGGGACTGGACCAATGGCAAACCTGTGTCAATGTTTGGCCTTTACTCCTCCTTTGGCCAAAGGAAATAAGATGTCTCAATTA
>DITE01000037.1 GCA_002422725.1 Bacteroidales bacterium UBA6192
ACGGTTAAAGTTTTTCCGGCTTCAATCACGATGGATCTTGAAACAGGAATGAAACCAACAAAACTGGCTTCAATTTCAACTATTCCTGCAGGCACATCCACTATGGTAAACTTGCCATCGAAATCGGCCGACTGACCAATCAGAGTGCCCTTGATCAGCACATTGGCACCTGGCATTGACTCACCCGTGGACTTGTCGGTAACCACCCCGGTAACCGTACCGGTTTGGCCATACACCACCGAAACTACAATCGTCAGAAAGACGACGGACATGAATTGTAAAATTAATTTACTCATACTTCATTCATTTTGCGATTTAGACTAGTGATTTTTATAAGACGATAATTTGTGTGCTTAGGTTGCTTTAAACTTTAAAATGAAAAAATGGTTATAACAAAATTAAGAAAACATTACACAGTTAATTTATTAACACATGATTTTGCAATAAAAATAACCGCAATCGGTTGAAATTTGTTCAAGAGCTACCAATGTTATAATATTTTTTTCCTGAACAATCCTTTATATTGCCTTGTTTACGTATCTTTACCCCTATTTCCAACAGATTTTAAACACCATGAAACGCCAGATAACAATTAAGGATATCGCTATCAAGCTCGGTTTATCCACTTCAACAGTATCAAGGGCGCTAAAAGACCATCCCGATATCAGCCCAAAAACCCGCACTGCCGTTAAAGAACTGGCTGCGCTGCTGGGCTACAGACCAAACAGAATTGCACTCAACCTGAGAAGTAACTCAACACGGACAATCGGGTTAATCATCCCTGAAATTGAACATTATTTCTTTTCGGCCATCATCAACGGCATCGAAGAAATTGCCTACAAAAACGATTACAGTGTGATGGTTTTTCAATCCAACGAAACCTATCGCCGCGAGGTAAATAATACGCATGCTGTGCTGACAAACCGGGTTGATGGGGTGTTGGTTTCGTTTTCGAAAGAAACACAGGATTATTCGCATTTTATGAAACTTGTTGAAAACGAAATTCCAGTGGTGTTTTTCGACCGTGTTGTCGACGGTCTTCCCGCCGATCAGGTGGTGGCTGATGATTATCACGGTGCATTTATGGCCGTTAATCACCTGATAGAAAAGGGTTGTAAACGCATCGCGCATTTTTCGGCCCCCCAACATTTATTAATTGGTAAGAACAGATTGTCAGGTTATTATGATGCCTTGCTCAAACACAATATGCCTATTGATGCCAACCTGGTTTTTCCTTCCGACACCTATGACGAAAGCAAGCGGATTGCCCTGAGTGTGCTGAAACTACCCAACAGACCTGATGGTTTTTTTGCTGTTAACGATATGTCAGCAATCGCCATCATAAAAGCAGCCAAAGAACTCAATCTGCGTATCCCCGAAGACATCAAAGTGGTTGGTTTCGAAAACAGCAAATCAGCCGCCCTGTGTGAACCTGAGCTCACAACCGTTGATCAGTTTGGTTTCGAGCTAGGCCGCGAAGCCTGCCTGTTGCTACTGAAACGTTTGAAAGAAAATAACCAATCGAACTTTAAACCTGAACGTAAGGTGATAAAGATGAAGTTGATTCAACGCAAATCAACCTAAAGTTTGCCCATTCCAAGGAACACAGCTTAACATTTCCAGCATGTATCCACACCAGTCATTCTCCGCCAAAATCATGTTGTTTGGCGAATATACCGTCATTTGCGGTTCAATGGCACTGATGATGCCTTTCGACAGGTTTGCCGGAATGTGGAAAACATATGATTCTGATTCACAGCACCCATCAATACCTTTCCTGAGGCTTTTTTATGAATACCTGAAGGATCATGATGACATAGCAGCAGTGCTTGATATTGAACGACTAAGGCATGATATGGAGCACGGACTTGTATTTGATTCAGATATCCCGATAGGATATGGGGTTGGTAGCTCTGGCGCACTGGTAGCAGCGACCTATAGCCGTTATGCCAGCAATCAGGTTGACGACATTCAGCAATTGAGAAAGATTTTTTCCGCCATGGAATCCTTCTTTCATGGCCAAAGCTCGGGCCTTGATCCACTGTGTATTTATGTTCAAAAGCCCATGCTCGTTAAATCCGATGGACATATACAGCCTATGAATTATTTGCCTAACCTTAGTAAAGCGGGCATGAGTATGTTTCTGGCCGACACAGAGAGTATCGGAATGACGGAACCTCTTGTCAGTTTCTTCAGGGATCGGCTTAAACATTACACCTTCTTCCGACGCCTTAACAATGAACTGATTCCAGCTACTAACAAGGCAATCAGCGCCTTACTTAATGAGGATCAGGTAACATTTTATGAAAGCCTGAGAACAATTTCTGATTTTCAGATCAGGTATCTTACCCCCATGATTCCTGTCAACATGCGACCCATCTGGCAGGCAGGTCTTGACACCGATGGTTACACCATGAAACTTTGTGGTTCGGGCGGGGGCGGCTATTTATTGGGGTTTTCGAAAAACATGGCAGCTACGGAATCCTATCTGCTTAACCACTTTCCAGCCTTTAAATGGCTTGCAATGTAGCCTCCATTCTTCTGATGTTAACAATCTTACACAGTACTTTGTAAACATATTATCTTTGTCGCAAACGAATTGAAGATGCATACACAACAACGACACGAAATACAAGGCCAGATAGTAGACCTTATCGGCATGGAAATTTTCCCCGGCACGGTGGTCACTGAGAATGGACTTATCACCGAAATCCGAAGAGAGTCTACAAGCTCAATTCAATATATTTTGCCTGGTTTGATTGATGCACATGTCCATATTGAAAGCTCGATGCTGGTACCTTCGGAGTTTGCCCGCCTGGCCGTAGTGCATGGCACCGTGGCCACAGTTTCCGATCCGCACGAAATTGCCAACGTACTGGGGGTGGCAGGAATAGATTATATGATTGATAACGGGAATAAGGTTCCCTTTAAGTTTTATTTTGGGGCATCGAGTTGTGTGCCCGCCACAGGTTTTGAAACAGCCGGAGCCACCCTTGGCCCTCAAGAGATTGACCTTTTGCTTCAAAGGCCGGAGATAAAATACTTATCTGAAGTGATGAATTATCCGGGTGTATTGTTCAAAGACCCTGGAGTAATGGAAAAAATCAGACTGGCAAAACATTACAACAAACCCATTGATGGTCATGCTCCCGGGCTCCGGGATAAGGATGCCGAAGCCTATATCAAAGCCGGAATCACTACCGATCATGAATGCTTTACGATGGAAGAGGCACTCGACAAAATTCAATATGGCATGAAGATACAGATACGCGAAGGGAGTGCTGCCAAAAATTTCGATGCCCTGATTGGACTTCTTGACAATCATGCTGACATGGTGCTTTTTTGCAGCGACGATAAACATCCCAACGACCTGGTAAAAGGTCATATCAATCTGTTGGTGAAAAAGGCCATCGGCTTGGGTTACGATCCCCTTAAAGTGCTCAGAAGCTGCATTGTTAATCCTGTTAAGCATTATCGTCTGGAAGTTGGTTTATTGCAGCTAGGCGATCCGGCCGATTTTATCGTGGTGGATAACCTGAAGGATTTCAATATATTGAAAACCTGTATCAACGGACAGCTTGTGGCTGAAAACGGCAATTCATTTATCAAAACGGTCAATTCATCGGCTCCCAACGCCTTTGTGGCCGAAGCCATTACAGCCGAACAACTTAAAATTCATGCTTCAGGTTCCATGATCAGGGTGATTGAGGCTTTGGAAGGCCAGCTGATTACCGGCTCCCAATTGATGAGTCCAAAGATTGTCGACGGATTTCTGGTTTCAGACACCTCGCGCGACATGCTTAAGTTAGTCGTTTACAATAGGTACCGCCCTGCTAAACCAGCCGTTGCCTTCATCCGAAACTTTGGATTAAAACAGGGCGCTATTGCTTCAACAGTTGCCCACGACAGCCACAATGTTATTGCATTAGGGGTTGAAGATGAGGACATCGTCAGCGCTATAAATTTGTTGGTTGAGTCAAAAGGCGGTATATCCGTTGCCGGGCCGGGAGTAAATCATGTGCTGCCCCTGCCTGTCGCCGGTTTGATGTCGAACAGCGATGGATATAAGATTGCACGCGACTACGAAATCATCGATTCATTGGCAAAGAGTCTGGGCTCAGACCTGCATGCACCCTATATGACACTTTCCTTCATGGCATTGCTGGTAATCCCCCAGCTTAAACTAAGTGATCTGGGTCTGTTCGATGGCAAAACATTCTCATTTACAGAGCTGGAGGTAGGCACGAAAATTGGTTGACGACTTGCTCAAATGAGATGTTTGTTAATTTAGACCGATTTCATATAAGCCCATTTTCGAAAGAAAGGCATTTTTTAGTGTTAAAGTATTCACAATTCTTTATTTTTGTAAAAAAAAAGATGATGGAATCCCGCGAACTCAGTGCGCAGAAATTAGAAAGAATGGCAGGCCGAATGCGTGCCATAGCGCATCCTATGCGTATTGCCATCATTGAAATGCTTACTGAAAAACCCATGCTGAGTGTCACAACGATTTACCAGAATCTTGACATTGAACAGGCTGCGGCATCGCACCACCTCAATATCATGAAGAATCACGGGATATTGAAATCGAAACGCGAAGGGAAGAAGATTTTTTATTCATTGGAAAACACCACTTTGTCGGACATTATCAAGTGTCTGGGTCATTGCAAAGATTGCTAAAAAGGTTCAAAAATCAAGGAGATATACTTCCAGCGTTCCTCAAAATCTTTAGTTGGGTTTCAGAACCGTGAGTTACAAACAAATTTTAAATACACATACGACCCCGCCGGGGTCGAAGACATATCTCTTGTCGCTTTTTATATACATTTGACCCCTCCGGGGTCATTAACCCGTTTTTCAAGAGAATCTGCCTGAACATAACCCGACCTTTTTGAAGGTAAAATGTGTAAAGATATTTGTTAATGAAGTTGCAGGCAATACATATGTGACCCCTCTGGGGTTAGCCTTTCACCTCCCTTAAAATGACGACCACATGCATGGCATTTGTATCGTTGTTTACCATTGCGAACACCATTTTTTGTCACAATTGGACTATTGCTATAAAAGCACTTTTTTTATTCATAACCTTTCAAATGACGCAAAACTAAATGTAGTATGAATTACAGCGAATCTTAGCCTCCAAAATGTCTATTATGCCAGATATTTGTTAATGAAATTTTCTATGCACATGCGACCCCGCCGGGGTCAATATCCGGTTAACTACCAATTTTCCAAGCAATTAACCGGCCCCGGAGGGGTCGCATGTTTATAGATTCAAGGCAATGATACAATCCCGACCCCAGCGGGGTCGCATGTGTTTGAAAAGCCAATTTCAGTTATGTCATTTCCTGACCAAACCTAAGCCAACGATATGCTGCATCATGATATGAAGTTTAAGCTGATTAGCCCAAATCATATAACAGTTTGGGCACATTGTGGTGGGTTTAATGATTGTTTGGTTGTGTCTATTCCAGCAGCCAGCTTTCCTCAAAATCCCAGTTGGCTCTGATTTCCAATTCTTTTTTAAAGAATAAAACCTTTTCTGGTTGAATACCCTTCAGGTAATTGCCTGTGTCCCATCGT
This sequence comes from Bacteroidales bacterium UBA6192, assembly GCA_002422725.1. Taxonomy (GTDB): domain Bacteria; phylum Bacteroidota; class Bacteroidia; order Bacteroidales; family F082; genus UBA6192. The sequence continues at coordinate 5,584 of DITE01000037.1, forward strand.
TTGTTGTTGTTACGATCGTAGATGGCTTTCAGCCTATATTTACCTGGCTGGAGGTTTTCCATTTGAATTGTTTGTTCCTTTGAAAGATAATACTCTCTGACAACAACATCTTTACTTCCAAGTAACTGAAGAATTATATGGGGTTCACTTTCAAATTCAAGTTTAAGAAACAGGTTGCCATAATCAGTCAGGGCCGGCACTTTAAACGACAATCGGATGGTATCGTTCCATAAACCATTCAGGCCCAGAAAGCAAGAATCTGGTATCTGAAGGCTGTAGCTGCTTTCGGTTTCAAAATTATGTGCCAGCTTGTAAACGAGCCCGATACTATCGTGTTTTTCAAACTGCAGTGTTCTGAAAGTCGTGTCGGCATTGGTGATTATTCTGGCCGAATCACGATCGCGTAACAAGGTTACGGGATAATCAAATGTAAACTTCAATGCCTCATTTATTTCAAGGCGGCGACCAGTAGTATTGGTGGTATAGTTTAGAAAATCTCCTTTTTTATCACTTTCTTTTGGAATGATGCGGCGAGCCTGAGCTGCCTGACGTGGCTTGAGTGAAATATGAAGCGTGTCGTTCAGCAAGGTGTCTTGTTGAATACTCAGGTGGATTGAGTCGAGCACATTTTGTCTGAAATACCAAAGCAGCGTATCGCTGTTTGCACTGAAAAAAGGCATAAGATCGAATGAATCGGGAAGAGGCTGCAATGATTCAATACTAATGTCGCGTGCATTTTGCCTGAATGCAAAACGAAGCAGTCCGGGCTTCACAATTTCGGCTCTGAGTAATTTCTGTGTTGAATCAGTTTCCTGGAACAAGGCAAGCCGGAGTTTGACTGTTTCCGGAATTGTATCAATAATTGCAGATACTGAATCTGCTATCGCATTAACTGTTTTAACTTTACTGATTGAATCAGGCTTTAAAACACTATCCAATATTGGTGGTTTGACATAGATTGGTCTTACCAGGGTATCTGAAAAGGCGATCATTTCGCCCGGCATATCGTAAATGAAATTGCTGTTCAAATCCGATAAAACAAACATCTTGAAAGCATCATCTTTCAGGTTTTGAAACCTGAAAGCACCCAATTTATTTGTTCTGGCTACATAATAAGGCTTTACCAGATAAGGCAGAGAATCCACAGGAATGGTGTCATTGTTCAGGAGGTAAAGCAAAACATAGGCGTTTTCAGCAGCTTTCAGGTCAAAAGCGTTATAAACTTGTCCTTTCAGCGACATAGAATCGAGCACCGAACCTGTTGAAAAAACAAAAGTATAACCCGAAAGGGGATTGTTTTCTGTAAGGTCAACAATAGCCTCCCCAAAAAAGACGGTGTAAGTGGTCGAAGGCATTAATTCGTCTTCAAACCGCACAGTCAAAGTCTTACCCCTTAGTCTGAATTCCGGATTTGTAGCAGGAGGTGGTGATATGAGAACCTGCTCATTAATTTTATCCAGTTTCACGAACTCATTAAATGTTATTGAGATCGATTTTCCCTGAACATTAACAGAAAAATTGGCCGGAACCGAGCTCACCGCTTCAGGCGGCACTTCGTCTTTCAATCCTCCGGTTGGCATTACCGGATTCGCACAGCGTATCAAAACCAGCAATATAGCCAGAAAGGTGAGCCAAAAAGTCAAGCTGTTCGTTGCAAACTTTACCATGCTGCAAAGATGCAAAATTTCGCGATCAGAGCAGGGTAAACCTTACAGCAACTGTAAACTGAACCCGAACCGGTCGTCCGCGCTGCTTTCCGGGATTCCACAATGGCATGTTTTCAACAACCCTGGTGGCTTCTTCGTCACATCCCCCGCCAATGCCACGCAGCACTTTTATGTTGGACAAACTTCCATCGGGTTCCACAATAAAACCAACATAGACAGTTCCTGTAATATTAAATTCCTTGGCCTGTTGTGGATAAACAATATTCTTTGCAAAGAACTTTAATCTGGCAGCTTCACCTCCGGGGAAAGAAGGTTGCTCTTCGACCACCAGAAAAAAATCTGGTTCTACAATTCGTTCTTCAGGCGCATTTCTCTCGACAGGTGCATACTCCGGAAGCATGGTGTTCTGATCAATACCTGCTTCAACAATAAGGTCAGGAGTCTCTTCCGTATTTTCTACCAGAGTCAACACGGTGATGTGCTGAACAGGAGGCTGAGTGGGTAAAGGGATCTCGGGTTGGCGGGTATTGATAATCACCTCCTCAATCACCTGCTTTTCAACACCCTTGAATGCTGTGTCTCTTGCACGGTTTGGAGTTTTCAACTCAAAGACCAGGTAAACAAGCAGTAAACTGATTACCAGTCCGATTTCGAAAAACAGGCCCTTCTTGATTTCAAGATCAGCCTGAGGTGTTTTGTAACTGATCATGGCTTTAGGTATTTATGGTTACACAAAATAATCCAAAAACCATGCCGAAGAAAAATTCAAAAACAATCGTTAAAGACTGAATATCAGTCATATTTTTTTCAAAAACATCTGTAAGAAAAATTAATCCTGGCCAGACCAATCACCTTTTTGTTGGCTAGGCCCGGACAGGAATAACACTCATGGATTATGACGATTCATTCAAGCTGCATTGTTCCAGCCCTGCTAATCAAGATATAGGTTCAATGTGGCAAAGAAACTCCTGCCGGGGGCATACAGGGGTGTGCCGACTGGCATTCTCATGGCTCTGCTGAGGTGTTCATAATACCATTCATCGAGGAGGTTAGTAACACCTATCCGAAGTCCGACAGCTGCATTGAAACGATAAGCTGCCGATAGGTCGAGAAGGGAAAATGCAGGAGAGGCTGTTTCACCGAAGTTTCTGTCAATACGGTCCTGAGTAAGCACATGTCTAAGCAATAGCTCAGGCTGTAGTTTACCATTCAAAATACTGGCAGTCAGCTTTAAACGCAGGTCAAGCGGGGGTATTTCGGGCAGTGGGTTTTTGCCGGAAAGGTCAGTTCCATTGGTGTAGGCCATATCGAGGTTTGTTCTCAGCAATGGACTCATCTGATAGGTCAGGTTGAATTCGAAACCCGTCATCAAGGCACTTTCCAGGTTTACATAACGCCTGACTCCGGGCGAAGAGGGCAAGCGCGGATTGAGACTTGTATCGATGGCCGAGGAAATATAATCCTGCAGGTAAGCCGCAAAGAAATTCATCGCAAGGGAAAGCCCGGAGCTACTATATTTCAGACTAAAATCGGCCTGGTTGTTCACTTCTGGTTTCAATCCGGGATTCCCAAGCAGCTCATAAGGGTCAATGCCAACAGGAAAGTAATTGATATAGCGTTCGGTAAGCCCTGCACTGCGCTGGCTGCGTCCCAACCAGACCGAAGCTGATACGCGTGGGTCGTAGATATGGGTGTATCCGGCGCTGAAGGAAGGGTTTAACTGCCCTGACATAGTATTGTCATAAACTGTCTCAAACTCCGTTGACGGATCAATCAGGCTCGACTGGTCAAAATCGAGCCGGGCCGAAATCACCAACACCTGTCTGGGCCTGCTTGCCGTAAACTCAGCATAGAGTCCGTTGCGTATAATCTGACCGTGTTGCCAGGCATTATCTATAAAAACTTTTCCAGCCATTGGGCCAGTAAGCATCGTTCGTATCCTGCTGCCTTCTGCTTCCTCCAATTTCATATCGGTACCTGCAATCAGCCGTCCATGGGCAAGGTTAAGCTGAATTTCGGACCTACCTCCGGCATTCATCGTGCTGGCATCGGTTTCGGTATCCATTGTCCGTGGATTAAGCTCCTTAAGGCTGTTATCCATAAAATGCTCCACGAGAGTAGTATACAGGCTCGTGTTCCATTGGTTGGTGTTATCAGGGCCGAAAGTGAGGCTATGGCTGGCGTTAATCAGCCAGGTGTCGTCGGTGATGAGATCCATGGGCAGAGATGGGAAATCCACATCACGCGCCAGGTTGCGGGTTACCGAGATCCTGGCCTCCTGGTTTGGTGTAAGTGCCAGGGCAAGGGCTGCACCTGCACTACCCCGCATAAAGCGCGACAGGATTTCGTTGCCATCGCCGTCCTTGTAGCTGCTGCCCTTTGACCACGAGCCAAATAGGCTTAAGTGTGCCCATTTATTGCTCAGGCCAACGAAGGCTTCGTTTCTGAAAATGTTGCCATTGTGCTCGAAACCGCTGGTGAGCCTGCCTTTGACATCCTGATTTTCGGTGAATTTTGCTTTCTGGCTCACGAAGTTGACCGTTCCACCGAATCCGTTCCCGAACCTCAGTGCATAGGGCCCTTTGAACAGCTCGACATGTTCCATCATGTTGAGCGACACCTGACTGGCAGGCGGATCCATGCGGTTGGGACAGGCGGCGGTTGCGCACTGCACCCCATCGATAACCATCGTCAGCTGGTCGTATTTAAATCCCCTGACAACAGGGTCGAAGCCATAGTTGCCACTTTTGCGGATACCCGAAACAGCCGGATTCACCTGAAGGAAGGCACCTGCATCATGCGAAAGCTGCTGCTGATAGCCCAACTGCAGCATTTCCTTTTGGCGGTTGCCCGGATGAATCCCCATCACTGTAACAGGCATCAGATTAATGCTTCTTTTGCCCTCGATGGACAAGCGCCGGCTTTCTATGGCAAGCTTCACCTCGGCCATGCCGAAATCGAGCTGTCCATATGCCACATGGTGAACTTTCAAGATAGTTGCATTGCTGTAAACAAGGCTGATCATGCCTTGCTCATCGGCCAGACCTTTTTGACTGCCGTAAACAAAAGTGGCAAAAGAGAGGGGCTCACCACTCTGTAGGTCAATCAGCTGAATTGTTGCAATTTCCTGTGCCAACCCCTGACGGGCAGGAAAAACAAGCAGGAGCAGCGCCAACAAGAAGCTGCAAGGCATTATGCTGTAATTTCTGTACATAGTAAAGTTTTTTTAGTAAATAAATATAGATAGTTAACGGCAAACTTATCACACCATCATCGGACCTGGCAGGGCCAAAATGACTGATAACAGACCGAATAAGGTGATCGCTGACGGAGAGGAGAAATTATACCCTGGACAACAAAGCCGGTGGGTGAAAAACATCAGTAAGATAGCCCGCGCCCAGGATGCATTCGTTGAATATTGATAGAATTCGTGATATCATTCGGGATGGGTTGTCCTGTAATAAATGAATTGCTTTGCAGTGATATAAGACGTATTCCCTAAGGTATATATCCGGAGGGAGTTGTTTTTCGGTTTCCTGTTGTTGGTTGAGTTTTTTTGTCAGCTGGCAATTCCCCTTGCAGCTATTGTTGGGGATATCCTTTTTCTCACACAGCACACGCGCAATGTACTCCTGATGAATCTTGAAATTGATCAGGATAACCAGACTGCCTGAAGATTGAATAACAATGCTTAACAGTATGAAAAAAGAGAATAACCGCATGACGCAAAGTTAAACATAGTTTGATGTTGAGAAAAAAAATGCGATCCGTTACTGGTTAATTATGGATAGACATGAAATATTTGATATAGTTGAGTTGTGACAATGATTCCTGCATTAACTTTGTTGTTGAACATTTTTCGTTTTACAAGAAATTTCAAACAAATAAAGTATGAATCCACCAGCCATTGCTTTGCATTTCGCGCAACGCGTCCTCTTCCCCGGCCGCACAGCTGCAAAACCAACCGACACTGAGACCACAACTGCCATCCTGAACGAGTTAACGCTTAAAAAATCGCTACTTTCACCAACCCACGCTTCTGCAATTCTTGCAGGCAGCAGAAACCGGCAGTTAACAGCCTTCATACAAATGCTGGCTTCTGATGCTGGAATTGATGCCGGATTGACCGATGGTTTCTGGGGGCCACAAACCCAGTTTGCATTCGACTCCTTGCTCTATTTCGAAGAGCATGGGTTACTCCCACCAAACTGGCGTGATGAAACTCCTGTGCCACAAAATCCCAACTCATGGCCCATGCAGTCAGAAAGTGAGTTGATTGCCTTTTATGGTCAACCCGGTGACGAGAGCAAACTGGTTTTGGTTGATGTTCCCTATGAACACCGTTTGGCATGGGATCTGAATACAAAAGTACACCGCATACGGTGCCACAACAAAGTAGCCGATTCGCTGCTTCGTGTATTGAACAAGGTTAAACAGCGTTATGGTGATGATCAGATCCGTCAACTCAGGCTCGATAGGTTTGGCGGATGCTATAACCTGCGTCGCATGCGGGGCGGTTCAGCCTGGTCGACACATGCATGGGGAATAGCCCTGGATTACGACCCTGACATGAACCGGCTTAACTGGGGCCGCGATAAGGCTTCTTTCGCAAAGCCTGAATACAACAGCTGGTGGCAATACTGGGAAGAAGAAGGTTGGGTAAGTCTGGGCAAATCAGCTAACTACGACATGGATGCATGTGCAAGCGGCAAAGCGCTGACCCAGAACCTAAAAACCCTTTCCAAACATTCCCCAGAACTGTTGTTCCATCTCCAGCCAGCGCTGCATTGTTGCTCCACTGAAGCTGGCTGTGTAATGATTGAGGTGTTTTGAAACTTCCTTGTTGTTGTTTTCTTTATTCAAATTCTTAATTTTCAGTTCAAGAGATGGCAATTCGTCTTTGGCTTTCGATTCGAATGCCAGCACATTTCCCAATACTGTTTCTTTGGTTTTGCCCCAACTCACTGTTGCCAGCTTGTTGGCTTTGCGATAGGCCCAGATGGCGGCATCTTCACGATAGCGCTTCTGTCCGCAGTTTTCGTACGAAACCGGAAGCTGGGTGGTGCCACAGAAAATTGGCACACGCGGGCTTTGTCCCGGGTTGTCGAACGAGAACCAACAAACCCCGCCCACCTCGTTGGGAAGCCAGTCGCGAAGCTGCATAATGAAGGAGTATGAGCACCAGGCCACCGAAACCGTTCGCTGGAATTCAATGGCATTATCGGTCATGAAATTCAGGGTGTTGCGCATGTCGGTGGTCAGCCAGGGGTTGGCCACAGGGCTGATGATGGTATCCTGACCAATTTCCTTGCGGTTTTCGTCAAATTTTTTACGGACCATCTTCACGTTTTGGGTCATGTCCCAAGGGGTGCCTTCATAGGTGGCCCTGTACAGCTCAGTCATCTTTGCGAGGGTAATCTTTTGCTCAGGTTTCACTGAAAAAGGAAGTTCTTCCATATCCATACTCAGCATTAGGGAAGGTGCAAGGGTGCTCAGCACAAAAAATTCCCTGATCATAAAAGGCTTTTCACGACCGGCATAAGCTTTCCAGAATTTGAAAGTGCCTGTGCCATCCCAAAGTCCAAATTCTTTGGCTACTTCCTCCACATTGTCCGATGCCATAAAAAAGTTGGGTTTGCTTCGGTCGATCTCACCAATCCGTGAAATATTGGCCGATACGCCCACATGGTCGTCAGGTATGCGTTGTGCTGCCCAGACACCACCAATTCGGTTTGGTCCTTCGCCCAAAATCTCCATGTGCCATACCTCCTTTTTGTCGGCAATGGTGATACATTCCCCATAATCGCCATATCCATATTCTTTGATCAGGCTGCCGATAAGCCTTATGGCATCGCGGGCATTGTCGCAGCGTTGCAAAGCAATCCGCTGAAGCTCTTCAATAAGGAACATACCGTTGTTGTTCACCAGGGTATCAGGGCCGGTGAAAGTGGTTTCGCCCATGGCCAGCTGCTTCTCGTTCATGCTTGGATAAGCAGTGTTCAGGTAAGCATAGGTATGTTTTGCCTGTGGTATACGACCGGCAAGGGTAACATTACGCATATCCCATGGATTTTCGGTCTTCAGCGTGCCTTTATAAATATTCACCATGGCTGTGTCGGCATGGTCAGCGGCCGGTTCCATGCGCAACCAGGTACGATAATTCCCGTCGCAGGTGTGCGAAGTCATCACCGAACCATCGGTTGAAGCCTGTTTGCCAACCATGATACTGGTGCAGCTTTCGCCAAACCAGGGATCTTTTTCGGTTGACTGCGAATAGGTTAGTAAAGAAGCGAGTAAAAGGGCCGAAAGAAAAGTCCATTTCAAATGCATAAACGTTAAGATTGATTTTTGGGTAAAAATAGAAAAATTCCGCAGAAGGTCAACTGCGGAATTTTAGCGGGCAATGGGTAATTCGAAGGACTGTACTATTCGTACTCAACGATAAATCCAAACATAACATCCACTTCGGGTGGGCACTCGAAATTGTCGGCTCTGTCAATACCGCAATCCCAGATGCCGTTGTTGTTGTTGTCGAGCCACTCAAAAGTACAGGCTGAGATTGGGACATCAGACGCGCCACCCAGCTTGAGATAAACCGTGGTGACTTTTCCTTCCAGGATTTCAAAACCACCCACTTTCTCGCCACTGGAGACTAGCTTAAACAATCCATTCTCGATGATGTGGTTGCCGTCGTTTGAGAAATAATCCATCACAGTGGTTTCATTGTCATCGCAATTGTTGTTGCCCATGGTTTCTTTCATTTCAACAACATTATCCGGATCCGAGTGATGAATGGCAATCCTGTACCAGATGTTTTTCAGCCCCATCTGAATGCTTTGATACACCCCAACTGGCAGATTGTCCAGTTCGAAAGTGTATTCGTCAAAATATTTCAATTCATCGTTTTCACCAATCTTATACCAGGTCAGGTTGTTGGCATTACCGGCTTTCACCTCGCCTTGTGAAACATGTATTTCGGTAATGGTACCCCGCATATTAATGGTCCGCATCAAGTATACATCTGATACTGAAACATTGTTTTTCAGAAAAGGCGCCACGGCCAGGGCTTTTTCGCCGGGCATTTCCTTGATGGTTTTAAAAATCAGTTTGCCGGTTTTGGCTTTCTCTTCCTTTTTGCATCCAAAAGCGATAAGTAGGAAAGGCAACAGAAAAAAGAACATCGTTTTTGTTTTCATGGTTCATTGTGTTGGTTTGTAAAAGCTGTCATCCTGTTCAAAACAGGAATTCGTTTATCTGAACAAAAATACAAACAGGTTGAGGCAATTGTTAACCTCTGCTTCAATTTGTATCGATTCTAAATAAGGGTCATAAAGCCTGATACTGTGCATGCATCTTTGCAAATGACATACAAATAAATATCGTTTTTCAGGTGGTGACCAAGGGTAGCAGAAAAATCACATCTGCAATTCTCTATATTTGTTATTTATTGATCATCAACCACTAAAACAACCACTATGGCAAAGATTGTGGTCCTCGGGGCCGGTATTGCCGGACACACAGCAGCAGCCTTTTTGCGCAAGAAACTCAGTCGAAAACATGAAGTATATGTTGTGGCTCCCAACGCCTGGTATCAATGGATTCCATCGAACATCTGGGTAGGTGTTGGCCGGATGAAAGTGGATCAGGTGCGCTTCAGACTGGCGCCCCTCTACAAACGCTGGGGCATACTCTTTCATCAGGCCAAAGCAACAGCCATTTATCCCGAAGGTGTCGATGGCAACAACCGGGCTGCGGTCGCTATCGAATACACCGATGAGAGAAGCAGAGGCACCACAGCCCTGCTTGATTATGACTTCCTTGTAAACGCCACCGGCCCGCGGCTCAATTTTGAAGCGACCGAAGGCCTTGGTCCCGGAAAAAACACGGTGTCGGTATGCTCCTACGACCATGCCGCCCATGCCTGGGAACAGCTGCAGGTTGCGCTCGGGAAGATGAAAAATGGAGAGAAACAGCGTTTTGTCATCGGCACCGGGCATCCGATGGCTACCTGTCAGGGGGCTGCTTTTGAATATATCCTGAATGTGGCTTTTGAGATCAGGAGGCGAAAACTCCAGCACCTCGCTGAAATCACCTGGATTACCAACGAGTATGAACTGGGCGACTTTGGCATGGGAGGAGCCCATATCAAACGGGGTGGCTATATCACCTCTACGAGGGTGTTTGCCGAGAGTTTTCTCAACGAATACAACATCAAATGGATCAAGAGATCAGGGGTCACAAAGGTGGAGCCTGGACTCATTCACTACGAGAACCTCGACGGGGAGCAGAAAACCATTGCTTTTGATTTCTCCATGCTCATTCCGGCCTTTGCAGGCGCTGGACTTAAAGCTTTTAACAACAGCGGGGAGGAAATCACTGCCAAGATCTTTGCCCCCAACGGACTCATGAAGGTGGATGCTGATTACAGTGCCAAGCCTTACGAAGACTGGAGTGTGAACGACTGGCCGGAAACTTATCGTAATCCCATTTATCCCAATATTTTTGCCCCAGGCATTGCCTTTGCCCCTCCACACGCCATCTCCAAACCCATGACCAACAAAAATGGCATGCAGATTTTCCCAACGCCACCCCGCACCGGAATGCCCTCGGGCGTTATGGGGAAAATAACGGCATTGAACATCATCAACCTGTTGAAAAAAGGCGAACATGAACTCAAGCACCGGGCCAGCATGGGCCGCATGGGAGCAGCCTGTATCGTCAGCGCCGGCTTCGGTATGACCAAAGGCGCTGCAGCCACCATGACGGTGTTCCCCATTGTGCCCGACTTCGACAAATATCCCGAATACGGTCGCAGCCTCGGCTACACCATGGGCGAAGCCGGATTGGCCGGACATTGGCTCAAGTGGTTCATGCACTATATGTTCCTCCACAAAGCCAAAGGCTATCCTTTCTGGTGGCTCCTTCCTGAATAGCAATCAAACATATCGAAATGAAATACTTAGCTATATGAAAAATAAACCACTTATCCCCTATTCCGAAGAGTCGTATCCCCCGGTTCCCACCAAAGGAACACGCTTTTGGCGCAACTTTGTTCCGTGGCAGTTGGTGCGCTTCGTTGTGCTCAACATCAAGATCATCCGCATCGTGGTGGGAGGGCACTCCTAGGCAAGCCCTTCCCTGGCCGGCCTGGTGAAATTTATCGTATTTTTGATCCTGAGTTCACCTGCAGGCTTTGTCCCCTGATACCCTTCATGGCAGCCTTGAGGCGGTCGTAACTAACTATTGATTACCATTTATGACAACATCACAGCGGGCTTATATACAACCGGCTTTCGGGTTTCGCATCATCGTGCCAGGCTTCGTTTCTGTCATCCTGATCCTGCTTTCTGGCTGGCCAGTGGTTGCACAACAGGACAATTGGCTCACTCCTTATGAGCGATCGGGTTATGTGGCTACCCCACGCTACGTTGCAACAATGGCTTTTTTGGATAGCCTAGAACAACATTCGCCAATGATTCTCACGGGAGTATTTGGCCAAAGTCCCCAACAGCGCGACCTGGTATACGCAGTGATCGACAAAGAGGGGCTGGACAACCCTGAAGCAATCCATGCCAGCGGAAGACTGCTGCTGATGGTGCAGGCCGGCATTCATCCGGGCGAATCGGAAGGTAAGGATGCCATGCTGCTGATGTTACGCGATATGCTCGTGCACCGGAAACACCTTCACCTGCTCGATAAGGTAAGTATACTTTTTATCCCTATCTTCAATGTTGACGGGCATGAACGCTTTGGCCCCCATGGCCGTATCAACCAGAACGGCCCCGAAGAAATGGGCTGGAGAACAACTGCCCAGAACCTCAACCTGAACCGCGACTTCCTGAAAGCCGACTCACCCGAAATGCAGGCCTGGCTTGGCTTGTTCAACCAATGGAATCCCCATTTTTTTATCGACACCCACACCACCGATGGGGCTGATTATCAATATCACCTGACCTATGCCCTCGAAACAGGCGGAATTATGACAGATGCCCTAAGTCGCTGGCAAGAGGAGGTTTATCTTCCGTTTGTTGAACAAAAGATGGAAAAGGCCGGTTTTCTGATCTTCCCTTATGTGACTTTCCGCAACTGGCACGATCCGCGCAGCGGACTGGTTTCGGGCGTGGCAGCCCCCATGTTTTCGCAAGGTTACACTGCCCTGCGCAACCGTCCGGGTTTGCTGGTGGAAACCCATATGTTGAAACCCTATCAACCCAGGGTGGAGTCGACCTATGCGATTATCCTGTCGACCCTCGAACTGCTGAACAACGAAGGCACCAAACTCAGCAAGCTTATCGCTGATGCCGACCGCTATGTCGCTTCAAAAGCCTTCCGCAACAAGCCTTTCCCCTTGCGCTTTTCACTCAATATGACCGACAGCACAATGGTTATTTTCAAAGGCATTGAATATAGTGTGAGCAAGAGTGAACTTACGGGAGGCGACTGGTTTGTTTACCAAACCGGCAAACCAGAGGTTTTTACCCTTCCCATGTTTACGAAATCCAAGGTTTCGGAGTCGGTAATGCTCCCTGATGCCTATGTGGTTCCCGTTCAGTGGACCGAAGCGATCAACAGGCTTGCCATGCATGGTGTGAGGATGTTTGCCCTGCCTGAATCCAGGATGTTACAGGCAGAAGTGGATTCATTCATCCTGGTTGAATGGCATCCACGCCCCTATGAAGGCAGGCACAGGATATCAAAGATGGAGTTTGAGCGGGCGCGTCGAAAAGTGGAATTGCCCGCCGGAAGCATGGTGGTTCCAATGGATCAGCCTCTGGCGCCCGTGATCGCCCAGCTTCTTGAGCCGCGCGGCAACGGAAGCCTGCTTGAATGGGGTTTCTTTGATGCCATTTTCGAGCAGAAGGAATATGCCGAAAGCTATGTGATGGAACCGCTGGCCCGCGCTATGCTCGACAGCCTGCCTGAACTCGCCACAGCCTACGAAACCCGTAAAGCCGCCGACCCTGCCTTTGCCAACAGCCCCTGGGCTCAACTTAATTGGTTTTACAGCCACACCCCCTGGTGGGATGATCGCTACATGATTTACCCGGTTGTCCGGCTCGATTCGCTGCCGCATCTGCACCAAAGCACAAAATAACAAAAACACTCACCCACCGCCAGGCTCCCGGCAAGCAAGCCAGTTTGTCTGCCTTCACTATGTGGAAAAAATTATCTCGTAAAAAGTTTGTGTATTTCAAGGATTTCATAACTTTACAACTTGATGATCTTAAACGATCAGCAGGCGTCTTAACAACACTTAAACATGAATAGAGCATTATGTTAATTCGTCGGTTGTAACATGCTGATTTATAAACGTGTATCAAAACAAGCGCTTAGCAAATTTTTGGACAATATTCTACAGAATCATACACAGATAGGATATCAATTATGTTTAACAAATACAATTATGACAAATGAAAAAATCGAAATTGAATTTTTTGACATTCACCTTGGTGATACTTTTATCAGGTTGTGCGGCTACTTATAAACCGATTAACCCACCTGCTTTAAATTATAATTCGCATGATACACAAGATGGTATAGCACTCGCTTACAAATACGATGTACTGAGAGAAAAGGGAAATAGCAGATATGCGAATAAAGAAGACAGAAAAGGAGTTAAATTGATTGCTGTTCAGTTGACCAATAATACAGATACAATACTTAACGTTGGAAAGGATGTTGCTTTTTTCTCAGGTGAAAATCAGATATTCCCAATGGAACCCAATGCGGCAAAAGAATCAATTAAACAAATTGTACCCGCATATTTACCTTATCTTTTATTGACTTTTGTAAATTTGACCGTAACTCAAAGCACATCAAGCAGAGCGACAACTGAAGTATATCCGATTGGATTGGCACTTGGGCCTGGAATAACATTAGGAAATATGTATGTTGCCAGATCAGCAAATAATAGAATGCTGAATGAATTATATCAATACAACATTTTGAGAAGAGATATTCAAAAAGGAGAAACTGTTTATGGTATTATTGCGGTTCGAGATTTGGGCTACAGTCCGCTTTCGGTAAAGAGGATAAAATAAAACTGACATATTAATGATCAAGAGTTCATGTGCTCTGCATGACTAGGCATGTGCCCCGTCTGAACGCCTCCTTAGTGTTAACTATACCATGAGAACTGGAAACTATTTGTTGAGTTAGTGTAGTAAAAAACAATTAAATGCCAGAGTAAAAATATTGTGGGAAACAGAAAAGCCCCGTAGTGACAAAATCATAATGTACTAAAGCTCGCTTCGGTTTTTAATTTTCATGATTGTGCGGATAAACCACAATTCATAAGCGGGGTCGAGAAATTCGGCTGAGTTGTTGTTGAACTCAACAAACTCCTTGTCAACCAGTGCTTTCTTAATTTTATTTACATTTGCTGAACTTCCCAACCCAAATTTCAGCAACGTTTCTTTATTGCTGAAGCCACTCACGATGCCGGATGCTATCGCTTTCAGAAAATTTAATTGCGTATCACTTAATAGTTCAGTTTCGCGCTGGTACAACATATCGTTTTGGGACAAAAGATCATCCAAAGCAGCTGTGAAAACAAAATCATCGGCTTCCTGTAATGTTCGCTGCCAAACAAGATGCGACAATTGTTGAACGTAATACGAATGACATTTTACTGCAACCGCAATGGCCTGAGCGATCGATTCGTTGATTTTCTTTCCCGTTTGCGCAAATTTTTGAATAATAAACAGTACCCAATCATTAACAGGAATTTTTCTCAGATATATGTTTTCACCAAACTTATAAAATGGCATTGATTGTTTTTCGAACAGCGTTGACATCATGTGCTGTTTGCTTCCATAAATACAGTAGGTAACCGACTGATGATTTTGCCATGCCGCTCGAAGTCGTTTGTGAAACAAAGCTGATTCGTTGAAATTTGCGGTATCCTGAAACTCATCAATACAAACCACCAGCATGATGCCTTTCTCTGATGCTATTCTTTCAGGCAGGTCAAGAATCTCCTGATAATTTTTCTCCATCGACTCCAGCTCAAAGGAGAGTTCAAATGAATTCAACGGGTCGGATCCAAACGAAAAACGTGGTGAAAGGCGCGAAAAGAATCTTTTTACATGATCAATCCATGTTTCGATGGTATTGGAAGTGCCTTTGATGACTTCTGTTGCAAGTACGGTATAAAATTCAGTAGCATCGCGCAAACTGAACGCGTCGATATAAATCACTTTCATGGAATCGCTTTGCGATAGATCACCTGCCCTTTTAACCAACGATGATTTGCCCCAACGGCGCGGCGATATCAAAACGGTATTTACCCTGTTTTTGAAATTTGCCACCAGCTTTGCGGTTTCATTTTCCCTGTCAGTAAAGCTGTTGCCAACCGCTTTACGACCAAAAATAAACGGACTTTCTGATGTTTGCACAGACATAATTTCTTGATTTCAGCACAAATATACACTTATTTTCATTGACTAACCACGTGGTTAGTAGCTATTCGGTTAGTAAATGGTTTGTTTAAAACCAAATATTGCTCTAATGATCAATAATACATTGTAATTGAGTAATTTGGGATTAATGCAACAGCTCCGCAGGAGCGAAATAGATGTTAGAAAACAATACAAATCGGTAAACACGTTTACACCAGGCAGGCCTCCGCTCCATTATTCCCATGACCAATCCCGGCTCAATTATCAATTAGTGACAAAATGAAAACTGCCTGCTTTTAACTGTGCTAAAAATGGGAAGCTTTCAATACAAAAGTTGCCGTCTAGTCAAAAAATCGACATATTGCACAGTATATTGTGCAATATTATCAAATTATTGTTGATTCTGTTGTGCATTTTATATCTTTGTGAAAATTTAGTTTATCAAAACAATGAAAACACTTTATCAGAAATTTGAAACGCTACTGCAAAATACGACAACAAACTTTAAACGCTATTTATACGAGGAAATCTCGTGGGATAGCCGAATGATTGGTATTATTGGTCCTCGTGGTGTTGGTAAAACGACAATGATTTTGCAACATATCAAGGAAAATTTAGACAGCAAAAAAGCTTTATATGTTTCAGCCGACGATATGTATTTTGGTGAAAACAGACTTTTTGATTTAGCTGGTGACTTCTATAAGAATGCTGGAGTATACTTGTTTATTGATGAAATACATAAATACGCTGACTGGTCACGCGAAATAAAAAATATTTACGATTCATTTCCAAACTTAAAAATTGTCTTTACTGGTTCTTCTGTACTTGATATACTAAAAGGCTCTTCTGATTTAAGCCCTCGTGCCATAATCTACAAGTTACATGGACTTTCGTTTCGGGAGTATTTGAAACTATTTCATAATTACGAAACTGAAGTATATTCGTTAAAGCAAATAGTCAACAACGAAGCAAAGCTTAAAGATATAACGCATCCTCTACCCTTATTTAATGATTATTTGAAATGCGGTTACTATCCTTTCGGACTTGATAATGAAATGAATTTACGCTTAGGGCAAATCATTGTACAAACATTGGAAACAGATATTCCGCAATATGCCAATTTAAATGTTGGAACAAGTCGTAAACTGAAACGATTGCTATCAATTATAGCTGAGAGTGTGCCTTTTAAACCAAACTTTTCCAAAATTTCAGAAATAATTGGTGTAAGCCGAAACTCCTTAGATGATTATTTCTCACTTATGGAAAAAGCAGGGCTTATTGGGCAATTACGCAATGAAACAAGCGGCATTAGAGGACTAGGAAAGGCAGATAAAGTGTATTTAGATAACACGAATATCATTTTTAACCTGGTGGGAGATAAATCAAATGAAGGAAATATACGGGAAACTTTCTTCTTCAATCAAATGCGGGTAAAAAATGAAGTAATATCATCAGAAAAAGCCGATTTTGTCATTGATAACTATACGTTTGAAGTTGGCGGAAAAAATAAGCAGCAAAAACAAATAGAGAAAGATGGCAAATCATTTATTGTTAAAGATGATATTGAATTTGGGTATCTCAATGTCATTCCACTATGGGCTTTTGGTTTAAATTACTAATAAATGCCAGGCGTTGACCAAGCAGACAGCTCCGCCGGCAGTTAATAACTGCCCAAGCCCCAATTTTCGCTCCCTCTTCTCAGTACTTTGACACCCATAATAGCATCTAGTAGGCAAGCAAAGTCGCCAATACACAATTGCAATCATTTTTTTATGAGTAGTTGCTATTCTATTTGGTGGATTTCATAACTTTACGGCTGAAATTAAACTGAGGAAACGTTTACGAACATGTTTCATTGATGACGAATGTGATAAAATAGACGGATAGAATAAGCAAAAGGAAAGTATACGCGATGGGGAGAATATATATATTCTTTGTCAGCAACGTTAACAAGAGACGACTATGAAAAAACAATTTTTGATTACACAACCACCAATAACAGAGAAATATTCATTTTTAGTTGACGACATTAACCAGTTAGGCAATTGGGGAATGACAACTGACATTGACAAAATTGAATACAATAGAAACCTACTTGGCGATGACTTTGAAATCGACATTAAAATCAAAACACTATTCACGAAAAAAGGAATAACTTTCGTTGTTCCAATTGGACGGTTTATAACAATCGTAAAAATAAGAGCCGATGAAGAAGAAGGAAGTATGACTTTCTTTGACTTTGACATAGGATATTCAAGAGGCGCAATGGAGGTAATCCTCGAAGAAGCAGGATATTCAGTTTCCATTATTGAAGAGTGGTTAAAATGTTATGATTTAATGCACTCGAAATTTTCGTCAGAGCACGACAATGTAGTTTTATTTAAACCGGATGAGGCAGGTCCCTTATAACCAAAACCCCAAAAAGATTAAAATATTTCAATGGACTCTTTTATTAATTGTTTTGTGTATTCATTTGGCAACCCAATAACTATATATAGTTGTTTTTTCATTTTTATACTTATTAAAAATCAATACTATATTTTCAAAAAAAATAATTCAAAATCAGTAAAGTACAGAATAAAATGATTAATTCAAATTTCTATTGGTCCGTTTACAAAAACTTAGAAAAAGAAATTATCCAATTGTCAAATCAGATACATTTTGATGAAAATCAACTATCTGTTTACTCAATTAAAATTATTGAACTACTTATTAGGACTTCAGTTGAAATTGAAGCAATATCAAAAGAATTATACTTTCAAAATGATGGATTAGAATTACGTGGAGAAGATGGGAAAAAAAGAGAAGTGTTTTTTGATACAGACTGTCTAGAGTTTTTGAATAAAAAGTGGTTGTTAAGCGAAAAGAAAGTATTAGTTTCAGCAGCAACATTCTATTTTAAAGAAGTCGAAAATAAGGTATTAACTCCGCTGAAAAAGGCAAACAAAAGAGGCTCTAGTGGTGCAGATTGGAAAATAGCTTATCAAGCCGTTAAACATAATCGAGCAAGAAATCTAGACAATGGTAATATAAAAGTTTTAATAAGAGCCATGGCTGCATTATTCTTACTCAATTTATATTATAGAGACGAAAAAATAACACTTGGGACTTTTAACCAAAATGACGGTTTTGAAACGGGATTTGGTTCTGAAATTTTTTCCATCAAATCGATTTATGCTTCTTTTGAAGATACAACAGGTAAAATAAGTTTACCTGAGGACAACATTGAGTGTGTCTATTTAATGAAATTAACTGACCCTGCATATAAGAACGTTGTAAATTCATGCAAGAAATATTCAGAAAAAGAAAAGAATACTATATTGGAGTCAGATGAATTTAAAATATTTATGGAAAAGAATCCAAACTATTCTTTTAGTGACAAACATTTATTAAGTATCTGTAATGATATCGGAGGTAATGAGTTCTTGCAAAAGATTTTCCGACTAAGAAATAATTCTGTGAATCTATTACAAAATTCAGCAGTCGAATTAGTATTAAATAAAAATCAAAAAATATATCCTGATATTGAATAAAAAATACACCTAACATACACGTATATAATGCTCAAGAAAAATAAAGTGTTATGATTGTTTTACTGTTTATTATAGGAGTGATCTTCATTGCTTTACTTATAGGTGGTTCACCATGGAGAAATCCGAGAAAAAATGATATTCATATTGATAGCTATCCTGATCGAGCCTCATCAAATAAAAGCTATAGGCCTCAAAAGTTCATTATCGTGAATAAAATGGTAAAGAAGGAGCGCATTGTTGGAGCATTTTACTCGCTTAGTGAGAATCATTCATATGCTGGACCTTTTGAAGGTTATGCACTTTGTGTTGATAACCCATTTGATAATTATGCAGTTGCAATATATAACTCAAATAATGTTCGACTGGGTTACATTCCAAGAGATAATAGATGGATACATAATTCAATTAAGCATTATCATGAGGGTAATGCATATTGTTGGGGTTATTTAGGATATGTAAACAGTACCCCAAGGCCTAGTTGGTATGGAGAAGTATATATTTCCGTTGGATTGTCTAAATCTGAAATTGAGATTCTTAAATCATTTTATGTTATTTATAAAGAAAGTAGTTTTTTATCTAGAAAGATAAAAAAAGATAGTACTGATTATGAGTCATTGATTGAAAACTACTTAACATTTCAAAGAATAATATCAAGTTCAAAGAGTTTTCAAAATATTGAAATTGACTTCAAAAACAGATATGTCTCAAGCTATGTAGTATCATTGTCAAAAGAGAAAAACTTAGAGAAGATAACCTCACTTGACAGATACAACCATTTAATTATCAAACTAACACCACTTCAACAAATTTCAATTAAGAATAAAATAGATAAAGTAAAACCAAATGCCAAAATAAATTTTGTTGATGTAAAAATGCCTAATGTTACCTCTGATAATGTCTTGTTTCAAGAATGGGAATCAAAAACATTGCTATGGAGCAAAATTGAGAAACCTGGGTTCAAGTACTCAGCCAAGAAAAATGCATGGTGGAGGAAAAAATGATAAAACATTTAGCATTGTTATACCATGTGTTACTCATGCTATCAGGTATTATTAATCCGTATCGAAACAAACCTGCCTGTTCCATTCGATATACTTTCTTACACTTTAAATTTTAACTGAGTTTCGACTTTGTAATAATCTTATAAATCGCTTCAGCCTCAGTAAGTGTCATCTTGAGATCAAGAGTTAGTAATGTTTACAGATTCCATTGCCTTGTTTTTTCTCAATACATAATACACCGATCTGAACAAGGCAGACTGCTTGAGCAGACAGCTCCGCCGACAGTTAAATAACTGCCCAAGCCCCAATTTTCGCTCAGTAACTTCTATTCAAACCCAGTTTTGGCGGTCAATACTTTAACTTAACATCCACTAGCCTCAGGATATCACCGCTTAAGAGATCATCCCGCACTTCAATATATATGCCCCGGCCTTCTGCGTAGACTTTTGCCTCTGCCAAAGCCGTTTTAATCTCGTCCGACACCTCCAGGGTCATGATAAAGTCTGTTGCTTTTTGCCCGAAAACAAAGGCAACTTGAAAATACCCATCCCGTGGCAGCAAATAGATGATGGCTCTTTTTTTGTCTTTTATCCTCAAACTCCAACCGTATTTCGATCCCGGATAATGCCATTCCACTATTGCAGGAGGGTATTTTTCCAGGGTTTTCTCCCTGATCGTTACCCATGTTGTCATGGTATCTCCAAGGCGAAGGCGGAGGTCCTCATCGGTTGGCACTTCTTCTTTACGTGTAAAAATACTGATTGGCATTTCAATTCATTTATTTAATTGGTTTACAAACTTTACTATCTGCCCGACAGTTTTCTTTACAAATTTTTCACTGCACTCTCCAGTTCCCTTAGCCACAGAAGCCCCTGATTAACCGTTGAAACCTGCTGAATATAAAGCATCAGCTTGTTGTTGGTTTCCTTTAAACGGCATGTTTTGGGGTTAGCTTGCAGGTAACGGAGTATGCCGGTAAACCTTTCCGTTTGGAAATAAGCTGACTCGGGATTACTCACAAAATAAGCGATCAAAGTTTTGTTGCGCAGTATGATCTTTTCGAATCCCAACTCACGGGCTACCCATCGCAGCCTGAGGGTGTTGAGCAGATCCACAGCCTGACGTGGAAGCGGGCCGAAACGATCGATCAGTTTTTCGGTAAACTGTTGTAACTTCTCTTCTGTCGAAAGGTTGTCAAGTTCCGAATACAGGCTGATTCGCTCTGTTGCTGAATCGATGTATTCGGATGGAAAGAGGATTTCCATGTCGGATTCCACCACACAATCGGCCACAAAGGGTTTTGGCGTATCGGTTTTGAACACATCTTTAAACTCCGTTTCCTTGAGCTCCTGTATGGCTTCATCCAGTATTTTATGGAACATCTCGAAGCCAATTTCACTGATAAAACCGCTTTGCTCGGCTCCCAGCAGATTCCCGGCCCCCCTTATGTCGAGGTCGCGCATCGAAATGCTAAAACCACTTCCCAGATCGGCAAATTCCTGAAGTGCCCTGAGTCGTTTCTGTGCTTCGTTGGTAAGCGACGACAAGGGCGGGGCGAGCAGGTAGCAGAAAGCCTTTTTATTCGAACGGCCAACACGTCCGCGCAACTGATGCAGATCGCTCAGGCCATAATTTTGTGCATCGTTGATAATGATGGTGTTGGCGTTCGGAATATCGAGTCCCGATTCCACAATGGTGGTCGAAAGCAGCACATCGTATTCCCCATTGATAAAACCAAGCATGATGTTCTCGAGCTTATGGCCTTCCATCTGCCCGTGTGCCACCCCAATGCGGATTCCTTTGACGAACTTCACCAACATATCGTGAACATCCAGGAT
This sequence comes from Bacteroidales bacterium UBA6192, assembly GCA_002422725.1. Lineage (GTDB taxonomy): Bacteria > Bacteroidota > Bacteroidia > Bacteroidales > F082 > UBA6192. Next base: position 27,023 of record DITE01000037.1, read on the forward strand.
GTTCTGCACCCTGTTGTGGATAAAGAAAACCTGTCCGCCACGCGCCACTTCATATTGGATGGCATCGCGGATGATTTCCTCGCCGAACGAACGAATCTCGGTTTGCACCGGGAAGCGATTGGGAGGTGGTGTGTTGATGATGCTCAGGTCGCGGGCACCCATCATCGAAAATTGCAGGGTGCGGGGAATAGGTGTTGCGGTGAGGGTGAGGCAGTCAACATTGGTTCTCAGCTGTTTGAGCTTCTCCTTGGCCGAAACCCCGAACTTTTGTTCTTCGTCGATGATCATCAGCCCAAGGTTCTTGAAAACAACGTCCTTGCTGATCAGCCGGTGGGTCCCAATCAGTATGTCGATCTTGCCTTCGGCCAGCTTATCGAGGGTTTCCTTTTGTTCGCGGGCACTTTTGAAACGGTTTATATAATCTACTGTAACAGGCAGGTTAGCCAGCCTGTCGGTGAAGGTTTTAAAATGCTGTAAAGCCAGAATGGTGGTTGGAACAAGCACAGCAACCTGCTTGGAGTCGGTCACCGCCTTGAATGCTGCTCTGATGGCAATTTCAGTCTTGCCAAATCCAACATCGCCGCAAACAAGCCTGTCCATGGGCGATTCCGACTCCATGTCGGATTTCACATCAACAGTGGCTTTCAACTGGTCGGGGGTGTCCTCATAGATAAACGAAGCCTCCAGCTCATTCTGCAGGTAAGTGTCGGGCATGAAAGCATAACCCAGGCTTGTCTTGCGTTCAGCATAAAGCTTGATCAGGTCGCGGGCAATGTCTTTAACCTTGTTCTTTGTGTTGTTCTTAAGCTTATTCCAGGCATTTGAACCAAGTTTGCTCAGAGCGGGCTCAGCACCATCGCGACCAGTGTATTTGGCAATACGGTGCAGGGAATGAATGCTGACATAAAGTATATCATCGTTCTTATACACCAGGCGGATGGCTTCCTGATTCTTGCCGTTGTTATCGATGATTTCGAGTCCGGCAAAACGCCCTATACCATGATCGATATGGGTTACAAAATCGCCGGGTTTTAGGTCGTACAGCTCTTTGAGGGTAAGGGCTGCCTTGCTTGCAAAACTTTCGCGGAGGTGAAATTTATGAAATCGCTCAAAAACCTGGTGATCGGTATAACAGGCCAGTTTCAGGTCATGATCGATAAAACCGGTCTGCAGACTGTGATATACAGGCTCGAAAACGGCCTTCCCGCTCTCGGGCCAGTTGGCTTGAATATCTTCGAAAATTGCATATAACCTTTCAATCTGCTTTGGATTATCGGACAGTATCAGGCAGTTGTAGTTTTCCTGTCTTTTCTTGAGCATATCGTTGATCAGCAGCTCAAAATTCTTGTTGAAAGCAGGTTGCGGACTGGTTTGAAAATCAAAGGTTTCGACCTCAGGAAAAACTGATTGACGCCCAAATTCAATAGTTTTCGTGTCAGCAAGCTGCTCCAGCAGTTGTGCCCCTTTGATAAACAATAAGCCGGGTTTCTGTTCGGCATCCTGAATATCCAGCTTGTCGAAAGCATGAATGGCTTTTTTGTATTCTTCATCCAGACGGTGAACCAGCTGATCGGCTTCGTCGAGCCAGATGATTGTTTTTTTCTGCAGATACTCAATAATGGTTTCACGATCTTCCACAATAAGCCTGTTTTGCAAATTGGGCAACAGGGTAATGCTGTTCATGGGTTGAATAGACAGCTGGGTAGTGGGATCAAAGCTACGGATTGAGTCCACCTCATCGCCAAAAAACTCGATACGGTAAGGGAAATCGTTCGAAAAGGAAAACACATCCAGTATGCCACCGCGCACCGAAAATTGTCCCGGTTCAACCACAAAATCCACCCGTTCGAAATCATATTCGATCAGCAGATCGGTGATAAAATCAAAGGATACTTTCTCTTTCGACTTCAACTTCAGGGTGTTGCGCGACAGATAGCGTCTTGTAACCACCTTTTCGCACAAGGCTTCAGGATAGGTCACGATAAGGGTTTTGCGCTCGCTTGCCGACACACGGCCGAGAACCTCCGTGCGCGAAAGTATGTAGGTGTTGTCAGGCTTCTCTGGCTCGTAAGGCCTTTTGTAGGAAGTGGGATAAAAGAGAACCGTTTTCTTGTTGTAGTCAAGCTCACGTTCACCGAACAGGTTTTCCAGATCGTTGTAGAAATAGGCCGCGGCCTCTTTATCGGTGCAAACGAACATATGCTGGCCACCCATCTGATCGGCGAGTGCTGATGCCACGGCTGCCTTCGCTGAACCCGTAAGTCCCTGGAAAACATCGTGCGACAATTTGCCCGCTTTCGCAGCAAAGGACAATAGCACCGGATGGCGCTGGTATATTGCTTTTAAAGGATTCTTTGACAAAATAGCGGCAGATTGTTGGGGCAAAGGTAACAAGTAAAGTTTGAATTTCCTTTTGCCTTGATGCAAAAGGAACAAAAGATCAAGCCTGCGCGATATCCCAGCCTGCCCTGCCAGCTTGTTGAAAATACAATCAGGATTAAATTGACGATTGACGATTTTTGATTTGATGATTTTTGATTCTTTCAGACGCCCCTGATGTGTTTTCTAACA
>DITE01000094.1:0-6625 GCA_002422725.1 Bacteroidales bacterium UBA6192
AATTATTAGAATAAAACCCCATCATGTGTTGATGAGGTTTTACCATAAATTTAGAGCCTTCCCTCTTACTTATTGAGTTCCTTAAGCTTGTCGTCCATCTTAAACCTTGCATAAACGCTCTTTAAAACCGTTATGGTTTCATGGTTGTCAGGCTGTAAAGCGTTGGCTTTCTCGAGATGAGGCAATGCTTTTCGGATAATCACATTCGCTTCCTCCGTTAATTTTTCATAACCTTTTGTATCAGATAAAGGCAGATCGTTTGCCTTTCCCTGAATTTTATTTGACTCGTTAATATAAAGTGCGCCTAGGTTATACACAGCGTCATAATAATCAGGGTTCAGACTCAATGCCTTCAAATAATAGCTTTCTGCAGTTTCCAACTGATAAAGATCTGGATTCGTTTCATCCCCGTATATCGTCCCAAGCACAAAGAATACAGAATAATTGGCAGGATCTTTTTCGACAAGTGCTTTAAGATCGTCCACAACTTTAACCCCCTGTCCCATTGCCAGATAAGCATTAATTTCTTCTAGCAAAAGGCCGGGATCATCTGGAAACAATTCCCTTCCGGACTCAATAATTTTAAGCATGTTCTCCTTATCTTCCATACTTCTGTATGCCATGGCCATGTTCTTATAAATGTCGGCCTCAACAAAATTCAGGCTTAACAATCGCTGATATGTTTCGATACTGGTTTTATAATCTTCTGCTTTGATATAGGACAAGGCAGCATTTAACAAAGCCAAGGTATCCACCTTGTTTACATTAGAAGCCACATTGTACGCTTCTTTAAAATTGTTTGCCGACAACATAAACTCCTGACTATTAAAGCTTTCAACTCCCAATTCGAAATATCTCTGACCAATTGCCTCAATACGTGTTGTTATTTCACCCGACATACCCTCCTTATCATCAGGATCGAGTTCGCGGGCCTTAATGAATGATTCATATGATTTCTGCAAAGCTTGAGCATCCAATCCTTTATACTCTTCAGAAAAAACGATATTCAGATAAATGATGCCACGATAAATCCAGGTGCGTGCATCAGTAATCGTTTTTTCGTGAACAATTGCTTTGTCAATAGCTTCGCGTGCTTTATCGTATTGTCCATTCTTATTGTACATAAATGCATTCGTTCTTTCTGATTTTTGAGCAAACATGCCCATACTTGAAATCAGTAATACCAGCAAAATAGCAATTTTTTTCATTTTTTGTTGATTTAAGTTATGCAAACTGATGATTAGTTTTCATTAATGATGCCAAAACCGTACCAAACATCCGGTTTGTGGAGAATTATTATGTAACATTTTGGTTATCACTTTCTTCTATAATCCCTGTGATATCGCTATCTGATTCCGTCTCATCCAATGATTTGTCTTCATCATCAGAAATTTGTTTTACTTTAGCCACTGCAGCTATTTCATCGCCTGAGCGGAGGTCTATCAGTCTGACGCCCTGTGTGGCTCTACCCATCACCCGTAAAAAACTAACGCCAATACGGATAGCGATACCCGACTTGTTGATAATCATTAAATCATCACTATCTACAACATCTTTAATAGCAATCAGATCTCCGGTTTTCTCCGTGATATTGATCGTTTTTACTCCTTTCCCTCCCCTGTTGGTTACCCTGTAATCGTCAAGTTCCGAGCGCTTTCCATAACCTTTTTGCGATACAACCAAAATATCTGAAGGTTCATTTCCCATGCAAATCATACCAATAACTTCATCGGTAACTGCTGCAAGTGTAATACCTTTCACACCCGAGGCATTTCTGCCCATTGGCCTTACTGTTGATTCGTTAAAACGGATTGCTCTTCCCGAACGCAAAGCCATAACAACTTCATTGTTACCATTGGTCAGTCGTGCTTCAAGCAACTCATCACCTTCCCTCACTGTGATGGCATTAATTCCATTCTGTCGCGGACGCGAATATGCTTCCAGACTTGTTTTCTTAATTATTCCTCGCTTCGTACAGAGGATAATATAGTTGTTATCAATATAATCCTGGTCTTTAAGATTCAACACATTTATAAATGCTTTAACCTTATCATCAGGATCAATATTGATCAGATTTTGTATAGCACGACCTTTTGAGGTTTTAGTGCCCTCAGGGATTTCGAAAACGCGCATCCAGAAACACTTTCCCTTTTCGGTAAACAACAGTATATAGTTGTGGTTAGTGGCTATAAACAGATGCTCAATAAAATCTTCTTCTCTTGCTTCTGATCCCTTTGCCCCTTTGCCTCCTCTTGATTGACGTCGGTACTCTGTTAAAGCAGTACGCTTGATATAACCCAGATGTGAAATAGTTACCACAACTGCCTCATCAGGAATCAGGTCTTCAATTTTAAAGTCATCAGCTGAGTAAACAATAGTTGAACGAGGCTCATCGCCATATTTCTCCTTCAATCCTCTGAGTTCTTCCTTAATAATCTCGAATCTAAGGGCTTCATTTCCGATAATTTCTTGAAAATGAGCAATAAGCTTCAGCAATTCATTATATTCTTCCTTCAGTTTGTCAATTTCGAGTCCCGTTAGACGCTGCAATCGCATTTCGAGAATGGCTTTGGCCTGAATTTCACTGAGTTCGAAACGGTTCATCAGACCATATCGGGCCTCCTCGGGAGTTTTTGATGCTTTGATCAGCTCGATTACCTCATCGATATTGTCAAGAGCAATCAACAATCCTATTAATATGTGTGCGCGCTTTTCAGCTTCGCTCAGATCAAATTTGGTGCGTCGCAACACCACCTCATGCCGGTGCTCAACATAATAATGAATAAGTTCTTTAAGGTTCAGGGTCTTTGGCCGGCCATGCACAAGTGCTACATTGTTCACACTGAATGATGTTTGCAATCCAGTCATTTGATACAACTTGTTCAGTACCACATTGGATACGGCATCACGCTTGAGTTCATAAACTATCCTCATACCGTTTCTGTCCGATTCATCCCTGATATCTGAAATTCCCTCAAGTTTTTTATCGTTGACCAGATCAGCTGTTTTTTTGATCATTTCAGCTTTATTGACCTGGTAGGGTATCGAACTCGCAATAATCCATTCCCGGCCATTATGCTCTTCGATGGTGGTTTCACCCCTCATCACAATCCGCCCGCGGCCTGTTTCAAAAGCTTCCCTAACCCCCTCGTATCCGTAAATTATACCACCGGTTGGAAAGTCGGGTGCTTTGATAAACTGCATTAGCTCGCTTACTGTGATTTCACGGTTGTCAATGTAAGCAATGATACCGTCGACAACCTCCGAGAGATTGTGAGGCGCCATATTGGTTGCCATACCCACTGCAATTCCACTTGCGCCATTAACCAATAAGTTTGGCAATAAGCCAGGCAATACGGTTGGTTCGGAAAGTGAATCATCAAAATTCAACTGAAAATCAACAGTATCTTTATCAATGTCAGCCAGCATTTCTTCTGCAATCTTCCTAAGTCTTGCTTCGGTGTAACGCATGGCAGCTGGGCTGTCGCCATCAATCGAACCAAAGTTACCCTGTCCGTCAACCAGGGGGTAGCGCAACGACCACACCTGAGCCATACGAACCATGGCGTCATACACTGATGTGTCACCATGAGGATGATACTTTCCAAGCACTTCCCCCACGATTCTTGCCGACTTTTTGTAGGCGCGGTTCGACAGAACACCCAGATCCAACATTCCGTATAAAACTCTGCGGTGCACTGGCTTGAGTCCATCGCGCACATCAGGCAACGCACGGCTTACAATTACCGACATAGAGTAGTCGATATAAGCCGATTTCATTTGATTCTCTATATTGACTTTAACAATCTTTTCTCCTTCAAAAACCTCTTCCATTCAGCGAATTATTGAATAATTACTTCCATATAAATTAACGGGCAAAGATACAATAAATCGTCTCACGAATCCTACCTTGAGCACCAACTTATTTAGTACATGTCAACAAGTCGATGTTGATAAAATGACATGCCGAACAAAGATGGACTGATATTTGTTATTACTTTTGAATTTGCAGGTTCTGGCACAAAAGATTTTACTGCAATATTATCAAATTCAACACGTTTAAGTCAAAGAAAGGAAAAAAATATTATATGGATGCCAAGTTTTCACCGCGTGTCAGAGACATTCTGACCTACAGTCATGAAGAGGCCGTCCGACTCGGAAACAACTATATTGGATTAGAACATCTGTTTCTGGGTATGGTAAGGGATGGTGAGGGCAAAGCCATTCAGTTGCTTAGGTATTTAGGCATCAATATGGATGATTTCAAGCGAAAAATTGAAGATGCTATCCGCAATCCGCAGCAAACAAACACTACCCTGACAAATATTCCACTCATGAAACAAACGGAGCGGGCCTTAAAATTCACTTACATAGTTGCCAAAGAGCTCAAGAGCGATGTAATTCATACTGAGCATCTGCTCATGGCAATTCTTCGGGATAAGAGCAATCTGATTACCCAGAATCTGGAGCGCGAAGGTGTCGATCTGGCATCTTTCAAGAACGAATTAACTTTAATGAATACCTCTGAAGATGAACCGGCACCAGGTTTGGAAGGTCCAAAGTCAGAGTTTCCCGGCGAGCCTGCTGATGATGACGATGAACCCCGCCAGTCATCAGGTAGTATGCGTAAGCCAGGTGACTCAAAATCGAAAACACCTGTTCTGGATAACTTTGGTAGAGACCTGACAAAGGCTGCTGAAGAAAACCGACTTGACCCTATTGTTGGACGCGAGAAAGAACTGGAGCGTGTTGCCCAGATTCTTAGTCGCCGTAAAAAAAACAATCCTATTCTTATTGGAGAGCCTGGTGTTGGAAAATCGGCCATCGCAGAAGGTCTTGCTCTGAGAATCGTTCAAAGAAGGGTTAGCCGGGCCTTGTTCAACAAAAGAATTATCATGCTCGACCTTGCTTCACTGGTTGCCGGAACAAAATACCGGGGACAGTTTGAAGAACGTATGAAGGCCGTTCTGAATGAACTGGAAAAGAATCCGGATATCATACTTTTCATCGACGAGATTCACACCATTGTTGGCGCAGGAAATGCAAGTGGTTCACTCGATGCCTCCAATATGTTTAAGCCAGCCCTGGCGAGGGGCGAGCTTCAGTGCATCGGAGCGACAACATTGGATGAATACCGGCAGTATATTGAAAAAGACGGTGCTTTGGAACGACGTTTTCAAAAAATTCTCGTTGATCCTACTTCAGCGGAGGAGACTCACGAAATTTTAAACAATATCAAGGAAAAGTATGAGGATCACCATCTTGTAAAGTATACGCCTGAAGCTATTTCTGCATGCGTAAAGCTGACAAACCGTTATATGTCGGACAGGTACCTTCCCGACAAGGCAATCGATGCACTTGACGAAGCCGGTGCCCGCGTGCATATCAGGAATATTCATGTTCCGATGGAAATCATCAATCTTGAAAATGAAATAGAAGAAACCCGTCAGAAAAAAAATAAAGCCATTCAGATTCAAAAATTTGAAGAAGCAGCTATGTTCAGGGATAATGAACGAAAACTGACAGAGTCGCTCGATCAGGCAAAGAAAAGATGGGAAGAAGATTCGAAAATTCATCGGGAATCAGTTACCGAAGATAATGTAGCTGAGGTGGTTGCCATGATGACAGGCATTCCGGTTCAGCGAATAGCCCAAAACGAAAGTGACAGACTGATCAATATGGAAGACGAACTGGAAGGATCAGTTATCGGTCAGAGTGACGCCATAATAAAAGTTGTCAAGGCAATCAGAAGAAACCGTGCTGGTCTTAAAGACCCAAACAAACCCATAGGTACCTTCATATTTCTTGGACCAACAGGAGTTGGGAAAACGTATCTTGCTAAAGTATTGGCCAGATATCTCTTCGATTCCGAGGATGCTTTGGTTCGCATCGATATGAGTGAATATATGGAAAAATTTGCCGTGTCGCGCCTTGTAGGGGCTCCTCCCGGTTATGTAGGTTACGAAGAAGGCGGCCAGCTGACCGAAAAAGTCAGAAGAAAACCTTACTCTATTGTTCTACTTGATGAAATCGAGAAAGCCCATCCTGATGTGTTTCATCTTTTGCTGCAAGTGCTCGATGATGGGGTATTAACCGATAGTCTTGGACGCCGGGTCGACTTCAAAAATACCATAGTCATTATGACCTCCAATATCGGTTCGCGGCAATTGAAAGATTTTGGTCAAGGTGTTGGCTTTGGAACTTCAGCGAAGAAAAGTGCTAAAGCAACATTTGCTCATGGCGTAATCGAAAGTGCCCTGAAGAAATCATTTGCACCGGAGTTTCTCAACCGGATTGATGATGTTGTTATTTTTGAGTCTCTGCTTCGTGAGGATATTCACAAAATCATTGATATTGAACTTAAGCATCTGTATAAACGCGTCGAAGATATGGGCTACAAGCTCACTATCTCGGAAAAAGCAAAGGACTTTATCGTTGAGAAAGGTTGGGATGAACAATTTGGCGCACGTCCTCTTAAACGATCTATTCAAAAATATGTTGAAGATGCACTGGCCGAAGAAATTATACGAACCAAGTTGCATGATGGTGATTTGATAATGATTGATTTTGACGAAATCAAATCCGAAATCACCATTCAGGTTAACCCTGTTGCACAAAATACAAC
>DITE01000094.1:6675-9946 GCA_002422725.1 Bacteroidales bacterium UBA6192
TAAATAGCAGTCCTTTGCAAACATTTGGCAAAAATAAGTAAGTTTGCCGCCAATTTAACAACACGAAAACGTATGAGCAATAAAGCAAAACTCAAGGGTGGTGAATTCCTGATTAAAGACGTCGATGTGAATGACATATTCATTCCTGAAGAGTTTGATGACGAAACGAAAATGATTGCCGATACATGTAAAGATTTTCTTGAATCAGAAGTGTTTCCAAATCTCGATCGTATTGACAAACAGGAAGATGGATTAATGGCAGGTTTGTTAAAAAAAGCCGGTGACCTGGGTTTACTCGGCTTGTCCATTCCGGAAGAACTTGGAGGATTTGAACAATCATTTCTCAACATTATGAAAGCCAACGAGGCCCTGGGGTCAGGATATTCCTACTCGGTCGCCATCATGGCTCATACCGGAATCGGCACCTTGCCCATATTGTATTACGGCAATGAGGAACAAAAGAATAAATACATCCCTTCACTTGCCACTGGCGAGAAAATGGCTGCTTACTGTCTCACTGAGCCGGGTGCAGGTTCCGACGCTAACTCTGGACGCACAAAAGCAGTATTGTCAGAAGATGGAAAACACTATATCCTGAATGGTCAGAAGATGTGGATTACCAATGGTGGGTTTGCTGATATTCAGACCGTTTTTGCGAAAATTGACAATGATCGTGTACTTAGCGCCTTTATTGTTGAGCGTGCCTGGGAGGGCGTTACGATGAATCCGGAAGAGAAGAAGATGGGGATAAAAGGGTCTTCTACACGGCAAATATTCTTTAATGATGTGAAAGTTCCGGTCGAGAACCTGCTGGGCAAAAGAGGAGAAGGATTCAGGATTGCTTTAAACATTCTGCATCTTGGGAGAATTAAACTGGCTGCAACGGTTATCGGTGGGGCAAAACGCGCCATCCTGCACTCGGTGAATTATGCCAATGAACGCAAACAGTTTGGCAAAGCAATTGCCGAATTTGGTGCTATCAAACACAAACTGGCGCAACAGGTTATTAAAACATTCGCAACCGAATCGGCTGTTTATCGCTCCAGCAAGGATATTCAGGACAATATCCTCAACATGAAATCACAAGGCATAGTACATGGTCTGGCCAACATTGAAGGAGTGGCAGATTATGCTATCGAATGTGCATTAATGAAAGTGTATGGTTCCGAAGCCTTGGATTATGTGGTTGACGAAGCTGTTCAGATTTACGGCGGAATGGGATTCTCGTCAGAAACACCTGTGGACAGAGCTTACCGCGATTCACGTATCAACAGGATCTTCGAAGGTACCAATGAAATCAATCGCTTGCTGGCTGTAGATGCCTTGTTGAAGAAAGGCATGAAGAACGAGCTAAACCTGTTCGAAAAAGCCCGGAATGTATTTGATTCACCCGAAAAGATTGAGGATCTGAACAATCTTGGTTATTACGATGAGAAGCAAGCCCTTGTTCGCAATTTGAAAAGTGCCATCCTGATGCTGATTCCTGGAATCTCAGAAGCATTTGGAAGAAAACTTTCAGACGAAGAAGAGGTGCTGATGAATATTTCCGACATGTTGATGCAGGTTTATGTTCTTGAATCAACGGTTTTAAGGGTTAAAAAACTGGAAAAAATCAAGGATGCTGAATCCATGCATCTTTACAGAGATATTCTTGATGTCCTGGCATTTGATGTTGCATCGCTTGTTCAAAAAGCTGGACGGGATGCTATTGCCTCCTTTGCTCCTTCTGATCAACAAAAATTGTTGATAGACGTATTGACTAAGCGCTGCTTTGCCAATGCAATAAATGTAAAAGATGCACGGCGCAGAATAGCAGAGAAACTGATCAGTGACAACCAATATACTTTCTAAGCAATTCGTTATCAGCCTTTAAATAATTATAAAACAGATTGTTTTATCAGGTTGGAACCAGCATAAAGTCACAAAAAAAACCGTAGGTCGAACGACCTACGGTTTTTTATTTTATAACAAATGAGGGTTATTACTTCAAAATATTCTTGGAAATAACCACCCGCTGAATCTGGTTTGTTCCTTCGTAAATCTGGCAAAGCTTGGCATCACGCATCATTTTTTCTACCGCGAATTCTGTACTATAACCTTCACCACCCATAACCTGTACGGCATCTGTAGTCACCTTCATGCCAATATCTGAAGCAAACATTTTTGACATGGCCGACAACTTACTTGCATTTTTTAAGCCATTATCATATGCCCATGCCGCATACCAGGTCATCAGACGGGCTGCTTCAACTTCAGTAGCCATATCTGCCAGCATAAAACTAACACCCTGATTGGCAGTGATTGGCGCGCCAAACTGAATGCGCCGTTTTGCCCAATTCAAGGAAGTTTCATAAGCTGCACGGGCATTCCCAACACTTAAGGCAGCAACACCAGTGCGGGTTCGGTCAAATGTTTTCATCGCAATCAGAAAGCCGGTGCCCTCATCCCCTATTCTGTTTTCTTCGGGAATCTCCACATCATGAAAAATAAATTCATTCTGAACTGATGCTTTTTGTCCCATTTTTTGAAGACGTGGTTTCAGTTCAACTCCGGGAGAATCAGTTGGTACAACGAAGGCTGTTAGACTCCTAGCTCCTTTTTCGGGGTTAGTGAGGGCAAATACTGTGATGAAACTCGATGCCTCGCCATTGGTGATATACCGTTTATGTCCGTTCAGGATATATTTATCACCATGTTTAATAGCTGCTGTTTTAATACCAGCAACATCTGAACCGGCATTGGGTTCTGTAAGTGCATACGCTGCAACAGCTTTCTGCTCGTTGATCAGTCCAAAAAATTTCTTCTGTTGTGTTTCATTGGCAGCCAGATAAAGTGGTGTTAAAGCTAAGGTGTTGGCGTCAATACATATGCCAATGCCAATACACCCTGCCCCCAACTCCTCTGAAGCAATGGCTCCGTCGAAAATACTGTAATCACTGCCACCAAATTTGGCTGGCATTGGACCATTCATAATGCCTTCGCTATAAGCAGCTTTGACAATTTCCCATGGAAATTCAGCCAACTGGTCATATTTCAACCGGTTTGGAATAATCCATCGGTTTGCAAAGTCGCGGTATTTTGCCTGAATTTCAAGCTGTCGGTTATCGAGCGTAAATCCAATCATTGTTTTTGGTTTTGATGAGTATTTAAGGATTTGTTTATGGAACAAATGTAAGGACAATTTTGAAAAATAGTATTATTCCGAAATTTTTTGCTATTTCATTTTCCAGAAACCAATTTTTGACATTGTTATCCTAATCATTAAGGAAAA
>DITE01000113.1:0-10702 GCA_002422725.1 Bacteroidales bacterium UBA6192
GACATGGTTAATGTGCTGAATGATCAGTTTCTGGCCGAACATGGCAAACCTGATGTCATGATTACCGACCCTCCCCGATCGGGCATGCACCCAAAAGTAGTGGAACAGCTCATGTCCATAGGTCCTGACCGGATTGTTTATATCAGTTGCAATCCTGCCACTCAGGCCCGCGACCTTCAGATGATGAAGGACATATATGACATTACAGCCATACAGCCTTTCGACATGTTTCCTCAAACACAGCATGTCGAAAACATCATCAGGCTGGATAAAAGAAAATAGACTTTACTATTGAAAAAAGGCAATATTTTATCTAATCATTTTTAATTCTGCTACTTAAATTCAGGCATGTTGATTTTCAGGCTGAAGCAGTTTTCTTTGTCGCTTTATCGATAATTTATCAAAAACATTGATTGTATCACATTTAATAAGGTGAGTTAAAGCTATAAATTTTTATTTTCGCTGTAACTTTTCATGTCCTTAAAGAGTCCAATTAGAATCCAATAAAAGAACCTAAAACCATTCTTTATGCAAAAATTATTTTTCACCTTAGCAATCCTGATCCTAACCATTCATGCGCATTCGCAAACCAACAAATGGTACACCACATCAGCTGGAGAGATAGTTTTTTCTTTTGCCAGTGTCGACAATAATGGAAACGAGAGTGGCAACATCATGCGTTTTTCACCGGTATTTAATTTTCAAAATCTGCTGAATTACGATGTTTCCGAATATGTTGGAATTTTTACCGGACTAAACCTAAGAAACATAGGGTTTATTTACGATGAACCTAACACGAATATCCGAAAAAAATACCGCAGCTATAACATAGGCGTACCGATCGGGATTAAATTCGGGAACATGTCTGGCGGTTTCCTGTATGGTGGTTACGAAATCGAATTTCCGATCAATTACAAAGAAAAGACCTTTGAAAATGAAAAGAAAACTGACAAGTTCAATGTATGGTTCAGCAACCGGCAGCCAGCGTATTACCACACAGTTCAGGTTGGCATACAATTCAAAGGAGGCACCAATTTAAAATTCAAATACTACCTGACCGGTTTTTTCAACAAGAAGTTTAAAGAAACGATAAACAGCGCAGAAATTAAGCCTTTTGAAAACTTCGATGTAAATGTGTTTTACGTTTCGTTGAATTACAACTTATTTAAAAACAGCGAGTTTAACAATCCTGTGAAAGCCAACAAAGTATCAGAAGTGTATTAATCAGCGCTGATACTCCTTTATTAGCTTCAACAGTTGATCCATATTCAATGATTCACCAGTTACAGTGATTTTTGCCTGGCTATAGTATATATTCCTCTGGCGCAGGTGGTTCCGGATGAATAGAAAAAGTTCCTCCGGGTTTTTTTTCGCGATGAGGGGTCTTTTCTTCTTTGATAGAATAAGTCTGGAATGTATGGCCTGATGAGACAATTTTAAATAAACGGTTAACCCATGTTGGTTCATCCAATACATATTGTCGTAAAAACAAGGCGTTCCGCCACCACATGAAATGACCGCATTGTCTATCGATACGGTCTCTTTAAGTAACTGACTTTCAAACTTTCTGAATAATTCCTGGCCATATTTCTGAAAAAAGTCATGGACGGACACTTTGTAACGCAGTTCAAACAACTCATCAAGGTCGAAGCGCTCGAAACCCAGCTTCCGGGCCAGTCTGACCGACACGGTGCTCTTGCCTGCTCCCATATATCCAATGATGTAGATACGCATAACCTGGTTTGATAGCTGCAAAGGTAGTCAGAAGTTGGAAGTGCAAAAACGGATTGTAAATAAGGTGGAGAGCATGAAGGTAATTTTGGTCCGAATGTAAAACCTGTTCATATTCAACAGCCTGAATACAAAGCCGACCACAATGAATTACAGAAATTTATTTCTTGCGGGCAACAACCCTTCTAACTGCGTTAACAATGTCCGGAGTATCCAGTCCATATTCAACCATTAATTCTTCGGGTTTGCCACTTTGCCCGAAAACATCCTTAACAGCAACCATTTCGATTGGAGCCACCAACTTACGGCCCAGCAGCTGAGCTATACTATCGCCCAATCCACCATGCATCTGATGCTCCTCGGCAGTGACCACACATCCTGTTTTTGCCACTGATGCCAGCACGGCTTCCTCATCCAAAGGCTTGATGGTGTGAATATTGATGAGTTCAGCGTTGATGCCCAACCCGGCAAGGATCTCAATTGCCTCAACCGCCTTCCAGACAAGATGACCTGTCGCAAAAATACTCACATCCGACCCAGGCTTTAGCATCAGCGCCTTTCCAATGATAAAGGGTGTTTCTTCAGGAATAAAATTGGGCACCTTTGGTCTTCCAAACCTAAGATAAACAGGCCCATCGAATGACGCTATGGCTATTGTAGCAGCTTTTGTCTGGTTGTAATCACAAGGATTGATTACCGTCATCCCAGGCAACATCTTCATCAGCCCGATATCTTCCAGAATCTGATGCGTAGCGCCATCTTCACCCAGGGTTAAACCTGCATGGGAAGCACATATTTTCACATTCTTCTGCGAGTATGCCACTGATTGCCTGATCTGGTCATACACCCTGCCGGTTGAAAAATTGGCAAAAGTGCTGGTGAATGGAATATAACCCCCAATGGTAAGTCCTGCAGCCATGCCAATCATATTCGCTTCTGAAATACCCGTTTGAAAAAAACGTTCCGGGTGATTGGCTGCGAATGCATCCAGTTTGAGCGAGCCGGTGAGGTCGGCGCACAAAGCAACTACTTTCGGGTTGATTTTCCCAAGTTCCATCATGCCATCTCCATAACCTGAACGGGTATCCTGATGATTTAAAACCTTTATTTCCATTATTGTGATCTTATAGTTTAATCTTTTTCGTTTTTCCTGACACAATCCTGAACTGTGTCTCACGGGTATAAGCAGCCCGCTGAGCTTTTGCAGCCCTGAATATAACCCGGTAATCTCCAGGCAACAACACCAAGGATTCAGCTGTAACTGATTCACTGTCGAGACTATGTATCCATACTAAAGTCCCCTGATGTTCAACAAAAAGATCACCGATAACCGGATGACGTCGTTGCACAACCAGTACACCTGGCTCCGGAATAGTAATCTGCCTGACCTGATTTTCTTCAACAATGATGTTTTCGAGCAATAACCTCGGCAAACTAAGTATCTCAAGATCATAGCATCCTGTCAGATATTCTTCGGTTTGGCCGGATTGAATAACATGCAGAACCGAAGGGTTGCCGCAACGTTTCACCAGACCATACATTTCTTTCCCAAAAGGCATTTTGTTGGTAGTTTCCAATCTTATTTTGCCTTGCGTAACCGGAATTGCTATCGTATTATGTTCTTTTTCAAGCAATTGAATATCTTTCAAGTTGAGTGAAGGCCGTGTATGAAGTTCCAGACGGTAAAGCGGATTGTGGTCGACATAAAGCGTGTCGGGTGTACCTTTCTCATGCATGGTGTGCACAAAATTATAGATCAGTTCATTGTTTTCCTGATCATAAAAACTCATGGCAATATCCGTAACTTTCGCCACTCCCCTTCCATTCTCCAGCTCAACAGTCAATGTGGTGAGGTCTTTGGAAACCTGTTTCAAGGCAACTTTCAGGGCAGTTGCAAAATTATCAGCATCTTCAGCGTCAAAATAAGTACCAATACAATCCAGTTCGTTGCTCATGCCGGTTCCCAGGCCAATAACAAATGGTTTTAAGACAATCCCGTTTTTTTGAAGTTCACGCGAAACAGCGCAAGGGTCGCCACCACACTCCTCGAGTCCATCGGTGATCAGAATGATCATATTGCGGCTATCTGTTAATCCATTAAAATCACTGGCCGCCTGTCCAAGTGAATATGCAATTGGTGTTGTACCTTTTGGCGTAGTATTGCGCAACACAGCTTTGATGCGTGCATGATTGTTTTTACCAAACGGAACCTCAAGTTTTGAATCGTCGCATCTTCCCGGCGGATAGGCATACTGATGACCGTAGACTCTTAAGGCAAGTTCTGTTTGCGGCACCTTTTCCAGACTATCTACTACCCTGATAAGGAGCATCCTGGCAACTTCCATCTTGGATTTCCCCTCCCACTGGCCCCACATGCTCTGAGAAGCATCAAATACAAATAGAATTCGTTTAAGTGGTTCAGTCTTATTTTCCTGTGCAAAAATCGCTGACCATGGCAGGCAAAGCAGAATGAACCAGATCAGTGTAATCTGAAATACCCTGACAAATGAAGGCTGGCTGAATTTGCTTTCACTTCGTCTGATTGACAGATCTGAATATTGTATGATCAAAATAGTTATTCTTAAAAGAACCGTTTAATAATCACCCAGGGTTTCCTCCAGTTGAGCCAATGCTCTGGCAGCTTGTTCATTATTTGGAGCAACCCCATGCCATTTATGTGTTCCCATCATAAAGTCGACTCCCATCCCCATTTCTGTTTTCATCAGCAACATCTGTGGCTTTCCTTGTCCTGTCATTATTCTTGCCTGCTGAAGTACCCCAACAACGGCTTCCATATCGTTTCCATCAAAAGGGGTTACATGCCAGCCGAAAGCTTCGTATTTTGCCCTTAAATCGCCCAAAGGCAGCACATTATCGACAGCCCCATCAATTTGCTTTCCATTGTAATCGATAATCGCTATAAGATTATCAAGCTTGCGTGCACCTGCATACAGAACCGCCTCCCAAACCTGACCTTCCTGCTGCTCTCCATCGCCCATCAACACAAAAACAAGTGAAGAATCGTGATTCAGTTTTTTTGCCTGTGCTGCACCACATCCTACCGAAAGTCCCTGCCCCAAAGATCCTGAGGCAACCCTGACGCCAGGCAGACCCTCAAGAGTGGCCGGATGTCCCTGCAGCCGCGAATGGATGAAACGGAAGCCAGCCAACTCGTCCAGTGGAAAATAACCGGAACGTGCCAGAACACTATAGAAAACCGGGCTGATATGTCCATTCGAAAGCAGAAATATATCTTCACCTGTTCCATCCATCGAAAATGAAGACGGATGATGCCTAAGCTCCTGAAAATAGAGCGCGGTCATCAGGTCGGCACAGCCAAGCGAACCGCCTGGATGGCCCGATTGACACGCATGTACCATACGGATAATATCACGGCGAACTTGTGTCGAAATGCGTTTAAGATTGTTGATATCTGTCATGAAATGTAAATTATTTACCTGAGTTTACTATCAATCAGTCAAGATGAACGATAAACTGACAAAAGTAGGTAATAATGCAAAAAGCCCCTGAAGCAGTTATCAACACTTTATCAATAACCCAACACCAACCCAATCATACTGCATTTATTTTCATGGATATACAGATCAACCCTAATCGACAACATAATCATCAAGGCGTCAGAATGCTACACAATTCAGGCTCAAGAGTCATTTTTTGCTATTTTTGGCGAATAATTTAAGACTCAGAAAAACGCATGGTTCAGGCGCGCCCAAACATCAGGTTTAGTTTGCTTATAAGTTTGCTATTGCTGATGACATTCAATCATAACATTTACTCACAAAATGTATCCATCCAGCAAAACGACATTACAGCCGAGTTGCTCTGGGTCGATTCGGTGTTTGCAAGCCTGAATGCAGAAGAACGTATCGCTCAGTTGATGGTAGTAAGAGCCAACCAGCCCGGTAAGGAATACGACATCAGGATTGATGGTTGGATTTCGCAATACAACATTGGGGGCGTTACATTCTTTAAAGGGAAACCAACGACCCAGCTTATTCAGACAAACAGATGGCAACAATTGTCTAAAACGCCACTGCTCGTTTCCATTGATGCCGAATGGGGACTGGCCATGCGGCTCGACAACACGGTTCAATATCCGATGCAGATGACCCTGGGTGCAATTGAAAACGATCAGCTGATCAGGCAGATGGGTCGCCAGATTGCCGATCAGTGCAAAAGAATGGGTATACACATGAATTTTGCGCCTGTGATCGATGTAAACAACAATCCGGCAAATCCGGTAATCGGCATGCGGGCCTTTGGCGAAGATCCGCACAAAGTGGCCGAAAAAGGATGGCTATATGCTCAGGCACTTCAGGAAAACGGGATTATTGCAACAGCCAAGCATTTTCCGGGACATGGTGACACACATACCGACTCACATTATGCTTTACCTGTTATTAGCCACTCTGCTGAACATCTCGAAAACAACGAACTCATACCATTCCAACATTTAATTGATCAGGGTCTGGCAGGTATTATGATAGCCCATCTTTATATGCCTGCCTATGAAAAACAGGATAGCCTTGCAACCTCACTCTCTAACAATGTGGTGCATAAACTGCTTAAGGAAAAAATGAATTTCAAGGGTTTGATCGTGACCGATGCACTCGACATGAAAGGGGTGACCGATTACCACCCCGCAGGAACAATTGAGCTGATGGCACTTATGGCTGGTAACGACATTCTGCTTCTACCCGACAACCTGCCGCTTGCCATACAATCCATTGCAAAAGCCGCTCTTGAGAATCCTGAAGTGACCAGACGAATAGAAGAAAGCTGCCGAAAAGTTCTGACTTACAAATATCGTGTGGGCTTAAACAACTACCGGCCTGCCTTTGTCGAAAACCTTGACAAAGACCTTAACCAACCTGAAAACAATGAACTGACATTAACCCTATATACTGAGGCAATGACCTTGTTAAAAAACGACGATGGGCTGATTCCAGTGATCAACCAGAAAGAAAAAAGGGTTGCCTCCTTATCCATTGGGGTTAAAGCGCCCACTCACTTTCAGAAATCACTGATAAACAAAGGACTTAAGGCCGATCTCTTTACCCTGCCAAAAGCAGCCACAAAAGAACAACTTCATAAAATCAGTCTGGACCTGAATGCCTATGACCTGGTTATCGTAAGCATTCAAAACACCAACATTTTAGCAAACAAGAAATTCGGAATTGAACAACAAAGTATTGATTTTGTCAATCGGCTCACACAAAAGAAAAATGTAGTCCTGATCATCTTTGCTTCACCTTATGCAGCCGATTATTTTACCCTTCATAATGGCCTTAAATCATTGATGATTGCCTATCAGGACAACAAGTTGGCAGAAGAAGCCGCAGCGGATATTTTATTGGGCAATAAACCGGCAAAAGGCAAACTCCCTGTTTCAGCAGGCATGAACTGGCCTTCAGGACTTGGTCTTATGACTTTAAATATGTCTCCATCAGAAAATGAAACCATTGTGGAGTCATTAACCGCTGAAGTTCCAAAAAAAAAAATCGTCATTCCACTCAATGAAAAAGCCTTAAAAAGCATCGATAGTATTGCCATGGATGGCATCATGCGTAAAGCTTATCCCGGCTGCCAGATTGTTGCATTAAAGGACGGAGAGATTATTTACGACAAGTGCTTTGGGTTTCACACTTACGACAACCAAAAACAAGTGAACCCCACTGATTTGTATGATGTTGCCTCCCTGACAAAAATTCTGGCTTCAACAATGGCAATCATGAAGCTGACTGAAGAAGGGAAATTAAATCTGAATGACCCGCTCGTAAAGTATTTTCCTTACTTGTCAGGAAGTGCAATAGCCGGAATCACCTTTGTTGAAATCCTGGCTCACCAGTCGGGACTTACTGATTGGATTCCCTTTTATAAGGAAACACTTAAGAATAAAATCCCTGACTCGCTGGTATATTCAAAAACCATAGATGTAAAGCACCCTTATCGTGTTGCAGATAGCCTCTTTATCAGATGGGATTACAAGAACAATATTTTTCAGACCATCGCTAATACAAAACTGAAGAAGAAAGAATATCGGTACAGCGACCTTGGTTTTTATTTTTTTCCTGCACTGGTTGAAATGCTAACGAATACACCCTTCGACCTGTATCTTGAAAAAACTTTCTACAGCCCGCTGAAACTTGAGCGCACTCTTTTTCAACCCCTAAACCGATTTGCACGGGAGGAAATAATTCCCACCGAGAAAGATAGTGAATTCAGGCATCAACTGCTACATGGTGATGTACATGATCAGGGCGCTGCTATGTTGGGAGGAATTTCAGGTCATGCCGGACTATTCTCGAATGCTTATGAAGTGGCCATGCTCATGCAATTGATGATAGACAAAGGAAGCTGCGATACACTGGTATTGTTTAAGCCTGAGACCATTGATAAATTTACTTCGGTTCAATTTCCAAAAAATGACAACAGAAGGGGTCTTGGATTTGACAAGCCTCCGATCGACCCACTTGAAAAAAAACGCATGCCTTCAAAATCAGCTTCTAAGAGTAGCTTTGGGCATAGCGGATTTACCGGCACTTTTGCATGGGCCGATCCCGAAAATAAACTGGTGTTCATTTTTCTCTCGAACAGAGTGCATCCCGACTCCAAAATAAATATGCTCTCAAAATTAGAAATCCGAACCAAATTGCACGATTTATTCTATCAAGCTGTTAAATAACCATGCACAAAACAACCGGACATCTTTCGAAGGAGCGCGAAAGCCGAAACCTGTTTATCACGGTTTTTCTGAACATTATCATTGCCGTGGCAGAACTGATTGGTGGTTTGTTGTCGAATAGTCTGGCCCTGATCTCCGATGCCATTCACAACCTGAGCGATGGCATTGCTATGTTGATTACCTATGTTACTGTGAAGGTGAGCAAGCGACAGAATAACCAACGAAAAACATTCGGATACAAACGTATTCAGATACTTGCAGCCCTTTTCAATGCCCTGACACTGATTGCTATATGCCTTTTTCTGATTTTTGAGGCTTACAAAAGGTTTATTCAACCTGAGGAGATCGACAGCATTCCCATGTTGTTTGTAGCTGCTATCGGGCTTGTAGCCAACCTGGCCGGTGTTTTCCTGCTTAAAGATTTTAAATCGGGCAACATCAACATCAAGGCTGCTTACCTCCATCTGATTGGCGACACCTTGTCGAGTGTTGCCGTAATTGTGGGCGGAATTCTGATCTATTTTTATAACATTTACTGGGTCGATCCGCTGGTGACTGTGCTGATCAGCGTGTATATTATCCGAGAAACCTACCATGTACTCAGCGAAACCTACAACATCCTGATGCAAGCTGTTCCGGCAGGCATCGATCTGGAAGCAGTACGCCAGGAAATCATTGCCATTGAAGGCATCAAAGACCTGCATCATGTGCATGTGTGGAGTCTTACCGACCATGAAGTGCATTTTGAAGGGCATCTCGAACTGTCTGCTGACATGCCCATCAGTGATGCACAGCTGATTACAGAAAAAGCTCGTGAGAAACTCAAAAACATATTCGACATTCAACACATTACCCTGCAACTCGAAATCAACTATTGTAAAACACCTTCACTCGTCGTTCCGCAACATGAGTGCTGATAACATTTTTTAACTATGAATAAAACATTGCTTTCTGTTTTACTATGGATACTCTCTGTTTTGCTGATGGCATCCCTTGCTATTTATCAGCGTTCCACCGGACCAACCTATCCTGTTAAAGGAAAAATCCTACTTCAGGGAAAAGAACATAGCTATAAACTGCTTCGTTCCCACAACACTGGCATGGATGCACCCTTTGAAATGAATGTTCCTGAAGGCATAACCGGACTCTTCCGTTACAAACGTTTCAAAAGCCATGATCAATGGACTTCGGTTGAACTAATTCCTGAAAACGGATTACTGAAAGCATCAATACCCATGCAACCTGCAGCCGGGAAAGTTGAATACCAGATTGCTCTGGTTGATAACGGCAAATCACATCCTCTAACTGACGAACCCGTTATTATCAGGTTTAAAGGTGCAGTGCCCGACTTTGTGCTTTGGCCCCATATATTTTTCATGTTTTTTGCCATGGTTTTCAGTATTCGGACAGGATTTGAAGCCTTGTTTATCAGACGAAAAACATATTTTCTGACCACCATTACCTTATTTCTATTTACCCTGGGAGGTTTAATCCTTGGCCCGATAGTGCAGAAATATGCCTTTGATGCGTATTGGACGGGATGGCCATGGGGGCACGACCTTACCGACAACAAAACCCTGTTCGCCTTCATCTTCTGGCTGATTGCCTGGGTTGTGTTACGGAAAAACCATCACAACCGCACCTGGCCAATTGTGGCCACCATTGTGATGCTGTTGGTTTACCTGATCCCACATAGCGTGCTGGGGTCCGAAATAGATCATACCAAAACAGAAAACCCAACAACAGAAATCAACGAATGAACCTGATTATCCTCATTATCACCGTTTTGGTATCAGTTGCTTCGTTTTACAACGCAGAGCTGTTCAACAAGCTGAAATTCAATGCCTGGCTCATTAAAGAGAGTAAGCAGACATGGCGTTTTTTTTCCTATGCCCTGGTCCATGCAAGTTGGATGCATTTGGCAATCAACATGTTTGTTTTATATTCGTTTGGTAGTCATGTTGAGCATGCTTTCAAGCTTATTTTTGGATCAGGCAAAGGCTTATTAAACTATGGGATGCTTTATGTTGGCGGAGTTATATTTGCCACTTTGCTCGACTTTAGCAAGCAGAAAAACAATCCCTATTATGATGCAGTTGGGGCTTCAGGTGCCGTAGCAGCTGTTTTGTTTGCCAGCATTATCCTGATGCCAACAAGCAGTTTGTTTGTTTTTCCGATACCTTTCCCTGTTCCAGCCTGGCTTTTTGGCATTCTGTATATAGTCTATTCTGTCTGGATGGGAAAACGAGGTGGCGACAACATCGG
>DITE01000113.1:10733-13676 GCA_002422725.1 Bacteroidales bacterium UBA6192
AAAAGATTCAGGTCAATTCATCTGCGGATCAACCGGAAATCTGCGCCACATATCATATTCAGTACCCATCCTGCGTACATAATAGTTCCACATCTTATCGGGTTGTGTTTGCAACAGGCCTCTTACAGTGGCTTTCGACACCAGCCAGGAGTTGCGTTCCAGCTCTGCATCAAGCTGTTTGGCTTCCCAGCCTGAATATCCCAGATAAAACCTGATTTGCTCAGGCTGCACCAAGCCCAATAAAACCATCTCACGCACTATTTCCATGTTGCCACCCCAATATAACCCATGCAAAATTTCGCTGCTATCCGGAATTTCATTGCCCAGGGTATGAATAAAGAAAAGTCTGTCGGCACCCACAGGTCCGCCCAAATAAACCCGGGCATCAAATGGAGGAAAATCCTGTACAATTTCATTGAATGCGGTCTGTACAGGTTTGTTCATGATCAACCCAAAAGAGCCCTCATCGTTGTGTTCGGCCAGTAAAACCACAGCACGGCCAAAATAAAAATCGCCCATGAAAGGCTCCGAAAGCAGTATTCTTCCGCGCTCGGGAGCCAGGTCATTGCTGCGAATCTGAATAATTTTTTCGTAGTCCATAATGCATTCACTTGTGTTAACGACTCATATTGTGACAATTAACTTTCGCTTTATTTTGATGATCACACTCATTTTTCCCATGTCTGATGTCTGATACAGCCAATTCATTAATTTTACCACAAATTAGCAAAAAACATACCAATCTACTTTGAACAGAAATAATCATCAAAAGAAATTCTGCGAACTCAGGGAAAAATTCCCTTTTTTCGTTTATCAAAGTTATAGTATTGCTTTCGAAAAAAAAAGCATAGAACTAAGTTTTAACTTTTCCTTAGCAAACAAATTCGCTTTTGAACCCCGAATATCCATTCCAAACAGGGCTTTTTACCAGCTCAATACTATTGACCGTGTGTCGCTTGAACAAATGGCCTTTCATATTGGAATGATTGAATTGATAAGCTATTGGAAAACGGCATGTCCGCCAAAAGTGATAATAGAGGCCTTTAACCTAAGCGATGACCAGCTTAGATGGTGGAAGCATTTATATTTTCAAGGACTTGGCGAGTTCTTCTACCTTAATGGCATCGAAACTACCGAAGAAGAATTCATGCAGATTGAAATTGCTTCGGACAGAATAAGCAAACCGGCTGTTAATCAACTTTCGGACAAATACCTGGTTCCGGTGGGCGGCGGCAAAGATTCAGCAGTGAGTCTTGAACTGCTCCGCAAAGGCAGTTTTGATATAATCCCCTTTATTATTAATCCACGGGAAGCAAGTACAGGAAGTGCCAGGATAGCCGGGTTTACCGGGCTTCAAACGGCAATTGTCAACAGACATCTTGACCCTACCTTATTGAAGCTCAATGACCAGGGTTTTCTGAATGGCCACACTCCCTTTTCAGCCCTGCTGGCTTTTGTTTCGGTTCTGACAGCCACTTTGTCGGGTTGCAGACACATCGCCCTGTCGAACGAATCGAGTGCCAATGAGCCAACTGTTGCCAATACTCAGGTAAACCACCAATATAGCAAATCAGTTGAATTCGAAAAAGACTTCAGGGAATACTGCCAGACTTATCTTCACCCCGACATGAACTATTTCAGCCTGCTCAGACCGCTGAACGAACTTCAGATAGTTAAAATATTTAGTGGTAGTCCTCAATATTTCAACACATTTAAAAGTTGTAATGCTGGCAGCAAAACCGATAGCTGGTGCGGAAAATGCCCCAAATGCCTTTTCACTTACCTCATGCTTTCTCCTTTTTTACCTGAGGAGCGAGTGCGAAGAATTTTCGGAAATAACCTGTTGGAAAAGCAAGAACTCAGACCACTGCTCGATGAACTTATGGGACTTACCCCCGCTAAACCTTTTGAGTGTGTGGGAACTTTAGATGAAGTAAATGCAGTAATTCGGATGTTGACACAAAAATCCGTTGCCCAAAGTTTCCCTGCCCTGCTGAAACCCGTCCGGTTGATTGAAACAACTTCCGGTTCTGATGCTGACTTCAACGACTTACTGACACATTTTGACGAACAGCATTTCCTTACCGATGAACTTGTTACACTTCTTAAAAAAGTTTTGCATGATTGAATTGATAATTAACAAGTTACGCAACAAGAAGATTCTTATTCTTGGTTTTGGCCGTGAAGGACAATCGAGCCTGAAATTCCTGCTTGGTCATTTTCCTCAGGCTGAGATTGGCATTGCCGACCAACAACCTATTGATCCTGCTTCCATCAGATTGTCACATAACCAGCGCGTTAATATTCACACGGGTGTTGACTACCTAAGCTCGCTGACGGATTATGATTTGGTGTTGAAAAGTCCTGGTATTTCGCTAAAGACTGCAGTAACGGGTGAAACAATCATCAGCTCACAAACGGACTTGTTTCTGGAAGCTTTTTCGCATCAGGTGATTGGTGTTACTGGCACCAAAGGCAAAAGTACAACCGCATCGCTTATCCATCACCTGCTGACGGCATCGGGCGAACACAGCATACTCACAGGCAACATCGGCATTCCTTGCTTTGATATTATGCAGCTGATTGAAGACGACACCTGGGTTGTGTTTGAATTATCGGCCAACCAACTTGAAAACATCAGGCATTCACCACACATTGCCGTACTGCTCAATATTTACGAAGAACACCTGGATCATTTTGGAACTTTTGAAGCTTACAGCCATGCCAAATACAACATCATGCGGTTCTGCCGACAAGGTGATGTGGTGGTGTCTCATACTGATTTTTATAAAAGCGGGAACAGTTGCCAGGCAACAGTGAGCTTGTTTTCGGGTTCAGGCATGGATCATCTTACCACCTTGTCGCCCCTCAAAGGCAAACATAACCTACTGAATATCAAAGCTTCTTTGCTGGCTGTGACCAATGCCGGTGTTCCCGAATCAG
>DITE01000079.1 GCA_002422725.1 Bacteroidales bacterium UBA6192
GCAAAATTAATCCTTTTTTTGATTACTCCAAATTTATTATCCAATGAATTGAGAATAATTGAAAAAGATTTTTTTCTGATTTGATAACCAGTATTTAACAGATAAAATTTATATGAATTATTTTATAAATACTCCTGAAAAAGTATCCTCAAACAGACATTAACACCAATTATTTTGCGTACTTAAAGCTTTTTCCGGGATACCTTGCTGTTATACCAAGAGTTTCTTCGATGCGTAAAAGCTGATTATACTTGGCAATCCGGTCGGTCCTGCTGGCCGATCCTGTTTTGATAAGGCCGGTATTTAAAGCAACTGCCAGATCAGCAAGCGTTGTATCTTCAGTTTCACCCGAACGATGACTGATAATTGCGGTGTAGCCATTCCTGTATGCCAGATTCACAGCATCAATTGTTTCAGTTAGTGTGCCAATCTGATTAAGTTTTATGAGAATGGAATTTCCAACTCCCTGTTGAATGCCCATTGATAGTCTCTCTACGTTAGTAACAAAAAGGTCATCTCCAACAAGTTGAACAGTCGAACCTATGCGGTCGGTTATCAGTTTCCATCCATGCCAATCATCTTCGGCCATGCCATCTTCAATCGAAATGATTGGGTATTTCCTGACCCAATTTTCCCAATAGTCAACCATTTGCGATGGCGTTAGTTTATCCCCGGTAGATTTGTGCAGGTGATACACATTCTCCTTTGGCAGATAATATTCGCTTGATGCAGGGTCTAAGGCAATAAAAATATCTTCACCTGGTTTATAGCCGGCTTTTTCAATAGCCTGAAGAATAACGGTGACTGCTTCTTCATTTGATTTCAGATTTGGGGCAAATCCACCTTCGTCACCCACATTGGTAGAATAGCCTGCCTTCTTTAGCACTGCCTTAAGATTATGAAACACTTCAGCACCCATGCGCAAAGCTTCGGCAAAGTTTGGAGCGCCAACCGGCATAATCATAAACTCCTGAAAGTCGATGCTGTTATCGGCATGTGAACCTCCGTTGAGGATATTCATCATTGGAATAGGCAGGGTGTTTGCTCCTGTACCTCCAATATATCTGAACAGCATTTGATTGGTTTCCTGAGCAGCTGCGTGTGCAACAGCCATAGAAACACCCAATATGGCATTGGCACCCAGTTTTGCTTTGTTTGGTGTACCGTCAATCTCGATCATTCTGCGATCGATCTCTCCCTGATCCGTAATGTAATATCCATGCAGCTCATCTGCAATAATGGTATTTACATTCTGAACAGCTTTCAGAACTCCTTTTCCAAGAAAAACATTTTTATCATCATCGCGAAGCTCAACTGCTTCATGGATTCCGGTTGAGGCGCCTGACGGAACAGCTGCCCTGCCAATTACACCATTTTCGGTTAACACATCAACTTCTACTGTCGGATTGCCACGTGAATCTAAGATCTGACGGGCATGAATGTTTAAAATATGACTCATTTCTAATATAATTTTTGTTGATACAAAAGTAATCTAAAAAAACAAAAAAAGGATAAAGTCGGGTATTTGACTTTATCCTATTCATGACATAAATAATTGATATCTATTTGGTTTCTTCCTCCGAGCTACCTTCAACAGCTTTTTCGCTATCGGTTGCAGTATCACTTGAAAGCTCATCAACCGGCTCGGTAACGCTCGTGGTTTTCTCTTCAGCCTGCACTGCATTTGAAGGAGCAGCAGCGGGCTTAGCAGACGTTTTCTTTGATGAACGTCTTCTTGTGGTTTTTGCTTTCTTTGTTCCCTTGTCCGTTTTGAGCAGGTTTTCGTTGTAATCGACCAATTCGATCAGACACATTTCGGCATTGTCCCCCAAACGGGTACCAAGTTTAATGATTCTGGTGTATCCACCCGGGCGATCAGCAACTTTCTGTGAAATATCACGAAACAATTCGGTTACAGCAAATTTATCCTGCAACAGACTAAAAACCATACGTCTCGAATGCGTTGAGTCATCTTTCGAACGGTTAATAATGGGTTCAACATATTTTCTAAGTGCCTTAGCCTTGGCAACTGTTGTATTAATGCGTTTATGCAAAATGAGTGAAGCAGCCATGTTCGACAACATTGCGCTGCGGTGTGAACTGGTTCTGCTAAGGTTATTGACTTTATTTCTGTGTCTCATCTGGCTTATTCCTTATCTAGTTTATATTTAATCGTGTTCATGCCAAATTCAAGGCCTTTTGCTTTAACGAGGTCTTCCAACTCGGTAAGAGACTTCTTTCCAAAATTGCGAAACTTCAACAAATCGTTTTTATTAAAAGCGACTAATTCACCAAGGGTTTCAACATCAGCTGCTTTCAAACAATTGAGTGCTCTAACCGAAAGATCGAGGTCAACCAGTTTGGTTTTTAGCAGTTGTCTGATATGAAGAGAGCTTTCATCAAACTCTTCTGATACGGATTTCTCTTCTGAGTCGATAGAAATTCTTTCATCAGAAAAGAGCATAAAATGGTGAATAAGTACTTTTGCGGCTTCTTTCAATGCTTCCTTAGGTTGCACAGAACCATCGGTAACCACTTCGATAAGAAGTTTTTCGTAGTCAGTTTTCTGTTCAACTCTAAAATTCTCAATGGAGTATTTAACGTTTTTAATAGGCGTATGGATCGAATCAATTGCAATTGTACCTACAGGGGCATTGGCAATTTTATTTTCTTCAGCCGGAACATAGCCTCTACCTTTATTAATGGTAAGTTCTATATTCAGCTTTACAGAAGGATCCATATTGCAGACAATAACTTCGGGATTGAGAACCTGAAAAACATTCAGGAATTTATTGATATCGCCGGCTTTAAAATGTTCCTGATCGCCAATAACCACATTCACCTTCTCAAAGGTTTCAGAAGCCATTTGCTGTTTAAACCGAATCTTTTTAAGATTCAGGACGATATCGGTAACATCTTCAACAACACCTTCGATGGAAGAGAACTCATGCAGAACACCTTCAATTTTAATAGAGGTGATCGCATATCCCTCGAGTGAGCTGAGTAAGATCCTTCGGAGGGCGTTACCAATAGTGATTCCGAAACCTGGTTCAAGGGGACGAAACTCGAATAGTCCTCTGGATTCATCAGATTCGACCAAAATTACCTTATCAGGTTTTTGAAATGCTAATATTGCCATAACTTGCTTATATTTGAAGGGTTCCTAAAAGGTTACTAATGTGGATTATTTAGAGTACAACTCAACAATAAGTTGCTCCTTGATTGTTTCAGGAATATCCTCACGTGTAGGATAGCTGATAAACTTACCACGCATTTTTTCGCCATCCCATTCAAGCCAGGAATAGCGATTCACCCGGCCTTCGAGTGAGTTTGTGATAACTTCCAAAGTTTGTGATTTTTCGCGCACACCAACGATATCACCAACCTTTATCTGGTATGATGGCACATTCACTACGCGGCCGTTAACGGTAATATGACGATGGCCAACAAGTTGGCGGGCTGCGCTGCGAGTTGGGGCAATACCGAACCTATACACAAGATTGTCTAATCTTGCTTCAATAAGTTGAAGTAGTATCTCACCGGTTATTCCGCTTCGTTTAGCGGCTTTTACAAAGGTGTTTCTAAACTGTTTTTCAAGAATGCCATAAGTGTATTTAGCTTTCTGCTTTTCCTGAAGCTGTGTGCCATACTCTGACATTTTCTTGCGGCGCTTTGCACTTCCGTGCATTCCCGGTGGATAATTCTTTTTCTCGAATGCTTTGTCCGGACCGTAAATTGGTTCACCAAACTTACGGGCTATTTTTGATTTTGGGCCTATATATCTTGCCATTTTGTTAAAGTTTATTAGGTTAGGAAACGATCTTTGTTACACTCTTCTGCGCTTTGGAGGGCGACATCCGTTATGAGGCAGTGGTGTTACATCGATAATCTCGGTTACTTCAATACCCGAAGAATGGATTGTTCTGATAGCAGATTCGCGACCGGCGCCAGGACCTTTCACATAAACTTTAATTTTTCTCAATCCCAGGTCGTATGCTGTTTTGGAGCAATCTTCTGCTGCCATCTGAGCTGCATAGGGAGTGTTCTTTTTTGAACCTTTGAATCCCATTTTTCCTGATGATGCCCAGGAAATGACCTGTCCTGCATTATTAGTCAAAGAAATGATGATATTGTTAAAGCTAGCTTTGATGTAGGCTTTTCCTACAGGCTCAACTTTAACAACCCTTTTCTTCGTTACTCTTGTGGTTTTTGCCATAGTTTATTTGATGCTTAATATGATTTCAATTAAGTAAGTAAAAGACCAGGACTACTTAGTAGCCTTTTTCTTGTTTGCAACAGTCTTCTTACGTCCTTTACGGGTTCTAGCATTATTCTTTGTGCTTTGCCCCCTGACCGGTAATCCCAAACGATGACGGATGCCACGATAAGCACCGATATCCATCAATCGCTTGATGTTAATCTGTATTTCGGAGCGGAGTTCACCCTCTACCTTAAAGCGCTCGCCAATTACAGTACGAACGTTATTCTGGTCGTCGTCGGTCCAATCCTGTACCTTCTTATCCCAGCTTACTCCGGCAGAGGTGAGAATTTTCTGTGCCGAACTTCTACCAATCCCATAAATATAGGTCAGCGCGATTTCACCACGCTTATTATTTGGGATATCTACACCAGCAATTCTTGCCATAAATCTGAATATTAATATTTTAAAATTATCTTCAAACGATTTAACCCTGACGTTGTTTAAACTTAGGGTTCTTTTTATTAATCACATACAATCTGCCTTTGCGGCGTACAATCTTGCACTCGGGCGATCTTTTCTTTACTGAAGCTCTTACTTTCATTTTCTTTCGGGTTTCTGCAGATCAGGGGTTAGCCATGATCATATTAATTAATCGGTTCTATTTATATCTGAATGTTATTCGGCCTTTTGTGAGGTCATATGGCGACATTTCCAGTTTGACCCTGTCTCCAGGCAATATTTTTATATAATGCATACGCATCTTTCCTGAAATATGAGCGGTTATTATATGCCCATTTTCCAATTCAACACGAAACATGGCATTGCCCAATGATTCTATCACTGTGCCATCCTGTTCGATAGATAATTGTTTTGCCATTCCGTTAACTCTTCAAAGATTCCAAAACATTTTCAATCCATTCAAAACTCGACAAGATTTCAGCGTGGCCATTCCTTATTGCAACAGTGTGTTCAAAATGAGCAGATGGCATTCCATCAACTGTTCGTATTGTCCAACCGTCGGCTTCCTGCTTTACATTTCTGACGCCAAGATTGATCATTGGTTCTATCGCTATCACCATGCCCGATCTGAGCCTGACACCAGATCCCCTTTTCCCATAATTTGGTACTTCGGGTTTTTCATGCAGTTTTCGTCCAACACCATGTCCAACCAACTCGCGCACTATACCGTAACCCAATGGCTCAATAAAGGATTGAATAGCGTAACCAATATCTCCTGTTCGCATCCCATCAACTGCCATTTCAATTCCCTTGTAAAGAGAATCCTTTGTTGCTTTCACCAATTTTCTGATTGGTTCGGCAACCTCTCCTACCTCAAAGGTATATGCTGAATCACCATAAAATCCGTTTTTCAGCACACCACAATCGACTGAGACAATATCCCCGCTTTTCAACTCATTATTACCCGGGATACCGTGCACAACCTGGTCGTTGACCGAGATACAAAGTGTACCGGGGAAACCTCCATAACCTTTGAATCCGGGTTCAGCATGGTGATCCCTGATGAATTGTTCTGCAATTCGATCCAAATCAATGGTTTTTACCCCGGGCTGCACATATTTTGCAACCTCGGCCAGTGTTTTTCCAACAAGCAAAGAACTCTCGCGCTGTATTTCTATTTCCTCATCGGTTTTAATAAGAATCATTCTATCAGTAAATTAGAGCATTAGCCCATATTCATTGCAGGTGAACGACCCTTTATCCTTCCCGATTTTGTTAATCCATCATAATGACGCATCAACAGATAACTTTCAATTTGCTGCAAAGTATCCAGAACAACCCCTACCAGAATCAGCAAGGATGTTCCACCGTAGAACTGGGCAAATGCGGTGCTTACACCCATTTGACCAACAATCGCCGGCATGATTGCAACAAAACCCAGAAAAAATGAGCCGGGTAAAGTTATTCTTGACATAACATTATCCAGATACTCGGCAGTTTTTTTACCCGGTTTGATACCTGGTATAAAACCTCCGTTCTTCTTCATATCTTCAGCCATTTGATTTGGATTAATCGTAATTGCTGTATAAAAATAGGTAAACAGGATAATCAATATAAAAAACGTAAGGTTATAATACAAACCATTAATATCAGTAAATGCTGCAGCAATTCCGGTTAAGCTTTCACTTGATGTGAAACCTACCAGTGTGATAGGCAGGAACATAATTGCCTGGGCAAAAATGATGGGCATTACACCCGCTGCATTCACTTTCAGTGGGATATACTGACGAACACCACCATATTGACGGTTACCTACAATACGTTTTGCATATTGAACTGGAACCTTTCTGGTACCCTGAACCAACAGAATTGTTAGCAGAATGACAAATATCAAAACCACAATTTCGACCAGGAAGTAAACCAATCCGCCGCCTTTCTGTTCCAAACGGGAAATGAATTCGGCAAACAAAGCAAATGGAAGACGGGCAATAATACCTATCATAATAATCAACGAGATACCATTACCTATACCCTTGTCGGTAATACGTTCACCTAACCACATCACAAAGAGGGTCCCGGCAATCAGTATAATCGTATTTGAAACCCAGAAAAAGGCTGAAGGGCTTGTAATACTTGGATCAAAAGGTGTTATAGCTTCTGCAGGGAGTGTCGAAATCATATTGGCGATATAACCAGGAGCCTGTAGGGCAACAATGGCAACCGTCAGATAACGTGTTAACTGGTTTATTTTCCTTCTACCGCTTTCGCCTTCGCGCTGCAACCGTTGAAAATAGGGAATAGCCATTCCCAACAACTGGATTACGATTGAGGCAGAAATGTAAGGCATAATGCCAAGGGCAAAGATTGAGGCATTGGAAAACGCACCCCCGGAGAACATATTAAGCAAGCCCAGTAATCCTCCATCGGCCTGATTTTGCAGATTGGCCAACATATTGGGATCGACTCCGGGAAGCACTACATATGAACCCAAGCGATAAATGAGGATGATACCAAGCGTGTAAAAAATACGCTTACGCAACTCATCAATCTTGTTAATATTTCTTAGTGTCTCGATAAATTTTTTCATCTGGTTCAGATTTTTTCTACTGTTCCACCCAATGATTCAACAACACTTGCAGCTTTAGCAGAAAATGCATGAGCCTTGATGTTCAGAACCGCTGTCAATTCGCCTTTAGCCAGAATTTTTATTAAATCCTTCTTCCCGGCCAGCCCATTTTCAAAAAGGGTATCAGGGTTTATCTCGGACAAACCCTTAAGTTCAAAAAGATTTTGAAGTGAATCAAGATTTATGGGGGTATATTCCTTACGGTTGATATTTTTAAAACCAAATTTGGGTAAGCGACGAACAAGAGGCATCTGACCACCCTCAAAACCAATTTTCTTGGAATATCCTGAGCGTGATCCGGCTCCTTTATGTCCACGGGTTGAAGTTCCTCCGTGACCAGAACCCTGACCACGTGCGATTCTCTTTCTGTTTTTTACAGCCCCTTTTGCCGGTTTAAGATTGCTTAAATCCATTGTATGTTATTTTTCCTTTGTTCAAAAATTAGATTTCTTCAATTTTGAGCAGGTGTTTCACCTTGTCGACCATTCCATCAATTGCTGGAGAAGATTCGACTTCAAGAGTCTGGTTCAGACGTCTAAAGCCCAATGCAACAAGGGTATCTTTCTGACGTTTTGTCCTGCCAATACCACTTTTAACCTGTGTGATTTTGAGTTTTTTCATGATCTGATTGTCTTATCCATTAAACACTGTATCCAAATCAACTCCACGCACCTGTGCAATGGTGTAAGCATCGCGCATTTGTGTGAGTGCATTAATTGTTGCTTTAACAACGGAGTGAGGATTTGACGAACCTTTCGATTTGGCCAACACGTCCCTGACACCAACACTTTCGAGTACAGCACGCATAGCACCACCCGCGATAACGCCGGTACCTGGTGAAGCTGGTTTAATAAATACCAGTGCACCGCTATACTTTCCATATTGTTCGTGTGGCACAGTACCTTTGAGCACCGGAACTTTCACAAGGTTCTTTTTAGCATCATCAACGCCCTTAGCAATTGCTGCAGTTACTTCCTTGGCTTTGCCCAAGCCATAACCAACAACACCATTTTCGTTTCCAACAACAACGATTGCCGAAAAACTAAAGGTACGTCCACCTTTTGTAACTTTGGTTACGCGTTGAATGCTTACGAGTCTATCTTTAAATTCAATCTCGCTGGATTTTACTCTTTTAACGTTTACGTCTGACATATTTTTTTAGAATTTAAGTCCACCTTCACGAGCAGCTTCAGCCAATGACTTTACCCTTCCGTGATACAAATAACCATTACGATCGAAAACAACACTTTCGATTCCGGCAGCCTTGGCTTTTTCAGCCACTGCTTTACCAATCAGTTTTGCCTGCTCGATTTTATTCACTTTCACAGATTCGAACTCTTTTTCGATGGATCCGGCAGCAACAAGTGTTGTACCATTATCATCATCGATTAATTGAACATAAATCTGCTTATTGCTTCTGAAAACAGTCATACGTGGACGAAGAGCCGAACCGCGAACGATTTTTCTTATCCTTTTCCTGATACTGTTTCTTCTTTCTTCTTTTCTATTCTTGACAGCCATGTTTCATGGATATTATAGCCTGCAGGGCAAGCATGATTAATTACAATTATTTACCAGCAGTCTTTCCAGCCTTGCGTCTAAGCACTTCGTTCTGGAACTTAATACCTTTCCCTTTGTACGGTTCAGGTTCTCTGAGCGATCTGATCTTGGCTGCAATTTGTCCAAGTAGTTGCTTGTCGATACAGCTCATTTTGATCAGTGGGTTCTTACCTCTTTCACTAACTGTTTCAACTTTTATCTCCTGAGGAAGAATAAAAACGAAGTTATGCGAATAACCAAGCGACAATTCAAGTACCTGTCCTTTAGCATCAGCCTTATAACCAACACCAACCAGTTCCTGAACAGTATTGAATCCTTCCGTTACACCTTTCACCATATTGTTGAGCAAAGCACGGTAAAGGCCGTGTTTAGCCCTGTGACTGTTTTCCTCGGATGAACGGTCTAAAATAACCTGATTATTCTCTAATCTTACAGTAAGGGATTGATCAATGGTTTGCTTAAGCTCGCCAAGCTTTCCTTTTACTGTAATAGTGTTGTCAGCACTAACCGAAACTTCAACACCGGCTGGCAGATCAATCGGCTGTTTACCTATTCTTGACATGTGTTAGATCTCCTTGATTAACTAATATAACATAACACTTCTCCTCCAACATGGAGTTTACGTGCTTCCTTATCACTTATAATTCCAGTTGAGGTAGAAATAATTGCTATTCCAAGTCCATTGAGAACCCGTGGCAATTCTTCAGCACCCACATACTTTCTCAAACCAGGGCTTGAAACCCGTTCGAGATTGGTTAGCGCGGGCATCTTTGTGATAGGGTGATATTTCAACGCTATCTTTATAACACCCTGAGGCTCTTTTTCTTCAAACTTATAGTTTAAAATATAGCCTTTTTCGAAGAGAATCTTCGTAATTTCTTTCTTAATGTTTGATGCAGGAATTTCGACAATTCTATGTTTGGCCATGACGGCATTTCTTAGTCTTGTCAAATAATCTGCAATTGGGTCAGTATTCATGTTTTATACAAAATTTAATTCTACCAACTGGCTTTTTTTACACCTGGAATAAGTCCTTTGAGTGCCATTTCCCGAAAGTTAATACGGGAAACTCCAAACTGCCGCATATAGCCTTTTGGCCGCCCGGTTAACTGGCAACGATTATGCAACCGTACAGGAGAAGCATTCTTTGGTATTCTCTGCAAAGCGTCATAGTCTCCGGCCTCTTTGAGGGCAGCACGCTTGGCAGCAAATTTCTCTACCATTTTTTGTCTTTTACGCTCACGCGCTTTCATTGACTCTTTAGCCATGCTTTATGATTTTTTTTGATTTTTAAAGGGAAGACCAAATTCCTTGAGCAACGCCATAGCCTCGTTATCGTTGCGGGCTGTGGTAACGAAGGTGATGTCCATTCCGTTAATACGATTAATCTTATCGATATCGATTTCCGGGAAAATGATTTGCTCGGTAACACCAAAGCTATAGTTGCCCCGGCCATCGAAACCTTTATCGTTGATTCCCCTGAAATCGCGAACACGGGGCAATGCCACTGCAATCAACCGTTCCAGAAACTCATACATCTTATCGCCTCTGAGGGTGACACGAACTCCTATTGGGTTTCCTTTACGAAGTTTGAAGTTCGACACGTCGCGTTTAGAAATAGTTGGTACTGCTTTCTGACCGGTTATTGATGACATTTCGTCTACACCAAAATCGATAAGTTTCTTATCGGTCAAGGCTGCGCCAATACCCTGGTTGAGCGAAATTTTTACGAGACGTGGAACCTGCATCACAGTTTTGTATTGAAACTGTTCTAATAGCGCAGGCACAATTTCGCTCCTGTACTTTTCTTTTAATCTGGGCTGATAGCTCATTACTTAATTACCTCCCCTGTCTTTTTTGAATAACGGACTGATTTTCCTGTCTTTTCGTCCAACTTACGTCCAACACGCGTTGGCTTGCTGTTGGAAGCGACCAGTTTTAAATTGGATACGTGTACCCCGGCTTCTTTTTTTACGATTCCACCTTTTGGGTTCTCTGTATTGGGTTTTGTATGTTTCGAAACAAGGTTTACACCTTCTACAATAGCCCTTTGCTTTTCAACGTCAACAATCATTACCTTACCCTGTTCACCTTTGTGATCACCGGCAATTACAATAACGTTGTCGCCTTTTTTGATATGCAATTTGTTCATACTCATTCAAATTTAGTCTTAAAGCACTTCGGGTGCCAATGAGACAATTTTCATATATTGTTTTTCCCTGAGTTCTCTGGCTACAGGTCCGAAAATACGGGTTCCGATCATTTCCCCTGTATTGTTTAACAACACAACGGCGTTATCATCAAAACGTATGTAAGAACCATCGTTACGACGGGTTTCCTTTTTTGTTCTGACAACAACTGCTTTCACAACAGTTCCCTTTTTGATGTTACCACTAGGTAAAGCATTCTTCACCGTGACAACAATCTGGTCACCAATCCTGGCATACCGTTTCCCTGTTCCACCCAATACCCTGATGCAGAGCACTTCTTTTGCGCCACTGTTATCAGCAACTGAAAGTCTTGATTCCTGTTGTATCATATTACTTAGCCCTTTCGATTATTTCAACCAATCGCCAGCATTTATTCTTACTCAATGGTCTGGTTTCACTTATGCGCACGGTATCGCCGATATTGCAATCGTTTGTTTCGTCATGTGCCATAAAGCGGCTCGTTTTCTTAACAAACTTACCATAAATAGGGTGCTTAACACGGCGTTGGATCTGAACAGTAATGGATTTATCCATTTTATTGCTCACCACAACCCCGATTCTCTCTTTTCTTAAATTTCTGGTTTCCATCTTTATGACCTTCTATTATTTAGTATTTGCCGCCAATTGACGCTTTTTGAGCTCAGTCTTAAGCCTGGCAATAGTTCTGCGATAGGCTTTAATCTTATTCGGATTCTCGAGTGGGGACACAGCATGGTTTAGTCTGAGCTTAACCAGTTGTTTGCCTTCCTCCTCCAGTCTTTCTTTCAGATCGGCAGTGCTTAACTCTTTAATAACTTCCTGTTTCATATTCAATTAGAATTTTATACTTCAACGTAATCACGCCTTACAATAAACTTCGTCGTAATGGGAAGTTTCTGTGCTGCTAGTCTCAAGGCTTCTTTGGCTACAGCCAACGGAACACCTTCAGCTTCAAAGATAATTCGTCCGGGGGTTATGGGGGCAACGAAATACTCGGGAGCTCCTTTACCTTTACCCATACGGACTTCAGCAGGTTTCTTTGTAACGGGTTTATCGGGGAAAACACGAATCCATATCTGGCCTTCACGTTTCATATGACGGGTAACAGCCTGACGGGCTGCTTCTATCTGACGTCCGGTTAACCAGCAATTCTCCATAGATTTGATGCCGAAAGAACCAAAAGCAAGCTGATTTCCGCGCTGTGCCAGTCCTTTCATCCTGCCTTTCTGGTGTCTCCTGAACTTTGTCTTTTTTGGCTGTAACATGGTTACTTATATTATAGTTGATGAATACTTATTTACGTCTTCCTCTTTGGCGCGGAGCACTTGATCCGGGTTTCGGAGCCACTGTCTTTTTCAGGCCACCAACACTACTGGGAACCAACTCAGGCTTGCCGTAAATTTCACCTTTGCAAATCCAAACTTTGATTCCGATACGACCGTAAGTGGTATGCGCCTCAACGAGTGCATAATCAATATCGGCTCTGAGTGTATGAAGCGGAATACGACCTTCCTTGTATGTTTCGCGGCGTGCCATTTCGGCTCCACCAACCCTGCCTGAGATCATTACCTTGATACCTTCGGCACCAATGCGCATACTCGAAGTGATGGCTGTTTTGATAGCACGGCGAAATGAAATACGTCCTTCAATTTGCTTGGCAATGGTTGAAGCCACGATATATGCATCAAGTTCAGGACGTTTAATTTCGCTGATATTGATCTGAACTTCCTTACCTGTAAGCTTCTTTAATTCCTCTTTCAGCTTATCAACTTCTTGTCCGCCCTTACCAATTATCATACCCGGACGGGCAGTCGAAATTGTAACGGTAACAAGTTTTAAAGAGCGCTCAATATTAATTTTGGAGATACCAGCTTTTCCAAGGCGGGCATTCAGGTATTTCCTGATCTTATCGTCTTCGACAAGCTTGCCTGAAAAATCGTTACCACCATACCAGTTGGAATCCCAACCTTTGATGATTCCTAACCTTAGTCCTATCGGATTCGTTTTTTGTCCCATTCAATTTATTTCTTAACAGATTCTGTCAATATTTTAATCTTATTCCTATTTGCGGCTATCAATAACAAGGGTTACATGATTCGAGCGTTTACGAATACGATGAGCCCTTCCCTGAGGAGCCGGCTGCACCCGTTTCAGCATACGACCCGCATCCACAATAATTTCTTTGATATAAAGGTTCCCATCTTCAATGCGGGATCCTGTATTTTTTGCTTCCCAATTTGAAACAGCTGATCTCAGCAATTTATATAAGCGGTTGGAGGCTTCCTTTGGTGAATACTGTAAGGCATGAAGTGCCAATTCAACATTCATTCCCCTGACCATATCGGCCACAAGGCGCATCTTCCGTGGCGATGTAGGCACATTATTTAATGCGGCCATATAGGTTGTTTTACGCTCCGCCTTGTATGCCTCAGCTCTGTTATGTTTTCTTGCTCCCATGGTTTACTTCTCCTTATTTTTTACCTTTATCCTTTTTTCCGGCATGGCCTCTGAAAATACGGGTTGGGGCAAACTCGCCCAATTTATGACCTACCATATTTTCTGTTACATAAACCGGAATGAACTTATTTCCATTGTGAACAGCAATTGTTTGCCCAACGAAATCGGGAGCAATCATCGATGCACGCGACCAGGTCTTAATGACAGTTTTCTTTCCTGTTTCAACATTACCCATTACTTTCTTTTCCAGTTTGTAATGAATGTAAGGTCCTTTTTTAAGCGAACGACTCATAGTAGATATAATGTTACTTCCTGGTTAATAAGTTATTTCTTTCTTCTCTCAATGATGTATCGGTCAGAAGTATTCTTTTTGGCTCTGGTTTTATAGCCCTTTGCCGGAATACCTTTACGCGAACGTGGATGACCTCCGGAGGCACGACCTTCACCACCACCCATCGGGTGATCAACCGGGTTCATTACAACCCCTCTAACACGTGGACGACGGCCTAACCACCTGCTCCTACCAGCTTTACCTGATTTCTCGAGATTGTGGTCAACATTTGAAACCATGCCGATTGTGGCCTTGCACGATTGCAAGATCATACGGGTTTCACCCGAAGGCATCTTCAGAATAGCATATTTTCCATCGCGCGACATAAGCTGCGCATATGATCCGGCACTACGTGCCATTTTTGCTCCCTGGCCCGGACGAAGTTCGATATTGTGGATAATGGTACCAAAAGGAACCTCGCTCAGATAGAGTGCGTTACCCACATTCGGAACAATGCCTTTTCCGGCAGCAAT
This sequence comes from Bacteroidales bacterium UBA6192, assembly GCA_002422725.1. Taxonomy (GTDB): domain Bacteria; phylum Bacteroidota; class Bacteroidia; order Bacteroidales; family F082; genus UBA6192. The sequence goes on from DITE01000079.1 coordinate 14,297, forward strand.
CTCCTGACCCACTTTCAGCCCTTGAGGTGCAATGATGTACCTTTTCTCACCATCAGCATAATTGACAAGAGCAATACGTGCTGTGCGATTCGGATCATACTCAATAGTTTTTACCGTTGCAGGAATTCCCTCTTTATCGCGTTTAAAATCGATAAGGCGGTATTTCTGCTTATGACCACCGCCAACATTGCGAATGGTACGTCGGCCATCACTATTTCGTCCACCAGTGCTTTTTGCAGATGCAATAAGCGATTTCTCCGGTCTGTCGGCGGTAATGTCATCAAAGGCGCTTATTATCTTAAAGCGCTGACCTGGAGTCGTTGGTTTGTATTTCTTTAAAGCCATTTATCTAAATGTTGCTAAAAAAATCAATCGTTTCACCTTCAGCCAAAGTCACAATGGCTTTTTTAACAGCCTTTGTCCGTCCGGAAATAATTCCGGTTTTGGTATATCGTGATTTGAACTTTCCTGAGTAATTCATCGTGTTAACAGCAGCTACTTCAACTCCATATAATTCTTTAATAGCAGAAACTATCTGAAGTTTGTTGGCCCTTTTATCGACGATAAAGCCATAGCGGTTGAGTTTTTCACCCATGGCAGTCATTTTCTCCGTGATAACCGGTTTAATAATGATATTCATCGTTTTGAGCGGTTTATTGTTACTAATGCGTTATGAAAACATCTCTGTTATCCGCTGCAATGAGCTTTCGGTTATAAACAGATTATTCGCGTTGAGAATTTCGTATGTATTCAAATTTCCGGCCGTTGTTACTTTGGCTCTTTGAACATTTCGTGAGGACAACACAACATTGCTGTCGGCGGCAGCCAACACGAACAATGCTTTGCGGTCTGCACTTTTGAAACTATCCAGAACTTGTACAAAACTTTTCGTTTTGGGGGCATCAAATGTAAAGTCTTCAATGACCACTATCTTGTCCTCAAGTGCCTTGTAGGCCAGAGCAGAACGACGTGCAAGCAATTTTACTTTCTTATTCAGTTTAAAACTGTAATCTCTGGGTTTTGGACCAAAAACACGTCCACCACCGACAAACAAAGGCGACTTTACGCTACCAGCTCTTGCAGTACCAGTTCCTTTTTGCTTCTTAATCTTTCTTGTACTTGCCCTGATCTCACTCTTTTCTTTTGATTTGTGTGTACCCTGTCGTTGATTGGCAAGATATTGTTTCGTGTCCAGATAAATAGCATGATCATTGGGCTTTACACCAAAGATATCCTCATTGAGCACCACTTTTCTCGAAGTGGCTACCCCGTTGATATTGTGAATTACTAATTCCATCGCTCTATTTTTAAATATCCATTAATTGGTCCGGGAACCGCACCTTTTACTAAAATCAGGTTCTTTTCAGGAACAATCTTAACAATCTGAAGATTGATAACCTTCACCCGGTGGTTTCCCATTTGACCAGCCATACGCACCCCTTTCATAACGCGTGAAGGATATGAAGAAGCACCTAACGACCCAGGTGCGCGCAATCGGTTATGCTGACCGTGGGTAGCATCGCCAACACCACTAAAACCATGACGCTTAACGACTCCCTGAAATCCTTTACCCTTGCTTATTCCAACAACATCAATAAATTCACCTTCCATGAATACATCAACGGTGATTACTTCACCAAATGCTTTGCGGTGTTCAAAACGGGTAAATTCACTAATATAACGCTTCGGTGGAGTACCGGCTTTCTCGCAATGGCCTTTTAATGCTTTGGTTGCATGCTTTTCCTTCTTGTCGTCAAAAGCAAGTTGAACAGCCTCGTAGCCATCTTTTTCAATTGTTCTGATCTGGGTAACAACACATGGGCCAGCCTCAATAACCGTAACAGGAATATTCTTCCCATTGGCATCATACACGCTTGTCATCCCGACTTTCTTTCCTAATAATCCTGACATTGTACTTATCTTTTATAATCAATGATTACCTAAAAGGTCAAACCTTAATTTCTACTTCAACACCACTAGGCAGCTCGAGCTTCATCAGCGCATCAATAGTCTGGGAGGTAGAACTGTAGATGTCAAGCAATCGCTTGTAGGATGAAAGTTCAAATTGTTCCCTTGATTTCTTGTGCACGAAGGTCGAGCGCAAAACGGTATAGATTTTTTTGTCTGTTGGGAGCGGAATAGGACCACTAACCACAGCACCGGTTGTCTTAATTGTTTTTACGATCTTTTCAGCTGACTTATCAACCAGATTATGATCGTATGACTTTAATTTAATTCTTATTCTTTGGCTCACTGTTGAGAAATATTAGAGTTAACTAACTATTTTACAATACCTTTTGATTTATTTATAACTGCCTCGGCAATATTTTCCGGTGCTTCCTGATATCTGTTGAATTCCATGGTTGAATTAGCCCTACCGGAGGATAAAGAACGAAGCGAGGTTACATATCCGAACATTTCAGAAAGTGGAACATCTGCCTTGATCACCTGTAATCCAATTTTCGCCGCTACTTCACGCACTACTGCCCTACGTTTGTTGAGGTCGCCGGTAACATCGCCCAGATATACATCCGGGGTATTAACCTCTACCTTCATAATTGGTTCGAGCAGAACCGTTTTCGCTTTACGACAGGCATTTTTATATCCTATACGTGCTGCCATTTCGAACGACAATGAGTCAGAGTCAACAGAATGATAAGAACCATCCAGTATCCTTACTTTAATGCTATCAACAGGGAAACCAGCCAACACTCCGTTTGACATCGATTCGCGGAAACCCTTTTGAATGGCAGGCATAAACTCACGTGGAATATTGCCGCCTTTAACATCGTCGATAAACTGAAGGCCGACAAAACCATCGTCTGCTGGTCCGATCTCAAATTGGATATCAGCAAATTTTCCACGACCACCGGTTTGCTTTTTATACACCTCACGATGAGAAGCACTACTAATAAGGGCTTCTTTGTAGGCTACCTGAGGACGACCCTGATTGCATTCAACTTTAAATTCACGTTTAAGGCGATCTACAAGTATCTCCAGATGAAGCTCACCCATTCCTGAAATGATCGTCTGTCCGGAATCTACATCAGTCTTGACCTTAAAAGTAGGATCCTCTTCTGCCAGTTTTGCCAAAGCCATGCCCATTTTATCCATATCGCCCTGTGTTTTGGGTTCTATGGCAACACTGATAACAGGTTCGGGGAAAGTCATGGACTCCAGAATAATCGGATGCTTTTCATCGCACAAAGTATCGCCTGTGCGGATAATTTTAAACCCAACTGCAGCACCGATATCTCCAGCTTCTATAGCATCGAGTGGATTTTGCTTGTTGGCATGCATTTGCATGATACGGGAAATTCGTTCCTTTTTCCCGGTGGTAACGTTAAACACGTATGAACCAGACTCAAGACGACCTGAATACACACGAAAGAAAGCGATACGGCCAACAAATGGATCTGTTGCAATTTTAAACGCCAGTGCACTAAAAGGCTCGCTTGCATCCACTTTTCTGATTTCAGGTTTTTCAGTATCCGGATTAATTCCGGTAACTGCATCCACATCAAGGGGACTTGGCAGGAACTGGATAACTCCATCTAGCAAGGTTTGAACACCTTTATTTTTGAAAGAAGCCCCACACAAAACCGGGGTAATCCTCATTTCTATTGTTGCTTTCCGGATGTGGTATAAAATTTCGTCTTCAGTGATTGAATTGTGATTATCCATGAACTTTTCGAGAAGCTCGTCACTTTCTTCAGCAACACCCTCTATAAGTTTAAGGCGGTATTCTTCAACAACTTCAATTAAATTATCCGGAATGGGTATTTCTGTCATAACGACACCCTTACTGCTATCGTCCCAGATAAATGCTTTATTCCGTATGAGGTCAACAATCCCTCTGAATGTTTCTTCCTCACCAATTGGAATTTGCAAAGGAATAGGATTAGCTCCAAGTCTTTCGCGAATCTGATCGAGAACACTGAAAAAGTCAGCCCCGGAACGATCCATTTTATTCACAAAGCACAATCGTGGCACTTTGTATTTGTCAGCCTGTCTCCAAACGGTTTCTGACTGAGGCTCAACTCCGCCCACGGCACAAAACAAGGCAACTGCACCGTCGAGCACCCTTAAGGAACGCTCAACCTCTACAGTAAAATCCACGTGACCGGGAGTATCTATTATGTTGATCTTATACTTATTGTTGTGATAATCCCAAAAAACAGTTGTTGCAGCAGAAGTGATGGTGATTCCCCGTTCTTGCTCCTGAACCATCCAGTCCATTGTAGCTGAACCTTCATGCACTTCGCCAATTTTATGACTACGCCCGGTATAATAAAGAATGCGTTCGGTTGTGGTAGTTTTGCCGGCGTCAATATGAGCCATAATACCAATATTCCGGGTCAAATGCAATTTGTGTGATATGTTCAGGTCGAATGACATGTAATTTGCTGGGATATTGTATTCTTAGAACCTGAAATGTGAGAATGCCTTGTTTGCTTCAGCCATACGGTGGGTATCTTCTTTCTTTTTAAAAGCAGCACCTTCCTCTTTAAAAGCAGCTAAAATTTCACCGGCTAGTTTTTGACCCATCGATTTTTCGTGT
>DITE01000058.1:0-1751 GCA_002422725.1 Bacteroidales bacterium UBA6192
CTGACAAAAGATGAGAAAGAAAAATTTATCGGTATTGTGGAGAAAAGTGGCCAGAGGTTACTCAACACCATCAACGATATTTTGGAGATTTCGAAAATCGAAGCCGGGCAGGAAGAATTACACTATTCTAAAGTGAATACTGAAGAAGTAGTTCACTATTTTTATGAATTCTTTAAAGAGCAGGCCATTTCAAAACAGCTATCATTGAAGATAACCCGACTGGTTACTGATGAAGCAGCTATTGTTGTAACAGATAAATATAAGCTTGAAAGTGTGTTCGGCAACCTGATCAACAATGCGTTAAAGTTCACTTTTGATGGAGGAATTGAAATCGGCACCTATATCGAAAATGACGAAATGGTATTTTTTGTTCAAGACACAGGTATGGGAATACCTGCTGAGCGCCTCAATGTCATTTTCGATCGATTTGTGCAGGCCGACCTCAATATTACCCGGCCACACGAAGGCTCCGGATTGGGGCTATCCATAGTGAAGGGATACGTGGATATGATGGGCGGAGATATCCGGGTTCAATCTGTTCAGGGCGAAGGCACAAGCTTCTGTTTTACTATACCTTACCATAATGAAGTGGCTATACATGAAAAACAGGAAGTGGCCTTGGAGTCTGCTATCGAAAAAACAGAAGAAATTGAACAAGGAGGAACGATTTTGCTTGCCGAAGACGATCAGGTGAGCTTTATGGTAATGAGAAGGATGCTTGTTAAAGAGAATTATGAGGTCATGCAGGCCATTAACGGGATTGAAACCATCGAAATGCTTCAGAACAATCCGCACATCTCTCTGATACTGATGGATATCAAAATGCCTGTTATGAATGGTTTCGAGGCAACCAGAGAAATCCGGAAATTCAATATGAAAATACCCATTATAGCCCAAACAGCTTATGCTTTGTCGGGCGACAGGGAAAAGTCACTCGAAGCCGGATGCAACGATTATATTTCAAAGCCTATCCACCAGACTGATTTGATCAGGATGCTCAGAAAGTATATAAAGCATGTACCGGAGAGTAGACAACAACCCAGTTAAATTGATGACCAATGGGTAATAAAACCAGAAATATCATTCGCATAATCACTGCCATAATCTTGTCGGTTATGGTAGTTTCGACGGTTATCGTTGTCACAGACTGGCGTGTACGCAGTCTTGATGACAGATTAAAAAATCAGATGCTTGACCAGCTTATTGATTTTTCTGAAGCAGTAGAAGTTTCAGATCTGCTNNAATGTGTTCAGTATGATGCCTTCTGCCGGTTCTTTTGTTCATGTTTTCAATTCCGGTTACACCGGCGGGCAATCGTTGGGCAACACGGATACCACATTTGCCGGAATAGCTCAACATGTTTTTGAGCAGGCAAAGCCCATGATGTTTGGTCCCAGGCTCATTGAAAACGTGATGGTGATGACAGCATGCATGCCAATCATTGATCCGCTTAGCGGAGAGGTTAAGATGCTGCTTGGTATGAATTTCCCCGCTGATGATTACACGCAATCAGTAAGAAAAGTTCATCGGTCTGCATTGGTAATTTCTATGTTGGTAATTGGCCTGATTTTATTTGGTTTTGCAACTGTTTACTGGCGCAACAAGCAATCAATGCAACTCAGAAAAAAATGGTGGCATCTCGAAACGGTAGTTGTTGTGCTTCTCGGGCTTATTCTTACCTGGATTTCTGCAAGTTATGTATGGGAGTATTTGCAGTTTGAACGTCAAAAAGCCTTTGCTGATCAATCGCA
>DITE01000058.1:1873-71508 GCA_002422725.1 Bacteroidales bacterium UBA6192
CTTAAGTAAGGATTTATTGCATCGTGCATTAACCGACAAATTGCCTCAATCCAAAACAATTGATAATGCTGGTCTTAACAACAACATTAGCAATAGAATAGCTATATATTTACCTGTATTTAGCCCTTCCTACAAGATCATTTCCTCTGGTTTAGTGAATGAGGAATTAAAAGGATTTCTTGTTTTTGTAATGAATCCGCAACAATCTATCGATATTGCCTTAAACCGGGTCAGGTGGGCTGGTGATATGGCTTCGGTTGGTTTAGTGGATATGATGGAAGACTCTAATCAGGATATCATGGCGTCCTTTCCTGCTCAACATGCTACCATTCAGCATAATGAACATTACATGGAACATCTTGAGCATTTTGCGTTTCAACAACTGCATCCGGTTTTTGTTTGGGGACGCACTTATGGCATTATTTCGCATTCATCAAGGGTATTCGAAAACGATTTGTACATCTGGTTCAGGATAGTGATCGTTATATTTTCAGGACTGGTTATCACCTTGTTATCAGCCATATTGCTGGTGAAATCAAAGAGAATCAGGATTAAACTCGAGGCACTCGTTGCAAAACAAACCCGCGAGTTGGAAGAAAGGGTGAAGGAACTTTCAGCCCTTGCATCCATAAACCAAGCCTTGCAATCAGCAACTCAGGTTGAAGAATTATTGGCAATGATTCCTGAAATGATTGTCCGGGGTTTTCAGGATGAAAAAAATACAATTGTGACTGTTGAGTATGATGGCCATTACTATTTTTCTTCCTACCATCCCATTGTCGACAGGGATACTCATATCGCTTACTTAAAACCGTTTGGTGTAATGAAAGGTCGGATTGTAGCCAAAACCAGTCATAGCGGAGGTGTATTGAAGGAAGAGGGAGCGCTGTTGGATCAGGCGTGTCAGCTGATCAGCCGTTGGCTCGAAAAGCATGAGGCCCAGCTGGCAATGGCGGAAAGCGAAGACAAATTCCATCGGCTGATCGATAGTGCCTTTGATGCCATTTATCTGATGGAAGGTCGTGGTTATAGTTATGTAAATCAGTCATTTGTCAAGTTGACCGGCTACACAAAAGAGGAGTTATTATCTGAGCGCTTTGATTTTGATATGCTACTCACAGATAAGAGTCGTCAGGAAGTTGAACAGCGATATCAGGCCAGGAAATCGGGGGAGGAAGTTGTGCCTCAATACAACTTGAAACTGAAAACAAGCTCAGGTGAATTGCGTGATGTGGAGGTGAGCACCGTTTCAATACCAGGTAAAACTGGGATGCTGATTCTTGGTATAATGCATGATATGACCGAAAGAATAAAAGCAGAAATGGCCTTGAAAAACAGTGAGGAGGAATTGATGCTTCAAAATGAGGAACTGGAAGTAATGAATGAGGAGTTGACCGAATCGAACAACCATATACGCAAGATGAACCTCGAATTGATTCAGGCCAAGGAAAAAGCAGAAGCAGGTGACCGATTGAAAACGGCTTTCCTGAATAATATTTCGCATGAGGTGCGCACCCCGCTTAATGGCATTTTGGGAGGAGCTTCACTCATGGCAGATCCTGATCTTCCAGCAGATAGCCGGCAGGAAATACTTAACCTGATTGATTCAAGCACGCAAAGATTACTCCGCACGATTACGCAATATGTGGATATATCGATGCTTAATTCAGCAACGATGCCGGTGGTGTATCAGGATGTGAGTCTGAAAGAGGCTACCGGCACTCTGGTTCAGGAAATTCAACAGTTGTGCGCCAACAAGAATCTGGCATTCAATATTAGGTGGGATGAAGCGGTTGAAAAGCAATTGACCAGAACCGACCCAGTATTGCTGGGAAAAGTGCTGGGGCATCTGCTTGATAATGCGGTTAAATTTACCTTAACGGGTAAGGTTGAACTCTGCTTTAGTGGCAAGAATCCTTATCTTGAAATCATGATAAAAGATACAGGTATTGGCATCGATACCATGTTTAAAGATCAAATTTTCAATAGTTTTGTTCAGGAAGACCAAAGCAACATCCGACGCTTCGATGGCAATGGACTTGGATTATCAATATGCTATAAGATTTGTCAGTTACTTGGTGGGAGTCTGGGTTTTGAATCGGAAAAGGGCAAGGGAACCACTTTTACAATTCAATTGCCTTATCACCCCTCTGACAAGATTAGTGTTTCAGACCAAATCAATCTGGAAACCAGTCAAGTGCCCGGGAACCCGGTTATTTTGATCGCTGAGGATGAAGAGTCGAACTATGCAGTTCTTGAATTGATGTTGCAAAGGCGGTTATCGGCGGATGTATTAAGGGCTCATAACGGTCAGCAAGCTGTTGAGTATTGTCAAATGAATGATACAATCCACCTGGTTATCATGGACATCAAAATGCCTTTGATGGATGGGTTTGAGGCTACAAGGCTGATCAAAAGCATTCGACCACAATTGCCTGTCATAGGGCTTACAGCCTATGGCCTGAGTGGCGATAAAAGGCGTGTACTTGAAGCGGGTTGTGATGCGTACTTATCTAAACCCTTTAAGACGAAAGAGTTACTTGGACTTATTGATAATCTTTTAAAGAAAGAAAAGCCATGATTAAGATGAAAAACCTGATGACCTTAGCTGTATTACACATTATATCCTGTCTGTTCTACCCTCATGTTGTGATGGCTCAAAATGAAACGGATAATCCTATTGAGGTTTCGGCTGGATTCGATCTGGTAAGTCGTTATGTGTGGCGGGGAATGGCTTTGTCGAATGGCCCTTCCATCCAGCCATCCCTTATTTTTCAACACCAGGGTTTGAGCCTTGGTGTCTGGGGTTCGGCCAGCTTTCAGCCTGATGATAGCCATGAAATTGACCTAAACATTTCTTATGAAAGAGGCCCTTTTAAGCTGTCGGTTTACGACTACTTTTATACTCCGGATAGCCTGAATCCTCCATTTCTCAACTATAAGAAGGACGAGTCGATGCACGTGATTGAAGCAATAGGCGAGTGGAACCCGTCTGAAACCTTACCAATCAGGTTGTTGGCTTCTGTCAATTTGTTCGGTGATGACAACAACAGCTCCTATTTTGAAGCGGCTTATCTGTCAACTATCGGTCTGTATGATTTTGAATTTTTTGCCGGTTATACGCCCCAGAAAGGTTATTACCACACTGATAAAAGCGGGCTTACCAATGTTGGCTTAAGTGTTTTGAAAAATATAGTGTCCACCGAAAAAATTGAAATTCCGCTAAAGATTAGTTGTTTGTATGCACCACTATATAATCAGGCATTTATTATCTTTACAATTGGAATTTATTAGCCATGACTACCCGGAAAAAAATACTACTGTTCCTGTCTGTACTCCTTTTAATTGCTTTATTTATAAGTATGTTGGCATACAGGCTAAACAGTGACAGAGAAAATCTTATTATAACATATAATGAGAAGGAGCTGAACGAAACCAGCGAGGCAGTTATCGAGATGCACGCCTCCAGGGTTTATCAGGTGGCTTATGACTACACTTATTGGGATGATTTTGTGGCCTTTGCCTCAAATCCTGATCCCCAATGGGCTGCTGAAAATATCAGCACCATACTTTCTTCTTTTCATTTCCACGGGGCATGGATGATCAACTTAAATCATCAGGTGGTCTTCAAGGATTTTGACTCGACCTCATCTCATTTAATTGACTATCAATTTAGTGATGAATTAATTAAAAAGTTGAATACTGAAAGATTTGTCAATTATTTTGTTAGAACCACTCAAGGACTTTTACAGATTCAAGGTGCAACCGTGCATCCGACTGCTGACCCGGAGCGATTAACTGAACCGCGTGCCTACTTTTTTCTCGCAGTATATTGGGATCGCGACATGCTTCATTCAATTGGTAAAATTTCGGGTTGCGAAGTGTTATTTACTGATCAAAAAGCCGATCCTGAACCATTGCGTAAAAAGGGAGTTATTCTTGACTATCATACTGTCTGCGATTGGGATGGTAATGAGGCAGGGCATCTGGAGTTTAAGAAAGAGCTTGCTTTTATCAATTTGTACCGCGAATTTTCAGATCAGTGGTTTTGGCTGATGATTGTTCTTGCAGTCATTTTTCTGTTTTCCTTATCATTGTTGTTGTCAAACCTTGTAACCCGACCACTCAGGCTTGTTACTGAAATAATACAGAAGGAAAGCCTTGAAAAAATTCCAAGGCTAAAAAAGAACAGCAAAGACTTTGAAAGGATCGGAATTGTTCTGGAACAATTTCTGGAGCAAAAAGTCGAATTGGTTAAAGCAATAGAATTATCGATGGCAAGCGACCAGCTCAAATCCGATTTTCTAAACAATATCTCTCACGAAATACGCACTCCGCTAAATGGTATACTTGGTGCAACAAGCTTATTGTCAGAAGATAATCTTTCGGATGAAACCCGTGCCGAAATGACTGTTATCATGAACCTGAGTACGAGAAGGTTGTTGCGCACCGTTACTTTATATATGGACATGTCGTTGCTGAATACCAACAATATGCCTGTCGAAATAAAGGAGTTTAAACTGAGTGACATGCTCACGCCTCTTCTGGAAGAATTCGAAGAAGATTGCAAGCTGACCAGTCTGGACTTTAAAAATTCATTTACAGAGGATTATGAGTTTATCTTTCTGCGTTTGGATAGTAATCTCCTAAATAAAGTGCTTGGACATCTGCTGGATAATGCTGTGAAATTCACCGAAAAAGGTCAGGTGAAATTCAGTTACTCAATTGAAGGAAATGCAATCAGATTTGATGTTGAAGACACTGGAATTGGCATTCATGAATCGGCAAAGTCAAGGCTTTTTGATTTTTTCATGCAGGAAGATTCCAGCAAGATAAGACGTTACGATGGCAGTGGCCTGGGCTTGGCAATCTGCAGAAAAATTTGTGACCAATTAGATGGAAATATTTGGTTCGAGTCAGAAAAGGGAAAAGGAAGCGTGTTCCACCTTAGTTTTAATGAAGCTGTGATTATTCGCTTGCCCGAATCCATAAAGACTTTAGAACCAGTCAAAGAGATATCATTTCAACCGCTCATTCTGATAGCTGAGGACGAGGCTACCAATTATCAGATACTTGAACTCATGTTAAAGCGTGATTTCGATGCCCGGTTGATATGGGTGCGGGATGGGAGGGAAGCGGTTAATGCTGTTCAATTGAACCCATTGATCGATCTTGTTTTCATGGATATCAGAATGCCTGTCATGGATGGATTTGAAGCAACACGCCAAATAAAAGCAGCTTCACCAGGATTGCCTATTATAGCCCTAACGGCCTTTGGATCTGCTGATGACGAGCGATTGGCTTTAGCTGCAGGCGCCAATGCATATGTTGCCAAGCCCTTTAGAAAACACGAATTGATGAAAATTGTACGGGATTTATTAGAGACGAATCCAACCAGAAGAACATAGAACAATGAATCTATTTGACCACCTACATCCCAATGTATTGTCATTGTCGCTTTTGGTGCCGGTGTTGTTGTCGGCTATTTTATTCGTCGAAGCCTGGAGGCCGCGCTATAAGCCAAACGGACGTGTTCTTGGTCTGATCATGCTTGCGGTTGCCTGGTGGTCGCTGGCCTATGGGCTCGAACTTGCAAGCACCGAAAAGGAACAAATGATGTTCTGGCTAAAAGCTGAATACCTGGCTATACCATTTATCTCTCCTTTGATGCTTTTGTTGGTGCTTCGAATCACCGACCTGAAAGGAGGTTTGCTACGCCCCGGCCATTTTGCTTACCTGTTGGTCATTCCTATAGTAACCATGTTTCTTGCCGTAACAAATGAGTTCCATAATCTATATTATTCTGCTATTCAGTTTGTTGATAAGGGAAGCATTAAGCTCCTCAACCTGTCGTTTGGGCCCTGGTACTATGTTCATGTAATATACTCCTATGTGCTTATCTTTTATGGCTTGTTTGTGCTGGTGCGCAAACTTTTTTACCAGCATGCACTCTTCAGAAAGCAATTGCTTTTTTTGTTGCTGGCAGTTTCAATACCATTGATTGTTTTTTCAACCTATTTTTTGGGATTCATGCCGGTCGATAACCTCGACCCAACACCTTTTGCATTTGCAGTTTCGGGTGTGGCCATGTCGATCTCCATCATGCGTTTCAGGATGCTCGACTTGATGCCCATAGCCCGCGAACATGTGTTTCAAAGCATGGGCGATGGATTGGTGGTGATTGACAAAAAGCAAAGATTGGTCGACTGCAACCCCTATGCATTATCCATATTTAACTGGTCAAACCCTCCATATGGGACCAACGTAGGTGTTTTGTGGCGTGCTTATCCAGAGTTAATCAATTGTTTCATGAAGCAAGATGAAGGCACCTGTGAGGTTTCGATCGAAATTAACGGAGAAACAAAAGTATTCCTCACTTCTGCTTCCGACATTAACAACCACAAGCACCAAAGGGTAGGAAAACTTATCGTTATTCACGATATTACTCATCGATTCCTGCTTCAGCAAAAAGTTAGGTTGAATGAAGAAAAACTCCGGGTTCTGAACAATGAGAAGGATAAGTTGTTCTCGATAATCGGGCACGATCTGAAAGGCCCAATTTCGTCATTTATCAGCTTAACAGATATTTTTACCGACGAATCCTATGGTCTGACTGTGCCTGAAATGCAGGATATGGCTGTTAAAATGAATGAATCAGCACGATCACTTTTTGGTTTGCTTGAGAACCTTTTACAGTGGTCGCGCATGCAACGCGAAGAAGTGATAGTAGATAAGGATATTGTGATTATCAAGCAGCTTTTCGAAAAGGCAATCAACCTGTTCAAGGAGCAAATCAGTGCAAAATCCCTCACCATAGTCGACAAACTTAGTTCCAGTCATAGTGTTTTTGCTGATGAAAATATGTTGTTCATGGTAATCCGCAATTTATTGTCCAATGCCATAAAATTCACACCAAGGAAAGGAGTAATCACAATTGAAGGATATTGCCCTGAGGAACATCTTACAGGATTTATCGTATGCGATACAGGAATTGGGATACCAAAAACAATGCTGGATAGCTTATTTGTCTTTGATGACAAAATCGGCCGACAAGGAACAGAAGGTGAGGCAAGTACAGGGCTCGGTCTGATACTTTGCAAAGAATTTGTCGAACGCAATCTGGGTCATATTGTTGTTGAAAGTGAAGTAGGAAAGGGGAGTTGCTTCAGGGTCGTGTTGCCCGGAGTCCCGATACCTGATGCAGATATTGACTCACAAAAACTGCCGCCAGATGAAAATCAAACTTAAGCCATGTAAGCTGGCCTAAGCATATTAATATGATTACTAAATACAAATAGTTTAATGGATCAACCCGACATGAATACTCATCGACTTAACAATAGTATGTTGGAGGAAATAGTGAACAGATTGCCTGCCTTTAGCTTCATGCACACCTACAATCCTGAAACTTCGCAAAGTGAGTTCAAGGCAGTTTACGGAAAATGCGAATCCTTCGTCAACCTCTCTGCAGAGATGCTGATGAAAGATAGCAGATTGTTTTTTGCAGGAGTACACGAAGATGACAAAGAGAGTGTGCTCAACATTTTGTTCACAAGCGATTTGACCGAACTTTCCGGCACTTTTCGTTACCTCACTGACAAAAGTGGGCATCAATGGCTGAAGCTCAAAACAAGCAAGGCCATTGAGCAGGGGAATCGTGTGTGTTCAGTAGGTTTTATCAGCCTGCTTAGCGACAAAGAAATGTCGCTCCAACGCAGTGAAGAGGTGCTTGAATCATTAAACACTTTATACAACTTAATTATCCAGTTTTCTTCGTTGCTTGCGCAGTCGGGCATTGATGAAATAGCCTCGGCAGTCAATACAACTTTGCGGCGCCTGGGCGAATATGCCGAAGTGGACAGGGTGTATATTTTTGACCATGTTGTTTCAACAGATGAGCTAAACAACACTTTTGAGTGGTGCAGCGAAGGCACAAATCCGGAAATAGAAAACCTGCAGGGTATCCCATTTTCGATGGTGCCTCGCTGGAAAGAGATTTTTGCCCAACAAGGTCATGTGTACATTCCCCGCGTTGCCGAGATTGACCCGCAATATCAGGTAGAGAAGGAAATTCTTGAACCCCAGGGGATAATTTCATTGCTGGCGCTACCCATGTATTATGGCGATAAGATGTTGGGCTTCATTGGTTTCGATTCGGTTAAAAACGAAAGAGTGTGGACAAACGAGCATATTGCCTTGCTCAGGCTGGCTGGTGAGATCATTGCCGGTGCATTGAACCGTGAAAAATATGAACGCAGCCTGATAAAGGCAATGCAATTGGCCGATGAAGCCAACAGAGCCAAGTCGGAGTTTCTGGCATCAATGAGCCACGAAATCCGTACGCCAATGAATGCCATCCTAGGCTTTAGCGAAATACTACTGAATACAATAGAGGATGAAAAGAGCAAGAACTATCTCCAGGCCGTTCTGAGCAGTGGTAGCACCTTGCTTTCGCTAATCAATGATATCCTCGATCTGTCGAAAATCGAAACCGGCCAGATGGAAATCTCTCCCGAACCCATTTACATCAGCGTTGTGTTTGACGAAATCGCCCAGATATTTCAGTCAAAGGCAGCCGAGAAGAACCTTGCACTTCGGGTAATCCTTTCTGACGACTTTCCCAAAGTACTTGTGATGGATGATGTGAGGCTCCGGCAAATTCTATTTAACCTTGTGGGCAATGCGATAAAATTTACACATAGGGGCGAAGTCGTAATCTATGGACAATTTCACAAATCGCCGGGTCTCGACAACCATATCGACATAACCATCATTGTTAAAGATACCGGAATAGGCATTGACCCCGGAAACCATGAGTCGGTTTTCAGGTCATTTTACCAGGTGGAGAGCGACAGTACACGGAAATATGATGGCACGGGGCTTGGTCTGGCAATCGTTCATAAACTCGTAAACATGATGGGGGGCAAAATCCACCTCGAAAGTCAGTTGGGTCAGGGTAGTACTTTCTTTATTCACCTATACGGCGTCGAGGTCTCTTCTGTTGATACCGAGCCCGAATCCTTGTATGACTGGAAAGGTAAAATCGTTGATTTCGCCCCGGCAACAATTCTTGTTGTTGATGATATTGAGTTTAACCGCGAATTGGTGAAGAGTTATTTTCTGGAGTATGGCAACATTAGGCTTCTGGAAGCCCGGAGTGGGCGTGAAGGGGTGGAAATGACCCGTATACATCAACCTGACCTCGTCCTCATGGATCTCAGGATGCCCGAGATGAATGGCTACCAGGCTACAGAAATCCTTATCAATTCGCCCGAAACCGAACATATACCTGTTATTGCATTTACTGCTTCATCGATGAAACACGATGAAGCCAACATCAGGAAACTTTTTGCCGATTACCTGCGTAAACCCATTAGCCGAAATGAATTGATCAACTGTTTAACAAGGTTCTTAGCCTATGAAATAAAGTCACAGGTAATGCCGGATAATCATGTTGTGAATTTCTCAGAACTTTCTGAACTCAAAACAAAACAAATCAAAGCCTTTGTCAATGAGTTTAATAACCAGCTTGAACCCAAATTATCTGCATTGAAAAGCTTTCTTGATGTTGAACTGCTTTTGAGCTTCCTGAGCGAGCTGGAGTTTGTCTGCCGTCAATATGCAGTGAAGGAATTTGATGATCTGATCAAAAAACTCTATCTTGATGCTGAACAATTTGATTTTGAAAATTATAACCGCCATATTCTGATGTTGTCGGCCGGAATCGACCAACTTATTCAAAGGAATAGAATGAAATGAAAAAGAAACCATGACAGAACAAAATTCAAACAGTTTTAATATTCTGGTTGTCGATGATAACCCACGAAACCTTCAGGTTATCTCCACCCTTTTATCGGCCAATGGTTACAAAACTGCTGTGGTCAACTCAGGTACAAATGCACTAAAATACATGGAGATGCGTGAACCTGACCTGATCCTTCTCGACATCATGATGCCCGAGATGAGCGGTTATGAGGTGTGCACAATTATCAAGGAGGATGAGCGTTACAAAGAGATCCCGGTAATTTTTCTGACTGCCAAATCCGAATTATCCGACATCATAATGGGCTTCAAACTGGGAGCCGTAGACTACATCACCAAACCATTCCGGATCGAGGAAGTGCTTGTAAGGGTGAGAACACATCTCGAGCTGCGCGAATCGCGTAAACAACTCCTCCTTAAAAACATGCAGCTTGAATCGCTCAATAAGGAGTTGACGCTGTCACAAGAACAAATCAGAGAAGACGCCTTAAGGTTAAAACAATTGGTGAACGAAAAAAATCAGCTTTTCTCCATCATTGCCCATGACCTTAGAGGGCCAATTAACTCGTTCATTTCGCTTACCCGTCTTTTAGCCGATGAGGCTGCAGGTATATCACCTGAACTGATTATGGAGCTTTCGGCTGATATGCACCAATCTGCAAGTTCGCTTCACGAACTACTCGAAAACCTCTTGTCATGGTCGCTCATGCAACGCGATGAGGTAAGAATGAATCAGGAAGATATCTTTTTGAAACCACTTATTGATAGTGTATTGGAGTTGCTTAAGGAAAAATTTGTTACCAAGAATATCCTTATAACCAATACCATACCCCCTAATTTAGCAGTGAAGGGCGATTGGAACATGGTTTCAACTGTTGCCCGCAACCTGATTACCAATGCGGTTAAGTTTACTCCTCAGGGAGGCGAAGTAAGCCTGTCAGGTATACAGGATGGTAATGGGATGGTCATCATTACTGTTCAAGATACAGGTATTGGTATGTCGGCTGAGTTGATCGGGCGTCTTTTTCAGTTTGATAAGCGCACATCGCGTCCTGGCACTGATGGTGAACCAAGCTCGGGTTTGGGTCTTATGCTTTGCAAAGAGTTCATCGAGCGAAATGGGGGTCAGCTCAAAATTCGAAGTCAGGAGAATGTTGGCAGTGTGTTTGAGTTTACGCTCCCGGAAGCCTGAACATTTGATGCTCCATAGGTTACAATTCCAGCATTAAATCCGAAAACAGCCGGGTTAAGTCCTTTTCGGCCTTTGAAGCGTTTGACAGCAAGATGTCGATCGACAGAGGCTCCAGTTTGTCGGGGTTGCAGATATCGGTAACCACCGATATTCCTGCTACCGGAAGCGACATATGGTTGGCAACAATCACTTCGGGCACTGTTGACATGCCCACAACATCGGCTCCTGCCATGCGCAAAAACCGATATTCGGCGCGCGTTTCGAGGCTTGGCCCAATCCACGCAGCGTATACACCTTCGTGCAGCCTAATCTTATGTTTTAGTGCGATGTCTTTCAGTTTATCATTAATCAGAGGGCTATACGGGCAGCTCATGTCGGGAAACCGAGGCCCCATTTCGTTCAAATTTGGCCCAACCAATGGATTAGTAGGCAGGAAGTTGATATGATCATTGATCAGCATCAGCGACGCAGCCTCATACCCAAGATTAAGTGCTCCACAAGCATTGGAAACCAGCAATTCGTTAATGCCCAGCATCTTCATCACCCTGATAGGAAAAGTAATCTGCTGCATCGTGTATCCCTCGTAAAAATGAAACCTACCGCTCATGACAACAACCTGCCTGCCGTTCAATTTTCCAAAAATCAAGTAGCCTTTATGCGATTCTACGGTAGATTCGACAAAATGGGGTATGTCGGCATACAATACTTCTTTCTCTATATCTATTTGATGGACAAGATTTCCAAGTCCTGTTCCAAGAATAATGCCCGTTTGTGGTTGGGTAAGTTTTAGCGACTCGAGATACCGAAAAGCTTCCTGTAATTGGCTGTACATGATGTCGAATTTTTCACGAAAGTAAGGAATTGTATAAATCAGGGCTTAGGTTTGTGTCGTTTTGCAACAATTTGTGCAATTGGTTGTTATTTAAATGTAAAATGATGTTTTATGAAATATGTCCAATTAATTTATTTGCTTTGTTTTACATTTTTTGTGTCACATCAAGCATTTGCGCAAGTCAATGTCGATGTGAAAAAGTCAGATGATAACTTCCAGATACCTGAAAATATGATCGTGAAAATTGTGAAAAGTGAAGCCGAATGGCTCAAAGAGCTTGGAGAAGAGCGATACCGCGTGCTCCGTCAATGTAGCACTGAACCTCCATTTACAGGAAAGTATTACAAGCATAAGGAAAAGGGCGTCTATCTCTGTTCGGGATGCGGAAATGATTTGTTTGCCTCCGACACCAAGTACGAATCCGGATCGGGTTGGCCCAGTTTTTTCGCTGCTCTTGACAAGACGAAAATAAAGGAAATAGCCGATACAAGCTATGGGATGGTACGCACAGAAATCAAATGTGCCTCCTGTGATGGTCATCTCGGCCATGTGTTCAATGATGGGCCAAAGCCCACAGGGTTAAGGTATTGTGTTAATTCAGCTTCCCTGGAATTTAGAAAGAAAGAAGAATAGCCGCATTGTTTACAATATCTTTCTCTTTTGCCAGTAAACTTTTAGGTCACGCTTTATTTCAGGTGCCAGAAAAAACAATCCAAGCAGGTTAGGAAAAGCCATGCACAGTACCATCATGTCGGAGAAATCCATGACTGGGCCAAGGCTTGAGGATGTCCCGATGACAATACAAATGAGAAAGAAAACATTAAAAATCTGATTGGTAACCATTCTCGAGCCAAAATATTTTTCGCCAAACCAGCCAAACAGAAAGTCAAATCCTTTCATACCATAATACGACCAGGAGATCATGGTGCTGAATGCAAACAATGTAACTGCTGCAAGCAAAACATATGGAAACCATGAAAACACTGAGGCATAGGCAGCCGAAGTAAGCTGAACTCCCTGAATTCCTTCATAATCGCGATAGATCCCTGAATAAATGATAACCAGTGCTGTCATGGTGCAAATAACCACGGTATCGATAAATGGTTCGAGCAAAGCAACAATGCCTTCGCTAACCGGCTCGTTTGTGCGGGCAGCAGCATGAGCAATGGATGCTGAACCCACGCCCGCCTCGTTGGAAAATGCACCTCGCTGAAAGCCAAAGATCAGGACGCCTATGAAACCTCCCCTCAATGCCTCAGCCGAAAATGCCCCATCCCAGATCAAACTGAATACATGCCCGGTCTCCTGTATATTCATGATAATAATGATCATCGAGGCAGTTACATAAATAAGTGCCATAACCGGAACAATGCGCGAGCTTACCCTGGCGATGCTTTTAATTCCCCCAATAATTACCAGCCCAACCAATAAGGCCAATACTATTCCATACCAAAAGCCAAAATCTTGAATCTCAGGAAAAAAGGCTGCGAACTGTTCAAATGCCTGATTGGCCTGCAACATATTGCCTCCACCCACAGAACCCCCTATCGCCATCACCGAAAATAAGACAGCCAATACCCAGCCCAACTTCTTGAAGCCCAGCTTTGCCAGGCCATCGCGCAGGTAGTACATGGCGCCTCCCGACACCTTTCCGTTTGCGTCAATGCGCCGGTACTTCAGCCCGAGACTGCATTCGCTGAATTTTAACGACATACCCAGCAAGCCAGCCATAATCATCCAAAGGGTGGCTCCAGGTCCTCCAATGGAAATAGCTATCGCCACTCCTGCTATGTTTCCAAGCCCAACGGTTGCCGAGAGGGCTGTCGTCAATGCCTGGAAATGGCTTAACTCGCCCTTATTGTCGGGTTTGTCGTGCTTTCCGGATATCAATCCAATGGCATGACGGAAAGCCCTGATGTTGATAAATCTTAAGTAAACAGTGAAGAAAACACCACCAGCCATCAACCACAATACAATTAATTTTAATGGTGCCTTAACCGGTTTGCCATCTTTCTGCACCAGCGCATTTCCCGAAGCATCATACACTTGCTGGTCATAGATGCCCATAGCGTGAAATGGGTCCCAAAACAGTACTTTTGAAAGCCCTTCAACAAATGGAGTGAACAGTGCATTAATCTTTTCGGTGATTGAATTATTTACTGTATCAGATAGATATACAGCATTTTCTGACGATGGTTCGGAATGAGATTGTTTTTCGTTGGCTACCAGCATCTGGGGCAGCACCATTAAGGCAAATATGATAAAAAGAGCCGTTCGACAAAACAGTTTACCGCAAGCTTGCATAAAGTCGATTTGTTAGATTTTTATTGTTGTGTAAACCTACAAAAAACAATCAATACTTTACCGATTATTCAATTTCTGGCAAGAATAATTGGCTGATTTATCCAATGAATACTAATACTCTAACAAGAAAAACCTGTTTTAATCACAGTGTTTACTGTTTTTTGATTGTCATGCAATTCCAGGCTCAACGAGTAGGGATGTTCATAGCTAAACCAATTCTGAAAAGGTAATATCCGGTTAAGGTTTATTGTGAGGCTTATTCGGGATCGATAACTGATTGAGGAAAATAGATTCACTCAGGTTGATCAAACCCGAACAAGCCTTTACTTGTATTCTTTCATGGCATCAAAATACCTCTTTGTTTCCTTAACAACCACCGATGAGAGCAGTAGCATTGCGATCAGGTTGGGGATAGTCATGAACGTAATCACCATGTCCACAAAATGCCAGACAATATCCAATCCCCAGACTGAACCAAAAAACACGAACAGTCCATATACATAAAGATAGGGCTTAACAGCTTTTTCTCCAATAAGATAGATGGTGGCTCTGGAACCATAGTAAGACCAGCTGATAATGGTTGAAAACGCAAAAAGCAATAAACTGAATGCGATGATATGGCCACCCATTCCATCAATGCCAAAATGATGTAACCCCTTGTTCATAGCATCAACCGTCATTCCAACTCCCTTTATATCCGATTGCCACGAATCGGTTACGATGATCATCATCGCGGTCATGGTGCAGATCACAATGGTATCAATCATGGGTTCGAGTAAAGCCACAATGCCTTCACGTGCAGGATAAGCTGTCTTGGCTGCCGCATGGGCAATGGGTGCAGATCCCTGACCGGCCTCGTTGCTGAACAATCCCCGTCTGACTCCCCAGATAAGAGTCATGATAAAGGTTGATCCCACAAAACCTCCTGTAGCTGCTGTACCTGTGAATGCGTCAGCAACAATGTGCGATAAAGCAGCAGGCAACTTATCTGCGAATGCAATTAAAACAGTCATTGTTGCAATGATATAGACTGCTGCCATAAGTGGAACCAATTTCGAGGTAACATCAGCAATGCGCTTTATGCCGCCAACAATAACAAGTAGCACAAGAAAAGTGATGATCATGCCCGATATCCAGGTCGGAATCTGATAGCTTGTGAGCATAGCATCTGACATGGAATTTGATTGAGCCATATTGCCTGTGCCTAAAGAGCAAAGTATTGTTGCGCTTGCAAAAACAAGAGCAAGAATCTTTGCCCAGCGTCCAATTTTATCTTTTAGCCCAAATTCCATATAATACATCGGCCCTCCCGATACTGTGCCATCACTGTTAAATTTTCTGTACTTCTGTGCCAGTGTGCATTCGGCGTATTTGAGCGTCATACCCAGAAAACCGGTCACCCATATCCAGAAAACCGCTCCAGGTCCGCCAAGATATATTGCCAGTGCCACTCCAACAATATTTCCGGTACCGACAGTGGCCGATAGGGCTGTTGTTAGAGCTTTAAAGTGGTTCACATCGCCTTCGGCATGTTTGCTGTCGTATTTTCCGCGAACAACGTTTATTGCATGACCTATTTTGGTGATATTGAGAAAATTAAGCCTGAAAGAAAACCAGATGCCCGTGGGAATCAACAAGATTAAAATAAGATAACCACCTATGTAATCATTGTATGCCTGAATGCCCTGATCAATCCATGATAATAATTCACTCATATTGCTGGTTTTGGTTCATGTTAATAGTATGGTTACAATTTTAACGGCTTCATATCAACTATTTCTATTTGTTTGCCTGAACAAATATTGAAAAAAACAACTGATTGTCAATATAAAATCTTTTTAGATTCATCAGAATTGTTGTTAATAGCCTGACAAACAGAAAATAAATTGTTCATTAATTATAAAGAGTTTTAATTAAGTGGCTTCTTTGATCAGGGCTTGACCAATATGGCATTCGAGGCATCTGCGTGGTTTACAGAAATGTTCGCGCATGTGCAGCAACGCCTGCGACTGAAGGGCATTTATTGCACTCAGACCGAGATCGGAAAAGCGATTGATAATGGAGTTTTGTTCAGCCTCAATAGATTCCAGTATCAGGAGAGCGCTGTCCAGGTGTTTTTCTTCTCCCCTGATCCTTCCATAGGCGAAAAGTACCTGAGCCACGGTATTGATCAGAATCAGTTCCAGGGCGTTTTTACCCATCTGTTTTTCTGAATTCACCGATTCTTTATCGAAACGAAAGTGATTGTTCCAATAAACAGAAGCTTTAACACTAAACATTTTTTTCACCTGTTCAACATCATTTGCGTGTAAAACTTTCGAGAAAAGCTGCCCGTTCTGGTGAATTATTGCAGCAATCTGCGACAGCCGGATTGTGGGAAAATTAACCGGACGCATACGCATAAATCGCCAAATTTCGGCTTTAAGTGGTTTTAACTGATATTTTGACGATAGAAATTGATACTCTTTTCTAAGATTTTCCGGATAATCATCATTGAATTGAACTTCCAGCAAACCTGCCTGTCCGAAAAGCAGGGCTTCAAGCTGAAATAACTGATCGGCATGCCTTAGCAGCAGATGAAACGGGAGTGAACGCGCCAAAAGGTCAAATGCAGCGTCATTGACTTTAAACCCAAAATTTTGCATCAATCTTCTGTAAAACACTTCTTCCCAGTCATTGGCGGTTTGCTCCAGCTGCTCTTGTATGTATATAGTCTTGTCAACAAGGCGTTCAACAACCATTCTGTCGAGCCACGAAAGCCAGGTAAAACGCTGAATGCTGCTTACACTTTTTTCGCAGGCAATCCATTTTCGGCTATCGATGAAGCTGCGATATCTTAGCAGTATGGATGTGTCAAAACATCCGTCAATTTCGAGAGCTGGAATAGTTTGCCGGTGGTCATCATACACTTCCTTGTCGGCTTTGAAAACCACATGCAGAATAAGACTGCTATAGGCTTTGTCCAGATGATGCTGATGTTTGTACCAATCGGAAGCGTTTATATGCATCTCAACATTTCCGGCCCACAAAGTTTCGCCAATTCTGATCCTTGCGTTGTGAAAGTCGGGTCCGGAATGATGATTCCTGACGCCGGGATACAACACTTCAATGTTTTGCCCGTGAGTAGTTTTAAGTGGACTTTTGAGCAATTTGTTTTCCCACAGATAAATAAGAAATGCTTCATTCATAAGCCCGTAATTCGGTAGTTAATGCAATATGTTGATCTCTATGCTTCAAGATAGTAAGAGAAATTATATCATAAAAAATCTGTTGATCCAAAATTAGTGAATTCATTGGTTAGCAGAATGTGTTTTGTTTTTTTATTTGAGCCGGATGGAAAAGGTGAGGCCATATACCTGTTAATCAATGCATAATTATTTATTGCAAAGCAGAGATACAGATGCTGGACTTTATTTATGTAAAATCGAGTCAAAACACTTGCATAGACATGGCATAATTGTGTATTTTTGTAATGTTGTCCGTAAATGATTTTGAGAAGCTATGGCCGATACCAGTATTTTGTTAACCGGGATCGAATACAAAGTCAGGAAACTGATTGAACGCCAGACTCTTCTTAATTCCAGACTTAACGGACTTCAACAGGAGAATGATTTATTAAGAACCAAAATTGTTCAACAAGAGGAAACGATAAACCAAATTACAAATCAGACTAATACTAACAATATTGTTCAATCGCTCGGAAATGAGAAGGAAACAATAGAAAGAAGCAAAAAGAGGGTTCAGCAAATGATAGGTGAGATTGATAACTGCCTTGAATTGTTGAATCAATCAAAATAAACATTGCAAACAAAGGATGGAAAATATTTCGATCACCATTCATGTTGCCGACAGGCCCTACAAACTGAGTGTAACACGTGCTGAAGAGGAGAGGGTTCGCAAAGCTGCCGGTATCATCAATGACAAGATCAGGGACTATGGTAAAACATATGCTTACAACGACAAACAGGATTTGCTGGCTATGGCAGCATTGCAATATACTGTGGCGGCATTGAAGTTTGAAGCTGAGATGGAATTCAGGGACAATCACCTGGACGACAAATTGAGCCAGATTGATGCGCTGTTGTCGGAACAAACCTCCTGATGCATTGGCTAAGTTCTTTGAAAAATTATTGCCCGCTTAACTCAAATTCGATTGTAAACTCAACATTACAATTATAAAGGGCTTACTTATTGGCCATTAGAACAGGCCTTAATTCTGCTTGCAGAATATGCGTTAACCCGCATCATTGGACGTTCGAGGGGTCAGGAGGCCTAAAGCGTGTCAAGAGGGGTTTACCAACTCCTTTGGGTTAAAGCGGGCAATTTTTTCCTTCTCCCGGGTTTTATTCATTAAATAATAAAATCATGGGACCTATTTTAATCTATGTACTATTAAGTATTGCCGGCGCTGGTGCAGGAGTTGCACTGGCTGCATCGGTTATGCGCAAAGCCTTGTTGCGAAAAGGAGCTATCCTACTCGAAGAGGCAAAGGAAAAGGCTGAAGTGTTGAAAAAAGAGAAAATACTTCAGGCAAAAGAAAAATTCCTGCAACTTAAAACTGAACACGATAACCTGATCAACGAAAAGAACCTTGCTGTGCAAAAAGCAGAAAACCGTATTCAGCAACGTGAACAGTCACTCAATCAGAAGATGGATGAGTTTCAACGTAAGCAACGTGAACTGCAAACACAGTCTCAAACCCTGACTAATCAGCAGGAAATTCTGGCAAAACGACAGATAGAGCTCGATAAGATTCAACAGGAGCATGTGAGCAAACTTGAAACAATTTCGGGGATGTCGGCCGTGGAGGCTAAGGGTCAATTAATTGAAAACCTGCGTGATGAAGCTACTTCCGAAGCCATGACCCTAATCAGGGACATAGTGGATGAAGCCAAGCTGACAGCGAATTCTGCAGCGAAAAAAATTGTGATTGAAACCATACAACGTACTGCCGCAGAACATGCAATCGAGAATACTGTTACCGTTTTCAACATCGAAAACGATGAAATAAAAGGAAGGATTATCGGGCGTGAAGGACGAAACATTCGTGCACTTGAAGCCCTTACTGGTGTAGAGATAATAATCGATGACAGTCCCGATGCCATCCTGCTTTCAGGATTCGATCCGGTTCGACGTGAAATTGCACGCTTGTCCCTGCACAAACTGGTAACCGACGGACGCATACACCCTGCCCGAATTGAGGAAGTGGTTAAAAAGACCGAGAAGCAGATAGAGCAGGAAATTCTGGAAACTGGAAAGCGAACAGTCATTGATCTGGGTATTCATAACCTGCATGGCGAACTGATTAAAATGATCGGCAGAATGAAGTATCGCTCCTCATACGGACAAAATCTGCTTCAGCACTCCATTGAGGTAGCCAACCTGAGTGCTACCATGGCTGCTGAACTTGGCTTAAATACAAAAGCTGCCAAACGCGCAGGATTATTGCATGATATTGGTAAGGTTGCCGAAAACGAAGCAGAACTCCCGCATGCTATACTCGGGATGAAGATCGCAGAGAAATTTAAGGAAAAACCCGATATCTGCAATGCTATCGGGGCTCACCATGATGAGATCGAAATGGAAACCCTGATTGCCCCGATTGTACAGGTATGCGATGCAATTTCAGGAGCAAGGCCTGGTGCCCGCCGTGAAGTGGTGGAAGCCTATATTCAGCGGCTCAAAAAACTCGAAGAAATGGCGTTGTCATACCCCGGTGTTGTAAAAACCTATGCCATTCAGGCCGGACGTGAACTTAGGGTGATCGTTGGTTCCGATAAAGTTTCGGACAATGATGCCGATAAGCTTGCTTATGACCTGTCGCGCAAAATTCAAAGTGAAATGACCTATCCAGGACAGATAAAAATAACGGTTATCCGCGAAACACGGGCAATCAGTTATGCTAAATAGTCAGTTAATCATTAATAATTTAAACAAAATTGTATGAAAAAAACCTCATTGCTGTTGGCTATGGCCTTTGCTGTTACCGGACTTTTTGCTCAAAGCCCTATTGGAGAAGGCGAAAAGCAAGTGAACTTTGGAACTGGTTTCTCTTCCTGGGGAATTCCTTTTTATGTTGGTATGGACTTTGGCGTTCATCCCGACATCACTGTTGGCTTTAATCTTTCTTACCGTTCTTTCAATTCAAGATGGGTTTCTGACGATTACCGCCTCAGTGTAATTGGGATTTTTGGTAATGGAAATTACCATTTCAACCGCATTCTGAATATTCCGGAACCATGGGACTTTTATGCCGGACTCAGTTTGGGTTTTGTCTCGGTCAGTGCTCCTTCGGGCTATGATGGAGGGACTATCTCAGGTGTAGGGATCGATGGACAGGTTGGTTGCCGCTACTACTGGAGCGACCGCTGGGCTGTCAACCTGGAGTTTGGTGGTGGAAATGCAGCATCAGGGGGCAGAATTGGCCTATCGTATAAGCTATAATCAAGCTGTAATATTGAAAAACCCGCATCATCACAAAGATGAAGCGGGTTTTTCGTTTTTTCATACAGTATTATTCGCTTTCCATCATTTCAAATTCCCGGATCAGGTCTTCAGGAGTCTTTCCCAGATTTCTGATAGCAAGCTTTGCATCGTCAGAAAAGTCATGCTCAGGATATTCGGACAGAAACAATTCGTATTGTTTTCGGGCAAGTGAGGTGTCGTTTAATTGTTCTTCATACACAAATGCTTTCAGAAACATGCTCAGACCTCTTTTGTCATAAGTGGGGTAGTCCTTGATTATTTTATCAAGAAGACGCATTGTTCGGCTCACATTGAGCATGTTGATCGACAAGTCAGCTCCAATAAATAAATACTCAGGCGTTTGGGGTGCATTGGGCAACGAATCGGCCCAGGCTTCATATTTGCTGATTAATTCGTTGGCTGTGTTCAAATCCAGATTGCCCTCCTGATCGTATAAGTTGTTTTCGAGCGCACTGATTGCCTCAGAGGCAGGTGAATTGTTTTTCGCTGGTTCACAGGCAAAAAGCCATGTAATAGTGATGAATAGTAGAAAAAACCTGCTTGTTTTCATGTTGTGTGTTTTTTAATCTTATCGTATTTTTCGTCTTAAATTGGGGAAAAGCATTTTGTAATCAACTTCTACATCTCCGTTCGAAATATCCCTGAGCTTCCCTTTGAGCAACATCCGGCGGAAGTTTGTCAGGCGGTCAACATACAATATTCCTTCGATATGATCGTATTCGTGTTGAATAACCCTGGCCAGAAAACCGCCATATGACTCAGTATATTCAACAAAGTTTTCATCCAGATACCGAATCACCAGATTGGGTTTTCGTGAAACATCTTCGTTCATTCCCGGAATGCTCAGGCAGCCTTCGCCTATTACAACCTCATCGCCGGTTTCTTCCAGTATATGCGCATTAATGCATACTTTTTTGAAGTCCTTTGTTTCAGGATAGTCCTCTGCGTAAGGTGTGGCATCAATCACAAAAAGCCTGATGGAACGATTCACCTGAGGTGCTGCAAGACCAATTCCATTGGCTGCATACATGGTTTCCCACATATCATCGATAAGCTTTTCCAGATCGGGATAGTCTTTATCTATGTCTACAGCAACTTTTTTCAGTGTTGGATGCCCGTAAGCAACAATTGGCAGTATCATTGAAGTTGTTTTTTATGTTTGATTGATTCTAAATATGACTGCAACATAATTGTTGCACTAATGGTGTCGATAAGTGCTTTGTCCTGACGTTTTTTGCGGCCAAGTCCCGCATCGATCATACTTTGCATTGCCATTTTGGAGGTAAATCTTTCATCATAACGTTCAATTATCAATCCCGGAAAAGTTTGCTGTAGTTTTCTCACAAATGGTTCGATAAAACGTGAAGCATCTGATGCCTGGTTATTCATGTCTTTTGGTTCGCCAACAACTACACAGTCAACTTGCTCCGCAACGAAATAACCGGAAAGAAATTCGATCAGCTTATGACTTGCAACAGTTTCCAGCCCGGTTGCAAACAACTGGAGTGGGTCGGTAACCGCAATACCACAGCGTTTTTGCCCGTAATCAATGGCCATTATCCTTCCCATATCTGTTGTGTAGTCCAATCCATTAAACATGCAAAATTATGAAGATTTTCCGGGTTTCTTCATGAATTTACACTTAGCTTCAGGCTCTTTTGTAACTTCGCAACAAAACTGAAGGGCATGAATAATCTGGAACAGCTAATCGGAGAGGTTTGGGACAACAGGATCTATTTGCATGAAAAGCACTATCAATCAGCCATTAATGAGGTGATTGCAATGCTTGATCAGGGCAAAATCAGGGTAGCTGAGCCAATCGAAAGCGGTTGGAAAGTGAATGAATGGGTAAAAAAAGCAGTGATACTTTATTTTCCGATCAGGCAGATGGAGACTCTTGAAACCGGCATTTTTGAGTTTCACGACAAAATTCCGCTTAAAAGAGATTTCCAGACTTTGGGAGTCAGAGTTGTTCCGAATGCTGTTGCCCGTTATGGAGCTTTTCTGTCCAAAGGGGTCATTTTGATGCCATCCTATGTAAATATAGGTGCCTGGATTGGTACCGGAACCATGGTTGATACCTGGGCCACCGTAGGATCATGTGCACAGGTTGGGGCTAATGTTCATCTGAGCGGAGGTGTCGGAATTGGTGGTGTCCTCGAACCTGTTCAGGCCGCGCCTGTTATCATCGAAGATGGTTGCTTTATTGGTTCCCGTTCGATTGTTGTCGAAGGCGTAAGGGTGTGTCGTGAAGCGGTTTTGGGTGCCAATGTTGTGCTTACTCAGTCAACCCGGATTATTGATGTGAGTGGAAAAGAAGCCATTGAATACAAAGGGCTTATCCCCGAGCGATCGGTTGTTATCCCGGGATCGTACACCAAAAAATTTCCTGCCGGGGAGTTTCAGGTAGCCTGTGCCTTAATTATTGGCAAACGAAAGGCATCAACCGATCTGAAAACTTCGCTGAATGAGGCATTACGCGATTATGATGTGCAAACGTAGAATTGTTAATTTCACTGGAGAAATATTTCATAACAATTATATTGTCAGATCAATACATTATTTATTCCCTGATAGAGCCTGTCGGGGGGCAATGTGGTGGTAAACCGAACGAAATTTTTTGACAGGTTTCGAACCTACTATTTAATTCGTTTTTTGAATAAGCGTAGTTGCCTCTTGGTAAATCCATATTCTTCGTTCTCGCAGTAATCTGTTCCCTTCGACCTGAGGCATTTTCCTTTTCTGAAGTTAATTTTCAGTGAAGCATAGATATCGATTCCGGTCATGTCCGACACACCGAGCCAATTACCTAAACGATCGGTACCAATTGTAAAGTAACCTAATCTAACGGACGCCCCAATCCTTGGGATTCGGTATTGGAAAAGACTTAAAGGTAGACTGAATTCAAACCAGTCAGTTTCGAACCTGGGCGTAATGGCAATCTGGGCCGGTCGCATCAGGGTGTATTTCCAGATGGGAAGTGGCTGAACGATGGTAGCATTGATATAAATATTTTGCCGGTAATGGTAATCAAACTGAAAACTTACTGCCGTAGGCAGACCCATATAAAATGAGTTTTTACGGAATGAAGAGTCTGGATCGTCATAGAACAAGTCACTGAATTGTCTGGAAAGCTCGTACAGGTTGTTGTAACTGGTGGTATCAAAATTCTGCCAATAAACACTGGCATCTTCTATCCGATGCAGTTGCGAATGATCCTTGAATTTTATGGCCCCGAAATCCAAAATTGAAAATCCAAGCCGGTATTCATAATCGCTATAAGGTTGCTCGCAGATGTGACCGGGATTGTAACGCTGAAAACCCTGTTTCGTTCGGGTAAATGCAATTCCCAAATCGAAACCAAATCCTCCGCCTTTGAAAAAGTCACCCCCATCGGGGTAGTCATTATTGGTGTAATTAATGGGTAACGAATAGCCGACATCAGCTGTCACCGATTTGATATTTAAGGTGCTATCGTTAAGCACAACATAGTCGATTTCATCAATTTTCAAGAAACCGGCACTATGTCCCATCAGTCTTTTCGCTGTGATACCGGCAGTCCAGGTGTCTCTGAACTGTTTTTTAAAATTCCAGGCATAACTCAGCCCTACTTCTCCCCATGCCATGGCACTGATGTTTTGGTTTTTGCTCCAGAAATTGATGTTGTAAAAGGGCGAATATTTTAGTCCTTCAATGCTGAATACACCGATTTCGTAAGGAATATTTGTTGCTGAAACATGCGTTCTTGCAGCAGTATGGATAGCAAAAGCATGGTCTCCGTAAAGCATCATTGCCGAAGGTCCAATAATTCGTTCCTGATTGAAGACAAACTTGTCCAGGTTGTTGCGATAATAAGTAAAATTGTTGTCATCAGGCGGATATCTGGGCAGTTCATCCTCAGGATTAAAAAAATCAGTGATCTTATAATCGTTGCCGGGAATGTAAACCAAATTGTTTTGCAAAAAAACACTGGCTGTGAGAATATGAAAATCAAAATAAATTTTTGAAAGAGCCATATTGGCCGGGTTGATCATAGCAGACTGAGATCCGGCGAAATTGCTGTTGACCAGACCCGGCATCTCCTGCGCTGTAATATTGACAGGGATGATTAGAAGCAAGAAGAACAGAAAAAATATGTATGGTCTTGCGTAATATCGGGAAATCAGCAATTTATAATACAATCAGCTTGATTTAATCGTTACACCGCAAATTTACTATAATATTCTAACGAGCCGGAATCTATTTTTGATCTTGTTGCAGACAGTTTGCTGTTAATATTATCAGCCATCTGATGTTTACGAGCGTTGAAAAAATGTTATATATTTGCAGCCTCATTTTAAAGATGGATTTTTTCTGCGGATGTGGCGTAATTGGTAGCCGCGCCAGACTTAGGATCTGGTGCCGAGAGGCGTGGGGGTTCGAGTCCCTTCATCCGCACATTTTTAACAGCCGGAAAGTTCATTCCTTCCGGCTAAATTAATTTTTGCAGGGACTAATTGTCAAGATCATTATGAATATTACCAAAGAACAAACCTCAGAACTTACAGTAAGCCTTCAGATCACATTGCAACATGCTGATTATGAAGAATCAGTGAATCAGGAACTTAAAGACTATCAAAAAAAAGCCTCCATGCCAGGTTTCCGACCGGGCAAAGTACCATTCGGACTGGTCAGAAAAATGTATGGTAAAGCATTGTTAGCCGATAAAGTGAACAAATTGGTTTCGGATGCTTTAAACAATTATATCATTGAGAATAAAATATCCATACTTGGGCATCCTCTTGCAAACATAGATAAAACGGGTATGATTGATTTTGATCAGCCTGGTGATTTCACCTTTCATTTCGACCTTGGCCTGGCTCCTGTGTTTGAACCGGATCTAGGTAAAGTGACAAATCTGGAGTATCCCCGCATTAAAGCCTCAGAAGAAACAATTGGCAAGGCCATTAATGACTTGCGTGCACGCTTTGGTGAACACATCAACCCCGAGAACATAGTGGAAAACGCCGGTGTCGATTTCGCCCTTGTCAATGACCATACACTGTCCGATGAAGAAATTATTTCGACTGATGTTCATCTCAAAATGACCGAAATTGTTGATAAGGATGTGATGAAGACATTTCTGGGAAAATCAGTCGGGGACACATTTTTATTTAATCCTGCCAAAGCATTTGATGGCGATTTGAGTAAAGCCCGGCTTGCAATAAAGTTGAATGAAGAGGAAATTCCGGATCTCGACAGGGATTTTAGTATCACTGTTAAAGAAATACACTTTGACGAACCCGCCATTATGGATGAAAAATTCTTCAAAATGGTATTTCCTGACAAAGAATCAATTACTGAAAATGAATTCAGGGAATTGCTCATTGCTGATATCGAAAAGCAATATGAGCGCGAAACCGATCGTTTCTTCCTCAACAAGGCTGTTGAAGCCCTTGTTGAAGCAAACAATGTGCAACTTCCTGACGAATTTATGAAACGCTGGATTGTCGACAATAGTGATGGTAAACTAAGTATTGAACAAGTCGACAACCAATACGATAATTATGCACGTACTTTCAGGTGGCAACTTATTGAGAGTAAACTTTCCGAAAAACATCCGGAATTAAAAGTGACTACTTCGGACCTCCGTAATTTTATTAAATCGTATTTCTTTGGAAGGGTAGGAGTGATGAATGACGATAGCCCTGAATCGAACAAATATATGGAGGATATGGTTGATATGATTTTGAAGAATAAGGAAGAGGAACAACGCATAGCCGATCAGCTTGCAGAACAGAAATTGTCAGCTTTTATGAAAGAAAACCTGACCTTTGCTGAGAATCCAATGAGTTATGAAGAGTATATTCAATTAGTCAGTTCGAACAACAATCAGTAGCAAAATGGAAAACGAATTTCGTAAATACGCTAGTAAGCATTTGGGAATCAATAGTCTCGGAATGGATTCCTATGCAAGAAAAGTAAGAAACTATATCTCGCCTACGATTATCGAGGAACGGCAGCTCAATATTGCAACGATGGATGTTTTTTCGCGATTGATGATGGATCGGATAATATTTCTTGGAGTGCCGGTAGACGACTATGTCGCCAACATTATTCAGGCACAGTTACTTTTTCTCGAATCAGTTGATTCAAAGCGTGATATCCAAATTTACCTGAACACGCCCGGCGGATCGGTTTATGCAGGTTTGGGAATTTATGATACCATGCAGTACATTGCCCCCGAGGTGTCGACCATCTGTACGGGAATAGCTGCATCCATGGGCGCTGTGTTGCTTTGCGCCGGTGCAAAAGGAAAACGTACTGCCCTGAAACATTCACGCATACTGATTCATCAACCTATGGGCGGCGCTCAGGGTCAGGCGTCTGATATTGAAATTACAGCGCGTGAGATACAGAAACTGAAGAAAGAGCTCTACGACATTATTGCCAATCACAGCGGTCAATCATACAAAAGAATCTGGAAAGATTCGGACCGCGATTACTGGATGACAGCCGAAGAGGCAAAGGAATATGGTATGATTGATGAGGTTTTGCTCCGTAATCAGTCATAATCAATCAGGTGATGGCAAAAAAACAGGATCACTGCTCTTTTTGTGGCCGCCCCAGGTTGGAAACCAGTCTGCTGGTTAGTGGTATCGAAGCGCATATCTGCGACAGCTGTATCGAGCAGGCATATATCATTCTTGGAGAGGAGCACGAAAGGGGCAGTAAGCACATATCTCCCGATTTTAAGCTTCTCAAACCCATGCAGATCAAAGAGTTCCTTGACCAATATGTGATAGGGCAGGATGAAGCAAAAAGAGTGTTAGCTGTGGCTGTTTACAATCATTATAAAAGAATCAACCAGCCTCTTACCAAAGATGATGTTGAAATTGAAAAGTCAAACATTATTCTCGTTGGCGAAACCGGGACGGGTAAAACGCTGCTTGCACGTACCATAGCACGGATGCTGCATGTGCCTTTTGCCATTGCCGACGCCACGGTGCTTACCGAAGCCGGCTATGTGGGCGAAGATGTTGAAAGTATTTTGTCGCGTTTGCTTCAGGCTTCGGATTACGACGTGAAAGCTGCTGAAAAGGGGATCGTGTTTATCGACGAAATTGACAAAATTGCCCGCAAGAGCGATAATCCCAGCATTACACGTGATGTGTCGGGCGAAGGTGTTCAGCAGGCCTTGCTGAAATTGCTCGAAGGAACGATTGTGAACGTGCCGCCTCAGGGAGGCCGTAAGCACCCTGAGCAGAAAATGATACAAGTTGATACCCGCAACATCCTTTTTGTTGCCGGTGGTGCTTTTGATGGCATCGAACGCATCATTGCCACACGCACCCGTACCAACCTGATTGGGTATGGATCGGACAAAAAAGTAGACGTTGATAAGGATAATCTGCTTCAGTATATAGCACCAGCCGATTTGAAGAAATTTGGACTGATACCCGAAATTGTAGGACGATTGCCTATCCTTACTTATTTGCATCCCTTAACACCGGATATCCTTAAGCGAATTCTGACCGATCCAAAAAACGCTCTGATCAAGCAATTTACCAAGCTGTTTGAGATGGACGGCATCACCTTGAAAATTGATGATGATGTGCTTGATTTTGTTGTCAGTAAGTCCATTGAGTTTAAGCTCGGTGCGCGTGGACTCAGGGCAATACTCGAAGCCATTCTTACTGACGATATGTTTGAACTTCCATCGCGCAAAGGTGTAAAAAATCTTCACATTACGCTGCAAATGGCCCTTGCGAAGATTGAGAAAGCAGGAATTTCGAAATTGAAAGTCGCCTGAGGCATTTCATTGGCATAGTTGTTGCATTAGAACACAAAATCCTGAGCAGTTTCAGGATATACAACTGACATGATGAAACGTTTGGTGTTGCTGTTTTCTATCTTACTGGCTCCGGCTGCAAGCTTGTGGGCTCAGTCGATGCTTCCTGACAGTACCTATGTGGTTTTCGCCAAAATAGAGCGCGGCGACACAATCCTGATTGTTAACCTGCCCGAAGTACCCGTTTATTCTCTGAGGATTTTCGACTCCCGGCGTGATATCCGAAAAGTTGAACGCATGATTTATCATGTGAAAAAGGTATATCCCTTTGCCAGGTTGGCAGGAATAAAACTGAATGAATACGAAACGGTGCTCCGTGAAGCAAAAACAGAAAGAGAACGCCGTCGGATCATGAAAAAGGCAGAGGAGGAAATCGAGGAACAGTTTGGTGCCGATTTGCGTGACCTGACATTTACTCAGGGAAAAATCCTGATCAAACTTATTGATCGGGAAACAGGCGAAACTTCTTTTGATCTGGTGCAGGATCTCAGGGGAAATTTCAATGCTTTCTTTTATCAGACTTTTGCCCGGCTTTGGGGATATAATCTGAAAACAAAATATGATCCAAGGGGTGAAGACGAATTAATAGAAGCTATAGTGCTTATGATCGAAAATGGTCAGCTTTAGGGATTATTTGCCACGGCCCTGCAAAACAATAAGAATGGTGTAGATCATAATTTTCAGGTCCATTGCCAGCGACATGTTCTCAATGTAGAGAATATCATACTTCAACCGCTCAATCATTTCATCAACATTTGAAGCATAACCAAATTTTACCTGGCCCCAGGAAGTGATGCCGGGTTTAACCTTAAGCAATAGTCTGTAATGAGGGGCACGTTTTACAATCTGATCAATATAAAACTGTCTTTCTGGTCGTGGACCAACCAATGACATATCACCCTTCAACACGGTGTAAAACTGAGGTATCTCGTCGAGTCTAACCTTTCGGATGAATTTGCCAAAAGGTGTGATGCGTGGATCGTCTTCCTTCGATAACTGAGGGCCGGCTTTTTCGGCATCGGAGATCATGCTTCTGAACTTGTGCATCTTAAAAGGCCGTCCGTGCAAGCCAATACGCTCCTGTGAATACAATACCGAACCGCGCGATGACATCATCACACCAATAGTTGTAAACAAATACAAGGGAATGAGCAATATCATGGCTATCAAGGAAACAACGATATCGAGCATTCGTTTTGAAGATTGTTGCCATGCTGGCATAGGGTCAGGCGAAATCTGGATCAAAGGGGCATGCCAGATACCAGATAGTTTTACCGAGCCAAACAAGATATCCTGCATTATCGGGATAATCTTGATCACTGCATTGGTGTCCTCAAGTTTGGCAATAATGTCGTCGATGGTTGCTGTCTCAGTCCTTTCGATGGCAATGATCACTTCCTCTACGCCATGTTTAGTGATAATTTGTTTCAGGTTGTCGTATTTGCCAAGGTGTGGCAGAATTTTTCCAATCTTATAGTTGTCCTTGTCGAACACACTCACAAAGCCAATAAAAATATTTCCGGACGATTTTTCCTGATTTTCAATTTCATTGTAAATAGCCAGTGCATTTCCGTTACTGCCAACAATGATGGTATTAAAGCCAATAATTTTTTTATGAATCTTCCTCACCGTTACCGTTGTCAGAGCAAGTCTGCCAATATAGGTTAGTACAAAATGCAGAGTAAATAGAACCAGAAAGGATTGATAATATGATTTATAGGTGATAATAACATCATCGAGGATAGCGACAAAAAATATCACGGTAACCCCAATTAAGGTAATAATCATCGTTTGCCCCAATTCGTTAAGCCTCGATTTGCGGAAAACTTTTCGGTAAGAGCCCACCATGGTGTAAAGAAGCACCCAGCCTATGGGTATGAATATGATGCCTATCCAGAAATTGGGGTCATCATAAATAACCTCAAAATATTCATAAAAGGCGGGGTCTTCTGATTGTTTCCTGAAGATATAAAACATGAACCAAGCCAAAAAGGCAGCAAACCAATCGAGGAAAAGATACTTTAAGACTTGTAAGCGTAGATTCATCAGGGGTTGTTTCGGTATACAATCTTCAGGTTGTCAAAATAATATAAGGCTTCAGTTTCATCCGTGCCCAAATCAGAATCAAAATACACCTTAATGTATTCAGCATTGTTGTATTCTGTAACAATCGGACTTAAATTAATGTATATTTTTTTCCAAATATCACTTTTGTTCACCACAATCAACGGAAATGTTAAAATGGTATTATCCTTTTTGATGAAGACGCCAACACCAAAGCCACGGTTGCATTTGTAATCAATTTCCACAAATACGGGCGATCCTCTCCCTGGTAAAACATAGCCGTTAAAACTTGAAATTTCAAATACCTTAGCGTCTCCGATAAGATGTACTTTTCCTGAATAGGCTGAATGTTCGGACAGGAAGGCGTCGGGGTGATTTGATGGTTGGGTTTTTTCGATAATGGTATCACTTTTTGAGGTACTAACCAGCGAAATGCTGCTGCCTTCAAAATCCTCGATCCATGCAAAAACACTTGTATTGTAATAGGATGTGGATGGCTTGATGATGGTTATACTGTCTTCCGACAGGATTGTCTGAACCTCATATGGTTTGTAAAATGGATAGTGAGCACGTGTTGCGGAAATACCATTTAGTTTGATGCCGGGTCTGATTTCAACCTTACTCAGGCCCTTTGCCAGAACCGGAAAAACAGCAGGCAACTCAAATGCGCCGATAAGTTGCCCGTTTACGTAAACCCAGGCATCACTGATATTGTGTGTGTTGGCACCTTCGGAACCATATTCGGTGAATAAAGTAATCGTATCTATCCGAATATATGATGGAACAGTCTGTTCTCCATCAAATTTACGGCACGAACCAGCCAGGAAAAGTATGGCAAATAAAAATACAAAGAATGTGCAAGGTATATGCTTTCGCCTCATAATTGGCCGGTTAACTTGGTTCAGGCGAAAAACGTTACAAATCGGCTGAATATTGCGTGTAAACCGAAAATTAGAGCCTTTCGGCATTGATATTTACTTTTTCAAGAATCTGATAGGCAACCGACAGCACATTGTAGCCATCTTCGATGGTTACCGGGGGTGTCTGGTTGTTGGCGATCGCCTTGTAGAAACTTTCCAATTCCAGCATAATGGCATTGACTGGTTCGATCACCGGCTTGTCAAAAATAATCTGCTTCATGCCTTTTCCGTTGCCAAGATCGATCACCATGGCCATCGGATCTTCGGGCTCGCTTAATAGGTCCTTCATCCTCACGATCTCGGCCTTCTTGTCGAGAAAATCGACTGTAATGTAAGCATCGCGCTGAAAAAAGCGTGATTTACGCATATTTTTCAACGAAATACGGCTTGCGGTAAGGTTGGCAACACAACCATTGTCGAATTCGATCCGGGCATTGGTGATATCGGGTGTGTCGCTCACTATGGCTACCCCACTGGCGCTTATTTTGCGGATGGGTGATTTTACCACACTTAGCACAATGTCGATATCGTGTACCATCAGGTCGAGGACCACAGGAACATCGGTGCCTCGTGGATTGAACTGTGCCAGACGGTGAGTTTCGATGAACATGGGATTTTTTATGGAAGCCTGTGCCGCCATGAATGCCGGGTTGAATCGTTCTACATGTCCTACCTGTACTTTTACACTTGCTTCACGAGCCAGCTCCATCAACGCATTGGCTTCGGCAGGCGTGGCTACAATAGGCTTTTCGATAAACACATGCTTCGATTTGCGCAGCGACTCCGATGCACAAGCAAAGTGCGAAATTGTAGGAGTAACAATGTCCACAACATCCACATCATTGATAAGCGAACTGATATCAGGATAGCTTTTGATTCCATGCTCCAGACTTACTTTTTTTGCTGTTTCAGGATCAGTATCAAAGAATCCTACAAGCTCATATTCAGGAATTTGCTTGATGCATTTGATGTGAATTTTTCCAAGGTGGCCTGCGCCAAGAACGCCAATTTTTAACATAGGTTTGATTTTGTGCAAAAGTAACTTTTTTTATGCGTTGGGAATGGCTAATTTCGCAGCCTAGAAATTTAGAATTGCTCTAAATTGTCAGTTTTAGACTGCCTCAAATTGGATTGATTCTCAACACTAAAAACTGGAAGTATAACAAAGCAGTATGGAAGATTCATACCGGCACAAAGGCCTCAGGAAGCAGTTAGTAGAGAGTATACGCACTAAGGGGATTGCCGATGAACGCGTATTGGCGGCAATTGAGAAAATTCCACGTCACATCTTCCTCGATTCCTCTTTTCTGGAGTTCGCCTATCAGGATAAACCTTTTCCTATTGGTTCGGGACAGACGATCTCACAGCCTTACACCGTAGCCTTTCAATCGGAGTTGTTGCTGGTAAAAAAAGGCATGAAGGTGTTGGAGATTGGCACCGGATCGGGCTATCAGGCCTGTGTGCTGGCCGAAATCGGCGCACGTGTTTTCAGCATCGAAAGGCAACGGAAACTTTTTCTGCGGACACGTGAATTCATTGCCAAAATAGGCTATCCGGTGAAAGTGTTTCTGGGCGATGGATACGAAGGACTTGCTTCATTTGCACCCTTCGACCGCATTTTAATTACCGCCGCTGCTCCCGAAATACCCCAGCCCCTGATCGATCAGCTTAAACCCGGAGGCATTCTGGTTATCCCGTTTGGTAAAGACGATCTGCAGCAAATGCTTCGCATTACCAAAAATACCGATGGCACCCTGACAACCGAAAAACATGGAGCTTTCAGGTTTGTGCCGCTTCTGGGCGATCTTGGAAATGACTAAGATAGTTGAGGGCACTTTCCTCATTATGGTTTAATTTTTCTCATTAAATGATAAGAAAAAGTTCATTATCAATGATATTTTCTTTACTAAGCAAGTGGGTAAATCACTGGTAAATGATCGTTGCCTCTAAAACCCATTTTCAGCAATCAGCCTTCTGATTGTCCAAAAACTGCCTGTAGTTATCCGGACTTAAGGGAAGCATTGTTGAAGGAGACTTTAAAAGCCAGTAATCTTTTATGATACCTGACGTTGACTTTTTCGGTAAAATGTTAATTTTTCCGAAATCGATTGCAATTCTGTTGTGTGTTTGAGCGAAATTGGTATTTTCGCACTATTCAAAATCATTCTAAATAAGCTCGTATGTCACACAATAATGTTTTGGAGCGCCTTCCACACCACCTTAGGAAATTGATTATCGACCAGCATTATGAGAACTATACCTGGCAAGACCATTCAGTTTGGCGGTTCGTGATGCGGCAGAATGTAGCTTTTCTTAAAGATAAGGCCCATCAATCCTATATCAATGGGTTGGGCAAAACTGGCATTAGTATTGATCAGATTCCGGATATTGACACCATGAACCGGATTTTAGCCGATATAGGTTGGGCAGCTGTAACCGTGGATGGGTTTATACCACCGGCAGCTTTTATGGAGTTTCAGGCCTACAATGTGCTGGTAATTGCGGCTGACATCAGACCCATCGACCAGCTGGAATACACCCCTGCACCGGATATCATTCACGAAGCTGCAGGCCATGCACCCATTATTGCTGATCCTGAATATGCTGAGTACCTTCGCTATTTTGGTGAGGTAGGTTCCAAAGCATTCTCCTCTTCTGCCGATTTCGCCCTGTATGAAGCCATACGACATTTGTCAATTCTAAAAGCCGACCCAAATACCCCAGTGAATGACATTAGCAAAGCCGAAGAGCATCTGGCCGGACTTGAAGCGAGTCTTGGCCTGCCTTCTGAAATGGCCCTTGTTCGCAACCTGCACTGGTGGACTGTGGAATACGGAATGATTGGCGATCTGAAGAGCCCCAGAATTTATGGAGCCGGATTGTTGTCGTCTATTGGAGAAAGTGCCAATGCCATGAGCGACAAGGTGTTGAAGCTGCCATATAGTATCGATGCAGTATATTACAACTTCGACATTACCACGCAGCAGCCACAGCTTTTTGTAACCCCCGATTTTGCTCATCTAACCACTGTGCTGGATGAATTCGCCAACAGTATGGCTTTACGCAAGGGTGGAATAGAGGGTTTGCTGAAAGCGATCGAATCGGCTAATACAGCAACTTGTGTTTATAGTTCAGGCTTGCAGGTTACCGGTACTTTTACCGACTATATTCTGCACCAGAATCAAGCTGTTTACATGTTTACCAAGGGACCAACCATGCTCAGTTTTGCAAACCGGAAGCTCGATGGTCATGGAAAGGACTACCACAGTCAGGGGTTTGGATCACCCATCGGACGAATCAAAAATGCCATCAAACCACCACGTTATCTTGATGATTATGACCTCATGCAGCTTGGTGTGGTCGTTGGAAAAATAGTCTCCCTTGAATTTGAATCGGGTGTTACCATACACGGAAAACTCCTCTCAACCACGCGAATGCAAGGCAATCTGCTGTTGTTGAGTTTTACCGATTGTACGGTTCGTTATCAAGACAGGTTATTGTTTGATCCTTCCTGGGGCGTGTTTGATATGGCGGTTGGCGAGTCAATTGTGTCTGCATACGGCGGGCCCGCGGATGCCGATGGGTTTGGACTGGAATATCCCGTACCTGCCGAGAAAACACATAAAATTCATTATTCCGTTAAACAGCTGGAATTACATCAGTTATATGGTCAATTCAGGAAGATCAGGGAAGGGAAAAGTGGTTATGACCAACTTCCACATATCTGGGAAAGACTGAAAAATGACTATCCAAACGATTGGCTGCTTCCAGTTGAGTTTAATGAGTTGCTAAAATCAACAAATATTGATGGGCTCAACCAAAAGGATATATTGCAATATCTGAATGATCTGAAAACCACTCGGCCAGATTTTGCAAACCTGATCGACAGAGGAATAAAGGTATAAATGCTTATTATACCTTGGCTGAGACCAAAATGCAGGTAAAATCAAGTGATTACTTTATGAGAATAGATTGCTATACTTTCCTTTCTATTCGATGATTTGCCTTATTGGTTTTTGCAAGCCAGAACCTATCTTTTTGCTTTTCCTACAAAGCAGGCAGCATTCATTTTCAAAGCAGTGCTGATCATAATCTTCTACGTAGTATAATTTCAGGTAGCCGTAGACTTTATATGAGTGATGACTTTCACCGGTCTGGGCTGATAGAAATAACGACATTGCCTTTTTTATGTCCTGTATCTACATATCGGTGCGCTTCAGCAACTTGCTCAAGAGGATAAATGCGGTCGATGGCAGCCCTCAGATGACCTGCCTCGATAAGTTGTTTCAAATAGCGGAGATCCTTTTCTTGCTCAGTTGGTGTGCCAAAAATTACTTTTTTTCCTCTGCTGATTTTGGTTGTCAGCATATTGAACATTTCCTTCGGGCCACCTGCAACAGCCAGATAGTGTCCTTTGCTGCTCAAGGACTTTTTATTCCTGGCAAACGACACGCGACGCACAACTGTGTCGAAAATAATGTCATACTTTTCGCCATTTTGAGTATAGTCATCAAGTGTATAATCAATAGTTTTGTGGGCACCCAATGTCTGCGCAAGTCCTATTCCTGCTGAGCTGCACACTGCGGTTACTTCTGCCCCGAAATATCTTGCAAGTTGCACTGCATAACTGCCAACACCTCCTGTAGCACCGATTATCAAAACTTTCTGCCCTTGTTGAATACCGGCTCTGTCGCGAAGAAAATACAAGGCTGTACCAGCGCCAAATGGTATGGCTGCAGCTTCTCCCCACGACATATTGGAAGGCTTCAGAGTCAATGCACTGTTTTCGTGCCGGCAGGTAAATTCTGCATAAGCACCGAAGCGG
The DNA here is from genome assembly GCA_002422725.1 of Bacteroidales bacterium UBA6192. Taxonomy (GTDB): domain Bacteria; phylum Bacteroidota; class Bacteroidia; order Bacteroidales; family F082; genus UBA6192. The sequence continues at coordinate 38,090 of DITE01000058.1, forward strand.
GTTGAATCAATGCCAAAAACCTGATCGCCAATTTTGAATTTACTCACTTTTTTACCGGTTTGCACAATCTCACCGGATAACTCTGTCCCCAGAATCTGGATTTTTGGCCTCGTGAAACCAAACATCAGCCGCGGCAATGGTCCAAAACCGGGCGGCACAAAGGTAAAACCCCTGACATTGCAATCGCCGGTTGTAACGGTTGCTGCTTGCAGCTTAATCAATACTTCATGCTCGCCGGGCATGGGTTTCTGCACTTCCGCCAGATGCAATACATCCGGTGGTCCATAAGTTCTGTAAACAATTGCTTTCATTTTCGTATTTATGGTTTTTGTGTTTTTTTCAGGATAGGGTCGTCGGCATAATCGTAGGAGAATATTTCACTTAGCGGTTCGTCGAAAACATAGGCTATGCGGAATGACAGCTCCAGCGTTGGGGAGTACTTTCCGTTTTCAATGGCCACAATTGTCTGGCGGGTAACTCCGGTTTTGTTAGCCAGGTCTTGTTGTGTCATTTCATTGGCCATAAACCGCAGCCTACGAATGTTATTGGTAATTAGACATTTACTCATGATTAAATTCCTTTTCTGTAGAAATAGATTTTTGCCACATCGGAAACGATCCCAGCTGCAAATCCTGACGCAATCAATATAAAAAACATAATATAAGGCTGCATATCAATGGCTTGAGAGCCCATTGCCAGAAAGAATCCAAGAATAAAAACCCAATGGGAGGCCCGCAACGCCTTAAGATCAATCATTTTGTCGCGCTCATCAGTGAAATTGGGGGCGTCTTCGTTGGTAACTATTTTGTTGATGATCACAAATACAATGTGGATTATGACCTGCACGACAATGGTGATCGGGATGAGCATCAGAAATGCCTGTCCCCAAAACTTGAGATTGTTGATGAGCGTTGGGTCAGCAGTCAGATACTTTTGATAAACATAAAGAGAATACAGGCCAAGTATGAGGATGGTGTTTACCAGTGACACAATATTCTGTTTTTCCTGAAACGATAATGGTTCTTTCATAAAGTGATATTTTTAGGGGTTATGTCTATAATTAACGACACAAAGATAATAATATTTGACATGATGTCAATAATAATAGACATTATTTTTACGATATTTTCTGGTATAGCTACCTTAGTTGTTGTAAATCAAATCACTGATAAATAATGGAAATTTTGTTTGGCATGAAGAAATCGATCACTTAAGTAGCAAAAGATAGGTTGTCAAATGGATACGGCAATTCACTTTTTCAGACGAAAGCCATCAGAAGGGCAAGTGCATCGGCGGGACGACCTTCTGCAATCCAGTTTTTAGCCAGGGTAAATACATTATTGTGGTTGCTTGATATTTGAGCTTTGAGTTGAGTGTTTTCTCCGAAATTCTGAATTAAGTCTTTATCGGGAAGTTCTTCCAGATTTCCCATTTGGCCAAGGTCGTTTCCGCTCAGAAAAGGGCTAAAACGGATCTTCTCAGGCAGCCGGTCGATCCCTATTCCCATTGAGGACAATGGTTTAGGAACAATAAACTTGGCATTTCCCGACGTGCGAACATAATAATCGCCTCCCATTCGACCAACCAGATCGATCTTTTCCTGATCAATTTCCTGTTTATCGTTGAGCACCGATTGGTCAACATGCATCAGCAATATGTCGCATATCACCAGATTGCCTGCCCCGGGACCGTCGCCTGTTTCGATTATTTCGCGCACCTTGCATTCAATCTGCACCGGCGATTCGCTCACACGATAGGGTCTTATACGTTCTGACTGAAGAGGGGTGAGGCCTGCTTTTACAAATTCGTTAACACCTTTAGGGTATTCGGTACTCGACAGGCTCACCTGTTGCACCATATTGTAGGTAACAACATTGATGACTACTTCGGGAATCTCCCTGAGATTTTGATAGGTGTGTTTGGTTGTATTGTCGCGTCCACGACGTGAGGGTGAAAAAATCAAGGTCGCAGGGTTTACACCAAAAGCGTTGAAGAAGCTAAACGGCGACAGGTTTGGATTGCCATCAGCGTCAATAGTGCTGGCCAGGGCAATAGGGCGTGGGGCTATACTGCCAAGAAGGAGCCTGTGGAATTTGCTGTGGTCAAACTTGAGTGGGTCGATAGGGATCATTCGCTTAGTCTTTGGATGGAAGGATTTTGGTTACGCATTGCCCGAAACCAACCCTAATCTTGCCATTCGTTGCAAAGCCTTTCAAAATCAGGGTGTCGTGATCGTGAACGAACACACGCTGGGTACCATCGGAAAGGGTAAGAGGTTTAGTACCTTTCCAGGCAAGCTCGAGCATCGACCCATAAGAATCGGGTGTTGGTCCACTGATGGTGCCGGAAGCATACAAGTCGCCGGGGTTGATGTTGCAGCCGTTAACGGTTTGATGAGCCAACTGTTGCGCCATGTTCCAATACATATATTTGAAGTTGGAGTGGCACACAAGGCTTGCAGCACCACTGGCGGGTTTGATATACACCTGAAGCTGAATATCAAAGTTTCTTTTGCCCGTTGTTTGGAGATATGGCAACACAGCAGGTTGCTGCAGAGGACCATCAATTCTAAAGGGTTCAAGAGCTTCAAGGGTTACTATCCAGGGACTAACTACTGAACCAAAACTTTTAGACAGGAAAGGGCCGAGTGGAACATACTCCCATTTCTGCATGTCGCGTGCTGATAAGTCGTTGAATAGCATTAGGCCAAAGATATGGTCTTCAGCTTCGTCTACTGGTATTCTGTCGCCAAGAGCAGTTTGTCCACTTGCTACAAATCCCATTTCGAGCTCAAAATCAACTTGTTTACTTGGCCCAAAAACAGGTGGCAAATTGTCATCGGGCCTTGTCTGTCCTTTGGGGCGATGGATATTTGTACCGGAAACAACAATAGATGAAGCGCGACCATGGTATCCTACCGGCAGGTGCCGCCAGTTGGGAAGCAGTGCATTTGCAGGATCGCGAAACATTATCCCAACATTGGTGGCATGTTCGATGCTCGAATAAAAGTCGGTGTAGTCGCCAATAACTACCGGCAAAAGCAACTCAACTTCAGAAACGGGATGCAGAGCCAGCTTGCAGCTGTCAACATCAGATTTTAATTCGCTGCAACCTATCGAAAACAATTCGGATAATCTTTCTCTAACGGCAACCCGGGCTTGTTTGCCCATGGCGATAAAACTATTGAGTACCGGCTCATAAAATGGACTCAGATCCTCAAGCCCCAGATCATCGAAATAGCCAAAATCGGCCAGAACAGACAAATCAATGACTGTATCCCCTATGATTGTTGCTGGCACAATATTCCCCTGATAGGAAATGATCCCAAAAGGGATGTTTTGTATCGGAAAATCACTGTCGTCCGGCACATTAATCCAGGATTTCAGGGAAGGGTCGTTTGCTTTGTAAGTCATGGTAAAATAATTTTGTCGACAATAATTATTGTGACCTGATTGTCAAATTCAAATTAATGCTGCATCCGGGCAATTTACAATGTGCCCCTGTTTCCCTGTTCCAGCTCGATGGCTTCGAACAAGGCTTTGAAATTCCCTTTGCCAAAGGATTTGGCGCCTTTGCGCTGAATAATTTCATAAAAAACAGTGGGTCTGTCCTGAACTGGTTTTGTGAATAACTGAAGCAAATAGCCATCCTCATCGCGGTCGACCAGAATGCGGAGTTTTTTCAACACTTCAATATCTTCGTCTATTTCTTTCACTCTATCTATCACGGTATCGTAATAGGAATCAGGAACATGAAGGAAATCAACTCCACGGCTTTTCAATGCTGAAATCGTTTCGATAATGTTGTCAGTGGCCATTGCAACATGCTGAACGCCAGCGCCACGGTAAAATTCGATGTATTCTTCGATCTGTGATTTCTTTTTTCCTTCGGCCGGTTCGTTGATGGGAAATTTGATACGCAAATTGCTGTTGGCCATTACCTTGCTCATCAGCGCTGTGTATTCGGTGGAGATATCCTTGTCATCGAAACTGACCAACTGGTCGAATCCCATCACTGTGGCGTAGAAATTTACCCATTTGTTCATTTCTCCCCAACCAACATTACCTACCATATGATCAACAAATTTCAATCCTACTTCGCCCGGGCGGTATGGGGGGTCCCATTTTCTAAACCCGGGCATGAAGGATCCGAAATAATTTTTTCGCTCGATAAACAAGTGAATGGTTTCTCCATAGGTATGAATACCACTCATTATCACTTCGCCGTTTTCGTCGATTATGGTTTTGGGTTCCAGATAACTCTTTGCGCCACGACTGGTGGTCTCTTTCCATGATTGGCGGGCATCGTCAACCCAAAGGGCAACGAACTTCACCCCATCGCCATGCATACGGTGATGCTCGGCTATGGGTGAATCGGGTACTATGGCTGAGGTAAGCACAAAGGTGATTTTACCCTGTCTCAACGCATAGGACGTTCTGTCTTTCAAGCCGGTTTCGAGTCCGGCATAGGCTAGTGGCTGAAAACCAAATGCAGTTTGATAATAATGGGCAGCCTGCCTGGCATTGCCCACATAAAACTCTACATAGTCGGTACCATTGATGGGAAGAAAATCTGTATTGCTCATAATATTTTAATTCTAGTTTAATATAGCCAACTTTTGTGATAATCAGGGTCTTCGATGGCAAAAGCCTGTTTGGTGAGCTTTAAGGGTCTGAAGGTGTCAACCATTACGGCAAGCTCTTCGGTTTTGGTTTGTCCTATGCTGCGTTCAACAGCTCCCGGATGTGGCCCATGAGGAATCCCGATGGGATGCAGGGTAATCATACCTTTTTCAATGTGGTTGCGGCTCATGAAATCGCCATCAACATAGTATAGAACCTCGTCAGAATCCACATTGCTATGGTTGTAGGGAGCCGGAATAGATTCAGGATGATAGTCGTAAAGTCTGGGAACGAAAGCACAGGTTACGAAAGCCGGTGTTTCGAAGGTCTGATGCACCGGAGGTGGTTGATGTATCCGGCCCGTAATGGGTTCAAAATCGTGTATCGAAAATGCATAGGGATAATGGCATCCATCCCAGCCTATGGCATCGAATGGGTGGCTGGCGTATACATATGGAAACAACAGATCGTCGCGTTTTATTTTCACCAGATAATCGCCCTTTTCGTCGAATGTTCTGAGGTTTTGAGGAGTCCGAAGGTCGCGTTCACAAAAAGGTGAATGCTCAAGCAGTTGGCCGTATTTATTCAGGTATCTTTTCGGAAAACGCAAAGGGTGAAAAGATTCCAGGATGAACAGCCTGTTGTTGTTTGTCTTAAACTCGAGCTGATAAATAGTGCCCCGGGGAATGATCAGATGGTCGCCATATCCAAATTCGATGCTTCCAAATATCGTGTGCAAACTGCCTTCGCCCTGATGAACAAAAATCATCTCATCGCCCTGTGAGTTTTTGAAATAATAATCGGTCATCGATTTACGGGGAGCAGAAAGATACAGGTATACATCATTGTTGACCAGCACAGGTATCCTGCTTTCGAGGTAATCATCTGCAGGAGCTACATCAAAGCCGCGAAAACTCCGGTGCTGCATGTTTTTGTCCAATTCAATTTCGGGTGCAACATTAACCGGTACACCAATTTCTTTCACCATTGTTGGTGGAAAGGCGTGATAAACAATGGAATAAACATCTGAGAACCCCTCTGTTGAAACCAGTTCTTCGGCATAGAGACTGCCATCTGGTTTACGAAAAACCGTATGGCGTTTGTGAGGAACCTGCCCCCTTGACTGATAATGTGGCATGCTATTTTAATTTAGATCGTTTATGAATAACAAAAGTACAAAGATTTTCGTATTGTAATGACGTGAATGAAACTTCAGTTGAATAATTACATTTAAATCATGGAAAAACAGTATATAGCGCTTCTTTTTGATAATAAAAAGATAATGATTAGAACAAATAGGTTTTATGATTTGTTTAACTTTGGTACGAAAATACATCTTATGAAATTCATTTCAAAACCTTATGAATCAGCAGCTTTGCGACTGCCAAACCGATTTGTCATGGCACCGTTGACGCGTCAGCGTGCAGGTGTAGGACTTGCCCCCACTATGCTCAACGCTACCTATTATGCTCAACGATCATCAGCCGGACTATTGATCAGCGAAGCCAGTCAGATTTCTACAAAAGGGCAGGGTTATGTGAATACCCCTGGTATTTACAGCGAGGCCCAGATAGAGGGATGGAAGCTGGTGACCCGGGCTGTGCATCAGGCAGGTGGGCGGATATTTTGCCAGCTTTGGCACGTTGGCCGTCATTCGCATCCTTCTATTCAGCTTGATGGAAGCCAACCGGTAGGTCCTTCGGCAGTGAAAGAAACAACTTTGATAACTACCCCTTCAGGAAAAGTGGAACCTGTGCTACCTCATTCACTGACTATCGGTGAAATCGAAGCTACTATTGCTGATTATGCCAAGGCTGCACGCAATGCAATGGAAGCTGGTTTCGACGGAGTTGAGATTCATGGTGCCAACGGCTATCTGATTGATCAGTTTCTGAACGACAGCTCAAATGTGCGTCAGGATATTTATGGGGGTTCAATTGATAATAAGTGCAGGTTTGGGTTGCAGGTGGTTGAGGCTGTTGTGGATGCTATAGGAAGTCATCGGACCGGTATCAGGCTATCCCCATCGGGTACTAACTTTGGGGTGTTCAACCTGGAACCAGTTGCCACATTTGAGTTTCTCATCCATAAACTAAATGATTATAACCTGGCTTATCTGCATCTGATCGAGCCTGTTGCATCAAGTCTTGAGAATCTGCCCCAATATCTGAAACGGGTAACCCCTCATTTCCGCCCAATTTACAAGGGAACCTTGATTACCAGTGCAGGCTACACCTTTGCCACAGCAGAAGCAGCTCTGAACGATGGACTTGCCGATCTGGTTGCTTTTGGTAAAGATTTTATCTCCAATCCCGATCTGGTTGAGCGTTATGCTGCTGATGCACCACTGAATTCTTATGATATTGCTACCTTTTATGGAGGCGATGACAGGGGCTATACTGATTATCCCTATTTGTTAAGAAAGTAAAACGTGACACATTACATTGATCCTTTGACACTTGTTGTTCAGTTGGCCAGTGAGTGGTTCAACCGGCGCTTGTCGGATGGCGGGCCCATGTATGCTGAATATCATCCTGAAAACATCATTGTAGAACCCTGGAATGCAGCCAGTTCAATATTGATGATGCTGCCTGCCATTTACTTGTTCTTCCGATGGAAAAAGTACACAAGAATCAGCCCTTTTGTTGGATTCGCCTTGCTGATGGTTTTCCTGGGTGGTTTGGGAAGCACTCTTTTTCATGCATTCAGGATGAGTCAATTTTTCCTGATGTTGGATGTTATTCCGTCTGCTATTTTAACACTAGCTATCAGCATCTGGTTCTGGTTGAAGGTTTTACCCAGATGGTGGTATGTATTGTTGATTTTTATTCCGGTTTTTGTCATAAGGTATGTATTGTTTGGCAACCTGCCCCAACATATTGGCATTAATGTGTCTTATGCTCTTTCGGGTATGCTGGTCATTATCCCATTACTGACTTTTCTCTACCGCAGCGATTTTTATGGCTGGCTTCTGGTTGTATTGGTATTATTTAGTTTTGGATTGGCGTTGTTATTCCGACAACTTGACTCGCATCCCTGGTCTTTTTTGCCTCAGGGAACCCATTTTCTATGGCATGCATTCAGTGCTGCAGGGGCATATTTCATGCTTGATTACCTGAATTGTGCCCGGCAAAGTGGTGATAGATCACCTGCTTTGAATAAGTGATTATTCTATTCCGCTGAAATGCTTCATAAACTGAACGCGTTCGTATGCTGCAGGATTGTCGGCTTCTTTCACGCTCATCCGCCCTGTAAACTCATCGATGGATTTAAAGTTGTGTTTGGTCATCCAGTTTTCAAGTTCATTGAGCATTACCCCAATTTCAGCGAAACCTTTTTTGTAGATAACTGACGCCACCTGAACAGCTTTTGCGCCAGCCAGAAGTTGCTTTATCACAGCACTTCCATCGTGAATGCCTGTTGATGCAGCAATATCGCAATGCACCTTGGTCGAAAGCATAGCTACCCAACGCAGCGAGATAGCAAGTTCGCCAGGATGGCTGAACACATTGGTGGCTTTTATCTCGAATTTATCAATGTCAATATCCGGTGAGAAAAAGCGGTTGAATAATACCAATCCCTGAATACCGGTCCAGGAAAGCTTAAGAGCCATTTTTGACAGGCTTGAAAAGTAGTAACTAATTTTCACCGAAATGGGAATTTTGACGGTTTTGGTCACTTTCTCCAGGATGTCAAAGTACAACTGTTCATTGTGCTCGCTGGTCATATGCGGATTAGAAGGCAATACAAATATGTTCAATTCGAGGGCGTCGGCTCCTGCTTCTTCAATCTGTGATGCAAACTGAATCCATTCAGCCGCCGAGACGCAATTGATACTGGCAATGATTGGAATATCGACTGCTTTTTTACTTTCACGGATAAGCTTCAGGTAGTTGCTTACATCGTTTTCCCTTGTATAATTCCGGATATAATCCTCAGCTTCGGGATAATAATTGGCCGTTTCATTTTGCAGGATAGTGTGGCTGGCTGCAAAGCTAATTTGTTCCTCGAAAAGCGATTTCAGAACCACAGCCCCGGCACCGTTGCGTTCAGCTTCTTTGATGTTTTCGATCGAATTGGTGAGACCCGAACTTCCTATGATAATAGGATTTCTGAGCTTTAAGCCCATATATGTCGTTGAAAGGTTGACCATAGCTCCTCCGATGTTATTGTAATAATATTGGACGGTAAAATTAAGGCAAAAAAAGCGTATCCAACCTAACAAAACTAAAGAGGATATTTATTAAAAATCATTCTAAATTAATCGGGGCACTCACATCAAAACCGATTAAGTGGGTTCACTAACTACATTTTCCGAACCACATGGATAAATTGTCAGATAAGGATGCAGCAACTTGTTAACAACAAAATGTTTGTAAATTAAAATGGGCTTAAATCAACATGTTATGCGGGTTATATACATTTGTGCCATTACCAGCCGTCCTGTAATTACCCTTTTCTGAGTAACAACAAACAAGTGTTTTATTTTGACATTCAGTTTAATGGCTCATAGTCATATAGATTGAATTGTGTTGTTGCATATGTTGTTATTTATGACAAAATACTTTTTGAAGAGCATATTTTTAACGCTTATCCCTGTTTGGCTGATGTTGTCTGATTTAGCTGCACAGCCTGTTGTTGTTGGTCACCCGCAAGACTCGTCAATATGTGTTGGAGCTTCTGCATCATTTCGGGTGCTTGCACTTAACACTGCTGCCTATCAATGGCAGGAGAACGACGGGGTTGGTTGGTACAATATTAACGCTTCTATTACTTATGCTGAAGGTTACCTGACCCCTGAACTGCGCATTATCGACGCCAATTTGGGATTGAATGCATATCAGTATCGTTGTGTTGTTTTTGATGCACAGAATAATCAGACCATAAGTGATCCCGCCATTCTGGGTGTATTTGATCCGCCAATTATAACACAGCAACCTCTTGAACAAAGAGTCTGTAAGAACAGCATTGCTCAGTTTAGTGTTCAGGCCCTTTATGGAACAGCATATCAATGGCAGGAAAGTATAGGTGCAGGCTGGGTCAATCTTACCGACAATGCCTTCTACACAGGAAGCCAGACCCCAGAGCTAAGTATTTTTACAACCACCGGAATGAGTGGGTTTTCATACCGTTGTGTGGTTACCAATGTTAGTTGCCCTGAAACCTCCAACACGGCTAAGCTATTTGTTGATCCGACCCCTGTGATTTTTTCTCTTACCGGCGGAGGAGAGTATTGTGAGGGGGGTACAGGCGTAGCGGTGGGCTTATCGGATTCCGAAATAGGTATCAGCTATCATTTGTTGCGCAATGAACAAAGCACAGGTGTTGTAAGAAATGGAACAGGCGAAACCATTGTATTTGGCACTTTTGCTCTGGCGGGTGATTACACTGTCAGGGCTATTAACGGATTCACCGGATGTGAAATAAATATGGATGGATTAGCCACAGTAAGCATCAATCCACTTCCTGCCCAACAAATTTTAATGGGAGGAGGATCTTATTGTATTGGCAGTGCAGCACCCGAATTGTATCTGCAGAATACGCAGACTGGGGTTGACTACAACCTCATTCGCAACGGAGTTTTCACTGGAAACACCCTGACTGGAAATGGTTTTTCGATGAGTTTTGGAAATGTAGGGCAAAGTGGAACCTATTCAGTTGCGGCAAAGAATACTTCAACAGGATGCTCAGTGCAGCTTACCTCCACCCGGATTATTACAGCTAATTCCTTGCCAGAAGCTATTGCAGGAAATGATCAGCTCATTATTGCCGGAAACTCTACACAACTTAGTGGAACAGCTTTGAACGGATCAGGAAATTATATGTACTTCTGGGCACCTGAGAGTTTTTGTCAGAACCCGAATCTTCAGACTACTATCACCATTCCTTTATATCAAACAAGCCTGTTCACATTAAGAGTAAGAGACAATCAAACTGGCTGTTACAGTCAGCCCGATTCGGTCAGTGTTCAGGTTGCAGACGGACCATTAAGTGTTTATATTCAAGTTGGAGATGATATTATTTGTCCTCAGGAGACTGTTTCCCTGCTGGCACTCACATCTGGCGGTACGGGTAATTATCTGTATCAGTGGTCATCAATACCTCCTGGACTTAATGAAACATCATCAATGGTTGTGGTAAGTCCAAATATATCAACAACATATGTGGTAAGGGTGCAGGATGGGCTGGAAACCGTTTATGATACAATTGGCATTATAGTGAATAACCTGCCTGTTCAGCAGCATCTGAGCGAAGGAGCTGCAATCTGTTCCGGCTCAGCCGGTGTTGGAATCACCTTAGGCAGTTCAGAGCAGAATGCCATATATTTTCTCTATCGTGATACCCATTTTGTCAAGCAATTGAACGGAAATGGCAATCAGCTCAATTTCGGCAGTTTTAATGTGCCCGGAACTTACCGTGTCACCGCCCGATACACAGGAAATGGCTGCGAAGTGGCTATGATTGGGGAGGCAGTTATCAGTTTAAATCCGATTCCAGTTGCAATAGCTGGTCCCAATCAATTCATCAATTCAGGCAGTCAGACAAGTCTCAGCGGCGAAGGGGGCGGAGGAAGTGGAAATTACCTGTTTCAATGGTCTCCAACTCAGTTTCTCCTAAATCCTAACAATCAGAATGCGGCCACAATTAGCTTGACAGCAACAACCGTTTTTAACTTGCAGGTCACCGACCAGCAAACCGGTTGCCAAAGTGATCCTGACCAGACAGTTGTCTTTGTTATTGGCGATGAGCTTAGCCTGGCATTAGCCGCCAGCGACTACAGTGTTTGCCCTGGTGAACAGGTTAGTCTGATAGCGATGCCTACTGGTGGCTCGGGAAACTTTACATATTTGTGGCAATCGAATCCGCCAGGTTTTTTTTCAACACAATTTAATCCTGTTGCAACAATACAGCAAACGACAACCTATAGAGTAAGTGTTACTGATGGTTTTACGGTTATCACCGATTCAGTGGTCATTGAAGTGCGCCCGGCTGCTACGTCATTCATAGTCAACGGTGGAGGGTCTTTTTGTGAAGGTGGACAGGGCAGGGAAGTGTTCCTGAACGACTCAGAACAAAATATTCTTTACCAACTCATTAGAAATGGAAGTGAAACAGGTGTACAGCTTTATGGATCGGGCAATCAGTTGAATTTTGGGTTTCAGCATATTGCCGGGACTTATACCGTGACAGCTACAAACCTTTCAGGAAACTGCACAACAACCATGTCAGGAACAGCTGTTGTCCAGGTAAACCAGTCACCGCTTGTTAACGCAGGTAACGACCGTACTATCGGAAAGGGGCAATCTGCGAATCTGAACGGAACAGTAACAGGAGGTTCTGGCGTTTACGCATACTCATGGTTGCCAGTTGAGCAGGTATTGAACCCAATGGCGCAAAATACAGCTACCAAGCCCCAGTTCATGTCAACCCTGATCAGCTTTGGGGTTACTGATCTTCAAAGTGGTTGCAAAGCTCAGCTTGACACCGTAATTGTATATGTAAGCGGTGGGTCACTCGAAGTCAATGCATTTGCCAATTCGCAGCAAGGTTGTCAGGGTGGTTTTTTTCAGCTTTACGGTTTGGCTTCAGGAGGAACGGGGAACTATCAGTATCAATGGACATCAATTCCGCCAGGTTTTTATTCCAACACCCAGAATCCACAGGTGCAGCCCCAATACTCAACATCCTATATCCTGACTGTGTATGATGGTCTGGATAATTTCAGTGATACCCTCCTGGTGAATGTATCACAGCCTCCTCAGCAGTATTTGTTAACAGGTGGCGGTTCGCTTTGTCAGATAGGTCAGACGGTTTCTATTGGACTTAACGGGTCGCAGCCCGGGCTGATGTATTTCCTGGTTTTGAATGGTCAGGAAGTGTCAATGATTAGCGGGACAGGTTCAGCCATAAGCTTCGGTTTGTTTGGTCAGCCTGGTGCTTACAGCGCTTATGCCCAACAACCCATGTCTTTATGCAGCAGTGAGATGATTGGTGAAGCTGTCATCAGTATTGATGCTGCTCCAATCGCGTTTGCCGGCCCTGATAAATACATCAATGCAGGAGGACAAATTACCCTTGATGGGGCTATCACCGGCGGATCAGGTCAGTATATTTTTCAATGGACACCTGAAAGTAAACTATTGAATCCTGATGCTTTACAACCAACGACGAAGCCCCTCTACAACACCATGGTATTCAGATTGGATGTCTCGGATTCCCAGTCAGGTTGCAGTGGTTCAACTGATTATGCAGCCGTTTTTGTACAAGGCGGCAATTTTCAACTTCAAGTCCTGGCAGCCGGTGGAGGGGGGTGTCCGGGCACGGATATTCAGCTATTTGCCTTACCAACAGGTGGTTCTGGTAGCTTTAGTTATGCCTGGCTTTCCAACCCGCCCGGTTTCTCATCCACAACCTATAATCCGGTCTTCAACCCGGTGGAGTCAACTACTTTTATTGTATTGGTGAACGATGGCAATCAGATCTTTCGCGATTCGGTTTTTGTGTTTGTCGAGCAGGGGCCGGTGGACTTTCTGCTTAGTGTAGGCGGTGACTTTTGCAAGGATGAAGAAGAAGTGGTGCTCAGCTTATCGGGTTCACAGCCTGATGTTTTCTATCATTTATTACGCGAAGGTACTTACACCGGCTTGAGCCTGAATGGCACAGGATTTCCGATCAGCTTTAACCCTATTTCCCAATCAGGAACATACACCGTGCGTGCTGAAAGTCAATTATCAGGGTGCCAGAAAAATATGCAGGGTGAAGCTCTGGTGCAGATTCATGAGAAACCTCGGGCTTTCGCAGGTCCTGACCGTTTTATACAGTCGGGCGAATCAACCACACTATCCGGCTCAGCTTCAGGTGGCTCCGGGGATTACCAATACTCATGGAACCCGGCTCATTTGCTTATGGATGCTGCCTCGGATAATCCTCAGACAATTGCCTTAACAGGAACATCGCTGTTTCTGTTGCAGGTGACCGATGAAATCACAGGATGTTTGTCGCATACCGATACTACCAATGTGTATGTCACTGGTGGCAATCTTAGACTGACTCTGCTCGCAAGTTCAGCCTCAGTATGCAAGGGCAGTCCTGTTTATCTTCAGGCATTGCCCTCGGGCGGAAATGGTAATTATCAGGTATATTGGAATGATCAGGAAGGGAATGCACTGTATGAAGGGGAATCATGGACTGATTATCCGCTTCAGACAACGACTTATGTTGCGACACTGAACAGCAATGGCGAAACCATCACCGATTCACTCATCGTGGTGGTAAGCGAATTGCCACTATTGTTTGAAGTTACTGGAGGAGGGGTGTATTGCCCCGCAGCTTCTCCGGGAGTGTTGGTGGGCCTGTCGGGCTCGGAAAACGGTTTGGTCTATGATCTGTACCTGAATCAGGTACAAAAAATTGGCTCAGTCAACGGGCAGGGGATTCCCATCAATTTCGGCTATTTTTCGCAGGAAGGCTCTTACACCGTATCTGCCCGGGTATCTGGTTTCGGTTGCGAATTGCTGATGAACGGCAATGCCGTTGTTGAACGCTTCGAGGCTCCCATTGCCAATGCCGGTAACGATATAGTAATCAATAAAGGTGAAGTGGCTCAGCTTTCGGTGGGTGTAACAGCAGGTTCAGGAAATTATGCCTTTGCATGGTCACCCTCAGAATATGTTGAGAGCCCGGGAAACGCGCAAACATCAACGTTACCACTAAATGTTAGCGTTCTTTTTACTGTCGAAGTGACTGACCTAAACACCTCTTGTATTTCATCCGATGCTGTTGTGGTGTTTACACAAGGAGGGCCTTTGGAATCATCTGTTCAAACAGATGCGGAAATCGTATGTCCTGGCGAATCTACCCGTATAACAGCGCTTCCGTCAGGTGGATCGGGTTCTTATTCCTGGACATGGTCGTCTAACCCGCCGGGATATTTTGCCACATCGGCCAGTATAAAAGTATTTTCAGCCGTTTCGACATGGTACATCGTTCAGATTTCTGATGATGTTGAGACTATCCGTGATTCAGTGCTGATAGAAGCCTACAACCCTCCTTTGGGGTTTGAACTAACAGGTGGTGGTGTGTTTTGTGAAGGTAATCCATCGCCGGGTGTCGGAATGGCTGACACAGAACCTGGTGTTACCTATGAACTGATGCGTAACGGGTCGTTTACTGGCCAATGGATCACAGGTACAGGTTCAGGAATGAGTTTTGGCACACAGCATATCACCGGTTCCTACACGGTTGTTGCTACCAGCAATCAGGGCTGCAAGGCATTGATGCCAAATGTGATAGTCATTGGCATGAACACACTGCCTCAGATGTTTACCCTGATCGGAGGAGGTGAATTCTGCGACAATGACCTCACCGCAAGGCTTTACCTGACTGGCAGCGAAAAACAAACTTTTTACGAACTTTTGCGCAACCTTCAGCCAACCGGAATATCCATTTCAGGTGACGGAAGTCCAATTGTATTTCCTGCTCAATCAAACTCAGGAATTTACACCGTTGAAGCGAATCGGGCCGGGCCTGCATGTCCTGCATCGATGATGGGCACAGCCAGCTTGCTGATTTTTCCTTTGCCTCAACCTGAAATCAATGGGCCGGTTTTCATGTGCAGGGGCGAGGAAATTACCCTTTATGCCTCAGGAGCCGACAGTTACGAGTGGCTCACAGAACCTGCGATGTATTCTGCCGAGATTGTTGTTAGTCCTGATCAGGCAACGGAATATGCAGTAATTGCGTACAATACATTTGGATGCAACGCACAGGCTTCTCATCTGGTTGATGTTGGCGAACTTCCTGAACTATCGGTTGACAACATTGACGAAACCAGAACTATTGTTGTGAGTCCTTCAGGTCTTGCTCACTATACATTTGCCATTGCTGACGAAATAATTCAGTCGGGTGTTTCCAACACCTTTGTTTATGGAAATCTGCCAATGAATGGCGACACTATCACTGTTACCGCATCTACCGTTGAGGGATGCAGTGCCGAAGCTAAGATATTTGTCAGTAAGCCGGTTTCTGCCGCCAATGCATTCACCCCCAATGGCGATGGTATCAACGACCGCTTCATGACAGATGATTTTATAAGGATTTACAGCCGCTGGGGCAAGGAATTGTTTGCCGGTGACGAAGGATGGGACGGAAAATTCAATGGCAGCCTGGTTGCACCCGGGACGTATTACTATGTGTTCGAAATGAAAGACCCAAATGGTCAGTTGATAAAAACAATAAAAGGCTCAGTTACATTGGTAATCGAATGAGAAATAGTATCAGACATAGCCTTATTATTACCGGGCTGCTGGTGGCTCAGTTGCTCAATGCCCAGCAGGGTCAGGTTCGTCAGGGGACAAAGCATCTGGCAAACCACAATTATGTTGCTGCCGCAAAGTCATTTACACGGGCCTTCAACATGACTCATGAAGTGACTGAAAAACGTGTGCTTGCCGCCTCCATTGCAACAGCTTACCATAAAATGAACCGTCTGGAGGAAGCTGCTCAATGGTATGCTGATGCCGTTGGGGAAGAAACTAATCAGCTGGACTGGCTTATAGCCTATGCAGATGCTCTGCTTCGCTCGGGCCGCCATGATGAAGCCAACGGAATAGTGCAGAAAGCCCTGTTGCTCAACCCATCGTCCGAAGAAGCCAAAAATCTGCTTTCAGCAATCGAAAAGGAAGTGGCCGGCAAGAAAGTAATGAAACCTGATATTATTGAAGCTCAGCTAATCAATTCGCCAAATAGCGATTATTCAGCTGCTTTTTTTGATGGAAGGCTGGTATTTGCTTCTTCACGCAAAGATGAAACCAGTCAAAAATCTGATGGAAGAAGTTCTGAAGCCTATTCTTCACTTTATTCAGCTATAGAGCAAACCGATGGAACCTGGGATAGCCCTTCAGGTATGTTACTACCAGATAATCACAATACCGGAGTTTTTACTTTTGACAGGTTTCGCAGCAGAGGATTCTGGACCAAATGCAACAACAGAAAAAAACGTTGTATGATCATGACCGCTGATTTTGATGCAAATACCATGTCCTGGTCGAACGCCCGCAAAGCCAGCTTCGTAAACAAAAAGAACCATTTCGGGCATCCTTTTGTGACTTCTGATGGCAAATGGATGTATTTTGTGTCGGACATGCCCGGTGGTTATGGCGGCAAGGACTTATATAAGGTCAGTATCAAGCCAGACGGTAGTTTCGGAATACCGGTAAATCTTGGACAACCCGTAAACACTGATCAGGATGAAATCTTTCCCTCCATGGCAGGGGATAGTCTGTTGTTCTTCTCCAGCAGGGGGAATTCCATCTATGGTGGTCTGGATATACTCTATAGTTTTGACCGGGGGAAAGGATTTGAAACTGTTGTTGCACTGAATTATCCCTTTAATTCTTTTGCCGATGATTTTGGTCTGGTGATGAAAACAGGGACGGTTTCCGGAGTATTCACTTCAGCCAGGAACACCGAAATGGGCGATGACCTTTTCTTTTTTGATGGTTATCCCTTAAGATTGCTGATTGAGGGTGAGGTGAAGCAGGCAACTGACGATAGCCCGATGGCTGGCGTAAATATTTCAGTAAGCAGTAATGATGAGTTTTTCGCAACTAGCACTGGCAGTGATGGCAGCTATCAGATTTCAGTTCCGGAATACCTCAGGGGAATGATTGTGGCTTCGAAAGAAAGCTATTTTCCCGAAACGAAGCAATTTGATTTTGAAAATGAAACACTCAACAATGGAGTGCTGCGCAAGGATTTCAGTCTTCAGTTGCTCGAACATCCGATAACTATCAGTGGAAAAGTTACCGATCGTGAAACCGGGGTGGCTATTGTGAACGAGATTGTTCAACTCACCGGGCCAGCGGGATTCTCCTCCGCAGTAAGAACCAATGCACTGGGTATCTATGCTTTCGATTCACTGAAGCCTGATAATGTGTACACCGCTCGTGTTGCCCGGAGTGGATATTTCGCCGAATCGCGCCTGTGTAGGATTCCGGCCGTAAAAACTTTCGCTGTGTTTCACAGGGCAACAGGCTACGATATGGATTTTCAGCTGATTAAAATTCAGGAGAAGATAGAGGTTGTGATCAGTAATATTTATTACGATCTCGATAAAGCAAGCTTGAGGGAGTCTTCAAAAATCGAACTGAGCAAGCTGGCTTCACTGCTTCATGAAACCCCTCAGGTGAGTATTCAGATCAACGCCCACACCGATGCTAGGGGCTCTGATGCTTACAACGACCGCCTATCGAAAGCAAGGGCACAGTCGGTGGTTGACTACCTGATAGCCAGTGGAATCGATCAGAATCGACTGTTGGCAAAAGGACATGGTAAACGAAAACTGCTGATCCATCATGCACGCAGCGAAGAAGAGCATCAGGCCAACAGAAGGACAACTTTTGAAGTAATGAAATATGAGGGTTCTGCATCAGGTTCAACAGAAGATAATTTGACTCCGGCAAATAGCACAGAACTTGTTTACCGGGTTCAGATAATGGTTTCATCTACATTACGAAACCCAACAGCCTATTTTGAGGCACTTACAAAGAGTATCCGTAATATCAGGTTTTATGTGCACGATCAGAATGGGTTGTATCGCTATGAAGCCGGCGACAGATTTTCGATGGAAAGTGCCGAAGCACTTAAAAATCAGGTGACAGCCGCAGGTTTCACCGATTGTTTTATTGTTCCCTACCTGCGTGGAAATAGAATTACGGTTCATGAAGCCCGACAATGGAAACCATGAGAAAATATCTGCACTACATCTTAGCATTGCTGCTCGTCATGGCTGCTTCAGGTCTAATGGCTCAGTCCGACCTGCTTTTCTCGAACCCGGGTATCAACCCCGGAACATATAATCCGGCGAGCATTAACAGCAATGGCATGATCAATCTGCACTTGCTGGCACGGCAGCAATGGATTGGCTTTCCCGATGCTCCTTCATTGCAGCGTATTGGCGCAGAGCATTTTTTTGAGGATCAGTCAATGGGCATTAAATTTAATCTGATGAACCTGGTTGCAGGCAAGGAAATTACCCGACAGTTGAACCTGTCATATGCTTACAGGGTAAATTTCAGCGAGCAGATGACACTGCATCTGGGGCTTTCGGCAGGGTTTTATAACAGGTTGATGAAATATTCTGAACTAATATTTTACGATGGGTCTGAACCCCTGATAAATGAGGATGAAAGTTTTCTCAGACCCGATTTTGAGTTTGGGGCAGAGTTCAACTGGAAATATTTCACGGCCGGACTGGCAGCAAACCACATCACCACACCGGCACGAAAAGCCACAAATTTTAAAATCCCGGTACATAATCATTTCTATATTGGCTACCGCCTGATAGTATCAGACGAAACTGCCTTGCAGACCAATCTTTCGTGGCACCGTCAGGGAACAATCAGCCAGTTTCAACTGTATGCCAACCTGTTGTTTGGAAATATTTTCCAGGCGGGAATGGGTTTGCGGACAAATGATGCCTTGATTATTCACACAGGACTAAATATCAATGAATTTTTTGGAATTATGTACAGTTACGACCTGGGTATAACCCGTTTCAGCAATTACAATTCTGGTACACACGAATTCATGCTTTTATTACGACTGAATAAGCACAATCCAACTTACCTTTCTCCCCGCTTTATGGATTGAGCCAATTGCGGGCTTACGTCTATTCGGACGTGTTTGGCATGGAATGCAGGTGTCAGCAATCAATTCTCCCTTCCACTAACCCCATGCTTTCACAAGAGTGTCAGCTGGTGAAGAGTATTTCTTGAATGACAGGGAGAACTATCAACTGTATACGGAGTCTGTTATTTTTTCGGTTTGATCACTTCAGAATATGACTTATCCTTTTTAATCACTTCAACAGCTTTCAGCAAGGTGTCGTCAACATCTGCAACGACTTCGTAATATTCATTCATTCCCCATATGTTTCTGGCAATTAGCGCTTTCAGCTGATAACGGATAAACTGCTCAGACGTGGCAAACTGTGCCTCCACAAATTCAACTTCTTCTTTACCTGCCAGTTCAATAAATTCATCCATCATTTGCTGGTCAACAACAAACGAGGTTTTAAAGTCGTTGAATTGCGGATAAGTACTTTTGATCTTGCTTCTGTTGTCGTCAACGTAATCAAGGGAATAGCGGTTAAAAACGCCTTTGCGGATCAGGTTACTGTAATAGTCGGTAATTTGTGTTGAATCCCAGGGGACAAAAATATCCGGCATTATCCCACCACCACCATACACCACGCGCTTGCCTGGGGTAAGGAATTTCAGCGAATCGGGAAAATGTATGCTGTCGGCGTGCACAAATTCGCCATTTTTAAAACGGTTCATAATGTCCTGAAAATAGCTTTCTGTGCCATCATCATAAGGCCGTTGTATGCTACGACCTGTTGGGGTATAGTAACGCGCTGCTGTAAGCCTGATCACTGATCCGTCGGGCAGGTTAAATGGTCTTTGCACCAAACCTTTGCCAAACGAACGGCGACCAATCACAACGCCTCTATCCCAGTCCTGAACAGCACCGGCAACAATTTCACTTGCTGAGGCTGACCCTTCGTTGATCAGAATAACCAGCTTGCCCTGTTCAAAACTTCCTGTTTTGGTGGCATTGTAATCCTGACGCGGACTGCTTAGCCCCTCAGTGTATACAATCAGCTTGCCTTCGGGCAGAAATTCATCCGACAATTCAACCGCTGTGCCCAGAAATCCACCCGAATTGCCCCTGAGGTCGAGGATAAGGCTCTTCATCCCACTTTTGTTGAGTTGTATCATCGAGTTGTACATCTCTTCCATGGTTGTTTTAGCAAAGCGGTTGAGCTTGATATACCCAATGTTGCTGTCGACCATAAAAGTGGCATCGATGCTGTTAAGGGGAATCTTGTCCCGTACAATAGCGTAATCAATAAGTTCGGAACGTCCTCTGCGATATATGCTTACATCAACAGTGGTGCCTTTTTTGCCCCGTAATCTGTCCATGACATATTTATTATTCACTTTTGACCCAAAAGCATCCTCGCCATTAATTTTGATGATCTTGTCACCGGCCTGAATACCAAGTTTCTCCGAAGGTCCACCCGGAACAGGGGCAATGACCAGGATGGTGTCTTTCGAAAGTTGAAAGGTTACACCTATTCCATCAAAACTACCTTCGAGGGGTTCATTGGCCTCATTGAGCTCTTCCTTTGAAATGTAAGCAGAATGCGGATCAAGCTCCTTGAGGGTGTGAATGATAGCGTTTTCGACCAACTTAGCCGATTCGGTGCTATCAACATAAAAGTTTTCGATGTAGAACATGGCTGCGGCAAACTTCTGGGTAGTTTCCTTGGGGTCGGCACGCAGTGTAACAGGCTGTGCAATGAGTATCTGCAAAGGAAGCAGAAATGCAATGAAAACCAAGGCTAAGGTTTTTATACTGTTCATGGAATTAAAATTCTGTTTATGAATCTGTTGTTTGTGGGTTTCTTGATGACGACTCCATATGCTGAGCTGTTCATGCACGGTAAACCTCTACAAACTGCAAGCCAAAATTACTGATTATGCATAAGCGGTGGCCTGATTGTGGTTTGTTTTTTGTTAATAAAGCATAAGATGAGGTGAAACTGGGCGTGATTCGGAAATATGGACAACTTAAAAAACTAACCGCATAACAAAATAACAAGCTAACAAAATAACAAGCTAACAAGTTTTGAATCAACCCATCAACCCATCAACCCATCAACAAATCAACATTAAGTAAGGATTAAAAATCCAACAATTCCCTGGCAGCCTCATACACCTTATCTGCGTTCGGTAGTATGGCTTTTTCAAGAATACGGTTGAAACCCACGGGAGTAAAAGTTGACCCAACACGCCTAACCGGTGCATCGAGGAAGCTGAACGCCTCGTCGGCAATCATGCCTGCAATTTCGCCGCCAAACCCGGCAAACACCTTGTCTTCGTGCACAATGAGTGCTCTGGATGTTTTTTCAACAGATTTGAGTATCGTTTCTTTATCAAGGGGAACAATGGAGCGGATATCTACCACCTCAATCTGCTTGCCGCTTTCTGCTGCAATACGATCGGCAACCTGCAGACACATATGTGTGGTGTTTCCATAGGTGATGATACTCAGGTCGGTGCCTTCGCGTCTGACCTTTGCAACACCAAATGGAACTTCAAAATCATCGGGAACCATAGTTTCAGCAATCGGATCGTTGTAAAGTGCCTTAGGTTCCAGAAAAATGGTTGGGCCTTTGGAGCGTATTGCTGTGCGCAGTAAACCTGCTGCGTCGTCGGCAAACGAAGGATAAACAATCCTCAGTCCGGGCAGGGTAGCAAGGGCACCTTCGATTGTTTGCGAGTGGTAAAGTCCACCACCAATATAACCACCTGATGCCAGTCTGATTACCACGTTGGGCGAAAATGCCCCGTTGCTGCGCCAATAGTCGTGCGAAGTTTCCACGAGTTGTTCCATGGCCGGCCAGAAATAGTCGGCAAACTCAGCGCCTTCGATCACGATGCGGATTTTGTTGTTGAAACGGCTCATGCCATTGGCAGTGCCGGTAATAAAATCTTCGGCAATGGGTGCATTGAACACCCTTTTTTTGCCAAACTCCTGTTGCATTCCTTTGGTCACATTGAAGATGCCGCCTTTGTCCTTGTTGGCTACATCCTGTCCCCAGATAAAGGTATCAGGATTGAGACGAAACTCGGCTTTCAGTGTTTCGTTGAGTGCCTGAATGAATTTGAGCTTTTGTCCCTGTTGTCCGTCGTGCAGTCCTTTTGGATATTTGGTGGATACATAGGGTTCGGGAATCACAAAGTCGAAGATAGATTCCGGGGTAGGGTCAGGGGCTTTGAGGGCTTTCTTGTGTGCCTCCGAAATGGCTTTTTTCGCCTGACTGTCCAGTTCATCCAGTTCGGCTTCGGTGAACTTGGCTGAATGCAGCAGCTGAATCCTGAAACGTGTCAGGGGGTCGGACATGCGCACACAGTGGCGCTCGTTTTCGTCGCGGTATAGCTCGTGTTTATCTGAGTTGGAATGCGAATGAATGCGCACACAGTTGGCATGCACAATCACCGGTTCGCCAAATTGTTCGATATGTTCTTTTGCAGCAAACATAGCATTCATGGAGTCGAACACATTCTTGCCATCGCAATAGATGATTTTCAAGTTTTTCATACCGCTGTAGTTTTCAGCTGCACGGCGGTTGGCCGATTGGTCTTTCTGCGGCACGGATATTCCATATTGGTTGTCCTGAAACACGAATATGACCGGTAGTTTTTCGTTGGAAGCCCCGTTGATAGCTTCAAAAACATAGCCTTCGGAGGTCGACGACTCGCCCTGCGAGCTGATGGCAACCCCTTTGGATCCATAATATTTGATGGCACGGGCAACCCCTGTGGCATGCAGGGTGTGGTTTCCGGTGGCCGACGACACATTGTGGATATTCCATTCGGGCTTGGCAAAATGGTTCGACATATGACGGCCACCACTGGCAATGTCTGTTCCTTTGGAGATGCCGTTAAGTATTACTTCTTCGGCTGTGAGCCCTGACGAGATGGCGGTGAGCATATCCCGATAATACGGGAAAAGAAAATCATGTTCGCGGTCGAACACCTGACCAATGGCCAGTTGAATGCCATCGTGGCCGGCATAAGGAGCGTGGTACGACCAGCCAAGGGCCTGTTTGAGGTAGTTTGGCGCTTTTTCGTCAATCTGACGGCCAAGGCTCATCAGGCTGTACCATTTTGATAAGGTTTTTTTATCGGTATTAAGTAAGGTGAATTTTCTTTTATCGCTCATTGTCAATATTTTGAGTCCAAAACGGACAAATTTGTTTTCAAGGTGCAAATTTACTGATTTTCCAACAATTTAAAACTGGTCTAAATAAACTTTTAGCCAACTTAGTACAACAATCGGTTGCAAATGGATAACAAACAAACGCGATTGAGGTTCAATTGGCCTTTTAAATGAAAAGGGTGTTAATCTGATTGATCTCTGGTAGAAACAATTACTGGCACAAATATGCCTTCTCAATAAAATATTTGTTACTTCTGTCGAATGGAATAATCTCCTAACTTTACGGCAGGGAAGTTTTGTAAGGTGACAAATGATTTTAATAGTTTATGTATGTTATAGTGTTGAATATTAAATAAATATTTGAAATGATTTCGATTTGGCGAAATTTTTACTTTAGTTTAAGCCACAGCTAAGCATCGTTTTTTAAATGTGAAAGGTTATGCAAAGTCTTCGCAGTAGAATAGTCATTGGATTGATCAAGAACAGGCATTGGTTCAAATTAAAACTGAAACCTGAAGTTGTTGATGAAAACTTCTCAGTGGATGAATTTCGTGCAAGCATTGACAAGGTTTCTGCAAAAATTAAACTACCCAAAAATATTTCTTCACAAAAGTTTTTATTAGAAGGAATGCAGGCAGAATGGATCATTCCGCAAAACCCTATACAGGACAAGGTGCTTCTATACATTCATGGTGGAGGTTTCATTTCAGGTTCTTGTCTTACCCATCGCATGCATGTGGCAAAGTTTGCGAAAGAGTGCCAGTTAAAATCCTTGGTTTTTGATTACAGACTGGCTCCCGAGCATCCATTCCCTGCAGCTCCGGACGATTGTGTTATAGCCTATAAGTGGTTGTTGAATCAAGGGTTTAAAGCAAGAAATATCATTGTGGGAGGCGAATCTGCAGGGGCAACTTTAACTTTGTCCCTTTTGTTGGCTTTGAAAGAGAATGATATAGCCATGCCTGGAGCGGCTTTTTCAATTTCTCCTGTCACCGATTTACGATGCAATGCCGCATCATTTGCATATAATGCCAGAAATGATGTTGCACCAATGGGTTCATGGTCAGTTTGGACAAACTATTACATCTCGGACAATGACCCGCTAAATCCGATCTTGTCGCCCCAATTCGGCAATTTTGAAGGGATTCCACCCTTGTATATTTGTGTCGGAACCCATGAAATTCATTTTGATGATTGTGTAAATGTTGCAAAAGTTGCTGAGCAACACGGAGTTGATGTTACATTACGAAAATGGGATAAGATGATTCATGCTTTTCCACTTTTATCGCCATTATTCCCCGAAGCACGTAAGGCATTCCTCGGGATATGTGAATTTGTAAAGCAGAACACAAACCGTAATTCCGACTAAATCATAAGCATGTCAACGTAATCAATATAGCATTGGATTCATCATTATCCAGTAATAGCAGGCTTTCGTTATCCCAATTTCTGTTTTGCATCGTATTTATAAGGCTCTAATGGAGCTTGATTCTAAGTTGATTGACAGAACATCTAAACGATACAGTTGTGTGTAATGTGTCCATATTTTCAGAGGTTGCAATTTTTTTATCTCCCATTGCGTTAGCCCCAGAGCATTTGCCAACTCTCTCGATTCATGTTGCTTGTTTCGGATAACACAAGCATCCTTATGGAGGCAGGGGTAAGGCAAATATGAAAGGAAGGTGATTGATATGCGGTGAAATGAGCTTACTCAAATACAGCTTATTTTCACTATACAAAGCTGGCCATTGATCATGAACCAAAAACAATACTCAATATGAATAATAAAAAATGGACATTTTTCTTTCCTGTCTTCTTGATGCTATTGTTTTCGTGCCAGCAAAGAGAAGATGTGCGACAATATGCGGCTACAGAATCCTACCCTGAAGATACCGTCCTTGAGGCTATTGAGGTGAAAAGGGCGATGATAGTTGTTGCCCACGATGACGATATGTGTGCTGTGGCAGGCACTGCTTCTCTTCTGAAAAAAAATGGATGGGAAATTGCTGTCATGAGTTTCTCCAAGTCCCCCGAACAGAATGCTGCGCAGCTAAAGGCTTGCAGCAGTTTGTCGGATACCGTGATGTTCGTTGACCTAAAACCCGAACAATACAGAAACGACCTTGCCAATGTAAAAGAAGCCTATTATGCCATTCCCAGAGAAGATTTTGGGACGGTTTTCAACAGATCGTTGGTTGAACCGGAGTTTGTCAATAGGATAAATGAATTTAACCCTGCGGTCATTTTTACGCTCGACAATGAAATGGGGGGCTACGGTCATCCCGATCATGTTTTCGTCAGCCAGTTGGTTCTTGATCTGACCCTGGAAAACCTGATTAGCCCGCAATATATTTATCAAAGTGTTTACACCGACCATATGGAGAATACCATCATGAAACGGCATTCTGAACGGATGAAAAGCTGGGGTTTTCCAGGCGATGAGTGGGAAAACGCGAAGAGAATATACGGTGTGGAGGGCATGCCCCAGCCCAATGTTCAGCTTAATATCACAAGTGAGTCAAACGTAAAGATGGACTATTTGAGGTCGTACAACAAGAGAGAGCGTAAAATCCTGGGATTTTTCATCCCAGAATTTGAAAAGTATACAGCTACGGAATACTTTACCATTTTTGACCGTGAGTTTTATAGAATCATTGAAGCTGAAGCATACAAAATGGCAAATGGGCAAGATCTCTGACAGAAGTCTCCATTGGCGTGCAATCCTTCAATAAAAACCCTTGACTTTTGGGCTCGATTTGAACTAATTCCTGACTCTCTAAATAGCGGAATCTGAAACAGCACAACAAGTATTCAGAACCCCAGCAGAAATAGTTACCTGGATAATTATGCCTGGCAGCAGAGTGAGTGCAGGAGAATGCAAAATTCATCTACTTTTACGGCCTGATAAGAGGTCTTGTAATAAGCCGACTTAGGAACAACTAATAGACACATTAACAACATGATAGTTCAGATTTTACTATTGTTACTAGGCTTTGGGATTTTGATAAAAGGGGCTGATTGGTTAGTAGAAGGTGGCTCAGCATTAGCACGAAAATACAGGGTATCGGAATTGGCAATAGGCTTGACAATCGTTGCTTTTGGCACATCAATGCCCGAATTTGTTGTCAATGCTTTTGCAGCTTATGAATCAAAAGCAGATATTGTTTTTGGTAATATAATAGGAAGCAATATTTTCAACCTGTTTGCGATACTTGGCATTGCCGGATTAATTACTCCGATAGTAGTTCAATCAAGCACTGTGTGGAAAGAAATTCCCTATTCATTCCTGGCAGTCCTGCTGCTGTTTTTCCTTTCAAATAGTTTTTTATCCGAAAATGAGAGCCTTACAAGAATTGATGGGATAATTCTTTTGATTTTCTTTCTCATATTTCTCTATTATGTATTCCGTCAGTTAAGTAAAGATACCATACTGCTGGAAACAAACCGAATAGAATTATCGAACCTGAAAATCTGGACTTTTATACTGGTAGGCCTGATCTTCCTGGTTGCAGGAGGCCGACTCGTTGTGATTAATTCGGTACTGATTGCCCAAAGCTTGGGTATCAGTCAAACCATAATTGGCTTAACCATTGTTGCAGCAGGAACATCTCTGCCAGAACTTGCGACATCAGTTGTGGCCGCTGCCAAAAGGAGCAACGATATCGCGATCGGAAATATCATTGGTTCGAATATCTTCAATATTTTTTTCGTTCTGGGCGCAAGTGCTTTAATTAGGCCAGTTGATTTCAATGTCAAATTCAATATTGACATATATCTGTTGGGAGCAGGAACAATACTGCTTTTTCTCGCAATGTATTCCGGAAAGAAGAAGAAGCTGGACAGATGGGAAGCCGGGACGATGCTTTTAATCTATATTGGTTATGTTATATACTTGATTAATAATGAAATGCATTAGTCAGGTTTGTGTTGCAATTAGAGCGTGAACCCCATTTTCTGCCTCAATGTGGGGCGAAAATACGCTTGCTGCAATGAAGAAAACCATGCCAGAAGAGGAGAATTCAACAACAATTCGATAAATTTGCCCTGTCAACTGAGGGTGTGCTATTTTTAAGATACATAAATTCAATGTGTTGCAAAAGTTTGACAAACGCATATACAATAGACAGTAACAGGTAAATAACATGAGCGTAACGAAACTTTTTAAGGAATTCATAGAAAGTGAAAAAGCTGGCGGACTAATTTTAGTTGTGGTGACAGTGCTTTCACTTGTGCTGGCAAATTCTGCCTGGCAAACAGACTATATTAGTTTTTGGCATACTAAACTTGGTGGACACTCTCTCGTTCACTGGATTAATGATGGGCTTATGGCGATTTTTTTTCTGCTTATCGGCCTGGAGTTAGAAAGAGAGATCTATCATGGAGAGCTTTCAAACATAAAAAGTGCCTCGTTACCCATCTTTGGGGCAATGGGCGGTTTGCTTCTTCCGGCAGGGCTTTATTTATTGTTCAACTTCGGGACTGAAACCCAGTCAGGAGTGGGTATTCCAATGGCAACAGACATTGCTTTTGCCATTGGTATTCTATCCCTTTTAGGCAAACGTGTTCCGGTCTCCCTCAAAATTTTCCTGACAGCTCTGGCCGTAATGGACGACCTGGCAGCCATTATAGTCATTGCAGTGTTCTACACAACCTCTATTGCATTTGTCAATTTATTTATCGCATTAGGCATTTTTGGTTTTCTTGTCGTACTGAACCGTCTGAAAGTTAATAACTTAATTCCTTATTTAGTAGGCGGTATAACCATGTGGTATTTTATGCTTAACTCAGGGGTGCACGCTACAATAACGGGAGTTTTGTTGGCTTTTGCCATTCCTTTTCGCAAGACTGGAGTAAAATCACCTTCCTATATACTTCAACATTTCCTGCACAAGCCAGTTGCTTTTTTCATCCTGCCATTGTTTGCCATAGCCAACACCTGCATTGCGATTGACGACAATTGGCACAGCGGTTTAATGCAGCCGGGTAGCATAGGCATTCTCGCGGGCCTTGTAATAGGGAAGCCTTTGGGAATCTGGCTCTTTTCATTTGTTGGCGTTGGCCTGGGCCTTTGTGCATTGCCCTCGGATCTGAAATGGAAAAATATCGTGGGAGCCGGATTCTTAGGGGGTATTGGTTTTACCATGTCAATTTTCATCACACTGCTTGCTTTCGATGATGTTGACCTCGTCAATAATGCCAAAATTGCAATTATTGTCGCCTCCGTAATTGCAGGTTCAATTGGTTTTATATGGCTAAGACTGACGCTGAAAACACCCATCGATAAAGACGAAAAAGCCTGATTATTGGATTTTTCTACCTTGCCTCCATGAGCGCAACAACCATAGCTTTGTCAAACCTGACTTCCGACAGTAAGGTTAACTGCACTCTAAAACACTTTGAAAAATTTGTTTTGAAAATTTCCTGCTTTTGACTCTATTCTCTGCTTTAAAAATCTGTCTTGGTGTGGGATTTAGCAGAAAAGGCAAATTGACTTATGAAAGTCTTCGTGCAGTGACAATGAATTGAACCACTTTTCTTCCACTGTTTTGTGTGTTGAGCATCTTTTGAAAAGGGCGCAAGATTTATGAAAGGAATGTTGAAGTAGTGATGGGCGAGCAAATAAACGTGCCAAGCTGCAGGTTTAAGACTCATCAGCAGATACCGGAAAATGACACCAACCAGTATTATGTTGTGTGCCTAAGGAAGCAAAATAGAGCTACCTTTATGGCCGGAAGGGAAGGTAGATTGTTGGGTGAAATGTTTTAATACACAAAGTTATTAAAAGATGAAAACACTACTCACAACAGGCTTGTTATTGATTTACAGTATGACATTTAGCCAGGGTTCATACCAATTTGCCGACACGACGAAAAAATGGAATACGCTTACTTATGGTTCATGGGCATGGGATATTGTACATTGTGGTGGCACCAAAACAAACAAAATTTCGGGCGAAGTAGTATTGAACGACATGGCATTTTGGAACATTTTTGAAGCCATCGACTCTTTACAGCAAGACTGGGACAATGTTGGTATTATCCGGGAAGATACGATTGAAAAAAAGGTGTACTTCTCAATGGGCGATCCCGGCGAAATAGGTCTGATCTATGATTTCGACCTGATTGTGGGCGATTGTGTGGTGATTGATAATTATTATGTTGGTTTTGAAAATGTGGTGTTGATTTGCGATAGTATCGACTTCTTAACTATTTATGGTTCGGATAAAAAAAGGTTTTTTCTTCATTCGCCTGATCATTGGGATTCAGATGTTTGGATTGAGGGTATAGGGAGTAAATTTGGATTACTGTACAGTGGTCTTAACGGCGCGCTGATTGCTGGTGGAGGTACAGATTTACTGTGTTGTTCCAAAAATGACACGCTTATTTATATGGACTCTGTCTATAATTCCTGCTACATTCAGGAGTTTTATCCCAAAATATCATCTGAGTATTACGACACAGCCTATTTAAATACCTATTACGAGTTTCAGGTGCAGGTTTCTGACACAGGCAATATCGGATCATATGAACTCATTGGCAATGTTATACCCAATGGGTTTGAATTTAACGAAGCAACAGGATTACTTACCGGAACGCCTGTGGCTACAGGCTTGTTTCCATGCATCATAACAATACGCAACAATGATCTGGGGTTTTTAACAGATATATTAAATGCTGATCTTCCTGTTGTTCTCGCAAACGCGATCGATAATTTGACAGATTATTCCAAAATTAGCATACATCCGAACCCTTTCACAACAAGTTTTGTCATTTCGGGCCAAGACATGCAACATGACTCTTACATTCTGGAAGTGTACAATAGCGAAGGACTGCTCATTGATAAAAGCATCATTTCGGAATTACCATTTGAAATAGTTAGCCGCCATTACCCGATTGGCCTGTATCTGGTAAAGATTACTGATGTAATGAATCGTAAGATGTTGATTTGCAAAGGGCTTAAGCATTAGGTACTCTTGACAAATCCGCTTTTATCGGGCTTGTTGTCCAGGCGGGAATGGATTAAAATTGTTCCGAATCAGGGTCTGATAACCTCAAACTCCCCGTTTTCCTTCAGTTTAATCATTGTTGATGCCTTGGGTTGTCGTATATCATTTTGATAAAGACCAACGGTGTGGTCGACAGATTGCCTGATGGCTTGCGATATCTGGCTGAAAAGCATGGGCGAAGCCTCACCAGAGATGTTGGCCGAAGTGGAAACCACTGCTTTGCCAAAAGCCTCAATCATTGCGATGCAAAAGGGGTCTTTGGTTACTCTGATTGCGATGGTTTTGTCTTTGGAAAGCAAGTTGCCCGCTACTTTTCGTGCGCCTGAATACACAATGGTCAGTGGTTTTGTGGCTGTTTTAACAAGATCAGCTGCAATGGCAGGCACTTCATCTACATACTCCTTGAGTCTTTCGAAGCTGTCGACCAAAACGATCAGGCTTTTATTTTCCTTGCGTTTCTTTATCTTGAATATTTTGTTGATGGCTTTCGAATGCGTTGGATCGCAGCCAATGCCCCAGATAGTATCAGTTGGATACAATATTGTTTTGCCGGCTTTAAGAGCCTCAACAGCAAGCTTTACTTCATCTTCAAATGTACTCATATGCTTTTTAACAGCTTATCGGTAGTTATTTCGGTTGCGCAACGGAAATGTTTTTCAGGACATTGCTGATGACCATGTAGTCCGCAAGGACGACATTTTAATGCTTCATCTGTTTCAACGATGAATGCGTTATCCGATAGCGGACCAAAGCCAAAACCCGGTATGGTAGAACAAAAAATTGCTGTTGTTTTGGCATTCACCGCGCTGCATAAGTGCATGGGAGCCGAATCGTTAACATAATTCATTGCAGCATCGCGCATGAGAGCTGCCGATTCGAGCAAACTGAGTTTTCCGCTAAAATTGATCAGATTGGCGTGCGACGAAAGTTTACCGATGCGTTCACATAGTTCATGGTCTGCCTTTGAGCCAAGCAGGTAAATAGGGATATCCGGGTCAATATGTTGTATGAGATCAATCCAGCGATCTTCGGGGAACTGTTTTGTAAACCATAATGATGCCGGTGCAATACAGATGTACTTCCC
Source organism: Bacteroidales bacterium UBA6192 (assembly GCA_002422725.1). Lineage (GTDB taxonomy): Bacteria > Bacteroidota > Bacteroidia > Bacteroidales > F082 > UBA6192. The sequence goes on from DITE01000058.1 coordinate 69,594, forward strand.
GGTCTTGAAAGGCGACATTCTGGCAATATCCGCCTGGCCAGGATAAAGTCGTGGGCGCGGATCGCCCTTGCCCGCAAAAAATTCTACAAGACTTAAGTTGCGCTCAGTTTCGTGGACTGATTGATTTTTAACACCAATTGTGTGTCTGATGCGTCTGGTAAACAACATCGAAAACGGGTTCTTGTCGAACCCAACCCGCATCGGAGCGCCACTAAAAGCAGTGAGCAAACCGGAGGAAGCATACCGTTGAACAGTAAAAACAGCATCGTACTTTGCTGCCCGTATGGTTTTCAGAAGCTGGTAGAGGTGTTTGTATTTGCTTGTTTTTTTGTCCCAAAGCAACAAATCATGCAAAAAGGGATGGTTGTTAAAAAGACTTTCGAAACCACTGCGTATAAGCAGATCTATTCGGGTTGCCGGAAAAGTGCGATGAATTTGTTCTATCACCGGCGTCACCAGAATCACATCCCCTATCGAAGCTGTTTGTATAATCAGAACCTTAGCAAACATCATGCATATAATATCATGCAAAGATAGGTTTTATGCCTGCATAGATGGTGATTTGGCAAGGGTTAAAGTGAAGTTTTCACACAAAATTATTCTTTGTAAGTGGCGAGACTCAATGACCTATCTTTCATTGCCCGGCATTCTTATGTCGAGCGCATCGCGCAGGGCGTTTCCAACCAGCATAAACGACATCACCATCAGCATGATGGCAATTCCCGGTAGAATAGCCAGATAAGCTGAATCGAGTATGATATAAGCATAGTTTTCCTTGATCATGCTTCCCCATGAGGGCACAGGTGGCTGAACACCAAGGCCAAGGAAACTCAAGCCGGCCTCAATAAGAATTGCAGAGGCAAAGTTGGCCGCTGAGATCACGATCACCGGGCTCATGATATTGGGCAGTATGTGCTTGAAAATAATTCTCAGGTTGCTGTAACCCAATGCTTTGGCGGCTTCAATAAATTCTTTTTCACGCAAGGGAATAATCTGCCCCCGGACTATTCGTGCCACTTCGACCCACATGGTAAGTCCTACAGCTATAAATACCTGCCAGAATCCTTTGCCCAGGGCAAAAGTAATGGCAATCACCAGCAATAGGGTAGGAAGCGACCAAACTACATTGATGAGCCACACGACGAAATCGTCGGTCCGGCCCCGGTAATAGCCTCCCAGACTTCCGATGCTTATACCGATCAGAAGCGAAATGACAACCGAGATAAAACCAACAGCCAGGCTAACTCTTGTTCCAATAACAAGCCGGCTGAGCAAATCGCGGCCAAACTGATCGGTGCCAAACCAATATGTTTTATTGATCAAATGGTCTTTTAAAATCCTGTTTTTCAGTATTTCTGCTGAATACTCTATCCTATTACCATCACTCATATCAAACTGGTAATTGCCATTGCTGTCTTGATGAATTTCGTTTATGACCGGATAACATATGTTGACAAGATGCAGGCTTTGGGTTTGATTTGAGCTACTTTCGGGATCGAAAATGGTAAAGTGCAGGCTGTCGCCATTAAATGCAAAATCGGAAATCGGGTAATACTGTTGATGCAATTTGCGACCTGATATCATGGTCGTAAGCAAATTGCTTTTTGTGGAGTTACCCTCGGTTGCCACTGCCAGTAAGGTTATCCTAAAACCGGGCTTTTGCGTGGCGATTTCAAGTATCTGTTGATTTGCAAAGGGTGTTTTGTCGGGAGTAATCAAATATCCTGCAACAGCCATTATTACACTGAGGATGATGAAAATGAGGGCAATCATTCCGGTTGGGTTTTTTTTAAACCTTCGCCAGGCGATCACCATGGGTGAGCCGGATTGTGTGGTGGAACTCATGGGTATGCGAACATTCTTTTCGCAAATGTAAGGGGTTTTGCACAACTATCATTTCAATGCTGAATGGTAG
>DITE01000058.1:71579-72639 GCA_002422725.1 Bacteroidales bacterium UBA6192
TTTTTTGTTTATATTCAATACTTTGTCAGGCTAAAATTGCGTTGGAAACAGACTGAATGGATTGCTTTTCTATAGATTCTCGACGCTTCTTTTCTTGCGTTTGAAAGCAAATCCCTTCATCATTTGTCACATTTTTTTACCTTCTTAATAACAAGTTGTAAAGAAGGAAACTTTTTTTTGCATTTGACTGGTAAAATTGTTCCTATTAGGCTACAAATGATTAATTTGGCTCTCTGATCCAAAATGCCCTGTCGAAAAGAATGTTTACTCAGATATCTGCATCAGTTCGTAAAATTCTTATGTTGATTTTAATGTTTTTGCTTTCCAGCATTAGATTGCTGGCCAGTGAAAGGGTTATGGACAGCTTGTTCGTACAATTAAATGATGTGAATGCCAGTGATTCGGTCAAAATTTCGTCTTCTCTCGAACTGGCTAACTTACTTCGTTTCAAGGAAGACATCTTGTATAATGGTCAATCGGGGCATGGTTTTTATTTGCAGGCATTAGATTTAGCAAACAGTTCGGGAAGCTTGTCTTCATTGGTGCGAAAGCTTGACCGGCTTGGTGTTCAAGCCCGAAACAAGGCAGATTATGTGCTTTCACTAACCATTCACACCACTGAATTGCATTTGCTCGACTCTTTGAACCGGGAAGTTGAGATGGTTGTTGCCTTGAACAATTTGGGTGTTGTACATCGACGACTTGATGATTATTCCATTGCAGCAGATTATCATATGCGGGCAATAGAACTTGCCGAAAAGCATGATGACACAAGGGGATTTGTTGTCGCTGGAAACGGATTTGGAAATATACAATATCTGCTTGGAAACTACGATGAAGCCCTGAGGCTTTTTCGCAAATGCCTGAGGCTTGAGCAATCAACCAACGAACTGCTTGGGGTCGCCATCAATCTGAATAATATTGGTAATGTGTATATGAAAAAGGGTGACCTGGATAAGGCACTCGAGTATTATATGCTCTCACTGGAAGTGAACCGCGAACTGGGATCAAAAAAAGGTGTCGCTATCTGTTACAACGACATTGCAAATATATACAGGAT
>DITE01000059.1 GCA_002422725.1 Bacteroidales bacterium UBA6192
TCGATTTAACACCCCCTAACATCGCTTTCAGTCCACTAGGTAACACTTCTGGCACAGGCCTTAGGACACTGACAACGACAATTACTGATGCGACCGGAGTACCTACATCAGGTTTAGGTCTGCCCAGATTGTACTGGAGAATAAATGCCGGCGCTTACACTGGGGTTACAGCAACCTATGTTAGTGGTAACACCTATACCTTCACGTTTGGTGACGGTGTTGCGCTAAATGATGTTGTTTCCTATTATATAGTTGCTCAGGATATGGCCAACCCAAGAAACCTTGGCGCAAACCCATCGGCCGGAGCTTCAGGCTATACGGCTAATCCTCCTGCTGTTACCGTACCTCCAACATCTCCTTATACATATACTATAGTGGGCACATTGGCCGGAGTTTATCCTGTTGGAACCGGGCAAGTGTATCCTACCATTACAGCAGCCATTGCCGACCTAAATCTAAAGGAAGTAGTTGCTCCGGTAGTTTTTGAGTTATGGGATGCGACCTATGCATCTGAAACTTTGCCAATGATCATCTTTAAACCTGCTGGAGTAAGTCCTGCTAATACAGTTACATTCAGGCCAAAAGCCGGTGTTTCCTCATTGGTGACGGGCTTCCATGCAAATGGGGTACTCGTGTTGTATGGAGCAGAACACATCATCATTGATGGATCCAACTCAGGAGGCACCGACCGCAGCCTGATCTGGGAGAATACCAATACCGCTGCTAGTTGTTATGGCATTGGAATATTCCATGATGGCATTCAAGGGGCACAGAATAATACCATTAAGAACAACGTTGTTCGCCTCGGTGGAAAAACAGCTACCAACTGGGCAATTATCCTTAATGCACTAGGCGGTGGATTCCACAATACCACCATCCAGAACAATGAATTGCTCAATGCTTACGTTGGAATTCAGTTTGCCGGCGTTTCAGGATCTACAACCAATAATGGTTTAGTTACACAAAATATTTTTGGAAGCGATGACGACCTGCAGTCACTTGGCAACATAGGTATTAGTATTTCCTATTCAGACGGGCTCGTTGTTTCCGACAATATTTTTAAGAATTACAAAACAGGCACCAACCCTAAAGGAGTAAATATTATTACCGGAACAACGAATTCTTCTATCATCGGGAATCATATTTCCCAGATGATTTATACTGGTACCGGCGGATATGGGGGTAAAGGGATTGATATCAATACAGGCTCTCTGACCAGCAATCTGCTTGTTGCAAACAACATTATTACCGACCTGAGAGGTGATGGCTGGAGTACACTTACATCAGACGCCATTGTTGGGATTCGGGTACTCGGCACAACAGGTGGAATCAAATTTTACCACAATACTGTGAATCTGTATGGAAATATGGACAGGTCAAGTGCCACAACCAGTGCAGCGCTCTATCTGCCTGCAGCTTCTGGTTTCGACCTGAGGAATAATATCCTTTCCAACTCCATCATCAACAATACCACAGGTACATCCAAGGCATATGCTATTTATAATGCCGGGACCAATACCAATTTCACAACCATCAACTACAATGATTACTTTGCAAGTGGTGTACAAGGTGTTCTTGGTTATCAGTCTGCTGATGTTACAACCCTTGCCGCATGGCAGGCTGCCACTGGACAGGACGGGAACTCATTGAACGTTGATCCGGTGTTTTTTGACCCAATGTCGAACCTTACACCAACCAACAATGCATTGAACAACACAGGTATTTACCTGAATGATGTGATCATTGATTATAATGGCACCATGCGAACCAGTCCGCCTGACATTGGCGCCATCGAATTTGGTACAAATCCTACAGTAACAACTTTGGCAGCCCAAACGGTATGCCAGAATGCTACCCTGAATGGACAGATTAATGCCAATGGATTGTTTGTAAACACCTTCTTTGATTACGGTACAACAACAGCTTATGGCAGCACCATAGCCGGAACCCCGGTACAGGTTACAGGCAATACAGCAACAGCCGTTACCGCAGCGCCTGCCGGACTTGCTCCTTCAACAACCTATCACTACCGTTTGAGGGGCGTTACAACAACAGGAGTCACTTCGTTTGGCATGGATATGACCTTCACCACCGAAGGATTATCAGCACCAGCAGCGACCACCCTGCCCGCTTCACCCATTGGCAATACCACTGTTACGCTGAACGGTACGGTTAATGCCTCATGCGACGCTACCACCGTTACATTTGAATGGGGCGAGACCATGGCATACGGCAATGTGACTCCAGCTTCCCAAAGCCCAGTATCGGGTGGCACAAATGTTGCTGTGTCTGCCGATCTTATTAACCTGCTAATCAACACAACCTATAACTACCGTGTTGTAGCCACCAACGGACATGGAACAACTTACGGAGGCAATGTGAGTTTCCAGACAGGAGCCTCGCCACCTACAGTTGTAACCAACGCAGCCAGCAATATTGGAAATTTTGCTGCACGGATCAACAGCACGGTGAACGCCAACAACCAGAGCACCACCACCTCCTTTGAGTGGGGTACAACTCCGGCATACGGAAACGTTGTTGCAGGCGTTCCGCTCACAGTTACCGGCAACACCAACGAAGCCGTTTATGCTGATCTCAGCGGTTTGAATTACAACACCATGTATTATTACAGGGCTGTTGGCGCAAATACTGCCGGGACAACCTACGGAGGCCAGCTAACCTTCATGACCTTATGCCCTGTACCGGAAGCTGCAGGTGTTATCACAGGCCCGGTTTCGGTATGTCAGGGAACTGGCGGACATGTTTACACCGTGCCAGCCATCCTGTATGCAACAGGCTACAGCTGGACTGTTCCGGCAGGAGGCACCATTGTTGCAGGAAACAACACCAACAGCATCACAGTGAACTATAATGAAACAGCCGTTTCGGGTAATGTAACAGTTATGGGTACAAGTGTTTGCGGAAGTGGCACATCATCGTCGCTTGCAGTCACCGTTAATCCAATCCCTGTTCCGGTTATCACAGGCGATGATTTGGCATGCGTGAATGCAGTGGATAGCTATCAGACCGAAACGGGCATGAGTGGCTATGCATGGACAGTGTCGGCCGGTGGCCAGATAATGTCAGGCCAGGGCACCAGCCAGGTCAGTATCAAATGGAATGTGATGGGCTCACAAAACCTAAGCGTTACCTACACCAATGCCTCAGGCTGCCCTGCCAACAGTCCCACGGTAATGTTTGTGGAAGTAAGCGCTCTGCCGGTTCCATCAATAGCCGGAAACGATGTAGCCTGCCAGATGTCGGATGAGAACCACGTATTCACAACCGAAGAAGGCGCAAGCAATTATGTCTGGACAGTTACCTCCGGAGGCACAATAGTGTCGGGACAGGGAACCTACCAGATTGAAGTGTACTGGACAGGAAGCGGTGACCAGACAGTTACGGTTAACTACCAGAATGCATCAGGCTGTCAGGCCACAACCCCATCCAGCTTTAGTGTTGAGATTCTTCCGTTGCCCGCAGCAGCAGGAGCCATAACAGGAACAGCCAATGTCTGTCTACCTGCCACCGAAGTAGCTTACAGTGTAGCCCCAATAGCCAATGCAATCACCTACCACTGGACAGTACCATTTGGAGCAACGATTGTAGACGGCATAGGCACGAACAGCATCACGGTAAACTTTGGACCTGATGCAACAGCAGGCGACTTCAGCGTTTATGCTACCAATGGTTGCGGTGAAGGAGTTTCTTCGCCCGATTATGGAATTACTGTAGCCCCGAAACCACCCAAGCCAACAGTCAGTCTGGAGGAGTATGACCTCACCAGCAGTGCAACAGAAGGCAATCAGTGGTATTTCGAAGGTGAAATGATCGAAGATGCTACCGACCCGACTTATACAGCCACCGAAACCGGAAATTACTGGACAGTGGTAACTGTTGACGGATGCAGCTCAGACCCATCAGAACCGGTTTATGTATTGGTAACAGGCCTTGGCGAAAACGCTTTGGGTAAGTTTGAGATACATCCTGTACCAAATGATGGCAGGTTCACTGTGACGATCAACAGCCAGAAGGAAGAATCGTGGGATGTAACGGTTTACAACAACCTTGGGGTAGATGTATATCAGATTAAGGACTTCCGTGTCAACGGCAGCCATAGTGAAACCATACAGCTGAACAACCCATCAAGGGGCACCTACACCGTGGTATTCCGCAGCAGGAATGAAGTAATAATCAGAAAAGTGTTGGTAACCAACTAAAACGGATAAGTTGCCCAACAGGGCAACCCACCACTAAACCAACTCCCTGCCAGTCGAAACGATCTGGCAGGGAGTTTTTGTTTTCCCACTATTGGTCAAATCCTATCTGCTTGTTTCGGAAATCTATGGAGAAAAAAAGTTTGCATTAAGCCGTATAAATTTGTAAATTTGTAACTGTTAATGGTGAAGATTATTTGAAACCACAAAGAGTAAAATACATGAAATACAGAGTTTTACATTTTTTCTTTCTTGCTGTATTTAGCCTGACCACAGTATATTTTTCAAATTTAAATGCTCAGGTGCCAACTACACAGGATTGCCTGGGCGCAATTCCAGTGTGCGATTATATCTATACAGAACTATTTACTGCTACCGGTTCAGGCAATTATCCCAATGAGATCAATCCAAGCCAAAGTTGTCCGAACAGTTGCATGGACGGGGAAAAGAACAGTCGCTGGTATTCTTGGACGGTCATTCAGTCAGGTATGCTTCGTCTGAGGATTTCACCCTCAGTACAAACTGATGATTATGACTGGGCCGTTTTTAACCTCAGTAATAATTACTGCAACGAAATTTACAACAATGCGGCTGTTATGCAAAAAAGCTGCAATGCAGCTGGAGGGCCAAGCCATCAGGGAACCACCGGTATCAGCACGGCTGATGGGGGGTTGACCCATTGTAATGGGGGGGGGCCAACCAATAAGTGGAATGCAGATCTTGCAGTTTTTGAAGGCGAGACCTATGTGCTATGTGTAAGCGACTGGACCCAGACCCCCGGTGGCTACACCCTGGATTTTAGTCCGTCAACTGCGGTTATATTCGATGACCTTCCACCCATTCTGGATGAAATCGGTTATAATGATGCAATTAATTGCGGAACGAGTTTTCTGACTATCAGATTCTCGGAGAATGTAAAATGTAACACGGTAAATGTCAGCGATTTCAAATTAAGCGGACCCGGGGGACCCTACACAATCACCAGCATTTCAGGAGATAACTGTTTGTTGGGTGGACAAATGGAACGTGAATATCAGGTGCATTTCACGCCTGGTTTGTACCAAAGCGGCAATTATTCCCTTGAGCTGCTCCCTCTGAGCTTTATAAAAGATGCCTGTGATAATTATGCAGTCCCGAATATTTATTATTTCAACATCGAATTGGCTTCACCAGTAGTCTATGCAGGTATGGACGTAGATATCCCTTATGCAGGCATTGCGCAGCTGAATGGGTCAGCCTCGGGCGGAACAGGAAACTTTATTTATATTTGGACTCCGGCCGATTTACTGAACAATCCAAGCATACCTAACCCTACAACAGTTAGTTTAACCAGCAGTACCTATTTCGTACTTCAGGTGAACGATCTTGGGAGTGCCTGTTATGGAAGGGATACAGTGCTTGTGAATGTTGTGGGAGGCCCGCTAGGCATCAATGCTTCTGGAACACCAACAGAGATTTGTATCGGCGAGAGGGTCGATCTGCTTGTTATGGCTGATGGAGGTTCGGGAAGTTTTGCTATCGAGTGGACTTCAGAACCCCCGGGATTTACTTCAGATATTCCCAATCCATCTGTCTATCCTGATGAACCAACTGTTTATATGGTTACTGTCACAGATGTTGTAACCAATGAGTTTGTTACCGACGAGGTTGAAATAACTGTTAAACCCATGCCTCAGGCCGATGCTGGTCCCGATCAGATAATCAACGAAGGTACAACTGCTCAGTTGAATGGTTCAGCAACAGGTGGATCAGGCGTTTACATCTATTCTTGGGAACCTGCAGGCTTGCTCAACAACCCGGCTATTCCTAACCCAACAACTGTCATTTTAACGGAACCTACTATTTTTACCTTGTCAATAACTGATCAGAATGGCTGTGCCGGTGAGCCTGATTTCATGCTGGTGAACCCATCCGGTGATGGATTATCAGTGTTCACCTTTGCCGATCCCGGTGCAATTTGTCTGGGCGGGTCAACGATTGTGAGTGCCCAGGCTACCGGAGGCGGCGGAAATTATACCTACAGCTGGACTTCAGTACCCCCTGGTTTTATATCGGAGGATCCGGTCATTGCAGTATCACCAACCGAAACAACACGTTACAATGTGGTTGTTCATGATGGGTTTACAAGCACCTCTTCTTTTTCGGTTGTCACTGTAAATCCTCTTCCAATCATTGACTTGATTCCGCAAAACGCAGTGCTCTACGGACAGGATACCATCGTAGTCTGCGTGCGCAACGAGGTGGTGATTGATGCGGGTAATGATGATGATCCACAAGGAACATCCTATTATTGGTCAAATGGTCTTTTTGGAAGGTTTTTAACAACCACAACTAATGGAAATTGGATTGATATACAGACTTATGGTGTGAACGTAACTTCTGGCGGCACAGGTTGCCAGTCACAAGGCCAAATCACTATCATCTTCGATTTTAACCAGTGCAATATTACTGTTGAAGAAAAGAAAAGTGATGTGCAGCAGTCGATAAAGATATTCCCGAACCCCAATAACGGGGAGTTTGTGCTGCAAACTTCCGAGAATATCAAGTGGCTGCATGTGCGGATTGTAGACCAGAAAGGACTGGTAGTATACGCAGATGAAAACCAACAACCATTTATGGCCGGTAATACCAGAACTATAAACCTGATGAATGAAGCAAAAGGAATTTACACCATACTGCTTCAGTCCGATACGTCGATTGATAGCCGAAAGCTTGTTCTTCAATAGATAGAAATTTTTTTTGGCGTTTTTTCAACCAAAACCAAATGAAACGAAAACTCCTGTTACTGACCTGGCTATTTTTTCATGGAAGCATTTTATGGGCGCAGAGCCCTATTTGCGCCACCTCTGACCCATTCTGCACAAGCAATGTGTATACTTTTCCAGCAGGGGTCAATTCAGGCACTGCCGAATCGGGGGCAAACTATGGATGTCTGACCACCAGACCAAATCCGGCATGGTATCACATGCGTATTCTTACCCCGGGATTTTTGCAAATTTATATGTTCTCGACCCCCCTGAGGGATATTGATTTCATTTGTTGGGGTCCGTTTGACGATCCGGTAACACCCTGTGTTGCCCAGCTAACCTCCAATAAAATAATCGATTGCAGCTATTCGCCCAACCCAACAGAATATGTCGATATTCCGAATGCCATTCAGGGCAAGTATTACATTTTGCTTATCACCAATTATTCGAATCAACCCTGCAACATCACTTTTCAAAAGAGTGCAGGTGTTGGAGAAACAGATTGCAGCATCCTGCCACCACCGGTTAGTAGCAATAGTCCTGTTTGTGTGACGCATCAGATTGAACTCTATGCCGATCTGGTTACCAATGCAACCTATAGTTGGACAGGACCTTCAGGTTTCAGTTCAAATCTGAGAAATCCAATCATACCCAACGCGCAGTTAACCAATGCAGGCGACTACACACTGATCATCAATGTCAATGGCAACCTCAGCGAACCGGCCGTTACTGCTGTTGAGGTGTTCCCGATGCCTGTACCCAATTTTTCGTTTAATGTAGCCTGTCATGGCGAAACAACTCAATTCACCGACCTCTCGGCTACATTGCCTGCTGGACAGCAGATTACAAGCTGGGAGTGGAATTTTGGTGATGGTGCTACCTCATCAGATCAAAACCCTCAGCATCTGTATGCAGCTCCAGGGGTTTACACTGTGACCCTTACAACCTACACTGGCACGATGATGTGCCCGCAAAGCAAGGTGATGCAGGTTCAGGTTAATCAAACTACTTTTGCTCACGCAGGCGATGATATTACCATTCCAAACGGATGGATGACACAGCTGAACGGAGGCGTATCCCAGGGATCAGGCAATTTTAGTGTCCTTTGGCAGCCCCAATCACTTGTTGTTAATCCAACCTGGTTGAACACCCAAACGGTTAATCTTACTTCAACGACTGTATTCACCCTAAACATCACCGATCAGGCTTCAAATTGTGTTTCTTCAGATCAGGTCACTGTCAACATCACTGGCGGTGTGTTTTCATTGGCCGTATCTGCTTCACCACAGGCTGTTTGCGAAGGACAACCCACACAGCTCAATGCATATGCTTCTGGTGGTTCAGGCAATTTCACTTTCTCATGGACTTCAGACCCTCCAGGTTTTTTCTCCTCTGATAGCCAGCCATTTGTAACGCCATTGGTGACGACAACCTATTTTTCGACCGTATTTGATGGCCAGAATTACCTTACCGATCAGGTAACAGTGACAGTTCATCCGGTTCCCTGGGCTGATGCCGGGCCCGACTTTGTAATTCCAACAGGATGGACTACGCAACTCGAAGGTACAATATTGGGAAACTCAACAAATTATTCTCTCCTCTGGCAACCACAAAACCTGCTGGTCGATCCAACAGCAGAGGACCCAATGACATTACCAATGGCTACCACAACAACCTTTACCCTAACAGCTACCGATAGCCCTTCAGGGTGCAGCAGTTCGGACCAGACCATAGTGTATGTTTCAGGCGGCGCTCTTGGTGTGATGGCAATAGCCAACCTATCGGCCATTTGCGCCGGACAGCAGGTGCAGCTTGATGCCAACCCTTTCGGTGGTTCAGGAAACTATACTTACTTGTGGACTTCAGTGCCGCCGGGCTTTACCTCAACGATAAAAAATCCACTTGTAACTCCTGTTGTTACAACAACTTATTTTGTTGAGGTAAACGATGGCCAAAACTCAGCAATCGATGATGTGTTGGTTACTGTTAACCCGTCGCCTTTGGTCAATACAGGCGAGAATATCGTCATTCCGGGTGGCTGGACTGCTCAGCTGCATGCCCAGGTAAGCGGTGGTTCGGGTAATTATCATTTTGCATGGCAACCTGCTGCTTTCCTGAACAATCCCTCAATTCCTGATCCGGCTACAGTCCCTTTGTACGAAACAAAAACATTTGTACTCACTGTTACGGATAATATACATCAATGTATTGGTAATGATGATGTAATGGTTATCGTTAGTGGTGGGCCGCTGGGAGTCGAACTCAGTGTATCATCTCAGGAGATTTGTCATGGTGAACAGATCGACTTACTTGCATCAGCCTCAGGAGGGTCAGGTATTTATCAGTATTCTTGGTCATCAGACCCAGCCGGATTTGTAACCAATATTCCCAATCCATCCGATTTTCCTGAGGGTAACACTACCTATCATGTTACTGTGTCTGATGGGGCTAATCAGGTGAATGCATCCGTAGCAGTAGTCGTCAAACTACGACCTGTCGCTCTGGCCGGCATGGATCAGGTAATTAATACAGGAACAAATACCTTGTTAACAGGTGCAGCCTCCGGAGGTTCAGGAAGTTATGGATATCAGTGGCAGCCTGCTGATAAGGTGGAGAGTCCCAATCAGGCCGTTACAAAAACGCACATCCTGAGCGGACCTGAGGTCTTCAGCCTTAGCGTGACAGATCAGAATGGTTGTGTCAGTGCAGGCGATGATGTTTTAATCAACGCCACTGGCGATGGCCTGGCTGTGTTTGCTATGGCATCACCTTCAGCGATCTGTCTTGGTGAATCGGCTCAGATTAGCGCTGTTGCAACCGGAGGAGGAACAAGCTACTCTTATTTGTGGACATCACAGCCCCCAGGCTTTACTTCAACACAAAGCAGTTTTGTCGAATATCCTGCCGAAACAACACGTTATTTTGTTACCGTTGATGATGGTTATAACCAGGTTACCAACACAGTGGATGTAACGGTGAACCCATTGCCTTTTGTTGACCTTGTGCCACCGAACACCATTTTATATGGTCAGGATACTATTATTGTCTGTGTGAGGGACACATTAAGCCTTATAGCGCGTCACGAATCGCATCCCGAGGGCACTCAATATTTCTGGTCTAATTTTTATGCCGGCGACAGAATGTCGATTTCTACCAATGGCAACTGGTTTGATCAGCAATCCTATTGGGTAAGAATAACTTTTCCACAAACAGGCTGCAACAAAATATATAACATTACTGTATTGTTCGATTTCAATCAGTGCAATATCGGCCTGGACGAATACAACGGAAGGTTTGGTTCGCTAATCGTGGTATATCCCAACCCATCACATGGTGAGTTCAATTTTTCAACCAAAGCAGATGTAACCATCAATAGCCTTGCTGTGTATGATATGAGTGGTAAACCTGTATTTCTTGATATGAACAGGCAGGTTTTATCAGCCCATTCTCCAAAGAAAATCAACCTTTCTGGTTTTTCTGAAGGAATGTATATGGTGTTAATTCAGTCGAAAGGCGAGGTGTTTTATCAGAGGATTATCCTAAGATAGGACTATTTACTGAATGTTGTTGGTATCGATTTTTATTATATAAGTGATTGATTGAGTATATTATAAAGAATTTTTAGTCAGGACATAAAAAAAAAGTGTAATTTTCGGCCTTGAAAATGGGCTGTAATAATTGTTCCAATAATACTCCAAAGCCAATGAAAAATTTTTATCTAAAAAGGATAATAAGTGCAAACCTCTTGATTTGCAGTTTATTATTGATGTCGTTTGAGGTCTTTTCGCAACAAAAGACCAATGTCAACTATAGCATTGAAGATCCAACCATGGAACTTTTAGAAAGCAAGCTTCAGGATGTTGTGTTCGGCAATAAAATTGCTGCATATGTGCATCAGGATGAAGTGAATGATTATTATGTTGTTAACTTTTCGGGTTTCAGCTCTCGTTACGAGCAGGTGTTTTTCGCAGTAAGCCTGAATGAGTTAAATTATCTTACCAGTATTAGCTCCGATTTTGAACAGGGCAATATGTGGTTCTCCGTGAATCGGAGCCTTAACAAAAAATCATCCTTGGTTATTGAGGAAATTGACTCCCAAAAGCAATTGGCATTAGCCTCTTTTGCTGAAACAAATGCCGATCAACGCAGACTATGGTTAATTGAGTTCGATAAATTTAATAACAGCAAATGATCAGAGCCATGAAGAAAATTATATTCCTTTTGTTGTTACTTGCCGGAACCATTAATCTGGCCCAGGCGCAAGCTGGTTTTTGTGCTGACTCAGATCCTTTCTGTACCAGCGATATATATACATTCCCTGCTGGCGTGAATTCCGGTACTGCTGAAAATGGCCCAAATTATGGCTGTTTGTCAACCCGGCCAAATCCGGCCTGGTATCACCTGAAAATCGCTGTGGGCGGCTACCTGCAGATATATATGTTCAGTACCCCACTCAGGGATATTGATTTTATCATGTGGGGCCCCTTCGACGACCCAATCACTCCATGTCCAAATCAACTTACAGCCAACAAGATCATTGATTGCAGCTATTCGCCCAACCCAACCGAGTATTGCGACATTGCCAATGCACTGGTTGGAAAGTATTATATTCTTTTGATTACCAACTATTCGAATCTACCATGTAATGTTACTTTCCAGAAAAGTGCTGGTGTAGGCGAAACTGATTGTACAATCCTTCCTCCTTTGACCAGCAGCAACAGCCCGCTTTGTGTTGGACAAACACTGGAACTTTACGCCGAAACAGTTGCCAACGCAAGCTATTTGTGGACTGGCCCACAGAATTTTATTTCGACACAGCAGAATCCAACTTTACCTGATGTTCAGCTTGGCCATGCCGGACAGTATAGTCTTGTGATCACTGTCAATAACCACGGCAGTGACCCCAGCAATGTTAATGTGGTTGTTAATGCAACGCCAACTCCTAATTTCACTTTCAATCCAACCTGTTTTGGGGATACAACATTTTTTGTAGACGAATCTACCGTTTCCCCACCAACTTCACAGATAACGATGTGGGAGTGGAATTTTGGTGACGGAACCACTGCTTATGGGCAAAATCAGGAGAAAGTGTATGGAACTTCGGGGACCTACCTTGTTTCGTTGACAACCTACACCGGTTTTATGCAATGCCCCAGAGTAAAGAATAAAGCGGTGGTCGTTGCTCAGGCTGCCATTGCTGATGCAGGTGACGATATCGAAATTCCAAATGGTTGGACAGCCCAGCTGCAAGGGATAATAAGCGGAGGATCGGGTAATTATTCCATCATGTGGGAACCTTCAGCTTTGCTTTCAGATCCAACTGTTATTAATCCGGTTACCGTTCCTATGGGCGCTTCAACGGTTTTCACTATGAATGTAACTGATAATGCTTCAAATTGCCACAGCAGCGATCAGGCGACTGTTATTGTAACCGGGGGCGCTCTGGGTGTTGCCACTGAGGCAAGTCCCGAAACAATCTGCCTGGGCGAAACAGTTCAGTTAAATGCAATTCCTACCGGCGGATCAGGCGGCTATACCTATTCCTGGACATCTACACCTGCCGGTTTCGTTTCAAATGCCAAAGAGCCATCGGTTACACCTCAGACCACTACTACATATCATGTAAATGTTTCAGACGGCTTTAATAATGTGAATTCGAGTGTCACAGTTACCGTGAAACCCATGCCGATAGCCAATGCAGGTATCAACCAGACAATTAACGTGGGCACTTCGACCCAGCTTAATGGTTCGGCCAGTGGAGGCTCAGGCAGCAATTACAGTTATCGCTGGAGTCCTGCCAATCTGCTGGATAATGCCAATATCCAGAATCCCAATACCAGCTTACTCGATGTTACAACAGAGTTTAGTTTGATTATCAACGATGTGAATGGATGCAGCAGCGAAGCCGACCAGATGCTTGTACTCGTGGCCGGTGATCAGCTGGGTGTTTTCCCTCAGGCTACACCCGTCCAGATTTGTTTAGGTGGCACCACTAACTTGCTTGCAAACGCTTCTGGTGGAGGCGGAACCTATTCGTATCATTGGACAGCCAACAACTCTTCGTGGACATCCAATAACCCCAATCCATATGTGAGTCCGACAACGACAACAATTTATACCATTACTGTTGATGATACGTATAAAACTGTTACAGGGGAAGTTACTGTATACGTGAATGCCTTGCCAGTGGTTGATATTAAACCCTCCGACATTCCATTATACAGCCAGGATACTATTAAGGTTTGTGTGCGCGATTCTGTATGGCTCGATGCAGGCAATCCGGGTTTCAGCTATCTATGGTCGAATTCAACTGCCGATAAGCGCCTCAGGGCTTCGACAAATGGCAACTGGATCGATTTTCAGACATATTGGGTAAGGGTCGTCAATCCGGTTACCGGCTGCATGAGTTATGACACATTAACTGTCTTTTTCGACTTCAATGCCTGCAACATTGGCATTGGTGAAAAGAACAGCCTTGATGCGCATATTACCGTTCACCCCAACCCTTCGAAAGGAATTTTTAATATTGAGTTTGATGATTGGTCCGAAACTGTTTCCTTCAGTATCTTTAATCTTCACGGTCAGGCTACCCTAAGGGAGTTTTCCTTTGACCCGGCCAGAGACGGAGATACCTATGTTTTGGATATGTCGTCGCAACCTGATGGCACCTATATCATGAAAATATCTGGTGAGCAGGGAGTTATGGTCAAACGACTGATCAAGCGGTAGAAAGAAGTATTGGATTATTGATGATAACCAGATTAACGCATGAATTTTAAATCAACGCTCTTTTCGCTCCTTATCGGAGGTGGATTATTATTGAATTTACACCAATCCTTAAAAGCTCAGGAGATTACTCCTTGCGATTATGTAAGGCCTCATGAGGCCAACAACTGGACTTTTGGTGATAAAGCACTGATTGATTTCAATTCCAACAATCCTGTGGCATCGGTTATGCCCGGTGCCATAAACCTGCCCAATGGAGTTGCCGGTATCAGTGATGAAAGTGGGCAATTACTCTTCTTTACGGATGGAATAAGGGTTTGGTCAAGTGGGTTTTATTACCTGAACGATGCCACCGATCTGATGGGTAACAATTTTTCTTCGCAATCGTCCATTATTGTCCCTCAGCCCAACAACCCAAACAAGTACTTCGTCTTTACTGTTGATATGTATATTCCTCCGGTTTTCACAAAAGGAGTGCGGTATTCGATTATTGAACGCATCGATTATTCCTGGACTGTGACCGTAAAGAATGAGCCATTGCAAATGAGCAATTCTCAAAAGATAACTTCGGTTAAGACCGCAGATAATTCAGGCTACTGGGTTATCATACATGGATTTGGTGATGCCGGAGGAGATCGGTTCTTTGTGTATAAAATTGATGCTTCAGGATTGAATCTCACACCCGTAATAACCCAGACTGGCACCTCACATCGTGGCAATGAGAACAACAATGGGGGGTACATGAAAACTTCTCCCGATGGCACAAAAATAGCACTTGTCATCCCACATGATGGAATAATAGAAGTTTTTGACTTCAATGCAAACGATGGTTCCATAACGGGTTGGAAAGGAAGCAATCCAGGAATGTACAATTATCCTTTCGGTGTTGAATTTTCGCCCGACAATTCCAAACTTTATGTGAGCACTTCACCATTAGGCGACAATATCAATTACCTGTATCAATTTGATTTGAACCAGCCTGACTTTCTGAATAATCCATTCATCGTCCATCAGTTTGCTACAAACCAGCAATCCGGTGCCGACAGTCTGATGGGAGCCTTGCAACTGGGTGTCGATGGCAAGATTTATCTGGCTAAATTCCGTAAGGGTGTACTCGAAAAACCAAATCTGGGGGTAATTTATAACCCTGACAGGGCAGGTGCTGCTTGCAATTACAACGCGCTGAATGGTGTTTCCAACAATGGATTAAGCCTCAATGGTGCTGGTAGCCTTATCGGGATGCCAAACTTTGTAACCAGTTTCCTCGACATCCCTCATTTCAGCTGGATAAACCATTGTCACACAAAAATTACCTACTTCAATCTGCGTAATGAGGCCAATATCAGCCAGATTAATTGGAACTTTAATGATGGAAACTCTTCATCCAGTCAGCTACAGGCTGAATATATCTTCAGCGAACCTGGAACCTACACTGTGGAAGTTACAGAAACCTTCAACGGACTAAATTTTTCAAAAAGCCGCGACATTACCATTTTCCCTTTGCCTGTAACAGATATTGGCGAAGGTTCGGATACCATTTATTTGCTTCCTAACTCCACTATTCAGCTTGATGCGGGCGAATTTGATATTTATCTCTGGGAGCCCTCAGGATCAACAGGTCGTTATTTCGATGTAACAGAAGAAGGATGGGTTAAAGTAACTGTTACTGATCTGAATTGTTGTAAAAATTCCGATTCGGTCTATGTGGTATTTGCGAACATATACCTGCCCAATGCTTTTAATCCGAACAGCACAGTGCAGCAAAACCGGAGCTTTAAGGTGATGGGAGCGACTTCTGCTCTGGCAAAGTTCAATTTCTACGTTTTCAACCGTTGGGGTCAGCTTGTATTTGAAACCAAAGACCCTCTTGAAGGTTGGGATGGTAAGATGAAAGGCGAACTGGCTCCAATCGGCAGTTATGCATGGGTTGTAATTTACGAGAGTTTTGCCAGCAGCCTTCAGCCAGCAAAGAAGACAACCCAGCGCGGAACAGTTAACCTGATCTGGTAAAAGTATTGTTAAATCCTTTAGAAAGGGATGTTGCCGGCAACGTCCCTTTTTGTTATTTTTGTCCGAACCATTATCATTATGCAGGAAATCACCTTTTATGCCAGTCAGCTTTTGGGCGAGTTTAATGTTCAATACCAATATATCAGGAATGTGTTGACATTGCTCTCCGAAGGAGCCTCCATACCATTTATTGCACGCTACCGGAAGGAAATGACCGGAACTATGAACGAAGAGGTGATTGCAGCCCTTCAGAAAAGATTTCAACAGCTGCTACAATTGGATAAACGGCGTGAAGCCATTCTTGAATCAATTCGCGAGCAGGAAAAACTTACTCCCGAACTGCAGCAGTTGGTTGAATCGGTCAAAACGATGCAGGAGCTCGAAGATATCTACCTGCCATATAAACCAAAGCGAAGAACAAAAGCCATTATTGCCCGCGAGAAAGGACTTGAACCTTTGGCTGACTTGATATTCTCGCAAAAGGTGGGAAATCTCAGCTCACATATCGCCGCTTTTATCAGTCCGTCAAAGGGGGTGGATAATCCGGATGAGGCTTTGGCCGGAGCACGTGATATTATTGCCGAACGGATAGCTGAAAACATGGATGCCCGGACTAAGCTCAGGGGTTTGTTTCAGCGAACTGCCGGAATCAGCTCAAAGCTTGTCAAAGGGAAGGAATCGGAAGCAGGAACCTACCATCAGTATTTTGACTGGAAGGAGCCTCTCGCCCATATGCCCTCGCACCGCTTGCTGGCAGTGCTAAGGGCCGAGAATGAAGGCTTATTGAAAGTAAATGTTGAGGTGGACGACGAAAAAGCGATCGATTTACTTGAGAAACAATTTGTCAGGTCAAATGGCGAATCAGCCGGGCATATCCGCCTCGCTGCAGCTGATTCGTGGAAAAGATTGCTTTCCCCTTCACTCGAAAACGAGATCAGGGCGATGTATAAGGAAAAGGCCGACGAAGTGGCAATCAGGGTGTTTACCGAAAACCTGCGTCAGTTACTTATGGCTCCTCCATTGGGGCAGAAAAGGGTGCTGGCCGTTGACCCTGGCTTTCGGACAGGATGTAAAATTGTGATTCTCGATCAGCATGGTTCTTTATTGCATAATGAAACAATTTACCCCCACCCACCCGAACATCAGGTAAAACAATCCGTGCAAAAGCTGAAAACCCTTGTCAATTCGTATCAGGTTGATGTGATTGCCATTGGGAATGGTACAGCAGGGCGTGAAACGGAAGATCTGGTCAGGGGTATTCAGTTCGACCGCGACCTGATTGCCCTGATGGTGAACGAAAGTGGAGCATCGGTTTATTCTGCCTCTAAAGTTGCCCGCGATGAATTTCCCGATTATGACATCACAGTGCGAGGTGCAGTAAGCATCGGACGACGCTTGATGGATCCGCTGGCTGAGTTGGTAAAGATTGATCCGAAATCCATTGGGGTGGGCCAATACCAGCACGATGTTGATCAGAAAGCGTTGCAGGAGAGTCTCGTTTTTACAGTTGAAAGCTGTGTAAATGCCGTTGGTGTTGAGCTGAATACAGCAAGTGAACAGCTGTTGTCGTATGTTTCGGGCATTGGATCACAGCTTGCTTCAAATATCATTGCATTCCGGCAGTCGAACAAAGGTTTCAGAAATCGAGGCGAATTGTTGAAGGTTCCACGGCTAGGCGAAAAAGCATTTGAACAATGTGCCGGATTCCTTCGCATTCGGGGGGGTGAGAATCCGCTGGATGCCAGTGCCGTGCATCCGGAGAGTTACCATATCGTCAATCAGATTGCCAAAAAGACTTCAAAAGACCTTCATGCGCTTATCGGACAGAAAGATATCAGGCAATTCGTAAATCCTTCTGATTACCTGTCGGAGAAAACAGGCATGGAAACCATCAACGATATTCTCAACGAACTTGAAAAACCTGGCCGTGACCCACGCCAGCAATTTGAGATGTTCGAATTCTCGAAAGATGTTCGTAATATCAATGACCTGAAGCCTGGCATGGAACTCAATGGCATAGTCACCAATATCACGGCTTTTGGGGCTTTTGTGGATATCGGGGTGCATCAGGACGGGCTTGTGCATGTGAGCCAGATGGCCGATCGGTTTATTCGGGACCCCAATCAGGTTGTTAAGCTGAATCAAAAGGTTAGGGTGCAGGTGGTTGCCATAGATATTGACCGTAACAGAATCAGCCTCACCATGAAATTGGGTAAACTAACATAATTTTAAAAGAAACTTAGCGTTTCACAACAGATGACACATACTTCTAAAATAGTAACCCTGCTTTTGGTGGCTACCTTAATCACAGCATTTTTGCCGGTGACCGTGCATGCACAGATGATAAAAGGGCAGGTGATGGGAGGTTTCAATTTGGCTCAGGTTGATGGAGATGAGGTGTATGGGTACAAACGAATTGGCGGAAATCTGGGTGTGGGAGCAATAATTCCGCTGGGGAAAAACTGGGACATCTCACTTGAAACATCTTTCAATCAAAAGGGAGCCTTTCAGAAGCCACAGTATGAAAGCGATTCGTTGAATGGAGCCTATGAAATCCGGCTTAATTATGTAGAAGTGCCGGTGCTGATTCACTACACCGATAAAGAGTTTATTACTGGTGGACTTGGTTTTTCGTGGGGAAGACTTGTGGGTGCACGCGAGTACGAACATGAACGGCTAACAGCGACAACAGCCAACAATGGTGTGTATAACCTAAATGATTTTTGTATTGTGCTTGATTTACGCATCCGTTTGGTCGACAGGTTGAAGTTTAATTTCAGATATCAGTATTCCATGGTTAAGATCAGGGAGCGTGAGTATAGCAACCTGGCAAACGAATCCTGGAACCGAAATCAGTTTAACAATCTGCTTACTTTCAGGTTAGTTTATGTTTTTAACGAACCTCTTGGCAGCCAACGCCCTGCAAAACTTACCGAATGAAGCAGACTGACGGGTGGATCGAAAAACTTGGTTTAATCGCGCATCCTGAAGGAGGATACTATCGTGAGGTTTACCGATCTGCTGACTTACTGAAGGCAAGCTGTCTACCGGCTCCATTTGAAGGTGAACGATCCGTATCAACAGCAATCTATTATTTACTTGAACAAAACGATTTTTCCGCTTTTCACAGGATCAACTCTGATGAAATCTGGCACCATTATGCAGGTGGCATACTGACCATTTATAGTATCGAACCTGGCTTGGGAGAGTTGAGCATTCAGTATTTGGGCGTGGATGATGACAAATCAACTCCCATGCTGGTAATCCCTCACGGACATTGGTTCGCTGCCCAACCGGCTCAAAATTGTGACTTTGTGTTGGTGGGCTGCACTGTTGCCCCAGGCTTCGATTTTGCTGACTTTCAGCTTGCTGAAAGGAAAACCCTGACAAATCAGTTTCCACAACATGCAGATCTGATCAATGCGTTGACCCGTTGACTTTTACATCGTTTCTTAGCTGATAATCGATTGCCTCACGGAGAAAACTTTCTGCTATACGGCCCGAAAGTTCATCACTGTAATCCATCCATTCAGGATGCCATTGAACAGCAAGCATAAACTCCCTGTCCTGACTATCATCCCATTCAATCGCTTCGACCAGCTTATCGGCAACACAAATTGCTGAAACCTTTAGTCCTCCTCCCAGTTGATGAATGCCCTGATGGTGATTGCTGGCTACCTGCTGATTTGGATTCTTGGATAGGGTTGACAAGAAACCTGTTTCAATCAACTCAATTTCATGACTGGCCCAATCTTCATTGCCAACACGATGTGTTTCGCCGCTTTTAAAGTCTTCCGGCAAATCAATATACAAGGTTCCGCCCTGTGCCACATTGATGAGTTGCATTCCTCTGCATATGCCCAGAACCGGCATATTGAGAAACACAGCCCTGTCAAAAACAGCAAACTCAAGGCTGTCGCGGCTCTGATCAAAAATACCGCAACGCAATGTGTCGGACTCCTTCCCGTAACGACCCGGATAAACATCATTGCCGCCAGTTAAAAGAAGGGCATGGCAGCTGTCGAGGGCTGTAAGTGCATCTTCTCCGGTGTATTGCGACAAATCTATAAACCTGAACGGGATGTTTTGATGTTGCAGCCACAAACTGTACTTTTTTTCTGTCTTTCTTTCTTTTGAAATGGCAATTGTAAGTGTCTTCTGTTCCGAAGGCTTCGGGGTGACGCACGATTGCAGAAGGAGACCAAACAATGATCCAAGCAGGATAATACACCTCAAGTTTGTCATACTTTGACTGATTTGGTATTTCAAAGCTACGATTTTTTTATCACAGACCGAGATAATAATCTTGATGCAAATCAATATATTGTTTTGTAAATCGGCCATCAGCATGGCGAATCACAAACTCTTCCGGGCATTTTTGGGTGCTTTTTTGCAGGCTTAGTTCCAGGTTCATGCGGTTTGGCTGCCGGCCTTCAACCGAGATAATGTCCATCCTGTTTTGTTCGTAAAGTCCATGTTTTTCGGCCAGTTTGATAAAATTTAGCCCTTCGTTATGCGGTAAAACGAGACAAAGTCTTCCTGAAGGTTTTAACAAACGAAGCGTTCCGGTAATCAACTCATGAAACGAGAGCGTGTCGGTGTGTCGGGCAAGGTTTCGCCTCTGATGCCTGGTTTTGTAAAATGAGGTAAAAAAGGGCGGGTTAGAAACGATAAGGCAGTATTTTTTTTCACTATGCAAACTAAAATCAGTAAAGTCAGCTTTCGTTGCTTTTAGCCGGTTGTTCCATTGTGAACATGCAAAATTAAAAGTGGCTTCTTCAACTGAATGCTGATCAATGTCGATTGCCTCAATCCTGGCGGCTGAGCGTTGGGCAAGCATCAGGGCAAGAATACCCGATCCTGTCCCCACATCAAGTATTTCAACAGCCTCCCATGGTGTTATCCAGGCACCAAGCAAAACAGCATCGGTTCCCACTTTCATGGTCGAACGGTGGTGCATCAGGCTAAAATGCCGGAAATGAAATGGCCTGCCAGGCTGCATGTCAGGTTTTCAGATAAAGTTCGATAAGCCCTGTAGGAGCATCAATCTGAATGGTTTTTGCTGTTTTATTTATTTCAGTGACAATCTCTTCATTCATCGGTATTAAAATTTCCTGATCATCCTTCAAAATCTGGATCAGATTGTGCATCGGCAATTCAATGATCTGATCAACCTTGCCCAGATATCCGAAATGGATATCGGTAACATCAAACCCAATCAGTTCGTTCGAATAGAATTCGTCTTCCTCCAATGCGGGCAACAGGCTCTCAGGAAGATAAATTGACCGTCCGCAAAGCCAGTTTGCTTTTTCAACGCTGTTGATATCCTGCAAGGCAACAATGGCTTTTTTGCCACCAACCCTGATCGATTCGATGAAGTATGGAATCAAACTGCGGTTAATCTCAATAAAAAACATATGAATATGCTCGAAGGCGTAGGGGTCATCAACATCGATGATGATTGCCAGTTCGCCCTTTACACCATGTGTTTTGTTTACTTTTCCGAATTGGAAGTATCCTTGTTTTACCATAAAAATCCTTTATCGGACAAAAATAATCCAATTTGCGCAGAAATCCCGTCCCTTTTGGCCCTCTTGGGCAGAAATGTCTGTTTGATTGATATGTTGCCATGATAAAGGGTGCTTAAAAGACGAATCCTTTCAGAAACAATGCTTTTGTTTCTGTCGAAGAACTCGATTTTCATCAAGGCTTTCGCTCCCTAACTGACTGCGGTTAATACTTCAAGACGCCTTTATTTGTACAAAGATCAATTCACAAGCATCGGAAAATTTCATGACGCGGCTTTTCGTATTTTTGCCCACTTAAATAATGATTATGAATTTAGAAACAGACGACAATACATTCATCTGGCAAACCGAGCAATTTGCTGATATCCGGATTCTGCGTTACAAGATTGAAGGATTTGACAAGCTTAGCCTGCAGCAGAAATCATTTGCTTATTATCTCTACAAAGCAGCGCTTGCCGGAAGAGATATCATTTACGATCAGAATTACCGTTTCAATCTCATCGTGCGCCATTGTTGCGAAGCGATTATCAGGCACTATCAGGGTGACAGGCTATCCGCAGATTGGGAGCAATTTATGCTTTACACAAAAAAAATCTGGTTTTCCAATGGTATTCACCATCATTATTCAATGGAAAAGATGATGCCTGCTTTTTCGCCTGAGTACTTCGGTAAACTCATCGAAAATGTTCCTCAACATTATCTTCCCCTTGTATTTGGTGAAAATCTGGAGGGTTTCAAGGAAAAAATTACCCGTGTCATATTTGATCCGACGGTTGCACCCAAAAGGGTAAATCAGGACGACGGCACTGATCTTGTAACCACCTCTGCCTGCAATTTCTATGAAGGAATTACTCAGGCCGAAGCAGAGGCATTTTATCAATCGGTTTCTAATCCGGCTGATCCTGAACCGGTTTCAATAGGTTTAAACAGTATACTTATAAAAGCTGACGGACGCATCTACGAGAGGGTTTACCATAGTGATGGCTTGTATGGCAAGGCCATCAGAAAAATTATTATGTGGCTCGAAAAAGCAAAAAGATTTGCTGAAACAGAACTGCAGCGCAATACAATTGAGAAACTTGTCGTGTTTTATGAAACCGGTAATCTAAAGACTTTTGATGAATACAGTATCTTATGGGTGAAAGACACTGATCCGGGTGTTGATTTTGTCAATGGTTTTATTGAGGTGTATGGCGACCCGCTTGGTTATCATGGTGCATGGCAATCAATGGTATCTATCCGCGACGAAGATGCCACCCGAAAGTTTAAACTGATCAGCGAGCTTGCCCCCTGGTTCGAAAAGAACTCCCCCATTGATGAGCAGTTTAAGCGGCAGGAAACCGAGGGTGTCACGTACAAAGTGATTCAGGTTCTTGTCGAATCTGGAGATAATTCGCCCAGTTCGGCAATTGGGGTGAATTTACCGAATGCTGATTGGATCAGATCGACATACGGAAGTAAATCAGTCTCGCTTGGAAATATTGAAGATGCTTACGAAAACGCTTCAAAGTCAAGCGGTACAATCGAAGAGTTTTATTTGCCGGAGCAACAGCAGCGAATCCGCGAATACGGTGCCATTGCTTCAAAAGTACACACTGGACTTCATGAGGTGATCGGGCATGGAAGCGGCATGATTCTGCCGGGGGTGGGCACTCCCAAGGAAACCCTGAAGAGTTATTCAAACACCATCGAGGAAGCACGTGCCGATTTAGTGGCTTTGTACTATATTGTCGATCCTGTGCTGATCGAAAAGAAACTGCTCGACTCACCGGAGGCCGGTAAGGCTGAATATGACAGTTTTATGCTCAATGGACTGATGCGGCAACTGGTTAGGTTGGAACCCGGACAGCAACTGGAAGAATCGCATATGCGAAACCGACAGTTAATCGCCTGTTGGGCATTTGAAAAGGGGAGAAGTGAAAATGTTGTTGAGCAGATTGTTGCAGCGGGCAAAACCTATTTCAAAGTGAATGATTACGGGAAACTCAGACAGATATTTGGTCGTTTGCTGGCTGAAGTGCAGCGTATCAAATCGACTGGTGACTATGAGGCAGCAAGGAGCCTTGTGGAAAACTATGGTGTTAAGGTGGATCAACTGCTTCATGCCGAGGTGCTCGAACGCTGGAAAAAACTTGGCATAGCTCCATTTGCCGGTTTTATCAATCCTGTGCTGGTTGCCGATATGCTTGAGCAAACCATTCAGGATGTCAGAATTATTTATCCCGACGATTTCTCCGCGCAGATGATGGATTATGCAAGCAACTATTCCAATTTGCCGGTTGTCAACGATTAGGAGTAACCAAAAATGCTTAATGAATCATGCAAGATGTCTTATAGGAAAATCGAATTTTCCTGTAGGATTGCGTATCTTTGCAAACGAAACCATTTATTAGAAATATCACCAAAACAAACCTTTATCTTATGAAAAAGATGTATTCAATTATTCTGATTTTACTGACTTTTTTCGGGTCGGATCAGCTTCAGGCACAGCAGTATAAAGTGGTCCGTGGCGAGCGTCCTCCAATTGATTACAGTAAGGTTACACAGAATGATTATGTCAAAGGAGTGCTCAAAATCAAGTTGGAAGATCATGTGAGCAGGAGTTTTACTGATCTTCAGGTCACAAAGAACAGCTTGGGAGTTGTCGAGTTCGGAATAGCATCTCTGGATGCCTTGAACAGGGAATATGCCGCAACCGAAGTCAAACATGATTTTGCAGTTATCTCAGCAGCTTCGGCTTATGTTGACCGCCATATTGCATGGGGTTTTCACTTATGGTACACACTTCAGTTTGACGAAAATACCGATATGGTGAAACTTGCCGGATTGTATGCCAGCTTGCCTGAAGTTGCAATTGCCGAACCTGAATTTAAAAAAGCTCTCATTGGCAATGCGCCTCCACGTGATGGCGACATACCGGAAGATTTTAATCCTGCCGAACCGTCGGCTTTCTGGACACCAAACGATCCCCGCTACAATGAACAATGGCATTATCATAACACAGGACAACAAGGTGGCACACCCGATGCAGACATTGACCTGCCGGAAGCCTGGGAAATGGAAAAAGGAAACCCGAATGTGATTGTCGCCATCATCGACGAAGGTATTCAGTATAACCATCCTGATCTGCAAGCAAATATGTGGGAGGGTATCGGTTTTAATTTTTACAACAACAGTCCGAATATCAATCCGGGCAATCATGGAACCCATGTTGGTGGAACAATCTCTGCCGTTAATAACAATGGTGTGGGTGTTTCGGGGGTTGCTGGTGGCAGCGGCGCCGAAGGCAACGGAGTCCGGCTCATGTCGTGCCAGGTGTTTTCGGGATTCAGCAGCGGCGGATTTGCTCAGGCTCCTGTGTGGGCTGCCGACCAGGGCGCTTCCATCTCTCAAAACAGCTGGGGTTACACCAGTGCAGGAAATTATAACCAGGATGTGCTCGATGCTATTGATTATTTTAGTGAAAATGGCGGTGGCGATGCCATGATCGGTGGTGGGATAACCATTTTTGCAGCAGGCAATAGTAATGCTGATGGAGCCTGGTATCCGGGTTATTATCCGGTTACAATGGCAGTTGCAGGAACAAATAATCAGGACCGAAAAGCATGGTATTCCAATTTTGGAACCTGGGTTGATATTTCAGCCCCGGGTGGCGAAACGAATCAGTCGAACCCCAAGGGCGTGCTAAGCTCGCTGAATGGCAGCAGCTACGGCTTTTATGAAGGTACATCCATGGCATGTCCCCATGTTTCGGGTGTTGCAGCACTCATCATCTCAAAGGCCTATGGTACCTTGACCCCTGATGAGCTGTGGGATGTGCTGGTGACAACAACCGATGACCACTATGGTGTAAACCCGGGTTTCATTGGCAAACTGGGTTCAGGAAGGGTAAACGCCTATAATGCCCTTGCCTCACTGAAGGACATTCAGGATCCCTATGGCCTGACAGCCGTGATTAACCAGGAAACAGGTATTTCGGTTCTGAACTGGAGCCACAATCAGGGTAGCGGATTTGAATATTATAAAGTATATCTCGATGGTGTGTTCATAGATAATACGGTATCCAAAACATTTCAACATCTGTTGACGGATTATGGGTACTATACTTTTGAGGTAACAGCATTTTATGGTGGAACTGATGAGTCGAACCCGGCTGTCAAAGAAGTTCAGTTTGGCTCCTCGAACATGGTTTTGAGCGATAGTGAAGTGAACGTCGAACTTTATTTGGGCGAATCCGAAGTCAGGGATTTTAAAATCTGGAATACAGGTGTACTTCCTCTCGAATATACGCTTAGCACCTTCGGTATGTTGAGCCCTGATCAGAATTGGTTTGTTTACGACCCATCAGAAGGAACTGTTGCTGTGGGTGATTCTGCCATTATCGCACTCACTTTCAATGCCGAGGGACTTGAATTGGGAACCTATACCCGAAATTTTATTGTTCGTTCCAACGATCTGAACAACGCAGTGAAAAGTGTGCCGGTTTCATTAACCGTGATCGAGCGCCAGCCCATGCAGGTGACGGTTGATATCAGTGCAACAGAAATATGTGTTGGTGAAACCATACAGTTGTCTGTGGAGGCCATTGATGGTACAGGGGAGTATACCTACAACTGGACCTCGGATCCGGAGGGATTCGTGTCTGACGAACAATATCCACAGCACACACCTGAAGTTTCTACAACCTATTTTATTGTTGTAAGTGATGGTATCGACGAAATATCTAATGAAGTATCTGTGGCTGTTTATCCATTACCCGTTGTAGCACTTTCGGCTGACCAGGAGTTTTGTGGCGAACAATCCGTGTTACTTGATGCTGGAAATGAAGG
Source organism: Bacteroidales bacterium UBA6192 (assembly GCA_002422725.1). GTDB lineage: Bacteria > Bacteroidota > Bacteroidia > Bacteroidales > F082 > UBA6192. The sequence continues at coordinate 26,058 of DITE01000059.1, forward strand.
GCTTAGCTATCTCTGGTCAACAGGCGAAACAACACAAACTATTGAAGTTTCTCAGGCGGAATATGGTTTCGGGTCGCATGAGTTTTGGGTAACTGTTACAGGCCCGATAGGCTGTTCTGATGCTGATACAACAAAAGTGAGCTATTATGAGTTTCCGGCTGTTGCCCAGTTAGGTCCCGACACCTTACTTTGCGGTAACGAGAATTGGGTGCTCGAGCCTTCGATTACCGGTTATGACATGCTTTGGTCAAATGGCGAAACAAGTAGTTCGATTACAGTCGATACACTTGGTTTTGGTTATGGCCTGCAAACTTATTGGGTAGACTTGACTTCCACTGAGGGCTGTACTACACGCTCCGAGGAAGTTGTTATTGAATTTCTTGATTGCACAGGACTAAATGAGCTTAAGCAGGGATTGCAGCTTTCAGCCTATCCCAATCCAACCAATGACAATTTTGAAGTGTTTGTTGCAAGCCTCAGGAGCGGTAATGCCGAGTTGCAGCTGATCAATGCCATGGGTATGGTTGTGTTTGTCAGGCAGATCGAAACCAATCAACCGGTGAGCATCAATCCCGGTGATATGCCCGAAGGTATCTACACCCTCCTCGTTAAGCAAAATGGGGTAAGGGGTCACCTGAAACTGTTGATCCGGTAGCTTTAGAAAAGGTGTAAAGTATTGTATCCGCAATCTGTTCATGGACAGGTTGCGGATATTTTTATATAAATATTTAAGTAAAGAATTGCTGGTTTGATTATTATGTATAGTTTTGGGTCTGTTTCGAATAGTATAAACCATAAATAGTGTCAACATGAAAAACAGATTACCATATTATGTTGTAAAAATCAAGGCGATTAGTCTGGTTTTGATTTTATTATTCAGCATTCAGCTTAAGTCTCAGATAACATCACTCTCTGTTACGGAGAATAGCACAGCTGATGAAGCTGTTCAAATGGTGCACGATATGCTTGTTTCGGGCGGGATTCAGATTTTCAATGTGCAATTCACGGGATATCCCCAATCAGGCGGAGTTTTCTTCGGGGATGCAGGAATAGGTTTTTCGTCCGGTATAATACTCACTTCCGGTAGGGCTGGTCTGGCGAAAGGACCAAATACTTCGCCTGGTGCAGGTAACAACAATGGAGCCGGGGGCGACGTAGACCTTTCCGTGCTCGCTGATGATGTTACCTATGATGCCTGCGTGTTGGAATTTGATTTTATCCCTTCGACCGAAAACATCTCCCTGACTTTTGTTTTTGGATCAGAAGAGTATCCCGAGGGGGTGAATGCCAACTGGAATGATGCTTTTGGGATATTTCTGTCAGGGCCCGGTATCGAAGGCCCTTTCAGCCAGGGTGCTATAAACCTGGCTGTTTTGCCTGATACTGACATCCCCGTTTCGGTGAATACAGTGAATAGTGATAGTAATGCTGTTTTTTTTGTAAGCAACTGGAATCCTGTTGAAAACAATAATATTCAATATGATGGTTACACAGTTGTGCTTACTGCACAGGCCCCGGTTGAGCCTTTATTAACCTATCACCTCAAGATTGCCATCGCCGATGGTGGCGACAGGGTGTACGACTCAGGCTTGTTGATCGAGGAAGGTAGTTTTACGGACGAAGGACTAACAAAGCTTAACCCGAAAATGGCTGAATTACCATTTTATGTAATACAGGATCAAACAGTTAATGGTATTGAAATTAGGTTGACAGATCTCGTTGTGGATCCTCTTGAATTCCACCTTTATGACGCTTCGGGACGTGAAATCAGTAGTCATCGAATCGGCAGCAGCCAACAAAACACATTCCGGTTTACCGGCCTGAAACGGGGTGTCTATTCCATTGTACTTGACTGCAGGCATGGTAGTTATGCCACCAAGGTGTTAGTCAACTAATTGTGAGCAATTATTTCTTATAAACTGGCTTGTTATTTTATTTAGTGTAAAGTAAAAGATTATTTTTGGTTGTCATTTCAATCTGAATAAAACAAAACTTTACAACTCATGAAAATTTCTACATTCTCAAAAGTTCTGGCTGGTCCCATCTTAATGGTCTGCCTGATGTTATTCCAGACTCCTGTGACGATTTCTCAGAATCTTGTCATCACCGAGAACCAAACCCAACAGGAAGCCGAGCAGATGATACTGGACATTTTTGTCGGGACAGGGGTACAAGTGTTTAATGTGGCCTATGTTGGCTTTCCGCGTGCCAGCGGAAGTTTTGTCGGCAATACCGGCCTAGGACTTGAAGATGGATTTCTGATGACCTCAGGATTGGCCTATCTTGCTGATGGACCAAACGATATGCCAAGCCATGGATATGCCAATGGATCGAATGGCGATCCCGACCTTGACAAATTTAATGGGGGGCTTTCTTATGATGCCTGTGTAATGAATTTTGATTTCATCCCTTTTGCAAAGTACATCACCTTCAAATTTTCTTTTGCTTCAGAAGAATATCCTGAATATGCCCCGCCAAATAACTCAAGTTATAATGATAAATTCGGCTTTTTCCTCTCTGGACCGGACATCGAAGGTCCTTATAGCAACAATTCAGTGAACATTGCCACCCTTCCAAACAGCTCAACAGTGATTTCTATTAACAATGTAAATGCTGTAACCAATCAGGAATATTTTGTAAGCAATTGGCAACCAGTTGTCAACAATAACATTCAATACGATGGATATACCACGCTTATTGATATTGTAGCCGCTGTAGAGCCTATGGAAACCTATCACCTCAAACTTGCCATTTCGGATGGGGGTGACGGAATTTACGATTCCGGATTGTTTTTCAAAGCGTTCAGCTTCAAGTCTACCGACATAATAGGGACTCCTGAGAAAAAGCCCGATGAATGGTATGGTTTGAGGCTTACTCCGGGCATCGGTCCTTCACGGTTTACTGTTGATCTTGGGCAACAGCCAGGAAAGGATATACGGTATTCAGTGTTTGCCTCAACAGGACAGTGTACCAGATCGGGCCAGCTTCCCTGGTCACAAACATTTACCCTCGATTTGGGTCAGATGCCTGCTGGGTTGTATATAGTGAACGTGGATGTGGATGGCAGAAAACAATCACAAAAACTTATCCTTCAATAAAAGGTCAAATTGTAACATAAAAAAGCCGCAAACAACCCGTTATTGCTTGCGGCAATCATTCTTAGCGGTGACCGGAACCTAAATGGCTTCGGTTACCACTACTTTGGCCAGCAAATCACCATAAGGGATGACCAGCAGTTTGCGGCCTTCATAATCCACTTCGGTGCCTGAGTATTTTTTAAACAACACTGAATCACCCACTACGATAGCAGGATTTTCAACATTGCCAATGGCGAGCACTTTGGCTAACTGGGGCTTTTCTTTTGCCGAGTCGGGAATGATGATACCCGAAGCAGTTTTCTGTTCTTTTTTGTCATCGGTCAGGTCGAGGATGACATTTTCATTTAAAGGTTGTAGCTCTTTCATGATGATTACATTATTATTAATTGGATTGTTGTTGAATTCCTAAAATAGTATTGATGCGCAAACGATCAAAGCCAACGATGACTTCTCCTTCAATATCGGTCTGTGGCACTCCCTGTTGCCCGCTGCGGCGTACCATTTCTTCAGCAGCTTGCTGGTTGTGCGAAACATCAATTTCGGTGTAACGGATATGATGCGATTTTAAATAGTTTTTCAGCGTGGTGCACCATGAGCAGCTGGGAGTGGTGTAAACGACCACCCTTTTCTGTTTTACACCGCTCTCTTTTTCACGGGCCTGATGGAATGCTTCATCGAATAGAGAATTATAGAAAGAAGGATCGTTGCAGCCTTTGACAACATTGCTGAACGTTTTTCCATCGAAAACAAGTAGGGAAGGAACAGAGGTAATCTGATACATTTCATGTATATCGCGAACCTGCGCAACATCTGCAGCCATGATATGTATGCCGGAATGTTTGTCAGCTGCTTTTTGAAGATTGCCATAACTGCATTCACTGGCTTCCGATCCTGATTTGTAAAGGAGTAGATAGCTTTTCTCACCTTCTTTAAGCTGGCCGTGAAGCTCATCGAAAGAATGTATTGTTTTAACAGGCATAGTGTTTTTTTCGAACCAGGGTATCAAACCATATGCCATTGAGTAAAATGAAGGCGATTGGAAAAATAAACTGTCAAAATTGCAGCTAAAGGCAATTGTGCGACAAATATGCCCGGGTCAATAAAAATAGGGAACCAACCTCCAGGTTTTATGCATATATTCTTCATATTCTGCAAACTGACGTTTCAAATTGTTTTCTTCAAAGTGAAGTTTAAGAATAAGGTCAATCAACAGGATGAGCAAGGCTATTAACCTTGGCCAGGTGAAATAATCCACCACAAGGGGCCCAACTACCAACAACTGGGCAAGATACATAGGATGCCTCAGCACACTGTAAATACCAGTGGTGATTAACTCTCCGCCGGCTTTTGGCAGGGGAGCTACATTAAAATTACCAATGCGCATCTGAAGAATTGCTGAAACACCCAACACAAGTCCGGCTACCTGAACCAGCAGCCCATTGACTGAAACTGACAGAATAGATCCTGACATTCCGATATAAATCAGGCAGATAAACTGAAACAGAACAAATATATATGCAATGAATGTGTTGCGCATAATCATGAAAAACTCCCGGCTGCCTGTCTCCTTGGAAACCGGCGTTTTAAGCAAGTAGTGAGTTTGAAAAAAGCCGGGAGTTAGCACAAAGATACGCAGAAATGATCGCTGCGCAAACAATTTTCCGGTAGTTTTCCTTTAAAAGGATCAAAACTTCAGAATTCTTTTTCAGATTTCTTTCCGGCTTGTTTTAATTCATTCTAAATTATACGAACCACCCAATTCCAATTCGTGCGATGTAAGCTAAAAACTACCTTTGTAAGTTAAAACCTAACAATTGCAGCATGATGATAGCAACAGCAGGAAATAAAGGAAAAGATGTCCGGTCCGATTGCCAGGTCTCATTGGAAATCAGGCAGGAAGGAGGGCGTGAACTGGTTTTGGAAAGCAAGGTGGAGCGTCTCTATGGCAGGCAAATCAGGGCACAGATACATGCTATTCTTGATTTTTTTGACCTTGAACATGTTAGCCTTCACCTGGACGACTCAGGCGCAGTGCCTTTGGTGATTGCTGCCAGGATAGAGGCTGCCATCAGGAAACTAATAAAAACTGATAAGGAGTTTCTGCCCGAGCAGCTGCCACAAAACATGCAGGTGACCTTGCGTGACCGACACCGCTTTTCGCGGCTTTATCTCCCCGGCAATAGTCCTAAACTGATGCTGAATGCCGGTATTCACTATCCCGATGGAATTATACTCGATCTGGAGGATTCCGTTGCCCCCGACCGGAAGTTTGAAGCGGCTTTTCTGGTACGCAACGCATTGAGAGCAATTGACTTTTATGGAGCCGAACGCATGGTGCGCATCAATCAGGTGCCTGCCGGATTGAATGATATTGAGTTTGTTGCGCCTCATGGACTTAACCTTATACTTGTTCCAAAGGTTGAAGAAGCTGGTCAGATACACCAGGTAAATGAAAAAATTGAAGCAGTGCGAAAAGAGAAAGGGTTTAAGCAACCCATCTGGCTCATGCCAATTATTGAAAGTGCCCTTGGCGTTGTGAATGCCTATGCAATTGCATCAGCAGCACCCAATGTTGTTGCCCTTGCAGTAGGGCTTGAAGATTACACAGCCGATATAGGTGCCAGACGTACCAACGAAGCCTGGGAATCGTTTTATGCCCGCTCATCCGTTGTCAATGCTGCACGTGCGGCTGGTATTCAGCCAATTGACTCAGTATTTTCGGACGTGGATGATATGGAAGCCCTGGCAAACAATGTCAAAATCTCAAAAAGTCTGGGTTTTGATGGAATGGGATGCATTCACCCCAGGCAGATAGCAGTGATTCACGAAAATTTCGCACCCAATCCGGCCGAAATTGACAAAGCCAAAAAAATAGTCCTTGCTTTTGAGGATGCTGGCAAGAAAGGCCTTGGCGTGGTGAGTCTGGGATCAAAAATGATCGACCCACCGGTAGTGAAAAGAGCGCTGAAAACCATTCAGCTCGCTGTTGGTCGTGGACTATTGGATCACGACTGGATGGTAAATGAACAACAATAATAATGCAGAACATGAAAAAATACGATAATCTGGTTACCAATGCTGCAGGCCGTATCGTGCCAACCATAATCAACGGCGAAGAGCATGTCCCTTTTATGGGTGTTGGAAAGTATAAACCCACCGGCCGCAAACATGCACCTTCGATTGCAAGTTGTGCCGATTACCCTGCGGATGGCAATAAATTGGTTCCTGACCTGAAAGAAGCATTGATCCTGGCTGGTATACGCGATGGAATAACCATTTCGACCCACCACCATTTCCGCGATGGAGACCTGATAGCCAATCAGATTTTTGATATTGCCCACGAGCTGGGCATTAAGAACCTAAGGTGGTTTCCCTCAGCCTCTTTTTCGTGCCACAAACAACTGATTAAATATCTGGAAGATGGCACAATCAACCGTATCGAAGGCAGCATGAACGGCCCTTTAGGCAGGTTTTGCTCCGAAGGCAAGATGCAGGGTATTGGCATTCTACGGTCGCATGGCGGACGTTATCAGGCTGTTCAGGATGGCGAAGTGAAAATTGATATAGCCGTTATTGCTGCGCCAACTGCCGACGCTTTTGGCAATGCCAACGGGGTTAATGGCCCTGCAGCCTGTGGCTCATTGGGGTTTGCTTTAGCCGATTCGCAATATGCTGATAAAGTGATTGTTGTTACAGATAATCTGGTGCCGTTTCCCTGTATACCCTGGCAGATTCACGGTAATTTTGTTGATTATACAGTGGTGGTGGATCAGGTGGGGCTACCCGAAAAAATTGTTTCCGGAACTACTCAGGTTACCCGGAGTCCCGACCGGCTTCTGCTGGCTGAGATGACGGCCCGCTTGTGCGAAGAAGCCGGATTGATTCATGATGGGTTTTCCTATCAGGCCGGTGCTGGCGGGACTGCTTTGTCTATTGGTATTTATTTCAGCGAGATTCTGAAGAGAAACAATTGGAAAGCCAGGTTTATCCGTGCAGGGAGTAACAAATACCCGGTTGCCATGCTCGAAGAGGGTCTTGTGGATTACATCCTCGATGGACAAACCTTTGACCTTGAAGGCGTAAGGTCGATGCGCGACAATCCCGGACATGTGAGCACTTCTCCATTCACGTCATACAATTATCATGGCAAGGGCAACTTTGCAGGCATGGTCGATGTGGTGATCCTTGGTGCCACCGAGGTGGATGTGCATTTCAATGCAAATGTGGTTACCCATTCCGATGGTTATCTCCTGCATGGCATTGGTGGTTGGCAGAACTGTCTTTTTGGAAAGACCGTTATCCTGCCCATTCCACTTTTCCGCGACCGGATTCCGGTTATTCTCGATGAAGTTACAACTATCTGTGGTCCAGGTGATCTTATCGATGTGATTGTTACCGAAAGAGGTATTGCCATCAATCCAAAGCGCACCGATCTTTTCGAAAAACTTAAAGGCAGTAAGCTCCCCATAAAAACCATACAGGAATTAAAGGCTGAGGCGGAAGCCATATGCGGAAAACCTGATAAACCGCGTCTGGGTGACGAAATCGTTGCTGCCATCAAATGGGTCGATGGTACGGTGATCGATGTGGTTCGAAGGGTACTGGATTAAGCTTTTGCATTACTATTTGCTGTGTCGATTTGTCAGGTTTTTGGTTTATGCTTCAATCCCGATGAAGGATCAAAGGCCTGCAGCCTGTATGCATGAAAGCGTTGGAATATTTCTTACTTTTGCCTCATAAAATAAATATCCAACCGAATAAATATCTGAACAATGAAATACGATGTAATCGTTATAGGCAGTGGACCTGGAGGTTATGTAGCTGCCATAAGGGCTTCCCAGCTTGGTAAAAAAGTCGCTGTTGTCGAAAAAAGTGAAATAGGTGGAGTATGCCTCAACTGGGGCTGTATCCCTACGAAAGCTCTCTTGAAGAGTGCACAGGTATTCAATTACACAAAACATGCAGCAGATTACGGTATTAGCCTTGTTGGCGAGCCAAAGCCCGATCTGGAAGCCATGGTAAAACGCAGCCGGGCAGTAGCTGACGGCATGAGTAAAGGAGTTCAGTTTCTGTTCAAAAAGAATAAAATTGAGTTGATTGCTGGTGTAGGAAAACTAAAAAAGGGTCAGAAGGTGGAGGTTACAGCGGCTGATAATAAGATTACCGATTATGAGGCCGAGCATATCATACTGGCCACCGGATCAAGGTCGAAGCAGTTGCCAGGCATGCCAATCGATGGAAAAAAAATCATCGGTTACCGCGAAGCTATGGTGCTTCCCGAAATGCCCTCATCGATGGTAGTGGTGGGCTCAGGAGCCATTGGATCGGAATTCGCTTTTTTCTATAACTCAATGGGTGTTGAGGTTACTTTGGTGGAATTTTTACCAAATATCCTTCCGATTGAAGATGAGGAAGTTTCAAAACAGTTGGAACGGTCCTTTAAGAAATCCAAAATGAAAGTGATGACCAACTCCTCTGTGGAAAAGGTGGATACAACAGGCGAAAAGTGTAAGGTGACCATCAAGACCAAAAAGGGTGAAGAGATTATTGAGGCAGACATTGTGTTGTCGGCAGTTGGTGTGGCAACAAATCTCGAAGGAATTGGCCTCGAGGAGGTAGGTGTGGCTACAGAAAAAGGAAAAGTTATTGTTGACGATTTTTATCGCACCAATGTAAAAGGTGTTTACGCCATTGGCGATATCGTGCATGGTCCGGCACTTGCCCATGTGGCCTCTCATGAGGGGATTACCTGTGTTGAAGCTTTATGCGGATTGCATGCCGAACCCCTTGATTATGGCAATATTCCTTCCTGCACCTATACCAACCCCGAAGTGGCCTCTGTTGGTCTCACCGAAAAGCAGGCAATTGAAAAGGGTTATGAAATCAAAGTGGGGAAGTTTCCGTTTTCGGCCTCTGGCAAGGCCAGTGCCGGCGGTAGTAAGGATGGTTTCGTAAAGGTGATTTTTGATGCAAAATATGGCGAATGGTTAGGTTGTCACATGATTGGTGACAATGTTACCGAAATGATTGCCGAAGCTGTTGCAGCCCGAAAACTGGAAACAACAGGACATGAAATTATCAAAACGATTCACCCTCACCCAACCATGTCGGAAGCAATCATGGAAGCCGCTGCCGATGCCTATGGTGAAGTGATTCATTTATAAATGATTGACCGTTCAAATGTTTTGTTGCACTTAATTTAGTTGTCATGGAAATTATCGAAACCGGAATTCCCGATTTATTTATTGTGAAACCTATGGTTTTTGAAGATAATCGTGGCTATTTCTTCGAGTCATACAACAAGGAGAAATTCCTTCAAAAAGGCATCGATCAGAACTTTGTTCAGGACAATGAGTCAAAGTCTATGAAGAATGTTTTGCGTGGATTGCATTTTCAGGCTCCTCCCTATGCGCAGGGTAAACTGGTAAGAGTAATGAAAGGCGCTGTGCTCGATGTTGCTGTCGACATCCGAAAAAATTCACCCACTTATGGACAGTGGGCTTCCATCGAACTCACAGAGTCGAACAAATGGATGTATTGGGTTCCACCTGGGTTTGCCCATGGATTTGTGACTTTAGAAGACAATACGGTGTTTTTTTACAAATGTACTAATATGTACAACAAAGCTTCTGAAGGCAGTATCCGTTGGAACGACCCTGATTTGAATATCAACTGGGGGATACAGCATCCCATTCTGTCTGAAAAGGATCAGATGGCTCCACTTTTTAAGGATTTTATAAGTCCTTTTTAATGCACACTTTTCCTTTACAACCCATGATCTATATGCTTTTCCTGGTAGTTAAAGACAATCTAGTTGCTAATACCAGTATGCATTTATGGTAAAAAATATACTGATTACGGTTTTACTCACCCTGCTGGTAACCACCTTATTCTGGATGTGGTATTACCGACCAGAAGGAGCCACAATCAACATGTCTTCATTGAATATCCAGCTTGATGAAAAAACCAAGCCTTCCAATACCATGGTAAAGAGTATTGATTTGCCCGACACACTTAGCTTTGCTGGTCATGAGGTACCTCTCGAACTATTTTATGTGCGTGAGAGCCTCGAACGTGAACTAATTGTTAATACTTACTGGCACAGCTCAACCTTGTTGTTGCTTAAGCGCGCCAACAGGTGGTTTCCTGTTATTGAACCGATACTGGCACAGCACAATATTCCCAACGATTTTAAGTATCTCTGCATGATCGAGAGCAATCTGACGAACGCAAGGTCACCTGCCGGTGCTGTTGGTTTCTGGCAATTTCTCGAAGGCACGGCAAAAGACTATGGCCTCGAAGTGAACAAAGATGTGGATGAAAGGTACCATGTGGAAAAATCAACCCTGGCTGCCTGCTTCTACCTGAATAAATCGTATGCCAGATTCAACAACTGGGCATTGGTTGCCGCATCATACAATGCCGGCCAGAAAAGAATCAACGGTTTTCTCGAAAATCAACTGGCGAATTCTTATTTCGACCTGCATATGGCTGAGGAAACTGACCGATATCTGCACCGTATGCTGGCAATGAAGCTGATTTACAGCGACCCCGAAAAATATGGCTTTTTCCCTGATATTGAGAAACTGTATGCCCCTTTGGAGTTTTCCACAGTGGTTGTAAACGACGACATAAAGAATCTGGCTGAATTTGCTGCTGAAACTAGAATCAGTTACAAATTATTGAAGTATTTCAACCCCTGGCTAAGGTCAAATAGATTGCCGGTTCGACGCGGTGATGCGTATACGATTAAAGTTCCAACAGGAAGATTTGCCAAAACACATGCGATTTACAAACAGTCTGAATCAATCAGCGATACAATTTTCTTTGAGGAATGATGCCTGAAAATCCAATTGAGAATACGCAGGTCAGAGAAGATCAGTTTCTGGAGATATTTGGGGCACGTGTGCACAACCTCAAAAATATTGACTTGAAAATGCCACGCAACCAACTTGTTGTGATTACCGGTTTGAGTGGCAGCGGGAAATCATCCCTGGCATTTGATACCATTTATGCAGAAGGGCAGCGACGGTATATGGAGTCGTTCTCTGCCTACGCCCGCCAGTTTATTGGCAATATGGAACGTCCCGATGTGGATAAAATTACGGGGCTAAGCCCGGTTATTTCGATTGAACAGAAGTCGGTAAACCGTAATCCCCGATCAACGGTAGGTACCATCACCGAGATTTATGATTTTCTTCGGTTGCTTTATGCCCGTGCATCGGTTGCTTACTCGCATGTTACGGGCAAACCCATGGTAAAGTATAGCGAAGAGCAGATCACCAACCTGATCATGGAACAATTTGATGGTAAACGGATCAGTATCCTTGCCCCGGTGGTCAGGGCCCGGAAAGGACACTACCGTGAACTTTTTGAGCAGATCAGGCAATCAGGTTTTACCCGTGTAAGGGTGGATGGTGAGTTGAGAGAAATTTCTTTTGGCATGCAACTCGACCGCTATAAAACGCATGATATTGAGGTGGTTATTGATCGAATTCAAGTTGGCAACGGAGAGGAATCCGGCAAAAGACGTTTGTCGCAATCGGTTCAGACAGCCATGAAGCAAGGCCGTGGATTGATGCAGGTGCTTGATCAGGACAGTCTTGAACTGCGCTATTTTAGCAGTATGCTCATGTGTCCCGAATCGGGCATTTCGTATGATGAACCCGAACCAAACACCTTCTCTTTCAACTCTCCATACGGTGCTTGTCACAAATGCAACGGCCTGGGTGAAATTTCAGAAATTGACCTGGAGAAGATCATTCCCGATCCGAAGAAAAACATCAAAAGTGGAGGCATCGTACCACTTGGCGAAATGAAGAACAACTGGATTTTCAGTCAACTCGAAGCCATCGGCAATAAATTCGACTTCACACTCACAACGCCAATAAATGAAATTAGCGAAGAAGCTATTGATGTCATTCTATACGGATCGAATGAGTCCTTCGAGATCAGAAAGGAATATCTGGGAGTTATTAGTTCTTATTCGCTGAATTTTGAGGGAATCATTAGTTTCATTAACAACCAGAATAACGAAAATGCCAGTCCGGGCATACGGCGCTGGGCTTCGAGTTTCATGAACCATGTGGTATGTCCGGTATGCGCTGGCACCCGACTTAAAAAAGAAGCCACCTGGTTCCGGATCAACGACAGGAATATTGCCGATCTGGCATCCATGGACATCACAGCACTTTCTGCGTGGATACAGGAATTACCTGAACACCTCACCGAACGGCAGTTTCAGATTGCGCGCGAGATACTTTCTGAAATTTCCAGGCGTACCCATTTTCTACTCGATGTAGGTATTGATTACCTAAATCTGAACAGGCCTGCTAACACCCTTTCGGGAGGCGAGTCGCAGCGCATCAGGCTGGCAACCCAGATTGGATCACAGCTTACCGGTGTGCTCTATATCCTCGATGAGCCCAGCATCGGGCTGCATCAGCGCGACAATCACCGCCTTATCGGATCGCTTAAACAACTCAGGGATATTGGTAACTCAGTGATAGTGGTTGAACACGATAAGGATACCATACTGGCAGCTGATTATGTGGTAGACATTGGTCCTGGTGCCGGTATTCATGGCGGGAAGGTTGTGGCAGCAGGAAAACCCGGCGAGATGATCGATTGCAACAGCATTACCTGTGAATATCTGAGCGGAAAAAAACAAATTGAAGTGCCATCAGTCCGTCGCAAGGGCCTCGATAACAAACAGCTTGTTTTAACAGGAGCATACGGGCACAACCTGAAAAATGTGAGCCTTGAAATTCCTCTGGGAAAAATGATCTGTGTAACCGGTGTTTCGGGAAGTGGCAAGTCGAGCCTGATCAACGAAACCCTTTATCCCATCCTGAGTAGTCACTTCTACCGCAGTGTTCGGACTCCTTTGCCTTATGGCAGTATCAATGGTCTTGAACATATCGACAAGGTAATTGAAATTGATCAATCTCCAATCGGACGGACACCCCGTTCCAATCCGGCAACTTACACCAAAATTTTCGATGATATCCGCAAGCTTTTCGGCGAACTGCCCGAATCGAGAATCAGGGGCTACAAACCTGGTCGATTCTCATTCAATGTGAAAGGAGGCCGATGCGAAACATGCTCAGGGGCAGGGGTGAAGATAATCGAGATGAATTTTTTGCCCGATGTGATGGTGGTTTGCGAAGAATGTCATGGAAAACGCTACAACCGTGAGACACTTGAAGTGCGTTACCGCGGTAAATCGATCAACGACGTGTTGAACCTCACCATTGATCAGGCAGTGGATTTCTTCGAAAACATCCCGATGATCCTCAGCAGGATAAAAACACTCAGAGATGTTGGTCTGGGTTATTTAAGCCTTGGCCAGCCCTCCACTACTATTTCGGGAGGTGAGGCGCAGCGGGTGAAATTATCGACCGAACTGTCGAAAAAAGATACGGGCAAAACCCTGTATATCCTCGATGAACCCACTACAGGATTGCATTTTGAAGATGTAAAAGTATTGCTCGATATGCTGAATAAGCTGGTCGACAAAGGAAATACCGTGCTGATTATCGAACACAACATGGAGGTAATCAAGGTGGCTGACCACATTATTGACCTCGGCCCTGAAGGGGGCGATAGGGGTGGACATATCTGGTGTTCAGGTACACCCGAAGAAGTTAGCCAGCATCCCGAAAGCTTTACCGCATTTTATCTGCGGGAGGAGCTTAAGCATAAAGTACAGGTTTGACAATCAAACAATAAGGCTTACTTTTGTCTTCTTTTTGCCATGATATGAAAGTTTTTTCATGTTGCATGCTTGCTGAATAAGGCAATAAGTTTACTTTTATACTCGATTTTATCTACCAATTCGTTCCACCCAATTTAAAAGAATACCCTATGATTGATTTGTCATGCACCTACCTTGGACTACAACTGAAAAGCCCTGTAATTGCGGCCAGCTCCGGATTTACCGACACAGTGCAAAAAATTGTCCAACTCGAAAAACACGGTGCCGGGGCTGTTGTCCTCAAGTCGATTTTCGAGGAGGAGATTACCCACGAATATGATAAAACCCTGCGAGATGAAGCTGAGAATACCGGACGTGAAGAGTTTCTCGATTATCTGGATGTACGCATCAGACAGGAGAATCTTACCAAATACCTGAAATTGATTCAGGATGCCAAAGCAGCCGTAAGTATTCCTGTTATCGCCTCGATCAATTGTCAGAGTTCGTTTGAATGGACCAGTTTTGCCAGAGAAATCGAAAAAGCAGGAGCGGATGCTCTTGAGTTGAATGTTTTTATTTTGCCATCCAACCTCAATATTTCGGACGGCGAAACTGAGAAACTCTATTTTGAAATCGTGAAGTTTGTGAAGGAGAAAGTAAATATTCCAATCGTTTTGAAAATCAGTTTCTATTTTTCAAACCTGGGGCAGGTTATCCGTGATTTGTCCTTTTCAGGGATTAAAGGGCTCGTTTTGTTCAACAGATTCTATAGTCCGGATTTTGATATCGACAGTTTGGAAGTGTCATCTGCAAATGTTTTGAGCTACCCGGGTGAAATTTCGATGCCTTTGCGCTGGATTGGTATGATGAGTGGCAGGGTTGGCTGCGACTTGTCGGCTTCTACAGGCGTAGCAGACGGAAAATCGGCTATCAAGCTTCTGCTTGCCGGAGCCAGTACAGTGCAGCTTGCCAGTGCTTTGTACCGTCATGGTATAGGCTATATGGAGGTAGTGCATCAGGAGTTAAGAGACTGGATGGAACAACATGGATTTAACCGGATTGATGATTTCAGAGGCAAATTGTCGCAGTCGCGCTACGAAAACCCTTCGGTGTTTGAGCGTGTTCAGTTTATGAAATATTTTAGTGATAAAGAAGCAATATGATGGACAACCTGGAGAACGAAAAGAAAATAAGAAAAGCCTTCAAAGCCAAAACCTGGAACGAGATCAAAACACATGATTCCTGGTCTGTATTCAAGATCATGGCCGAATTCGTTGAGGGGTTCGAGAAAATGTCAAAAATCGGACCCTGTGTGGCCATTTTTGGCTCGGCCCGTGTTAGCATGAGCCATGAGTATTACCGTTTGGCAGAGGAAATTGCGTATCTTCTCACCAAGAAAGGCTTTGGAATTATCACCGGTGGTGGTCCTGGAATTATGGAAGCCGGGAACAAAGGCGCCCATTTTGCTGGCGGCAAGTCGGTGGGGATCAATATTGATTTGCCCTTCGAGCAGCGATCAAACCCGTTTATCGATACCGATAAATTCTTTGAGTTTGACTACTTTTTTGTGCGTAAAGTGATGTTTATGCGCTATTCACAGGGATATATCGTGCTGCCGGGAGGATTCGGGACACTCGACGAACTTTTTGAAGCCATAACCCTTGTCCAGACACAGAAATTGATTAATTTCCCAATTGTTTTGGTGAAGAAAGCATATTGGGCTGGTTTGATCGATTGGTTAAAAAGGCACCTTGTGGAGGAAAATATGGTTCAACCCGGCGATATGGAGATTTTTACCGTTGTTGACACCGCTGAAGAGGCCGTTAAGATCATCGAGGATTTCTACAAGAAATACGCCCTCAAACCCAACTTCTGATACTGTTGAAAATTACCGAAGTTCCCATTCAGTTACTGCCCATTGAAAACGATGGTTTTCACATTCTGGTTCAGGGTAAGATTAATAGAAAAAAAGCACTTTTTCTGGTCGATACAGGTGCGTCCAGATCGGTTTTCGATCAGCATGGAATCAAAAAGTTTCTAAACAAAGCCACATTTGAAGAGAACGAGCGTCTATCAACCGGATTGGGAACCAACACTATGCCTAGTCTGGTTACTGAAATTGCTTCCATTTCTTTTGGTCATCTGGTCATCAAAGATTACACAGCCATTGCCATCGACCTGAAACACGTATTCGAGTCGTACGATAAACTTGGTTTGCCTGCAATCGACGGTATACTGGGAGGAGATATCCTGCTTACTTATCGTTGTGTAATCAACTACGGAAAGCGAACACTCAAACTCTACGAAAAAAACAAATAAAGCGGTCTGGTTTTTATCAAGACTGTTTTCTCAGCAGGCCAATCCCAAGTGTAACAAGCCCGGTTACCAGCACTGCAATGCCAAAATAAAGCATGGCAATCAACGCATTGGGTGAAGTGCTGCCTGGTGTCCCTGCGGCAGCAAAGAACCCGCCGCTGATCAGGAGCGACGACACAGGAAAACTCAATCGTGCAGTCCATTTCCAGCGAGGCGACAAGCTTGCATGATCGGCAAATAATTGTGCCAGAAGCGACAAGATTATCAATACTCCGGCATGGGCATGTCCGGCACGGAACATGGCCTGTTGAAAGGATGTGAGTTCAAGTTCGGCATATTGTCCGCTGAGTACACCCAATAAAAAATATCCGCCATAGGCAATGGAAGGTACGGTAAGCAGGATGACCCCGCTCATGGTTTTGGTTTCTTTAGTCATATTAAGTGTTATTAGAGAAATGTTATTTGTTGTATTAATTATTTCAGCAACAAATAAAGCAAAAAATAATATTAATAGTTTTGATTCTTCTCATTCTATTTCTCATCCATGACTGAAAGAAAAAAAAGAACTCCGGCAGTTTTGCGCAGAGTTCTTTTTGCTTGGTAAATGACTTATCCTATCGGAATGCGGTCAAATGAAATAAGTTTGATGGATTTTAGCGATTCATTTTGACTGGCCTTGGCTCTGTAATTTTTGTTTTTTTGTTGATAAAAACAGGTTGCGACTTGCTGCCAAAGGTAAATTCTGTTACCACAATGTTTTCACCCGGATTGATGGTTCCAGAGTAGGGTTGGCCGCTATTCTGCACCACATCTCCCAGGATAATCATTACTGCATAAGTGGTAGGCTCGCTTCCACTATAGTAGTCCACAGTGACCTTATATGTGCCCGAGGGAGCAAGGTCTGCTGCCCAGAACACGTTTTCAGGTCCGTAGCCTTCGGTATTGTCCTGATCGAGGTAGCCTCCGGAACTGGAGGTTGTCGATTCCCAGCTGATGGTTTCGCCATTAGGCTCTGTCACCCAAAGGTCAACATCACCTAAGGTACTCCAGGTAAGGTTTACCTGAATATCGCCATATCCTCCTTGAAGCACACCTTCGGCTGTGTTCACGTTTTCTTCCTGACTTTGTATCAGGGCGTAGGAAGAAGCCACGATTGAGGTTGCTGTACCAACGCTGCTGACAATACAGGCCACATCAGCAGATGAACATCCTGCAACCGCAGAAACCGAGCCCATGGAGGATTCGTTTAGTGCCGAGACTTTCGATTTGGTAATCTCAGTGCCCGTAACCATACCTAATACCGAAGATCCCGATCCAATGGCTTCCATCGAAAGGCTGATGCCGTTGGCTGGAACAGCCGCTTTGGCCATTGCACCGGCAGTCATGCTGGTCGAGTGACCAACCAACTTCATCATATTCTGGAAGTCGCTGTTATCTGTAATGGTTATGGCGCTTAACAGATTCACATCTACCCCTGTTTCCAGTTCACGCAACACCTTGATGGTTCCGTCAGTCATTACTACAGCTACATCCACTTTTGTCATCGAATAGTTCCCAAGCAGGAAGATGTTGTTGTTGATTACTGCTTTTTCGGGCTTCCCTGCTGCATTGAGCATGATGGAATAACCCGGGAAGTTTGCCGATGGCCGGTAAAATATTTCTTTGATTGCACCTGCTTCGGCTTTCACCATCACATTGCTGCCATTGCTGGCAATAGCCATATAGCTCCAGTTCGATTCCTGGCTAATGTCGAGAATCGTTAAGTCGGCAAGACCTGATGAGTCTTTGTCTTTCTTACATCCTCCTGCAAACATGATCATAATCATCGCTATGATCAACGAATAAACGTAAACAGATTTAGTTGTTTTCATGGGCTGAGTTTTATTTAATTGGTTAAAAAAGGATTTCAAATTAATTATAATATAGTTTGAGAAAACTTCTGCTCGTTCCCAATATGATGTAGGTAGAAACTTTATCAATTGATGTTTCTTTTTGGACAAATGATGGTGACGAAGCTACTAAATGAAAACACATTAATCTGTTTATAAGATTATTGCAAAGATAGCACTGATAAAGAATTGGAAGTATACTCCTACTCGAAGCAACAGACAGAGCTAAAAGTGAAGGTGTAAATACTTCCATAAAGGCAAAGTTATGCTAAATACATAGAAATTATCCTCTTGACAGCATTTATTTTTTAATTTATTGACAAAACGCAGTTGTTGAAGAATAACATACCTTTTTTAGGATGTTCTATAAATCATAGCGTTGACTTTTTTGCAAGTCAACTTAAAAGCAAATGAAATACGTCATACAACTTTTCGAAAATTCCGGTTTGATCAAGCTGCAAGAAAAACAAGCAGTTCATACACCAGGAAGGCAGGCCATACTATGGCTTTCGCCAAACCCAGCGCACCCATCCAGAAGCTTGTGGCAATTGAAATATAATAAACAGCGGCACCAATAAATCCGAGGCCGTAAACAGCACTCTGAGGTGCCTGATTGTGATAGTTTTTGCTCATTACGTTTTGTTTTTGGTGTTTCAAAGATATGCAATCAATACATCGAAAGCCAACAGAACAAAAAAATTAACATTGGAGTCCACAAGGATAATGGCATGATCACAAATAAAAAAAAGGCGACCCATTGAGCCGCCCTTCATTCACCATTATTGAGAAAAAATTTTAAGGTACAATATATTCATACTCCATGACTTCCCCGTTGTTGAAAACAGGCATGCTGTTTGCAACCATCAGATCATAGATCATGGTATTTGTGCCATACATGACTGATTTTGCATTGTAACCCAGCAAACGCAGGTAAGCAACCAACTGGGCACTTGTTTGTCCGGTGTAGCAATATACTGCAATCGCCTTGTCATGTGGCAATGTTTTCAGATCAGTTGCGAGTTTGATTGACTCTTTGGGGGTATATTGAACGGCTCCGGGCACATGTCCGGGATTGTTGTATTGGGTTTCCGGCCAATAGTTAACAATGTAGTAGTTTGTCAGATTGCCAAAAAGCGAAGTGGCTGACATAGAGGCAACACTATTGCCAAATCCTTCATTGAGCAGGGTTGTTAAACGCGACTCGAGGATTTCCTGTCCGGTTTTCTTTGCTGTATTAATTTTGGGCATTGATCCTGTTTCGGCTTTAGTGTTTGGGGTGCTTATAAACTCACCGACGAAATTGTTTCCAATGTTTTGATCCCAGCCACCAGTGAAAAACGAATTCCAGGCACACATACCAAACTTCATTGAATAAACTTTGCCAAATCCCATCAGACGCATCAATGAGGCAGCATATCCCGAAGTTTGGCCAGTGTAACAAACAATGGCAACCTTATCATACAGGTCAAGATTTACTGATTTCAAATGGTCGTATATACCAGCAAGACTGACATTTATTGCTTTGGCTATGTGTCCTTTGTTAAAATCTTCGCCCGAACGAATGTCAATAATGTAGATTCTGTTGGTATTGTTCAGGATGTTTACCTCCGATGCTGGCATGATGGCAGGCATGTCGGAATTAACAAAATCTTTTCCCAGAGGCGAATCGGTTGACTCAAGATATGCGGCTAGCACTTCAGCTTCCTGAATAGCAGGTTCGGAATCATCTTTTTTGCAGGAGACAAAAAGGGTTGTGCCAAGCAGTAAAAAGACTAAGAAGTTTTTTAGGAAGTGTTTCATAGGATATTTAGTTGAACAAATGTTCCCCCGGTTTTGCCAGGGGAACATTTTGGGTTTTCTTATCGATTTTATTCAATTCAACTCACTAGGGAGTTACGAAAGGATAATCCTTGACTTCGGTTGCAGGAATAAAAGTGTTTGCGGTGTTGTTGGCCACCATAACGTCATAAATCATACCATTACCACCATACAGTATACTGCGGGCATCATAACCGATAATACGGAGGTATCCTGCTAAATAGGAGCTGGTTTGTCCTGTGAAGCAATAAAGTACATTTGGTTTTGTTGTTGACAAGGTTAGCAAATCCTGAGCCAGGAGGAATGGATGTGGGTCGTTGGCAGTTGGAGGTGGAGTATAGTTAATTGCACCGTCAATATGACCCAGGTTTGTGTACAGGTTTGCTGGCCAGAAATTGATAATCTGATATGTGTTCAGGTCAGCATAAAGGTTGGTGCTGGTGATGGTAGCGGGGCCATAGGTAGCTGCAAGCAGTTTTTCTATTTGTGCTTCAACAATTTCCTTACCTGTTTTTTTGCCGGTATTCAATACAGGCAGGTCACCTTTTGCAGGTTTGGCAGGCGAAGCGTCCTTAATAAAGAAAGCAGCCTTGTCATTTTTCAGGTTATCAGTCCAACGGCTTGAGAAAGCACTGTTCCATGATGACATTCCCCATTTAAGCGACACGATTTTATTGCCATAGCCTGCAGCACGCAACAAAGATACGGCATATGCTGAGGTTTGACCAGTAAAACATGTAACCACGATGCGTTCGTAATTGTCAACATTGATTGTTTTCATGTGTTCAATTAAGTTGGGAAGTCCAACCAGAACAGCACCCTGAATATGACCAGTGTTATACACTTCTTGTGAACGAATGTCGATGATGTATTGCTTTGAAGCGTCAGCGAGAATTTGCTGATATACTGCCTCTGCGCCAACTACAAAACTTCCCAGGTTAAATTTCAGGTCTTGCTCAAGGTAATCTACAGCAAGTTCTGATTCGTTGATTTTTGGGTCGTCGTTGTCTTTCTTACAGGAGGTAACGAATAGGAACCCGAATACCATTGTGAGGATTAAAAAATAATTGATCTTTTTCATAGTAGTGTGTTAATTTTAATGAATGATTTAATTGTTGAGTTATTAAAGGGTTATTTATTTTCCTGAATTTTTGCGAACCATGATGACGGGAGTTTATTGTCTACCGTATAGAATTTGGTTGCGGCCATTTCCCATTCCAGAAGGTCGCTTTGGAATAAGTATAAGTCCTTGTTTATCAATTCACCGTCAACATTGCGAATATGGCAGCTGGCTGTACAGTTTTGTCCGTCAAGTCGCGTAGTACGGCTGGTCCAGCGCAGAATATTGTGGGGCGAAGTGTAATTGTAAGTTGGCTTAGCGTGGAAAGCGGCATACTCATCAACCCCATACTCTTCCCAGTTATCAGGAGCAGCGAGAGTGCGCCTTACTGTAGTAAGTCTGAATCCTGGCCTGAGGCCTGGCAGCGTATTCATGGCAATTTTAAAGTCGAGATAGGCAGGAATGCGTGCACCATCGCCATGAACATGGCAGCTTCCGCAATTATTATAATCCTGAGAGTGGCATACCTGGCAGTTGAAATCGTCGATATGCATCATGTGGTAAACATTGTTTTTTTGTGTATTTTGATGGCAATCAAGGCATTTAGGCATGAGTTTGGATGCATAACGTTGTTCAAGTTTTTCATCTTCACCGTGCATTTCCTGTCCTGTGTGGCAATCCAGGCAGGTAAACTGAAGTTTTGTTAAGTGGGCATCAGGAACGGTACCCGATGCAACACCAAGATACGCATGGCCGCCACGGGAAGTATGACAACTGACACAGGTTTTAAGCATATCAGGTGTTTTCGTGAAATTATGCCCTGCTGCAAGACCTCCTCCTGCAATCGGTGGGCGCACAACATGGCAGTTTCCACAGGTGCCGTGGCAGGTTGCGCAGTTTTTGTTATACCCTTCGATCTGGTGCTGGGGCAGTTTGTCGAAGTCGTCAGAACCTGAATAGCCACTCCTCAAAGCTACTGCCCTCATTTGTCCGTAACCATTGTGTATGCTGTTTCCGAAATTTTTGGTAGCATCTTCGTGACAGGATCCGCATGTTTGCTGATAATTTGTTGATGGATGTGCTACGAAATCACCTGAGTGTGCAAGGGTTTTGTCATCAACTTGATCAACGCCACCATGACAAGCTGTACATCCTATATTATAATGGCTTGATGCTTTATAGGCTTCAAAACCAGCACCACCCATGTATACCCTGTCGTATGGCTCGTAGTGAGGCGCTTCGCCTCCGCAACCTCCTGCCGGGGCAGCAGTGTCGGGTGTGTAAACCAATTGAAGGTGGGCATAGTTTGTGTGGCATTCGATGCATGATCCGTAGCCCTTTTCATTTACTTTATCAGAGTCTTTCTTTGAACAACTCATGAGTATCAGTCCTCCTGAGGCTATTGTAATCAAGAAGGTTTTCAGTAGTAATTTCATATCTTTAAGATGTTTTGGTTCCAGTTCATTTTCGATGTAAAGATCGCTTAGAAAAAAAAACTGTGAATGAATTAACAGCCCTCATTGGTTACCTATATGAATGCTATTACTCATGAAAGATTATGACCTGTATCAGGAATTTTGCTGATTTTTTCGTAACTTTGCATTCCATTAATAATAAATATGCCAAACTCCAATCAATATACTGGCTGTACGGTAAGCATGCATAAGTGCCGGTGCTTCGAAAAGTTAACTGAAGAGGAAAGTTTGATATTGGATTCCAAATCAGTGGTTATCAGGTATAAAAAAGGAGAAATAATTAGTAAAAAGGGCAGTTTCTCCTCTCATGTAATGTATTTGATCAGTGGGTTAGCAAAAGTGTTTATCGATGACGGAGTGAACACGCTGGTGCTAAAGATCGTTCCTCCTGGTACTTTGTTTGGACTCTCTTCACTCAGCGAGGGGAACACAACTTTTCAGTATTCAGCAAAGGCCTATATCGAATCAGAGATCAGGCTCATTGAGATTGTTGCATTCCGCGAAATGCTTATGCGAAATGCTGCTTTTGCCAAAGAAGTGATTGATACCCTCAGTTCAAACAGTGCACAGATTAATGGCAGATTCTTTTGTCTCACCCACAAACAATCATACGGCAGACTGGCTGACATTTTGCTTTGTTTGTCCGACAGGATATTTAAAGCAGAGGAATTTGAATTGCCCTTGTCACGCAAGGAACTGGCCGAATTATCGGGAATGAGTCCGGAGACCGTGATCCGTATGCTGAAAAAGTTCGATGAAGATGGACTGATCAATCTGGATGGTAAAAATCTCAGTATTAAGGATTATGGCCGGTTGAAACGCGTTAGCGAATCAGGTTGAAAAGTAATCTATTGTTTTCACTCTGCCGTCATTCAGCCAGGCATTATTCATCAGGCATTTTGCCCGGGTGACTGAATTCAGGATTATTCAGGAATTCATTATCCTGCAGCGACAATATAAATGCTTTCAAATCTGCTTTTTCCTGAGGTGTCAGCTGCACACCCCCCTTCAATACATGATGCATCAGCGGATCGATTTGAGGGGATAATTTCACATCATGCGAATAGTAATTGATCACATCGTCGAGCGTGGCGAAACGGCCATCGTGCATATAAGGCCCGCTTAAAGCAACATTGCGTAAGGTGGGTGCCTTATAGGCTCCTTTGTGCATGGGATCGCCGGTTACAGCGAAACGATCGAACGGGTCGCTGAACAGGGTGTCTTTGCCGTTGTTATAGAACAGATGTGTTGTAAATAAAGGGTTTCCACCTCCTCCATGACAATGAAAACAATCAGCACCTTCTTCGGTGGTGAATAACACATAGCCATTAAGTTCACTTTGTGTGAGTTGTAGTTCGCCCCGCAGGAAACTGTCGAAGCGTGAGTTTGCCGAAACAAAGGTGCGGATGAACTGTGCGATAGCCCTTTGAATGTTTAAAAAAGTAATGGTGTTGCTTCCGAACGCATTAAAAAAGAGTTCAGGATAACCCTCAATTTCCTGAAAAAGCTCTTTTACCCGAGTTGTATCCCCTGCCATTTCATCTTCAGCAATAACAGCAAGCCTGACAAAATCTTCCAGATTACGGTAATCAGGCTTGTCATTTTGAGGATAAAGAAAGCCATTCCATCCATATCCACTCCTGTTCCAGACCAGATTAACAAGGGGCAGCACCACATGGTGGGTCTGTTGTCCATTGAGCCCATGAACAAAGCCCCCGGCGAAGACTGGATGATCAATACCTGCCTCGAAATTATTTGCCTGGATATGACAACTCGAACAACTCATCAGAGAGTCGGGATGGGTTCGGCCACTGAGTCTGCCATCATAAAACAGGTAGCGTCCCAGACGAATACCTTCAACTGTGAATGGGTTGTCATCCGGGATATTCAGGATGGTTGGGAAACCAAACGGAATTGTTAATTCATAGGCTGTGGGTTGATGAACAGGCGGCTCTGCTTTGTTTTTGCAGGCACTCATGTTCAGCAAAATGATAACGCAACTTATCCAGAAGTAATATTTATACAAGATCAAAAAACTCATTGTAAAGGCCTGATAACAAATACATTTCTTCCATTTTCACAACCCTGTTGCATGGCCTCCTGCTGTTGCATAATACTGCCACCCCATTGGTTGTGGTCGTAAACATGGGGTGATTTGAACCAATTATCGACCTTCATTTCCAGTTCAAAAGATTGTGTGCTCCCATCTGTGATGGTGAAATTGAGGTCGTTAAATTCAACTGAAAAATAATTCTGAATAAAGCCGGCAACCGTGTTTAACTTCTGCGGAGGCTGATATCCTTCACAATGGTCATATTGCCTGCTTTCGCCGAACTGTTGAACAGCTGCTTTGCCTGTATCTTCGGCATATTCCTGACCAATGCCTAAATGAAAGTTAAATGGCTCAGTCTGTCCTTCGGGATTGATCCACTTTCCGTTGAGTTTCATATAATGGTAGCCACCGCCAAGATATTCGGGCCAGAACATGAACGACTCAGGAGGGTTAACAAAGAGTCCGGAAATGTTTTTTTGCTCATTAATCCCGAAAGTAAAGCTGATGCCGGTGTAGGTTCCTGCCGGGATAATTTCAGCGGGTGCAATGATCAGACTGCCCTGCAGGTCGGTATCCACGTAAAAGCAACCACTATTACCTGTTATCTTGATGCTTTCACCTTTAGAGCGATGGAGGGTTAAGTCTGATAAAAACCATTGAATTTCGGTCACCATATATTGATTTCCTGCCTGGTTGGTGTAAATCAGTTCATCAAAATCAATATCCTGATTGTCAATGGTGTGCTTAAGCTGCATGACAATATGCCCGCCATTGGATGAATGATCGCCCTGGTTTTTGCAACCACCCATTATAAGCAGAATAAGAACTGCTGCCGGTAAAATGTGCCTGATTATCATGGTTTCAATTTTTGAAATTTAGGTACAACAAAGATACAATCAATCGGACTAGAAGTAAAGCATATCAGCTTATTTATACCGGATTCTAAATAGTGAGGGTTGTTTGTCTTCTTGAGGGTTAAACTTATTCAACTAGTTGACTTTTTAATCGGGTAGATAATTTATACTCATTCTAAATTGCTTTGGCAAGCCTTTTATTTACTGCAAAATGAAACATTAATCTGTTTTATGCGAAAAGCATGCCAGTATTAATTTTTTGTTGAATGCTTGCCATGTGTAAGAGGTTTGTTTATTTTTATGAGCCTAATCAGAGATTATAGATAGTAAAACATACCTATTCATGAGTAAATGACTACGTTAAAAATCATATATATCTTTCTTTTCCTGCTCTTTTTATATTTCAAACCAGTGGTTTCATGCTCCCAGGAATATTTTAATATGCGAATAGATGTTATTGAATCTGGCTCTTATGATGTGTGCCAAGATATTTTAGCATTAAATGATGGTTATCTCATCCCAGCAAACTATGTAGAGGAAATTAATGATAATACATGGTCAAATTGCTTTATAAAACTTGATCAGGAAGGTAATATCGTCAATAGCAAATGTTATGATAATAGCATTGTAAGCAAAGTTTTGAGCTATTATCAAGGAAGCTTACGTCAAAGTAATTACAATGAAGTTTACTATAATGTCGGATATTGCAGATATTATATTAATAGTGAAAATGTTTATACAGGATTAATTTATAAGATTAATTCGGATTTTGATACGCTTTGGACAAGAACATATACTGATCTTGAGAAGCTAAATGATATTGATCACGTTTTTTACCACTTGAGTATAGTTTCCAATGATAATTTGATTATTTCCGGGTATATACGAGACAGCTCAGCAAACTATAAAGCATTGCTTATGCTTGTTGACAGTTCAGGAAATGAGCAATGGCGCCGGTATTACGAAAGCGGGCCTTACAATAAGGGCATCAATGTGATCCCCACCCCTGACGGAGGATTTGCCCTTTCGTGCTACAAATGGGTTCCGCAAAACAACACAGCACACAACTACCTGATCAAAACCGACAGCTTGGGCAATGAGCAATGGCGACGCTTCATTGGAGGCCTTTATAAAGATGGTCCTTTATATCTGGCCAACTCGCCCGACAGCACCATCGTTGGAGCTTATGAATATTCGGATGGTTTGGCACCTTCTTCGTCAGACAGTTACAATCGTATTGCAGTTGTGAAATATACCCTACAGGGGGACAATCTGTTTGAGAAGATATATGGTGAAAGTATTCTGAATCGACGGGTCTCATCCATAACACCGGATAACCAGGGGAATTTTGTCGTGTCAGGTTCAAATAAATTCTATCCTCCTGAAGGAAATTACTCTTATGAAGGTACTTTACTCAAGGTGGACAATAGCGGCGATTTCGTTTGGTACAGGCAATACAGACACCCAAGCACAACTGTTTCCTTTAATTACCTGGAGGGTGTCACCCATGCGCCTGACGGTGGTTTTGCTGCTGTAGGTACAATATACGGAATGCACCCTGATCCTTTAGGTCAGGATATGTGGGTAATCAAGGTGGACAGCATGGGCTGCATCAACTTTGATGATTGCTGGGTGGGTGAGAAAGAACTGCCGATGCCACAAAACGAAACGGCCATGCTGCGTGTGCACCCAAACCCTGCAAAGGACAGGATACGGCTTGATTTTGGGTCGGAAGCACTTCACTTGCCAAAAACACTCAGGCTGTACGACAGCTATGGACAGGTGCGCCAAAACGTTCAACTGGAGCCGGGCCTTACCGAAGCCGATATAAGCGGCCTACCGCCGGGGATGTATGTGGGGGTGGTTTGGTGCAATGAACTGCAATTGGGAACATTCAAATTTGTTGCATATTAAAATGTATAATTCAGATTAGGTCGATATGAATTGGTAATAAATCAAAAAAATACAACCATGAAATCAAAAATTTTAGTGTTAACCATCTTGCTTGCAACCTACCTGATGCCTGTTCAAGTTAATGGGCAGCAAGAAAATATTATGCAAGATTCAATGACCTTTGCCATCCTTTCGCTCACCTATTATGGCTACGAGCTTGTGGGCGGGCATGTGTCCTACCATCCGCTCTGCGACAATTACTGCGAATGGGATAATATTCCGCTGCGATACCAATATGTTACTTATGGCGATTTTTTTGAAGAAAATTTCTTTTACACTTACAACAATGAATTATTACTCAGTGCTACTTATGGTTGGATGGGCGGTGGATGGTCTGACCCCTATCCTCATCCTTTCTGGCCTGTCGATTCGTTCCCTGCCGATCAAAACAATCTACCTGTCCCTTTTCCACAGTATGTAAAATATTATACTTATGATATTGGGATTCCTATGGAAGAGTTCCTGCTTAGGGCCGATTCGGCATGGAAAGCAGCATCAACATTAGACATCGTCAGGGAGTATGCCCAATATGCCCATTGGGTTGGCATTTTTAAATGGCCATACAACGTACAAATATATCCGGATATGGACCCAGGCACCCGTTGGGTTATCATGCTGTACTATGGCAACGATTTTATTACGGGTCTGCCAATAGATCAACATAAACCGGATATGTTTCGTGTTTATCCGGTAAACGACAAACTTTATGTTAAAGCCGAAATAGCGGATTCATCCAAAAACCACCGCTTAAAACTTTACGATACTTTTGGTCGTATGCACAAAAACATCCCCTTGCAGGAAGGCATAGCTGGAACTGACATCAGCAACCTCAGCAAGGGAGTATATGTTGCAACAATATCATCACCTGATGGAATTGTATATTCAACAAAGCTGGTTGTGCAGTAATTGCCCGACTATTCGTTAGTAGAGCCATAGAATCAATTATTTCCTTCACTATATTCCCTCCAGGGTTGTTATGGCTACGCCCTTTCCGTCCCCGCCCGGAGTCTTCCAAATTATACCTACCTTTGCACGCTAATTCAAGCGTAAATGTCGAGATTCAAACAAGGGGATAAAGTTAAATTCCTGAACGAAAAGGGTGGAGGTGTTGTGGTTCGGATGATCGACACACGGATGGTACTGGTTGCTATTGAAGATGGGTTTGAGATTCCGGTATTGATCAATGAAATTGTGTTGGCCGAGGGGCAGGCCTCTGTTGCGAAAATCGATGCACAGGTCCAGGCAGTAAAGCGTGAACTGACTGAGCAGGCTGATGCAGCCGATGCCGCTCGCAGGGGAAGTCTCAGACGATTTGCCAGGAATCCGGAACAGGAAGGAATTTACCTCGCATTTGTGCCTCACGATCAGCAATGGATACTCACAGGCCTGCTCGATGTTGTGCTGGTGAATCATACACCCGCTGAACTCCTTTATAGTGTCAGCCTGCAGGATGAGGGAGTGTTTGTGAATGCCGATTATGGCGAGATTGCTTCTTTTAGCAAGGTCGTTATCGAAACAATCGCCCGCGAAGACATCAACTATTGGTGTCTTGGCATGGTTCAGGCTATTCTGATTCAGGATAGAAGCAAAGATGCTTTTCTTCCCTTGCATGCCCCATTCGATATCAAACCGAATCGGTTTTTTAAAGAAGGAAGTTACACTTTATTCAGTGTGTTGGGCGACAAAGCCCTGACAATCAATCTGCAATCATTGAGTTCGCTGATGGCTGGAAAAGACCTGCTGCAGGATACAAAATTCGACAAAGCAGTTGACGAACCGGTGAGACGACATAAAAAGGAAGCAGCAATGATCGACAAACACCGCACTGCTGCAAACGAAGCTGTTGTAGACCTTCACATTGCCGAGCTGGTGGATAACATAGCCGGTATGTCGAGCAAGGATATGTTCGCCATTCAGACAGATTATTTCCGAAAGGCGTTGGATAGTGCCCTTCAGAATGATTACAACAAGGTAACCTTTATTCATGGGGTAGGGAATGGCGTTTTGAAACAGGCAATCATCAAAGTACTGGAGGAGTTTGAAGGTACCGAAAGCAGGATGGCATCAATGAGTAAATTTGGTGTGGGGGCTATTGATGTGATTATTCGTGATAAAAATTAAGATTTATTTATCTGGTAAATAGGTACTTAATAAAGTGTTGGCTTTTTGATGCTATCAATTCATAGTGATTGTAGAAGCAAACCTATAGAATTTAATTTGTTTTCATTATTTTTGGCCTGTTTAATTCATTGTTTAATTGATAACAACATAAAATTTCTATGATAAAGAAGATCCTGAAAATATTGTTTTCTATGGAAGTCATGGGATTGTTGGTAATTGCTTTTGCAGTTTCGGCAGGAGTGGCCACCTTCATCGAAAATGATTACGGTATCCCGGGAGCCAAAACAGCAGTTTATAATGCCACCTGGTTCGAAATACTGCTGTTGTTACTAGGTATTAATTTGATTGTCAATATTTTTCGCTACAAGATGTACCGTCGTGAAAAATTGGCGGTTTTTACATTCCACTTGTCCTTTATTGTCATCCTGCTGGGTTCGGGAATCACACGCTTTATCGGTTACGAAGGCATCATGAGTATCCGTGAAGGTGCTTCGGCAAACACCATGTTGTCGGATGCAACTTATGTGATGGCAGAAGCCCGTTACAATGGTGAGATGGTTTACACCGATAAAAAGGTATTGCTTTCAACGCTGAACCAGCGCTCATACAAGTCAGGAGTAAGGGTAGGAGATAAGAAAGTAAGCATGAAATCACTCAAATATGTGCCCAACGCCCAGGAAATGCTTGTGCACGGCAAGTCGGGCGGTGACGCATATGTAGTAATGGTTGTGTCGGGAGCCGAAAGTGGCCGGAACAGTTTGTCGATAAAGCAGGGTGAGCAGCGCAACTTTATGGGGATTGATTTTTTGTTCGACCTGCCATTCGACAGCAGCGCTGTTAACCTGACACTGAGTGCAGGAAAACTCAGTATCCATGTTCCGGAACCTATGACAGCAATGTCCATGATGGGCGGCACTGCAGATAGCCTTTTGCCGGGAACCTGGCATCCTTTTGAAACACGCAAACTTTATAGCCTGGGGGCCCTGCGTATCGTCCTTACGGATATTTATGAGCATGGCAAGGTGGATTATAAAACCTATGCCGGCAAAGACATGAATTTTATGAATGCCCTTGTTATTGAGCTTCAATCGGGCGATGAAACCCGGGAGATCACCTTAAGGGGAGGCCAGGGCTATATCGGTGAAACAACTGTAGCCGAGATCAATGGTATTGAGCTTAAGATGATGTATGGAGCAAAGGTGCTTGATTTGCCATTCTCGATCAAACTGAATGATTTTCAGTTGGAACGATACCCGGGATCAAAGAGTCCGGCTTCGTATGCAAGCGAGGTTACCCTGGTCGACGCTTCAGCAAATATTGAAAAGCCCTACAGGATTTTCATGAATAATGTGTTGCAATACGGGGGATATCGCTTTTTTCAATCATCTTATGATAAGGATGAGAAGGGTACTGTTTTGTCGGTAAATAAAGATCCTTACGGCACCTTTGTTACCTATGTTGGTTATTTTTTGATGACATTGGGAATGATACTCGCTTTATTCAGCCGCAATAGTCGGTTTGCCTTGCTTGGACGCATGTTGAACAAGAGCAAAGATGCGGGGAAAGTTATCTCTGTGGCTTTGTTATTGGTTGTGTTTTCTATGCCTTCCTTTGGTCAGCAGATTCAGAGGAAGAGTGTCAGCGAAACTAAAATCATTGATGTGGGTCATGCAGCCGGTTTTGGCGAATTGTTGGTGCAGGATCATGATGGCCGGCTCAAGCCAATGAACACCCTGGCAAGTGAGATGTTGCGTAAAGTGTCGCGTAAGAGTTCGCTTGAGGGCCTCAATCCGGAACAAGTTTTGCTAGGGATGTTAACCCAGCCCGAAAGCTGGCAGATGATTCCCATGATTAAAGTATCGCATCCACAATTGAAGAGTTATCTTGGCCTGAATGGCAACCTTGCTGCTTTCGTTGATTTCCTGGATTTTACCGATGGTGGTGGTGGCTATAAACTTCGCGACCTTGTGAACCAGGCCTATGGAAAAAAACCATCTGAGCGCAGCAAGTTCGACAATGATGTGATGGCTGTTGACGAAAGGGTTAACATCTCCTACATGGTTTATACCGGTGATCTGCTGAAAGTTCTGCCCGATCCGGGCGATTCGCACAAGCCCTGGCTTTCGCCTGGTAAATCCGCAGTTGGCATCAATGCCGAAGACTCAGCCTTTATCGTCGAGGTATTACCCTATTACTTCATGTCGCTTAACTCAGGCGATATGGAACAGGCGAATTTGCTATTGGATGGCATAAAAAACTTTCAGCAGAAATTTGGTGCCGATATCATGCCGGCTCCATCAAAAGTCAAATTGGAAATAGCCTATAACAATATGCTCATTTTCGACCGGCTAGGGAAGTATTATGGGATGGTCGGAGTCATCATGCTGATTTTGGTCTTTATGAATATTTTCCGCGAGCGACGTTGGATTAATCTGGTTATCAAAATATTTTATGCGATAATCATTGTGTTCTTTATTTTTCAGACAGCCGGTCTGGCCATGCGATGGTACATTGCGGGTCGTGCCCCGTGGAGCAATGGCTATGAATCAATGATTTATATTGGCTGGGTTACAGTGCTTGCCGGGTTGATTTTTTCAAGAAAGTCGCAAATGACCATAGCGGCAACTTCCATATTGGCTTCCATCATCCTGATGGTTGCTCATCTGAGCTGGATGGACCCCGAAATCACAAACCTGGTTCCTGTGCTGAAATCATACTGGTTAACCATTCACGTTTCGGTTATCACAGCAAGTTATGGATTTCTCGCCCTCGGTGCATTGCTTGGATTCATCAGCCTGATTTTGATGATCCTGAAGTCGAAGAAAAACCACGAACACCTGCGTGATAAGATCAGAGAACTGGCTCACATTAATGAAAGAACCGTAATTATTGGTCTTTACCTGCTAACCATCGGTACTTTCCTCGGTGGCATATGGGCTAATGAATCCTGGGGACGATATTGGGGATGGGATCCGAAAGAAACATGGGCATTGGTAACCATACTGGTTTATACATTTATAGCCCACATGGGCTATACACCCGGCCTGAAAACCGATTACAACTATGCCTTATTTACCCTTGTCGGATTTAGTTCGGTGATCATGACCTATTTTGGTGTAAACTATTATCTTTCCGGACTCCATTCATATGCAGCCGGCGATCCGGTGCCAGTTCCTACTTTTGTGTACTATACAGTTGGAATAATCACTGCTGTTGCAATCTGGGCATATTTTAACGAAAGAAGACACATAAAATAGTATTGTGTCCAAAAGAAAAAGCCTGCCCGAAACATTTTCAGGACAGGCTTTTTTTTTAATCTTTTAGTTCGCTTTGAAAAAAGTTGGTTTTATGGTTAACTGCAGCCATCCCCATGACGAAATCAACCCCTTGCCAGGTTTTATTTGCTGGATGACTTCCATTGATTTTTCAGGGATCATGACCGAATAACCCCCATTTAGCGCTACCTGTTCGCTAAACCTGATTATGAACCATAAATCAATTTCTGATCCCAGCGGTGATGCGAGGTAAGTTCCTGAAATTTCCGGATGGGTATTCAGTACCTTTGAGTTTAGTGCGAAGTAATGATATTCGGCTGTTAATGTTAGTTTTTTACTTGCCTCAAAAGCGACAACCCCATATAAATCATTGAGTCCTCCGTTTTTGGTTGCTTTTGGCATGTTGTTGAAGTAGTCCATGTAACCATAAGTTGCATGCCGAACACCGTAGAGCAGATCAAAAAGGTTGTCGGAATCTGTGCTGTTGCTATTGTCACCTGAAATGAGTGAGAATCCGATTCCCGGGCTCAGTTTTCCGGTTTTATAATCGGCACGGGCATTCAGGTTCCAGGCATTCACTTTTGTCCCCATGTTGTTTTTGCCAAGTTGATGGTAATAACTGGCCCAGCTTCTCAACCTGTCTGTCTGGTAGGAGATGTAAGTGCCGAGGCTTACCCTTGTATTCATTGATTCGGTTGTGTCACTTTGCATGAAACCCGAGCCCAGGGCAATCGCCGATATGGACAGTTTTTGATTCAGTTTTTGCTGAATCCGGACAAAGTAAAGTGTTTTCATTTTTGTGCTGATGTATTGATTGCCGTAGCGGTTATCGGCCATATTGTTCAGCGAAAAGGCAGCGTCGACACTCAGATTCATGTTCTGATAGCGATAGCGCACAGCGTCGTATTTGACCGAATGATTGTTCCAGTTTCTTGCCGAGAGCAGTCGGGAATCGTCATAATCAAAATACTGGCGGCCAATTTTTAGTGAAGAGTTTTTTAGAAAATTAAGTTCAGCCCAGGCTTCATTCAGGTCGATGCTTGCATTATCGCCAAAAATCCCGGTTGAGTTGAATATCAATTCATCACCCCATACTCTGACATCCTGAAAACTCAGTCCGGTTTTAAGCCAGTCTTTTTGATACAAGATATTAACCCTTGTTCGCTGACTGATCAGAAATGCAGTATTTTGTCCCTCTTTGATTAGTTCACCATATCCATTTCTGGCTTCTGCTCGTGTGCGAAACTCGCCGGATAGTGAAAATTGTGATTTCGCCTGGTTAGCAGCGATTAGCATGATTATGAATAATATCAATGCTTTTAGAAAAGGTCTCAACATAATAATAAGATTTGTTCGAACGAAATTAAAATAAGTTACTATCAATAAAACATACCTTTCAGATATTCTTTGGTTTTTTCCTGTTTCGGGTTTTCAAAGAATTCATTTACAGGACCTTGCTCAATCACTTCGCCCATATACATAAAGATAACATAGTCGGCAATCCGTTTAGCCTGTCGCAGGATGTGCGTCACGATGACAATAGTATAAGCTTCTTTCAGCTCCATGAATTTTTCTTCAATGGCCTGACTCGATTGAGGATCAAGAGCGGATGTCGGTTCATCGGCCAGAATAATCTGGGGGTCAACAGCAAGACCGCGGGCAAGGCAAAGACGCTGTTGCTGGCCAATTGACAGGGCTACTGCAGGATCGTGCAGGCGGTCTTTTACCTCGTCCCACAGGTTTACCAACTTCAGGTAATGCTCAACACGATGATGAAGATATTTTTTCTTTTTTCTACCACTGATCCTCAGGCCATAAGCCACATTATTGAAAATGTTCATAGGCAAGGGGTAAGGTCGTTGTGCCAGGAGTCCCATCATTTTCCTAATGTTGGTAATGTCTTCATTCGAACTCAGGATGTCAGTTCCATCGATAAGTATTTTTCCGCTAAGATGCGCATCAGGATGCAGATCAGTCAACCTGTTCATGCAACGCAGCAGCGAAGTTTTACCGCAGCCCGAAGGACCAAGGATGACCGTAATTTTCTTTTCAGGAATCTCCGATTCAATATTTTTCAGGATATGCTGTTTGCCATAGTGCAAATCCAGTTTCGAAAGATGAATTTTTGTACTGTTCATAGCCTAAAAATTAATTCTGTTCTTGTGATACTTTCTCGAAAGAACACGGGTTAAAATACTGATAAACAATATGATGATAACAAGAACAACTGCGGCAGCAAAAGCCCTTTGTCTGACTTCTTCAATCGGTGAACTCAGCTGAAAAAATATGGTAAGGGGTAAGGTAGCTGCAGGTTGGTTGAGTGAAGTGGGTATATGATCGGTGAAACCAGTGGTGAAAAGCACAGATGCTACATCGCCTGCAGCCCTGCCAAAAGAAAGTAAAACAGCCGTAATCATTCCGGGGATACATTGTTTGAAAAAGACCCTGTAGGAGATTTCTGACCGTGTTGACCCAAGCGAAAGTGCAGCCTCAAGCAAACCTTTCGGCACAGTTTTCAAAGCTTCGTCCATAGCTCTGATCATGATGGGCAACACAAAAAGCGTTACGGTAATGATTCCTGCCAGGAGTGAAGCCCTGATTCCCAAATAGATCATGATGGTGAAACCAAATGCTCCATACACAATGGAAGGTATGCCCCAAAGCAGATCGAGGATCAGCCTGATGCTGTTTACAAAACGCGGCATGGAAGCCAGATGGACGTTCATCATCAGCGCAACGGGAAGTCCGGTTACAAATGCCAGCAGGGTAGAACCAAGTGAGAGATAGAGTGTTCCGATGATGGCATTCAGAATCCCTCCTTCCTTACCAAAATAATATCCGCCGGAAGGCACACTGCTGATCATTTCCCAACTGAGATAGGGCAGGCCACTACGCAGGATGCTGAATAAAATGAGAAAAAGAACCATGCAAATAAACATGGTTGATAAAAACATCAGAACCCTGAAGAACTTTTCTTCTATTTTTTTTGCTTTCATTTTAATCAGCATTTTTCATCACACTGTATGATAATGTATCGCGAAATCAGATTGAAGATGAGTACTACGACAAACAAAATCAGGGCCGACAGCATCAGGGCTGAATCATACAATGGGATGGACATCATTTCGCCATAATTATTGGCAATCAGTGCCGGTAAGGGATATCCTGGCTGAATTAGTCCGGTTGGGATACGGGTCACATTCCCTACTACCATCAGCACGGCAATTGTTTCGCCAAAGGCCCGTGACATACCTAAACCAAAAGCGGCAACGATGCCAGGCATACCCTTTTTTAAAAGTACAAATTTCACAGTCTGCCAGCGTGTTGCCCCTACTGAAAGCGAAGCTTCGGTTAGTTCATCCGGTATGTTCTTAAAAACCTCGATCAGGATATTGAGCACAAAGGGGATGATCATGATGGCGAGTACAATAGCTCCGGCAAGTATCGAATAGCCTGATACTTGTTTGCCAAGCCATGGTCCAAGATAGTTTCCAATGAATGGAACCACAACCAATATGCCCCATAGCCCAAAAATGACGGAAGGTATTCCGGCGAGAATGTCAATAACAGGGTGCATCACTTTCAACACCCATCGTTTGGCGTATTGTGTCAGGTGTATAGAGGTTAGCAAACAGATAGGGGCAGCAAACAGAAGTGCTGCCATGGTTACCCATACTGAACTGATAATAAACGGGTAAAAGCCAAATTGCCCTGAAATTGGCTTCCATTCTTTTGAGAATACAAGCGAAAGCAAGGAATTTTCGTGTAGTAGTACCGATGATTTCCAGTAAAGCCCTGCAGCCATAGTGACCGGCAAAATAATGACCAAAGCCAGACATATGACCATCCAAAAACCATGGATATTGTTACGCATGGCTCTGCTAAGTCTAACCTGCATTTTCCTCATTGGATAGTAGTAAGCTGCTGCCTGATTGTTTCATCGGGCAAACGGACATAACCGGCTTCATTTACAAACTGTTGTCCGTCGGTGAGTATCCATTCAAGAAAGGCTAAAACTGCTTCATTCGTTGGCTTACCATTTGAAATAAAATATAGTTCACGGGCGGGAGGTGAGGGGTATTTCCCATCACCGATTGCTTTCATGATATCATCCAGTGTTTCATAAAAGGCTTCATCCTCATCAATCTTGTGGTTGCCATTCAGGTCGATTGGAATCACACTAAGTCCATCAAACTGCTTGCGGCTTGTTATGTCATAGGCATAAATAACGTTGTTATAGCCAGTTCCGAGTGGGTCGTTTTTTACAGCCTCTGCAATCCCAGGGTCACCGAACACGCCAATTCCATTAAGGCTTTCCTGGTTGCTTCCCAGAAACAACCCCCACATTTCGGCTGCACCGCAAGCATCGGACCGGGTGTAAACATTGATATTGTAGAGTTGTCCTTCAGCCTGCACACATTTGTTCCAGCTTTTAACAGATTGATCAATACAGATTTGCCGAAATGTTTCCTTCGAAATTCCCGTTTTCAACAACTCGCTTATCAGTGGGTTTTTTGAATTCATCGTGGGTAAAACGGCATCTTTGGCAACAGCAACTTTCCACGCACCCTTTTTTTCTTCAACCTCAGTCACAGACCGCGAAAACATCGCGAGGTCAACCATATTGGACAAAACATCCATCATGCCTTTGCCAGCTCCACCAGCACTAATGTCAATTCGTACCCCAGGATGTGACTTCTGAAACTCTTCGGCCCATTTAACGGTGAGCGGGTAAAGCGCAAATGCTCCGGAAACCGAAAAGTGACCTTTTAGTGTTTTGTCAGGAGATGTTTTTTTTGCAGAGCTTTCACCTGAACAGCCAGATAGTATGCATGCTGAAAGATACAGGTTGATAATCAATAACATGATTTTGAAAGATGAATGCATTGCTTTCATAGAATGTAAATTTGGTGTACATCCGAAAGGACTGTTAACTGCTTCTAAGTTCAGTCGTAGGGTTGATGCAAAACTATGAAACGATAATATAACCCGAAACCCTTAAAATACCTATTTTTACGTTAGTATTTATACTTATGGCCGTGACAACAGCACAGGTTTTCGACTACCTTAAACCATTAGGTTCTGATCCATTGATGCCTGATAGCATTCATAACCAGTTGAGCCGTATTTCTTGAATTTGTTTTCTCGAGCATATTGGCCCTGTGCTTGTCCACTGTACGCTTACTAATAAAGAGTTTTTCTCCAATTTCGGCATTGGAATTACCAAGACAGATCAGTTCAAGAATTTCGAGTTCCCGGGAAGTCAGGATTTCTTCATTTTTAGTGATGTGTTGCTCGTTCCTTAGGTTTTTGACAACATTGATCAATAATTCCTTTGAAAAATATACATCCCCGGCCAGAACCGTGTCTATCGCTTCTGTAACATCATTGATCTCTGAGTTTTTCAGCATAAATCCCTTCGCCCCGGCAGCAATCATCCGATAGTAGTAAATCTCGTCGCCAAACATCGACAAAGCAATAATTTTTAATTCAGGAAGCATTGCCAAAGCCTCCGAAGTGGCTTTGATTCCATCTGTAACGGGCATATCGATATCCATGAGTATAATATCCGGAACAAATTGTTTCAGCAAAAGAAGAAATTCCTGTCCGTTGGCCGCTTCTTTGATGTCGGCATTTGCATAGCAACTCTGAAGCAGCATTCTGAGCCCGTTGCGAAACAAGGTGTGATCATCACAAATAATGATTTTCATGTTATCTGGTTTAAAGATTTTTTAACGGAGCCACTAATTCAGCAATGATTCCTTTAGGCAACTGTTTTTTTATCTCAAAATGCCCGTTTAATGATTCTATACGCGATTTCAGGTTGTGCAAACCCATTCCCTGATGCTCAGGCCGGACTGATTTATCGTTATCAAACCCCACACCATTGTCGATGTAAACCAGCACCAATTGATTGTTTTTCAGGTTAAGATCAATATCAATCCGGCTTGCTTGGGCATGTTTCAATGTATTGTTCACCAGTTCGCATAAACTGCGATAAATAATCACTTCGGTGTTCGATTCAAATCGGTTTTCAGCCAGATCAGAAGTAAAAATGATGGAAATCTTACCGGTCTGTTCAATCTTTGAAACAAAGGAATTGATTGCCTTGACCAGACCAAAATTTTCCAGAATATGAGGACTTAGATTGTTGGAAATTTCTTTCAGGCTGGTAATTGCTTCGTTTACTGAGAAGATTGTGTTTTGAAGAATTTCCTGATTGTTTTGGGCAATATTTTGCGTGTTAAGGGCAGATAAGGACATTTTCACAGATGAAAGTATTGGCCCTAAACCATCGTGCAGATCTTTGGCAAACCTTCGTCTTTGATCTTCCTCGGTGCTGATAACTGCATTCAATAGCCGTTTCTCTGCGGCAGCCCGGATCCCTTCAAGTGCAAAAAGGTGATACAGCACTTTCTTCACAAAAAATACGGCAGTGACCATCAGCAAGGAAATGAGAATACCAAGCCAGGTGTTGAGAGATGTGGCAAGTTCCTCATACTCCTCAGGAATTTGGGGCAAAGTGAATTCAATCAGCCTGCGAAATGCCATAAATATTAAGGCTGTTGATAATAAAATCCAGCTTGAATTATATTTGGTGGCTTTTACCAGACTTACCACAAACACTGCAGCCAGAAAGAGCAGTATGGCTGAAACAAATAATGCATATTGCGTGATCATGCTATTCCTGTTTTTTGCATATAAACCTGTATCCGTAATTACGAACAAAGGTAAATAATTGTTGAGGTTTCGACCTTAACTTGTACTATCTTCCTGAGAATGCGAAAAGTTTATGGCAGCGTATCAGAAAACATTTTGAACCAGCACAATGAACAATTAGTCTTTATAGCTTGTTTCATTGTTTGATTTTTAATAAAGTTTTTTAACACCATAATAACTTTTAGCTATACTGTTAGCTAAGTTCTTATGATTATTTTCGCAATCCGGATATTTTGCAATAAGTATTTATTTCAGTGATGCTTGCTTAACTAAAACCATGAAAATAGGATTTTTATCAGTTGTGTTGTTGTTTGTTGCGACGTTTGCCCTGTCGGTTTCGGCACAGATAAAGGTTGTTAACTTCAAGAACTTTAAGCCCTTGCTTGAGAAAAACAACGACACCACTTACGTGATTAACTTCTGGGCCACCTGGTGTGCACCTTGTGTAAAAGAACTTCCCGATTTTGAAAGCATCAATCAACAGTTTAAAGACAAGAAATTCAAAATGTTGCTGGTTAGCCTCGATTTCAGGAAATCGTTCGAAACAAGACTGATTCCCTTTGTTGAGCAAAATAAACTGAAAGCAGAAGTGTTACTTTTACACGAACCTGACGGAAATTCGTGGATCGATCTGGTGGATACAA
The DNA here is from genome assembly GCA_002422725.1 of Bacteroidales bacterium UBA6192. Taxonomy (GTDB): domain Bacteria; phylum Bacteroidota; class Bacteroidia; order Bacteroidales; family F082; genus UBA6192. The sequence goes on from DITE01000059.1 coordinate 66,030, forward strand.
ATTGGTCTGGTGCCATACCTGCCACACTGATCTATAATAAGGACTTCAGGGTATTCCACGAAGGCGGATATACCTATCAAGAACTCAATTCAATCATTACTAACAATTTAAAACCCTGATTCATATGAAAATGACAATTTCATTATTTCTGATTTTATTCACAGCTTTTTCAGCCAATTCTCAAGGTTACAAGGTAGGCGATAATGCTGAAGATTTCAAACTGTTGAATGTTGATGGCAAGTATGTCCAAATGGCTGATTATGAAGATGCAAAAGGCTTCATTGTGATTTTTACATGCAACCACTGTCCTTATTCAGTAGCTTATGAAGACCGAATCAACCTACTTGACCGCAGGTTTTCACAGGAAGGTTATCCGGTGATTGCTGTGAATCCAAACGATTCACTGATTCAACCGCAGGATAGTTATTCAAAAATGATTGTCCGTGCAAGAGAAAAATCATTCAGTTTTCCATATTTGCTCGATGCATCTCAGGAAGTGTTCAAAACATATGGTGCAACCCGTACCCCTCATGTGTATATCCTGAATAAGGAGAATAAAGAATTGGTTGTGAGGTATATCGGTGCAATTGACAACAATTACGAAGATGGTGGCGCTGCAACAGAAAAGTATGTGGAATCAGCCATTGAGAACCTAAAAATGGGTGAACTCCCCGAACCGGATTTCACAAAAGCCATTGGATGTACCATTAAGGTTAAAAAGTCCTGATATATAAGTTGTTAGGCATTAATGTCTATTTTTTCGGTCAGAACGGCTGTACGTGAGTGTAGCCGTTCTGATTTTTCTACCATTATGGGCATCATTCGTGAGAAATTTTGAGTCTTTCTAGATTTAGCTTGTTACCCAAACGAACAAGGCAGTAAACGGTTTGATTTATCGTCGATTATGGGTATTTATATCTTAAACTCCTGGAAATTCATTAGTTTTGTACAAACTTAAAAACCATAATGATGACAAAAAATGTATTGTTGATGCTGTTAATTGCTTTAATGGCATCATGTTCACAACATGAAACCAGACAGACTGATCGTGTAAACCCTTTCTTCGAAGCATATAATACTCCCTTCGATCTGCCTCCATTCGACAAGATAATGCATGCCGACTATCTGCCGGCTTTCGAGAGAGGCATGGAAGAGCAGAAGGATGAAGTTAATGCAATCATTCAGAGCCCCGAAGCACCTGATTTTAACAATACCATTGAAGCACTCGAAAAGAGTGGGGCATTGCTGAGTAAAGTCAGCAATGTGTTTAACAACATCAATTCATCACTCACCGACAGCATCATACAGCAGATTGCACGCGATCTTTCGCCACTGTTGTCGAAGCATAGCGATGACATCAATTTGAATCCGGAATTGTTCAGCCGCATCGAACAGGTTTATAACAGTCACGATTCGCTGACATTGTCAGACGAACAAATAATGCTTCTGGAAAAAACATACAAAAGGTTTGTGCGAGGCGGAGCCAGACTGAACGAGCAGGAAAAGGGTGCATTCAGGAAGATTAATGAAGAATTGGCGATGCTGTCGCTAAAGTTTGGTGAAAACGTGCTTTCCGAAACCAACACATTTCAGTTGCTAGTGCAAGACACGGCTCAACTTGCAGGCATACCGGCCGGTTTCGTTCAGCTTGCTTCTGATGCGGCATCCAAAGCCGGAGTGAAAGCGAAGTGGCTGTTTACTTTGCAAAGATCAAGCATACTGTCGGTGCTGCAATACGCCTCGGACAGATCGCTTCGTGAGAAAATTTTCAAAGGCTACATCATGCGGGGCGATAACAACAATGAATTTGATAACAAATTAGTTGCTGCGCGAACTGCAGCACTTCGGGCCGAAAGGGCAAAAATTCTGGGGTATCCGTCTCATGCTCACTTCGTTCTTGAGCAAAACATGGCCAACACTCCCGAGCGTGTGAATAACTTTGTGGATGATTTGTTGAAGGCAGCCATGCCCATTGCAGCCAAAGAAGCCAAAAGCCTGCAGAAACTTATCGATCAGCGGGGCGACAACATTAAACTTGAACCATGGGACTGGTGGTATTACGCCGAAATTCTGAGGAAAGAGCAATACGATCTGGATGAAGAGCAACTTCGACCATATTTTAAACTTGAGCATGTGCGGGATGGTGTTTTTGCTGTGGCCGGAAAACTGTGGGGACTTCAGTTTGTGAAACGCGACGACCTGCCGAAATATCATCCGGATGTTGAGGTGTTTGAAGTGCTTGAAGCGGATGGGAAGCATGTTGGTATTTTATACAAAGATTACTTCTCGCGCGATTCGAAACGGGGAGGTGCATGGATGAACAGTTACCGCAAGCAATCGCGTCAGGGTGGGGTTGATATCACGCCTGTGATTACAACCAACTACAATTTTTCTGCTCCATCGGGCGAAACACCGGCATTACTCAGCTGGGATGAAGTAACCACAATGTTTCATGAAATGGGTCATGCCTTGCATGGTCTGATGTCAAATTGCACCTATAACACTCTGAGTGGTACGGCAGTATCGCGTGATTTTGTGGAGTTGCCATCGCAAATTATGGAAAACTGGGCAGCCGAACCCGAAGTTCTTGCCCTGTATGCCAGGCATTATCTTACCGGTGAAATTATTCCAGACGAACTGGTGAAAAAAATGCAGGAAAGCAGCACTTTTAATCAGGGTTTTGCTATGGCAGAGTTTTTATCGGCTGCCAGGCTTGATATGGACTGGCATTCGTTGACCGAAACCACCCTGCTGGATGCCAATGCTTTTGAAATTCAGTCGTTGAAACAAACCGGCCTCATTCCCGAAATTGTTGTCAGGTATCGCAGCACTTATTTCAGCCATATTTTCTCGGGCGGCTATTCAGCAGGATATTATAGCTATATCTGGTCGGAAGTGCTTGATTCCGATGCGTTTGAAGCATTCAGGGAAAAGAGTCTGTTTGATGGGGCTACTGCGCTCAGTTTCAGGAAAAATATCCTGGAAAAGGGATCAACCGAAGAGCCTATGAAAATGTATGTTGCTTTTCGTGGTAGAGAGCCCAATCAGGATGCCTTATTAAGAAAAAGAGGGTTAAAATAAAACTATCCTTATAGGAAAATCAGTAGGAAAAATAATGGCGGCCGTTTTAGCGAAACAGCCGCCATTTCATTTTATATAAAATTTATAGGAATTGATTAAAAATCATCATCTTCGCTTTCATCCAGATCATCACCCAGCAAAGTGTCAAAATCATCAAAAGGCTCTTCTTCATCCATTGGATCATAAATGGATAGTTTCTTGTCTCTTTTGATGGCAGATTTCTTAGCGGGTTTTTTAACAAATTCATCGTTAAACTTCTCGTGTGGCTGATGTGGTTTTTTCTTAACCGTTTTCATGTCGGACTTTTTTACTTGTTTTAAAGTGTTAATGGGATTCTATACTAATAATCAATTTTTTTACCTGATACCTGGTACGGCAGATGCAATACACATGCCGGATGAGAACAAGATGGAATCAACTTGTTGTCTTCGCCCGCAACATTCGTTTGCGATGCATTTACCGGGTTGATGGTGAAAGTCATGCTGACCTGAGGAATTGTTTTGGTCTAAAGGTTAACTATCTGATAATAGATTGGTTAAATAATTCGGTGCAAGTTTACTATTTTTCATGAATCCATGACAAGAAAATGATAAAAAAATATATTATTTTTACTAAATATTTTTTAATATGTTCATTATGAGATTTATGAGATGTGTTAATTTTGAAAAGCCTATGCATTCCATTGACTTCTACATTGAAAGGATGGGTTCGTCCGGTAATTTTCGCTAAGGATTTTCTGAACAAAAAAAAGACTGCAAAAGCAGCCTTAATCTGGTGACCTCGAAGGGACTCGAACCCCCAACCCTCAGAACCGGAATCTGATATTCTATCCATTGAACTACGAGGCCAATAGAAAGGGCAAAAATACTGAATTCCGGCGAATTGTCAACACCTGAAATTCAATCGATCCTAAAAAGCAGTGGGAATGTTTAATTCTTGATTAAAGTAGTGTGATGAATTTGCTTATTATCGATTAATTGAATGATATACAACCCATTAGGTAGAAATGATATATCAATTCGGGCGTTTTCCAACCGGGAGGTCTGATACACTAACCGACCTGTATGTTCATAAATCGAAAGATGGCTTTTGAATCCGGTTGTTCCGATCAACCTGATGTAAGAACTTGCCGGATTAGGATAAACTATATATTGGTTTAGAGCATCTTCCGACGAGTAAATCTTTGTCAGGCAAGCCGCTTCAACCTCATCTTTGCTGTTGCATCCGGCGGCATTCCCGTTGATGTCGGATAATCCGCCTATTTCAAGATAATCGCAGATACTTTTAACTTCACATTCAGAAAGTTTTTCTGATGCTTTAATTCTGAGCAGACTGATGGTGGAAGCCATGATATTATCGAGGCCTTTAAGTGAGCTGAGTTCAGGAAGAAAATCGATCAGGAGATATCCGCCTATGCCCCGTAAAGTTCGCATGGCAGTGATATCAGAGAGCTGTGTGTTATTGAAAAGAATCATCAGACCGCCAAGGGTATCGAGCGAACTCAAACCGTCGAGATGAGTAAGCAATGGGTTTGCTGATATGTTTAATGCACCGAGGATAGTGTGCAGCGAATCGAGACCTGAAAGACTTGACAGGGAATTGTTGCCCTCGATATTCAATCCGTACAGAGGAACATCGTTTCGGCCTATAAAACGCAGATTGTTAAGTCCTTGTAAATTGGTTAACAGAGGACAATCAGTAATTTGCAGCTCGGCTCCGATACTTGTTAAGGACAACAATCCCAACAGATTGCTGATCTGCTGGCCCTGAATAAACACACTGCCTATGATTTCATTGCAATCGGGATAATTCGTTGCAAAATTGTCAATTTCTTCCTGCGTCACAAAACTGATGCCTTCGGGCAGACATTGATTTTCGGGCTGTGACTGTAACCGAATGCTGTGCATAACCAAAGACAACAGCAGCATGACAAGCAGACACTGCTGATTGATGCCACATTTTAGGAACTGAACAGGTTTCATCATTCCCCAAAAGTAATGGTTTTGGTCTGACAAACCAGCATCACATTACACATGCTGGCCTTTTGGGCATTTCGGGCACTCAGAAATTATAGATTACCGATGTTAGCAAACGAACATTGCTAACACTTTCGTAATCAGTAACCACAGCTTTGTCATCAATATTCAGATTCCCGTCAGTATCGGTAGTTGCATAAGCCGCAGCTGTGTATTCGAGTTCAGCTGCGAATTTCAATTTGCCTGATGTAATCACATACCTGGGCGACAGTCTGTAAATATGATGGATGTTGAGTCCTCTTGTTTTTAATGGTTGTTCTGTGGCAAGATATTTTTCGGTTGTTCCCAGATTCTGTGCATAGCCAATAAACAGTCCGATCTCATGTTTGCCCGCATTGGTGTGAACTTCGAACCAGCTGGAAAGGTTGTTGAGCGGAGTGTACGATTTCTCTCCGGTTAGCGGATCAGAGATTTCTTGTGTCATATAGCCGCCCATCATCACCAGATCGGTGAGATTTTGACCGTAAACTGCCTGTGCCTTCATCGTCAGAAAACTGCCCTGGTATTTTCCAAAAGCCATAACAGCCATGCTGCCAAGCGATTCGTCAACCTTGAAAACATTGCCGTCAACCGTACTACTCATACGTGGCCTGACAACCTTATACTCAAACCCTGCGCCACCAAGAATGGCTGTTTTCTTTGCTTCATTTTTACTGCTAAAATGAATCTGTGCATTAAAATCGGGCATGCCTGAGTTTCTGAGTTCACCCGAACCGCCAATATTCGTGAAGTCGCGTTGCGAATTGACCGCTGCAACCAACTTGATTTTGTTTATACTATGTGAAATCCTGATCTGAGGATTGCGCGAAAACGGCTGAAAAGGAGCGCCGGTGTTGAATGAAATAACAGCAGGGAAACATTCGGGTACAAAGAGTGGGTGCCAATATTGACCAGTTAATAACTCAGTGTTTTTCCAGTTAAGTTTCACAACAGCATGACGCAGTCTAAAACCATTGAGATCCGAAAAGTTGGTGTTTTCGTTTCCAAAAAAATCTGCTTCGATCAGTCCTGATGTTTTTGCTCCAAATGCATCGGGTCCGGCGATCTTTCCCGTGAGTCTGGTTTGTATCGACAGAAAGTTGAAATTCAGTTCGTTATTGATGATACTGCCCTTGGCATCCTTTAAAGTATTGGTTGGGTAGAGCAGAAAATGGCCTTCACGGATGCTGACATTTTCGTGGGTGTCGAAAAAGAAATCGTTTTTGACAAAGCCACTGAACTGAATACCAAATTGTGGTGTCTCGTTAAGCTGCTGGGCATTTACAAATAATGGAAACAGCAGACATACAGTCAGATAAAGAGAATTAATTTTCATAATATTTTGTTTTGGTGTGATTATAATACAAAGGAAAAGTTTTCTTTTCGAAATGGCAAATTGAAACCAAAGAAAATCAATACCAGAACAATTATTTGTGGTGTGCCAAACATAGAAAAGCTTGTTGGATTTAGGAATAGTCATTTCCTTCTCACAAAAAAGTACTCTAATGGCTGTTGTAATCACTGCCAACACAGGGGCACCAATCAAACCCTGAACGATCTAAACGTTTAGGTGAAGATTGACCTCTATTGCTTCCCGTGTCATCATACTCATCAAGGCCATTCAATCGATCAATTTGGAAAATGCTTCAGGACTTATAAGTTTGTATCTGATGCAGATAGATATTATTGTGTCATGATTGTTGGACCTGGTTTAAAAGCGACAATAATGTATTATTCACCAACGCACAGAAAGATTATGTTAATTTTTACGAAAATTGTGTGAATCTATTCGATTATGTGCTTATTTTTGGCTTGATTAATTCCGGCAATTATAGAGGAGTGCTCAGGCTTAAATCTAGGGTACCGGATCAATTTCTTAAATCCATATTGTACTCTTTTATCAAAACTACATAGCATGAAAAAAGTATTGTATATCATTCTGATCCTTGTGGTCATTGCATTGATCATTCCAGCCTTAATGCCCAATGATTTTACAGTTGAACGACAGGTCAATATCAGCAGGCCGGTCGACGTTGTGTTTCCAATGCTTAAGTCGCTGAAAACCCATAACAATTGGAGCGTCTGGGCCTCAATGGATCCGGATATGAAGCAGGAATTCAGGGGAACAGATGGAACCGTTGGATTTGTGTCTGCCTGGGAAGGAAACGATGATGTGGGTAAAGGCGAACAGGAAATTACAGCAATTATTGAGAATCAGCGAATTGATTTTGAGTTACGCTTTATAAAACCCTGGGAGGCTACCAATCAGGTTTACCTTATTACGGATCAGCTGAAGGATAACGCCACATCAGTCAGATGGGGATTAACGGGGAGTATGCCATATCCGATGAACGCAATGATGCTGTTTTATAACATGGAAGATGAAATTGGCAATGATTTCGACAAGGGATTACAGAATCTTAAAAACCTCATCGAGTCAATGCCTATGCCCGAAATCATTGAACCTGAGATCAATGATAATTTAGTCAACACATCTGATACAATTCAATAGTATTCAGGTCTATCTGTTTTATAATTAGTATTTGGCTGTTTGGTGTCTTGTAAAAGATAGAATAGGACAGGATATTGGGTCTGCCAGCTCGGCACTATTAATCAGTATGTCTTCAGGTTTGAGTAGCTCACTGGCAAGTTACCTGGCTAAAGTTAAGATATCCTTCTACTGAATTATTTCACCTTATATTTTCATCATATTATATTGATTATGAATAAGTAAGATTTTAGGGACTTTTTTATGAGGCCATTTAACGAAAATTTTCTTGCCCTTATTAGTCGTTTCCGATCTTGAAGGAAACCAGTTGAACTACATTATAGAAACCAAACCAATTTTGTTGCTGTCATTTGATGCCTAACTAGATCATAGTAAAATGATGACTTTGGCAGTCCACTGATAGCAAATGAAAATCTGCATCTTCAATTTTTTTATTTTTCATCCGCATTTTATCTGGAAACATTATAAATAAGAACAACAGATATGATTCATGTTGTCAGATATTTTTCAATTTATATCTTTGACAAACCAATTGATTTATTGGGGAAATTTAACCAAAACACCAACTCAAAAAAAGGAGGAATTATGCTACATGAACCGTCCGTTATTTTAGGCACCGACAATGCATCCAAAAAAAAGGCAAATCTTGGAATAGTGCTGTTTATCCTATATGCTGTCATTTACGCGATTTTTGTTATCATTGGCCTCAGTTATACCGAACTGCTTGGTATGAGGGTTATTGCAGGCTTAAATCTGGCAGTAGTGTATGGTATGGGATTAATTATCCTGGCAGCTGTGATGGGTTATTTTTACAGTATGATCTGCACCAATATGGAAAACAAAATGAATAAGGAGGAGAAGCCATGATTTATGATGTATCTATCTGGGCCATTCTTATCTTCATCTTTTTTGTAGGACTCGTGCTTGGCCTGTCATTTTATTATGGCAGCAAAACCAAATCCTCCTCAAGTTACTATGCAGCGGGTGGCAACATACACTGGGCTGTAAATGGCATTGCCTTTGCAGGCGATTATTTGTCGGCAGCTTCATTTTTGGGTATATGTGGCATGATTGCCTATGCCGGTTACGACGGATTCCTATATTCTATAGGCTATCTGGCAGGCTGGGTTGTGGCTTTGTTTCTGGTTGCAGAACCACTTAAAAAACTTGGCAGATTCACCTTTACCGATGCTCTTGATGCCAGGTTTAACTCAAAGTCCATCAAACTTACTGCATCCCTCAGTACACTTATCGTGTCGGTTTTTTACCTGATTCCTCAAATGGTAGGAGCCGGCGATCTGGTGGTGCCTTTGCTGGGGCTCCCGCATTGGGCAGGTGTACTAATCGTAGGGGTAATTGTTATTTACATTGTGGCAACAGCGGGGATGACCTCCACCACATATGTGCAGTTTATTAAGGGTGGTTTGCTGATCACTTTTTCAGTTGTACTTACCATTTATATCCTTAACAATGGCCTCAATCTGAATCCGGGCGAGGATTATCATAAGTTTGTTTCTGTTGAAGCAACAGTAGAGAACGATCAGGTACTTGTGAATCATCCTGATTACCAGGTGAAATCGCAGCAACAATCAGGTGGCCATACCTTTGTGAAACTTGAAAAAGACGCAGTCTCAAACTGGTTTAAACTGGAGTCAAAGCCAGACGGGACTTATTTTTTACTCGAATCGCCAAGCATCACCACCACTGCCGGAGGCGAGATGCTATACAATGGTGCGCCAAAATCCGATCGCTTGTTCTATCAGGTTGGTCATCTGAAAAAATTGGTGCACAACGGAAAAGAAGTGGAATCTACCGGCCCACTGGGTCCTTTTGAGTATCTGAGCACACTTGAAGAGAGTGAGGTGGTGCTGTTTACTAAAAAGGCTTTCGTTGATGGAGAAGATAAGGTAACGGCTTTTTATCAAAAACCAACCAAAGGATCGGATGTGTTAAAGCCCGGACTGCTGCTCAAAGTGGGCAAGAATGCAGCTCTTTGGGATAAACTGAATTTTCTTTCACTGATGATAGCCTTGTTCTTTGGAACATCGGCTTTGCCACATATCCTGATCAGATATTATACAGTGCCAAGCCAGCGTGCAGCGCGTAAATCAACCATTGTAGCAATAGCTGCTATCGGGTTTTTCTATATACTTACCTTGTTTATGGGTCTCGGAGCTATGGTGAACGGTGTGAATGATTTGGAAAGCAGCAATATGTCAGGACCTCTGCTTGCAAAAGCATTTGGTATTGGATTGTTTTCAATTATTTCGGCCATTGCTTTCGCAACAGTTCTGGGAACAGTGAGTGGCCTGATTGTGGCTTCATCGGGTGCCATTGCCCACGATTTTGTTGACAAGTACCTGAATGTTCAAATGACCGATAAACAAAAAGTTAAGGCTGGAAAAATGGCTGCTTTTGGAGTGGGTGTTTTTGCAATATTTCTGGGTATAATCTTCAAAGGGATGAATGTTTCATTCCTTGTTGGGCTTGCTTTTGCCGTTGCAGCTTCGGCTAACCTGCCGTCCATTCTGGCTGTAATTTTCTGGAAAAAAACAACCTATCTTGGAATAGCTTCTTCAATCAGTACCGGAATCATTTCGTCCATTGTCCTGATACTCTTATCGCCCAGTATGTTTGAACGTTATGGACTGGCCAAGGATGCAGCTTTGTTTCCACTTGATAATCCCGGAATTATTTCAATACCCCTTTCTTTTATAGTATTGGTTGTTGTTTCACTCCTGACTCAAAAGAAAGTTGCCTGAATAACAGATGTTGAACGTATAAAGTGATTGTTACTAAACTGGATGTTTTGCCCGTCATCACATCCGGTTTACAATGAACCTGATGAGCAAATAATGCGCATTGCATTGATTACCGATATCCATGAAGACATTATCCGACTGGAGAAGGCATTGGCAATGTTGCAAAGCGAAGGGTACGATCAGATGATCTGTCTGGGAGATGTTACTGGTTTCAGTCCTTTATATTATGCACACCGTGCCGATGCTGAAGCTTGTGTTTTGCTTCTGAGGAAGTATGCTCACGTCATTCTCGCCGGTAACCACGATTTGTTCACTTGTCGCCGCTTGCCATCAAATCACAGCGAACTCGGGATTCCTTCAGATTGGTATGCATTAAGCCCGGCTCAAAGGAAAGCTGTTTCAGCCGGCCGTCATTGGCTGTATGAGGATGAGGCTGAATCTGAATTATCACCGGAGAGTTTCCGTTTCCTGCAGCAGATGCAGGACTTTCATGTTGTGGAGGATCAATTTGGCAGGTACTTGTTTTCGCATTTCCTGAAACCTGATTTGTACGGTATCCGCAGGAGATTCCCGGCATCGGTTTTTGGCCTGCGACATCACTTCAGGTTTATGAAACAACAGGGCTGTAACCTTGCTTTTATCGGTCATGCGCATCCACCCGGACCAGCAGTCAGCAAATGGATGTGGTGGTCAAATCCGGTGACAAACAGTTATGTGTTGAAGAAAAATGAAAAGATAGTCATTTGTCCTGCTCTCGTGAGTGGACAAAATGCTTCGGCAGGTATTATCTTTGATACGGCAAAAACCGAAATTAGAACGATATATTTTTAAATAATTAAGCACCAATCATATGCAGGACAGGTTCTTTTACCGGATTTTGTTGCCTTCAATGGTAACTATTTTCCTTTTTCTGGCTTCAATTTTTCTGTATGTGATACCGAACTATCGTGAGAGTCTGATGGAGAAAAAACGTGAGACAATTCATGAACTAACCAACACTGCCTGGAGTGTGATGCATAAACTGAATAGCCTGGTTAGCGATTCCTTTAATGTGG
>DITE01000044.1:0-337 GCA_002422725.1 Bacteroidales bacterium UBA6192
AAGGCGTTCAATTATGCCAGATTGGCAGATGTTGTATCTTTTTTCACAAACAGGGCAAGAATTGCGCTCAGACCAATTGCAATAACTGGTGATAACCATAATGATTTGATGAATACTTTCATCGGATCAAGATTTTCTTCCATATTACTGATCATTTTGTCAAGCGCTTCTTCAGGCATCATATCCTCCATTTTGCTTATCAGGCCGTCCATTTTAGAAGGTAAGTATTCAGGGTCGATATACCCATTCAGGATAAAGCCGAAGATATTACTCAGGTATAAGGCAATAAAGAAAACAACAAAGCCTCCAACGAATGCCTGCAAATAGGTAATCTTTC
>DITE01000044.1:348-19428 GCA_002422725.1 Bacteroidales bacterium UBA6192
GTAAATGTCAATGTCGAAGGCATACAATATTGTGCTGTAAACAATAAGGATAATTCCGGCAACAAAACCGATTTTTACTGGCTGATTTATTGGAAACATAGTTGTAATTTTTAATGTTTTGACAATAAGTGATTTGTATATTTTTCTTAATCCAGAAATCTGTTTTTTCTTCTTGCAAAGATAGCGATTAAAAAAGCGTAAACCGGAAGCAGTGAAAGATTAACAATAGCATGAACAATAGCCAGGTAGGCCGGGCTCATGATTTCCCGGAGAAACTGTCTTTTCGAATTAATTGATTGTAAACCATTGGCAGCTTCCTTGCTCACAAGGTCGGTTTCTATTCTGTTGATTCGAAATTCAAGTGTTGGGTTGTTAAGGTAAGTATATACAAAATAGATTGCCAGCGACAGAACTGATACCAGGATCAGGCCGGTGAGTAAGGACAACCTGAATCCGCTTCCAAAACTAAGCACACCCTGAGCATAATTGTTTCGAAGGCGCAAGCAGGAAAACCAGAGGAAAAATAATGGAGCAAGATAAACAAATAAATAAAGATAGGAATACTCTTTGACGACAAGCAGGTTAACGAGAAACAAGAGCAAAAAGGTTAACAAGCCCCCGAAAAAACCGGTAAACAATCCAACTAACCAAAACTGCCAGGTCTTGTAAAGCATATTAAACGTGCCCTTTATTTGTATGTTTAAGCCACCATGCAAACTTACTAAAAAGCATTGAATTCGAAATTAACAATATTTTTCTTGCAAGGGCTCGTTTTTAGCCGTATTTTTGCAGCGGGTAAGTCTTATACGACCAGCTCCTGCTGAATTCCCCCAGGTCCGGAAGGAAGCAAGGGTAAGCGGTTGAGCGGTGCGATATAAGTAGCTTACCCATTTTTTATTTCCTTTAGTTTCTATTTGTTGACAATCCTGTGATCTTTCTTTTTGAAACGTTACACTGTTTATCAACAATGATTTTCAGTATTTTTACAACAAATTTTTTGTCATGTTAGTAAAGATCTATCCCCAGAACCCCTCTCAGAGGCATGTTAACATTGTTGTGGATTGTCTTAAAAATGGAGGGTTGGTAATTTTTCCTACAGATACTGTATATGGGTTGGGATGCAGTATTTATCAGCAAAAAGCTGTTGACAGAATAGCTCAATTGAAGGGTATTAAAAAGGAGAAAGCAAATTTTTCCTTTATATTCGACAACCTGAGTATGTTATCTGAGTTTACCAAGCCCATCAGCAATGAAGTGTATAAGCTCATGCGCAAGCATCTGCCGGGACCTTTTACATTCATCCTTGAAGCCAATAATAATATTCCCAAAATTTTTCAGAGTAAAAAGAAAACAGTAGGTATACGTATACCTGACAATAACATTTTAAGGCTAATAATTGAAGAACTTGGCCATCCTCTTCTCACGACATCAATTCATGATGCGGATGAGATTATCGAGTATATGACTGACCCGGAACAAATCCATGAAGTGTTCAAAGATCAGGTTGATATTGTAGTCGACGGTGGTTTTGGAGACAATCAGGCCAGTACAATTGTTGATTGCACCGATGGGAGCTGGGAAATTGTCAGACAGGGAAAGGGGATTATTGATTAAGTTGAAATCTCTGTATTATTCTATAATTTCTAATAAACTGATTATAAAGACATTAATATAACATTAAGTGTTTTCCATGCCAATACTGGTGAAAAAGCATTGGAAATGGCTTGTAAATACGTTTTTTTTGTACTTTTGCACCTCCAAAATGAAATGATTCGTTAGCTCAGTCGGTAGAGCATATGCCTTTTAAGCATAGGGCCCCGGGTTCGAGTCCCGGACGGATCACCAAAATCAAAAAAACCAGTGAATTTGTTCGCTGGTTTTTTTTGTCCACTGATAGCTCACGATTGTTCAAAAGCATGGTAATTTTGGAGCTATCACATTACCTTCTATTATTATCAAATAGTGCTGACCTTTAATCCTTAGAGCCACTGCCTTTTAATTGCTTTGTCCGGCAACATCAATAATTCTTTGGAACAGTTCTGTATTGTCATAAATACCTGCGAAATAGGCTGCATAGTTTCCAAATGCCATAACCGGAACCATGATAGGCGTGTGATCGCCTGATGCAAAGCTCAGTGAAATGTATTTGTTGCTACCAGATTCATTTCCCACCAGGCTTAAACCTCCTGTTTCGTGGTCGGCTGTGATAATTACCAGTGTGCCAGGGGTACGTTCGGCAAAATCAATTGCCAGTCCAACGGCATCATCAAAATCAATGGTTTCGCTAACAACATAAGCCGAGTCATTTTCATGACCGCCCCAATCAATCTGCGAACCTTCAACCATGAGAAAAAAACCACCTGGGTTTGTCGAAAGTGACTCTAGGGCAAGTTTAGTTCCTGCTGACAGAAGATTGCCTCTCCCTTCAAGCATAGTTTTTGGATGAACGGAGTCAGTTAATAGATAAAATTTTGATGGGTTTCCAGTGATATCAATGAATGAGTTAAAAACCTGATAGCCATTTATTTTTAATTGCTCAGTCAGCAATTGACCATCGGTTCTGTTGTCAAAGTGATTGCGACCACCGCCAATTACGACATTAACAGGAGATTTCATAAAATCAGCTGCGATTTCCTCATAGTGACTCCGACTAACATTTTTTGCAATAAATGCTGCCGGTGTCGCATGTGTAACAGCACAGCTTACAACAATACCAGTTGTTTTGCCTTGCGAAGCAAAAATATCCAACAAACTCGGCTGGGGCAATGAGTCCTGACTCATACCGATCATGCCGTTGCGCGTTTTTTTTCCTGTTGCCATTGCAGTGCCGGCTGCTCCGGAATCAGTTATCTGATCATCAAAAGAATGTGTTTTCATCAAACCTATAGTGCTTGCTTTTTCCATATGCAGTGCCTTGCCTGATACCATTCTAGCAGCCTGTATCTGAGCAAGACCCATTCCATCTCCTATCATCAAAATGATGTTTTTTGGTCTGATCTCTTCAGGAAGATTCACTTTTGCTTCTGGTTCAACACATGACTGCGCAATAATAAGCGCAATCGAAAAACCCAGGACAATGTGATTTCCGGTTTGATTGAATAGTTTCATCATGTTGATTTTTAGGCGAACAGATTGATAACAGTGATTTCTGGCAGTATACCGATTCGTCCAGGGTAACCAATTGAACCGAGTCCACGGTTTACATACAAATATTGGTTATTCTGATTGCTTTCATATAGGCCAGCCCATTTCTTGTACATGTATTGGGCAGGGCTCCATTTAATTCCGGGGATCTCTATGCCAAATTGAAAACCATGTGTGTGACCTGACAAGGTCAGTTGAATATCAGTATGTTTTTCCTCAATTGTTTCAAAATGGCTTGGATCGTGTGAAAGCAGAATTTTAACAGGTACAGGTCCAAGTCCTTTTGAGGCTTTTTCTACATTGCCTAATCTTGGAAAACGTTTATTTGAACTCCAGTTTTCAACTCCGATTAATCCGATACTTTCACCATCAATTGTTATTGTATCATGGCTGTTTTTCAATAATTTCCAACCTAACTGGTAGTAGAAATCATGAAGATCCTGCATATTTTTCTTTTTTGCATCAGGGCTTGGCCAGTTCATATAGTCACCGTAATCATGATTTCCAAGTATGGCATAAACACCCTTGCCAGCTTGGAGTTGCGATAGGGTTTCTTTAAACCTGAAGGCTTCATCGGTTGAGTAATTCACCAGATCGCCGGTAAATACAATCAAGTCGGGGGACTCAGCGTTGATTAATTCAACTGCCTCTTCCAGTTGGCTGATGCTTGACCAACTTCCCAAATGCAGGTCTGAAATCTGAATAATTTTAAATCCATCAAATGCCAGGGGCAAGCCCTGAAGACGCAATGAAACCCGACTAATTCTGAAATCGTGTACCCACTTCAACATCCCTGCAAACATCGTACTGAGCATGAGTCCACCTGTTACAAAAGCAACATTTTGCAAAAACCGGCTTCTTGTCATACCCACTTTGTTGTTATTTTGCCTGGATTTACCCGATTTTCTGGTTGTTACTATCCAAAGTTTAGCAGTAAGATTAACCAAATCACCCAGTAAAAGTAAAATGGCCGGAATCATTTTTGAGACATAAAAAATAAAGATGAATCCATTCATGTAAATCCTGATTTCGGGCAACCATCTTGATGAGGGCAGGAAATATCCAACGATTATCGACCCGGACAGCAACATTAAGGGCGACCAGTAGATTGCTGCAATGATCCTTTTTAAATGAATGTTATAGGTGAAAACTTTCGCTTTTACGATTGTCCATAAATACAAATCCATCAGAACCAGGATAATAAAGAACGGGTATCTGGTCAGGTTTTTTGGAAAAACAGCAGCAGTTAAAAAATAGCCGGCGACTAGCAATAATATGAAGAAAGCCGACTTTGCAAAGGTTTTTTTGTTCATGTTCAAGGCACAAAAGTAAGCAAACCCGCCTTGCGGGGCAGCTCAAATCGACGAACTTAACAATTATTTTATTTTACTTCGAACTGCTAAGTCACATTATATCAAATTTTTGATATAATTTACAAGCCCTTGGGCGTTGAAAATTCCGATCAATTTGTCAGGTAGTGGCGCAAAGCTGAATGCCTTATCATTTATTTTGACCAAGCCTTGCTCAAAGTCAATATCGACTCTATCTCCTTGTTTATATGTATCTACGGCTTCGGGCAAAAGTATAATCGGAAGACCCTGATTTACACTGGAACGGTAAAATATCCTATTTACCGATTTACAGATCACAGCTTTAATACCAGCATAAGCTAGTCCCACCGAGGGATGTTCACGCGAGCTGCCACAGCCAAAATTTGCTCCCGCAATGATTATATCATCTTTTTGGACCAGATCGGCAAATGCATTATCGAATCCTTTAAAAAGGTGGGGCATTATTTTTTCAGGTTCCGAGCTTAAAACATTGTAAGTCAGGTTTCCTGCAAACATCTGGTCAGTATTGAGGTTGTCCACATCACTGTAATTCCATATCTTTCCAATTTTTCGCATATCGCCATCCTGAATATCAACAGTTGAACTCTGTTCAATAGTATACTGAAATTTGTTGTTTGTGCCCTGCTCTGAAGGTGAAACAATTTCTCCTTTTAACGATGAATAGGCTACTGTTGCAGGTGATGCCAGATATATATTCGACAAATTATTGCCCATTCTTCCCTTGAAGTTTCTGTTGGCAGTCGAAATCACATTTATTCCGTCAGCAGGAATTCCCTGACCTGTCCCCAAACATGGCCCGCATGATGCAGCCAGAACATTGGCACCAGCTTCAATAAATATCTCTAGTAAGCCTAGTTTCATGGCTTCAAGATAAATTTTTTGAGAAGCGGGGATTACAAGCATTTGGAATCCAGTAGGTAATTTTTTATCTTTCAAAATGTTGGCAGCGATTATCAGGTCTTCAAGACGTCCATTGGTACAGGTACCCAATAATGATTGATGAATTTTAACACCTTTGACTTCGTCGACAGCCTTTATGTTATCAACATGGTGTGGGGCAGCAACAACTGGAAAAAGTTCACTTAAATTAATGCTGATTTCTCTCACATACACAGCGTCTGTATCAGCCCAAATACCTGATGCTTGATCATCTCCAAGCCAGTTAGTCAGCACTTCATCACAAGGGAAAACAGCGTTTTTGGCACCCATCTCGGAAGCCAGGTTAGCAATTGTCATCCGCTGATCAATAGTTAAAGATTTCACCCCATCACCATGGTATTCAATGGATAAATAATCGGCCCCACTTGAGCCGATCATCCCAATAATCCACAGCGACAAATCTTTGGCATAAACGCCATCGGGTAAATTGCCGGTCAGCGTAATTTTGATGGAATCGGGAACACGAAACCAAGTTTCGCCCTGCTTCCAAAGGCCTGCAGTTTCTGTCCTGTCGATGCCGGCAGCAAATGCATTAAAAGCCCCGGCTGTGCAGGTATGACTATCACTTCCAACAATTAACATTGCAGGTTTAGCATACTCTGCAACAATCTGGTGACAGATACCTTTGCCCACATCATGAAATTTTTTGATACCATGATCGCGAACAATATCCCGAATTTGTTGATACTGGTTAGCCAACTTTGAACTGGTAGGTGGAGCATTATGGTCAAGAATGATAAGTAGTTGGTCAGGATCGGCCACTTTGTTACCCCCCATTTTGACAAATGTGCTGTGGATACTTGAAGTGTTGTCGTGTGTTAGAATAATATCCGGCTTACTGAATACAATACTTCCGGCAGCTGCGCCAAAAATTTTTTCCGCAAAGGTTTTCCCGCTCATGATTCTGTTTATTTCTAATATTCTTAATTAGGATAGATTTGGTTGCAAAGTTTACGAAAAATCAATTTGCTTTGACCGGTCTTTGCTATTTAGATAGTTTTTAAACAAAATTGATTAACGTGAAAATAAAAAAAAGTTGCGGGGTTTGATCTTTTGATTAATTTTGCACCTCAATTTCAGATCAGGATAAACGTTGCAGTTTAGGTGTTATTTGAGTAATTAATTAGCATGCAACTATGTTCTTTAACATTCTGGAGAGGTGGGTGAGTGGCTGAAACCAACAGTTTGCTAAACTGTCGTACTCGATTAGGGTACCGGGGGTTCGAATCCCCCTCTCTCCGCAACATTCGGGGTATGGCGCAGCCCGGCTAGCGCACCTGCTTTGGGAGCAGGGGGTCGTAGGTTCGAATCCTACTACCCCGACAATAAAAACCGCCTAAAAGGCGGTTTTTTTTATCTGATCTCAGTGTCAGTGATTTGAATTTTTTTTTATTTATTTGATTGCCAAACCTAAGAAAGCGTTGGCAACAAGTGATTGTAATCAGTGCACTTTTTACCATTTCAGGAGACTATACCATCATGTCTGTTTCAATGCTCCGAATCGGTTTTTAAAGATATAAAAATCACATTATTTTTCATACTAAACGGGAAATGAAGGAAATATTCCACATAAGAAAAACATTTCACTCTAATTTGTTTTATGCAACAGATGTAAAAAAAAACAAATAATTTTACTTCTGTGTGCGAATTGTAGTATCTTTGCCATGGTTTAATTAAATCTTTTTCAAGAAGTAACGTGTATTTAATCAATTTTTTCGAACTCACCATTCTGATAATCAATTAATTTACCAGCTTTTTGGAAATCTATCATTCATAATCTATTTATTTTCAATCATGAACATTTTTGTTGCAAAACTAAACTTCAAGACCACCAGCGAAGATCTGTTGGCATTATTCGAACAATTTGGTGAAGTTACCTCAGCTAAGGTAATCATTGACAAAGTTACAAACAGATCCAAAGGATTTGGCTTTGTTGAAATGCCAGATGACAACCAAGCTTATGCAGCTATCAACGAACTCAATGAGTCAGAAGTTGACGGCAGAACGATTGTTGTCAAAAAAGCCCGTCCAAAGGAAGAAGGCGAAAGCAGACCCCGCAGCGGTGGCAGCGGTGGCGGCGGTGGATACAGAAACCGCTATTAATCCATCAGAGATATTGTGCAATAAAGACGGGCTTGCCCGTCTTTTTTTTGTAGGAATATTTACTCTTTACGCAATATTTGTTAATTTTGCAGCCCCATTAACAAACTGGTCTCGTAGCTCAGCTGGATAGAGCAGCAGCCTTCTAAGCTGCGGGTCGTGGGTTCGAATCCCGCCGGGATCACAAAACCCCTTCTCAGGTTTTCTGCAGAAGGGGTTTTACTTTTCAATTAAAATTATCTTTCAACTACCTGAGCAAGGAACTCAAGTCGCTCTCCGGTTCGAATTCTAAAGGCTCGTGTCCAAACCTGAATAACCTCATTCCCCGGTTCCCCTTCAACATCATGGAAATGCCGTCGATATCGAGCAGACTAGACTCACGTAGCCCTAAAACGTTGATTGACCGATTGATAGCGAGAAACTCTTCAATACGTTGCTGACGGGTCTCACCCCCATGGCCGGTTGGATTGGCATCCAGATAATGTGGATTAATCTGGAATGGAACAAGGTTTAAGCAGTCAAAGCTTAATGGTTGAATAATAGGCATATCATTGGTTGTCCTGAGTGTTGGGCAGGCAACATTGGCACCAGCACTCCAGCCCATAAATGGTGAGCCGGATAAGGCTTTTTGCCTTATTGCATGCATAATACCTGTTGTATGCATCATGGCAACCAGATGAAAAGTGTTCCCCCCTCCTACTGCAATGCAGTCTGCATTTTCAACAGCCTTCACCTGATCCGTTTCAGTATGGATTGATTTGAGTTTTAATCCCAGACTATTGAAAACATCAGCAACCTTTTTTTCATACAGGTTGTATGATTCCTCTATTGAGTCAGGTGACAAATTAACGCCGGCATAAGGAACAAAAAGTACGTTTTTTACCTGATGACGTTTGGTAAAATCTGAGATGAATGATTGTGGCCAACCGAGATATGGCTCGCCAGGGTTTGTGGAGTTGCTTATTAACAGTAGTTTCATAGGATAAAATTTTTTGGTCACAAATTGTAATTATTCAACAGCTAAAATAAGATTTTTTGAATAAACATGGCGAAAGGTATTAAACCAGTTGCTGTTTCCAACATATTCAACGGCTTTCTGATCCGCATTTCTGATATTTTTCCTGGCTGAATCGTGTTCTGCCAATGACAAAGCCAACTGTTGTTGAACATCACGGCTAATTTTCATATCTTCCCCTTGCAACTTAAGCAATATCAAGCATTTAAGTGCTTTATCAAAAGCACGGATATCGGTATAGTATTTCAAGGCAATGCGTGTAAGTGTTTTATTATTTTGATTTTGCAGGAAGTCCAGAATGGAAAGATGTTTATAATTGGTTGCTTCCGGATTGCTCTTTTCTACATCATTATCCAAAGCATCATAAGCGCTAATGATGCTGCCAAAGCCTGATTCATACATCTGGTTCATGATCGAATTGAACCTGCTGAGGTAGTCAAAAAGTGGTGAATTATCACTGATCAGTTGCTCGATTATGCCAGATTCCAAACCGCAGCCCTGATTTTCATTTACCAGAGTTGTTGCTTCCTGTATGAAATGTTGTAATTCATCATATCGTTCAAATCTTATTGATCTGTTTATCTTTAGGATAAGCTCTTCATAGGTGAGTTGATGGTTCAGGCAAATTCTATCTATGATTTTTTTATCCAGATTCTCAAAAGCCGACCTAATATCTTGATCAACAATGAGGTTGTATTTTTTTTGAAGCAATACAGCTTCCTCATAAATCGCCCATGCATCGTCCAGATTGTTTGCCCAGACCTTTATGTCAGCACTTTTAATCTTATTGATGATAATAGTTTTTGCTGCTATTCCAGTGAGTGAATCAATTGATGCTGTTGCCGTTAAGTCAAATTCTTTCACCTTTTCCCTGCTTTTATTCAGTGTCTGGAGAGCCTCGGCACTTTGACCACTGTTTATTGCTGTTATACCGTCCTGAATGGATTGTTGAAGGATTGGGTCCTGAATTTTTCTCTTAAGGTCGATAAGTTTGGTGCTGGCCGCAATATAATTACTGTGTTCAACCTGATAATGTCGGGCATAGTCAGCAAATTCATCCGCTTTGAAATAGTCACCCTGCTTGTAATATTGTTCTGAAACCTGAATCAATTCATTGTACACTCCTTTGTGCGCAACACTTAAACCATGAGATATTCCGGGCCAGGATTGCGGAAGTGCATCAAATTGAACGACTACTTCTTCCAATTGTTTAAAAATGTTGACAGCCTCATTAAATCTGTTGTAATCCAATAGTTGAATTCCTTTTCGGTAGAAGGCATTGACCAGGGGATCGATTATTTTTTCAATATTGATAAGTTGCAGATCTCTCAAATGCCTGTTTTTCAATTCAATTGACTTTGTCAGGTAGTTGTCCAACAGGTCTGAATTTTTGGATTCGAGTGCCCTGACAGCTATCTGAACCATTGATTTCATCATTCCTTCAATTACTAACTTCCTGTTTTCGTTCACGAAAAGGTTTGTCCTGATTGCAGGAGAACGTGTATTAAGTTTTAAAGCATCATCATAATAATCAAGTGCATGGGCATAGTCCTCCTGATCTTTTAATAAATCCCCCTGTCGTATGAGCGACTCATAGATGAGTTGAATTGACTGACCTTTGAAAATGCGGTTGTCTACTTCACTTAATAATTTAACATATTCAGTATCAGGAATTAATCTACCTGCTTCATAAAATATTTCACTATCTTTATAATCAATACGGGTTGATAGTTTCCTGAAATCGGCCAGTAACGAAACATGATAATTAATGAAATTATCTGGTAGCAATGATTTAGAATCAATTCGTTCGCTGGTCGATAGCAAAAGAGTTTTCAGACGGGTTTTCATTCTGAATATTTTGTCATGTGATTGAATAAGGCCTGCTGGATCAGTAATATTAAGCAACAATGTATTGTTATTTATCATACTATCAGCAAGATGTGAGGCTTTATGACACATGTCCCACCAGGAAAACAGTTCAACTACATTTTCTTTCTCTGCAAGTTCATATTTCTCAATACGCTTCAAAACACTATCGATAAGGTGCCGGGTTGCCCAATATCGGTCAACAAGTTGTATTTGCTTGTTAAAGCGGTCAATTGCCATGGAAGAAAAGTCAATCTGATCAATATACAATTCTATATTGGTTGCCCGGCTTATATCGATTGCATAAACCTGATGAATAACTGAAGGTTGAAATTCTGAAATCTCGACTTGCTTAAAGTTACGGTTTAATGATTCCTGACCGAATAAACGAATGACCACCCTTCCATCAAACACATCAGGTTTAATAGCAGAACTTAGATCGAATCCTCTGTATTTGGTGTTTCCTGTCGTGGCAACATCATGTATTCTGCAATGTATTTCAGAAACATCAGATGCGTTTTGTTTGAGCTCAATTTCTGAAGCAAAATCTGTTTTAATTTGTAAATTATTCATCTGGAGGTTGGTACCAGAAGAAAGGGTGAATAAAATATAATCAGTATTTCGCGATTTTTTTGATTTCAGATCGGAGGTAATCCTGGAATAAAATATTTTTTGGTATTCACTGGTCTTTGTTTGCGAGACCAATACTGGCACTTTACCCAATAAAAAAAATGCGAATATGACAAATTGTATGGTAAGCTGAATTGAAAATTTCACAGCACAAAAGTAAAAAATTATGCCCAGAATTGCCTGAATTATGTCGACAAAAAAAAGCCGCAGTTGGAAACAACTGTGGCTTTAATGTGCCCAAGAAAAGACTCGAACTTTCACGACCGTGCGGTCACTACACCCTGAATGTAGCGCGTCTACCAATTTCGCCACTTGGGCTAAGTGTGAAATACAAATAAAAAGAACTGTGCCCAGGACAAGATTCGAACTTGCACACCGTAACCGGCGCCAGCCCCTCAAGCTGGTATGTCTACCAATTCCACCACCTGGGCTAAAGGACTGCAAAAATAATACATTATTTTGGAATCCTTAGAAAAAAGAAGGGTATTTTTTTTAAAGGTCAAAGCTGGCAACCAAGAAGCTTTTAGTATATTTGACAAAACTAAAACAGACTGACCCAATGACACAATTATCAGGTAATGACTTGCTTTTGTTGCAGAGTAAAGGCATTGAAAAACAGCAGATAGACAATCAGATAAGCTATTTTAGAAAAGGTTTTCCTTTTATTCGACTCATCTCACCAGCAACCGAAGGCCATGGTATGATACGATTACAGGAGACTGAAGTTGATGGTTGGGTTGAATATTTTGAGCTTAACAAGGATAACTACACCATGCTGAAATTTGTGCCCGCCTCAGGTGCTGCAAGCAGGATGTTTAAACATTTGTTTGAATTTCTTCAGGAGTTTGATGGAAGTGATGCATCCATTTCAAAGGTTGAAGGTGAAACCGGTTTCAATACAGCTGGTTATTTTTTGAAAAATCTTGAAAAATTTGCTTTTTTCAACGATCTATCCGAATGTGCACAGAATCAAGGTTATGACCTTAATGAGTTAAGAAACAAAAAGCAATATCATACAATTATCCAACTTTTGTTAAATGAAACAGGGCTGGGTTACGCAAGCCTGCCAAAAGCATTGCTTGTGTTTCATCAATATCCTGGTGAAACCCGGCTTGCCTTAGACGAACACTTAATTGAGGCGATGCATTATGCTTTGGATGAGGACAGAATAGCCAGGGTTCATTTCACGATCTCTCCTGAGCATAAGAGCAAAATAGAGTTGTCATTGAAGGATGCTTCATTGAGATATGGAAAATTGCACAATCTCACCTATCACATCAGCTTGTCTGATCAAAAACCATCTACTGATACCATTGCTGTTGATCATAGCAACGAGCCATTCAGAAATCCTGATGGCAGTCTGGTGTTCAGACCAGGTGGACATGGAGCCCTTATTGAAAACATGAATGACCTTGAGGAAGATATAATTTTTATCAAGAACATTGATAATATTGTTCCCGACAGACTTCGGGGCGAGACATACCGCTACAAAAAAGCCTTTGCCGGGATGTTGTTGGATCTTCAGGAAAAAACATTTGATTTTCTCGATGTGTTGGATTCGGGAAATCTGGAACATGATGAATTTGAAGAGATACGGGCATTTGCCTCTCAAAAACTAATGATTGATATCCCTGCATCATTCGATGCGTTGAGTGAGATCGAAAAGATTGATTATTTGTTTAATAAATTGAACAGACCTATCAGAGTGTGCGGAATGGTTAAGAATGAAGGTGAGCCTGGAGGAGGACCTTTCTGGGTCGAAAATGCTGATGGTGAACTGTCATTGCAAATTGTTGAATCATCACAAATGAACCTTACTGATCCTAAACAAAAGGAAATTGTTTCTAAATCAACCCATTTCAATCCGGTTGACCTGGTTTGCGGAGTGTATGATTTTAGAGGCGATAAATTTAACCTGAAGGAATTTATTGATCCTGAAACAGGATTTATTTCTATAAAATCGAAAGATGGAAGGGATCTTAAAGCACTAGAGTTGCCAGGTTTATGGAATGGAGCCATGGCTGATTGGATCACCATTTTTGTTGAAGCGCCAATTATTACATTCAATCCGGTGAAAACAGTAAACGACTTACTCAGACCTCAGCATCAGCCAAAATAAAGCCGGTTCATGATCAATCAGAAGGTCTTGTTGGCTTAATTGGTAAATGAGTCTATTTAGGTTAATTGTGCTTCATTGATTAAAATGCTGGATGCCATTGTACCTATTATGAGTCTGTTGCAAACACATTTTTTGTCCATTCATCCTGACTGATTGTCAGTATTCCTTTTAAGTAATTCCACAAATCATTATGAAATCAGTCAGGCAGGATTTTTGATTTTATGTCAAAAATTGAAATCATGATTCATGCTGGCATTGAAATAGAAGAATTGGTCAGAACCTATCCGTTTTCGGTTAAGTATTTGATGGAACACGGGGTTAAATGTATCGCTTGTGGTGAGCCTGTGTGGGGATCCCTTGAAGAAGCGGCCAAAGAGAAGGGGTTTGATGAGAAGAGTATTAATAAGTTTGTAATGGAGATGAACGACATTGCAAAAGAACAGCAAGTTAGTGGCCACAATGAAACGGTAATCGAGGTAAAACCAATTGACAATTAGGGCGCAAGCCGATGTATTTTCCATATACCCGAAATGTGGGTATACACAATCCTGTCGTGAAGCCTGTCTGCCCTACCCTGCCAAAACTCAATGCTTTCAGGAACAACCACAAACCCGCCCCAGGAGTCGGGCCGTTTGATTGGATTGGATTTGGCGTTAAATTCTTCGAGTTTTTCTGTGAGAAACCGACGCGATGGAACTATCTGACTTTGAGGTGAAATAATTGCACTGACTCGACTTTCAAGGGGTCTTGAGTCAAAATAAGCATCGGATGCAATGCTGCTTAATGCGACTGCATACCCTTCTATCCTTACTTGTTTTTCTAATTCTCGCCAGTAAAAATTAAGTGCAACCGCGTTGTTGTTTTTGATTTCACTGCCTTTCCGGCTTAAATAGTTTGTGTAAAACACAAAACCTTCCTTGTTTAATTCTTTCAGTAAGACAACTCTTGAGGATGGTTTATTTTCCCTAACAGTTGACAATACCATTGCATTGGCATCATAAACCGAGCTTTCTTCGGCTTGTTTATACCAATTGCTGAACAAATCAAAGGGATGCAACGGTAACTGATCCTCATGAAGTTCTGATTTAGTGTAGTTATTACGATTATTATTCAGATTTAATTCCATCCTTTTTTTTAAACAAAAATAAGTAACTTGCTCCACAATTCAAATGAAGTTTTATGGGACTCTTATTTCGTAAAAAAGTTCTTGTAGTTCCAACCTTATTGGGTTCGGTAATTATTCTTTTTATTGTATCATTAGTTGCATTTTTCGCCTTCCGGTCTACCTATTCGTTTCTGGCAATGCAAAAAACTCCGAAAGCGAAAATTCTTGTCGTGGAAGGATGGATTGATCAGAGCTGCGTGAAGAACGCATTGGAATTGTATGCAGCAAAGGATTACGCATATTTGATTGTTACAGGTGTTCCGATTACTCAATGGACTTACTCCTCCCCTTTCACTAATATGGCAGATGCTACTGAAGGAATCATGAAGCGATTGAAATTTCAGGACACAATATACAAAGCCATAGCTCCATCCAATGTGCTTCGCGACAGAACGTATTCAACTGCTGTTGCCCTGAAGATGAAGTTTGAGGAATTAAATCTTCCGTATGAAGACTTTGATTTGTATACAGTTGGGGCACATTCAAGAAGATCTTATCAAATGTATCGCAAAGCATTCAAAGATGACAGATACATTGGGCTGATAGCTGATGTTGATCCCTCTTTTGATCCTGTAAAATGGTACACTACCAGCAGGGGATTTCGCATCGTGTTAAGTGAACTTATCAGCTACCTGTATTCAAGCCTGTTTTTTCATCCGGATGAAGATCAGTTCAGGCAACTGATCATTGATGGAAACTATAGCGATGAGATTAGAGACCAAAGAGCGGAAAAGGATGTGCTTTTTGCAGATAGTACCAAATCTCCTCTAAACAAGAAACACCTCGAAAATTTTATTGGATTGAATTATTTTCCTATCAATCAAGAATATAGACTTAATACAGTGTTTAAGGTTGATACGTCTGAATCACCCTTCAGAATGCAAACCACAACCGAGAGGCAACCACTTTATCGAAAATATGGCCTGCTTTCATTTATGCTTCATGACACCCTGCATCAACTGAATGCTTATCAGAACCTGGATTATCTTGCGAAAAATCCAGATTACAGACACTTATTTATTCCGTTTAAAGATTTAACATACAAAACTTTAACATATGGTGGAGGCCGTTATCTGGATATAGACATCCCTGAAAGTAATCAGGTGGTTCTTGATTTCAATCTTGCCTATAACCCATACTGTGCCTATGACGACAAATGGTCATGTCCACTAATACCATTTGAAAATTACCTGAATACAGATATCATGGCTGGAGAAATGAAATTCAATAAATAAAATTTTACAATTTGTGGAAAAACAATATTGGGATATCAGCCTTTTATATGTAGAAGACGAAAAGATACTTCGGAGTGTGTATGAAAGAATACTTACACCCAGACTGAGGCAACTGATTATTGCAGACAATGGAGAGGATGGCTACAATAAATACTTGGATTTTAAACCCGATCTGGTGATAACTGACATCAAGATGCCTGTTATGAATGGCATTGACATGATCAGGAAGATTCATAAACAGTTCCCCCTGGCCAGATTTATCATTATGTCGGCATATGGCGAATCGCATTTTTTTATGCGGGCAATTGAGAATGGGGTTAAAAGTTTTCTGTTAAAACCTGTTGACAATGAGAAACTATTAAGCACAATTGGTGAGCAGGCAAGAGAAATTCAATTGGAAAGAATCATTATTCATGAAGAGAATCTAAGAAGGAAAGCGGAACAGGAGCTAAGACGAAACGAGGCTGTTTTACAGGCTGTAAGTGATATTGCTGAAGTGTTTCTGCAAAAACATTATAATCGACAGACAATCGCGAATGTATTTCGCATTTTGGGAGAAGCTTCGGGAGTGAGCAGGGTTTATTATTTTGAAAACTTTGAAGAAAATGGGCGGCGTTTTTCTCGTCAGGTCATTGAATGGGTTGCACAAACCATTGGCCCACAAATTGATAATGAAGTATTGATTAAGGTTCCACATGATGATCCTTCATTTAGACGTTGGGCCAGCACCCTTGGTTCCAGAAAGTCGGTTTTTGGTCTGATCAAGGATTTTCCTGACGAAGAACAAGAAATATTGGTGCCACAAGATATTCGGTCTGTTCTGGCTGTTCCTGTATTTATTGGTGAAGAATGGGTTGGGTTCATTGGATTTGACGACTGCATTGATGAGCGGGTGTGGACGCAGGTTGAAGCGAATACCTTGGAAGTTGCTGCAAATATTATGGGTGCAGCAGCACAAAGAGCAAGTATAGAGCAGCAGTTACGCGAACTCAATGCCGGGCTCGAAAAAAGAGTGGAAGAGCGAACAAGGGAGCTTCAGATTGAGGTAAACGAACGCAAACAGACCGAAGAATTGTTGCGCGACAGTGAAGAAAAATACAGGCTCATCTTTGAGAATGCCAATGACGGTATCTTTTTATCCAACAGAGGCCAGATTAAGTTTATTAATCCCAAAGCCTATGAAATCACCGGCTTTCTTCCTAAACAAGTTATTGGCAAACCATTTACAGAATTTATACACCCCGATTTCCGCGAAATGGTTCTTGAAAATCATTATAAGAGAATTCGAGGCGAACCGGTGCCTGAATCATATGATATACAAATTATTGATGCTAATAAGAAGTCTAAGTGGGTTGAGTTGAAATCAAATCTGATACGGTGGGATGAAACTCCGGCTGTTCTGACTTTCATGACCGACATCGACATTCGTAAAAAATATGAACAGGATCTCATGGAGCTCAACCAGAATCTGGAAGAAAGGGTTAAACTTGAATTAAAAAAGGTTGATAAACAGAATCAGCTTCTGATTCAAAAAACAAAACTTGAATCACTCGGGGAGTTAGCCGCCGGAATGGCCCACGAAATTAACCAGCCCCTTGGGGGAATTTCTATGAGTCTTGATAATATTATGTTTAATAAACTGGAAGGAAAGCTAACGAATGAGTATCTGGATGGAAAAATTGACCTGATGTTTCAGGATATCGAACGAATCAGAAATATTATCAATCATATCAGGGTTTTTTCGCGCGATCAGCAGGAAGAAATGAATGATGTTGTGAACCTTATACAAGTTGTCAACAACACATTGTCATTGGTAAACCGGTTATATTTTGATCACCATGTTGATTTGGTAATCAGCCTCGACAAAAAACACAGCATGTTTACCGGAAACAGCATCAAACTGAAACAAGTGCTTATAAACATGTTAAGCAATGCTAAATATGCTGTTGATAAGAAAGCAACTACAGATCCCACCTATGTAAAAAGAATTTCTATCAAATCGCGGGGTCAGAACAATAACATCATTATTGATATTACTGATAACGGAATTGGTATCCCAGAAGAATATATAAACAGAATTTTTGATCCGTTTTTCAGCACAAAGAGCGCCTCAGATGGAACTGGACTTGGACTCTCAATTTCTTACGGACTAATTAAAGAAATGAATGGAAGCATAGAAGTTGATAGTCAGGTAAATGAATTTACCCGTTTAACTATCACCTTGCCCGAATATATAAAATAATACCAATGAACGACTTAAGTATTTTAATCCTGGATGATGAAAAGCGCGTGCGTGATGAGATTTCTGAGTTTCTAAGAAAGAATAATTATACGGTTTTTGAAGCATCATTGCCTTCCGAAGCATTAAATCTGATTCAAAAGGAACACATCGATATTGCGATTCTTGACATCAAGTTACCGGAAATGAGCGGACAGGAGGTCTTGCGAAAAATTAAAACACTAAATTCACAGGTTGAGGTTATCATGATATCAGGCCATGGCGACATGGATAGTGTTATTGAATCAATGCGTTCAGGAGCAATTGATTATTTTCCAAAACCTTTTCGTTTGGCAGAGATCACACTCGCAATTCAACGATCAAAACGTTTTATTGAGCTTAACAGGCAGCTGGATGCTGTTCAAAATAGCGTTAAAACTTTGTCCGGTAAATTGTATCATGAGAATGGAAGTCATATGATTGGTTCAAGCCGGCCCATGATGCAGGTAGTATCGCTCATGGAGAGGGTCGCTCTCACCGACAACACTTCTGTGCTAATAACCGGTGAAAGCGGCACTGGGAAGGAACTTGTTGCATTGGGAATCCATTATCTCAGTAAGCGTAACAACCATCTTTTTCATTCTGTAAACTGCTCAGCTATTACGGATAGCTTATTTGAAAGTGAATTTTTTGGACATCGCAAAGGTTCTTTTACGGGAGCTATTGATGATCGTCAAGGCTGGTTTGAAGCGGCGCATAAAGGCACACTGTTTCTCGACGAAATTGGCGACATGCCCCTAAGTCAGCAAGCAAAAATTCTGAGAGTGCTTGAAGATCGAAAGGTAAACCGGGTAGGATCACAAAAAACAATTGACGTTGATGTCCGTGTTATTGCAGCATCAAACCAGCAGCTAGAAAAACTTGCTGATGAAAAAAAATTCCGCTATGATCTGTATCACCGCCTCAGTACATTTATTATCCATCTACCGCCTTTGCGCGAAAGAAAAGAAGACATTCCATTGATTGCAAATCATTTTATCCAGTTGTACACAAAAAGCATGGGAAAGAAAATAACCGGTATGAATCAGGAGATGCAGGATATCTTGCAATCATATCATTTTCCCGGGAATATCCGTGAGTTGAGAAATATGATTGAAAGGTCTGTTATTTTATGCGACAAAGGCGAGCTTACTACAGAACATTTTCCAGGAATAGTGCCACGACGAACATTGACAACAAGAAGACCCCTTGATGAGGATCTGGATATTGAAAGAATGGAACAACGCTTTGTTGAAAG
>DITE01000100.1 GCA_002422725.1 Bacteroidales bacterium UBA6192
ATTCCACTCAAAAAAGACGTATTCGCCTGAGGATTTGCGGTAACGGTTTACAAAACTTTTAACAGTGTCTCCCCGATTCAGCAATTCAAGTTTTTGGAGTGTTTCATCCACATCCTCCGGGTGAACCAGCTCGATATAATTGATTTGTTCAAGGTAATCAATCGGGTAGCCCAATACGGTTTCCCAGGCAGGATTAAGATGCAGGAATTTTCCTTCCAGGGTGCTGATACAAAGCAGGTCGGGCAACAGATTAAAAAACAATCGCTCTTCTTTTTCCCCAAATGGTTCCCGTTTTTGTGTAGTCATGGCTTGGTCAGTTTTGTGTTGATTAAGGTTCTGAAGATTGATTAACCCCAGAACTAATCCGTTTTATTCACTACATGCTGAGATTCGTTTTCAGGTATCTTGATGTAAAATATTGTCCCTTTTCCTTCTTCGCTCTCAAACCAGATTTTACCCTGGCTCAATTCAACAAATTCCTTCACAAGCAACAGACCCAGTCCCGAGCTGGCTTCTTCCTCTGTTCCCTTGCGTCCTCTTATATCCATATTGAAAATTTTCTCCTTCATATTGTCAGGTATGCCAATGCCACTGTCGGCAACTGATAATAGCACCAACTTTTCTTCTGTTTTATAAGCTGAAATGTTAATTACCCCCCCTTTCGGAGTAAATTTAACAGCATTGGAAATCAGATTCCGCATCACAGAACTGATAATCGACGGATCAGCTAAAACACGCAGATTCTGATCAATATCAACTTTAACATCCAGTTTCTTGTTCCTGATATGGGTATCAAAGTAATCTAAGCTATGGTTGACCAACTCATTAACCACGATCGGTTTAGGATCAACAACACCTAATCCGCGCTGAATCCGGGACCAGTTGAGCAGATTTTCAAGCAGATCGACAAGGCCCGAAGCAGATTTATGCATGGAAGAAAGCAATTGTCTTGTTTCTTCCATACTGATTTGGAGGCTTTCATCAGCAAAAATCTCAGTTAGCATCAGAAATGAGTTGAACGGGCTTCGCAGATCATGTGCTATGACCGAAAACAGCTTATCTTTCTCAGCATTGGTTTTAAGAAGGTGCTGCTCACTTTCGCGGAGCAGCGTTTCCATATTCTTGAGTTCGGTAATATCGCGCGATACTCCCACCATACCTGTGAGCTTACCCTGATTGTCGTAAAGTGGCACTTTTGTAGCCGTAAACCAACGCCATCCTCTGGAGGTTTTAATGTGTTCCTGCTGGTTGACCAAGGCATTACCACTTGTCATCATCTCCTGTTCTTCTTCAAATGCTTTTTCTGCATGTTCGCTGTTAAAAAAGTCGAGATCTGTCTTGCCAATGGCCTCTTCAGGACTCTTCAATCCCATCACCCTAACCTGGGCATAATTAATCCTGATAAACCGGCTATTCTCATCTTTAAAATAGATTGTGTCAGGAATGTTGTCCATCAGTGCTTGCATCAGATATCGCTCTTCGTCCAGTGTTTTTTGTGCAAGCTTTCTTTCGTTAATATCTTCAATATAACCCTCAAGGAACTGCAGATTACCATTGTCGTCGAAGACCCCACGGCCACGTTCCCAAACCCATTTGCGCTGCCCATTGGCATCCATGATTTCATATTCTTCTTCAAATGGCAATCCGGATTCAGTAAGTTCAATCCACTTGTTCCAGATTGACTGCCTGTATTCGGGCAGTATGAGATCGTTGAACGACACTGTACTGGACAGACTCACAAATTGTCGGGGCGTGAATCCGGTGACAATTTTACTACCTTCGCTCACAAAAGTCATGGTATAGTCCTTATCGAGTTGACAACGATAGACCATGCCGGGCAGGTTACTGATCAGGTTGCTCAGTTGGTTTTCGCTCGCAACCAATGCCCTTTCAGCTTTCTTTTTGTCCGAAATATCCTGATAAATGGCAAAAACAAATAATTCACCATCAGGTCTTTTCAAAGGACGGGCTGTGACGGCAACATCCAGAAGTTCTCCGTTTTTTCGCTTCCTTACAGTTTCGAAATACACTGATTCTCCTTGTGAAACCTGGGTTCTGTAGGCTGCTCCTTCTGCTTTAAATTCCTCAGGGAATATCAGGTTTATTGTTCCCTGACCCAGCATCTCATTTTTGGTGAATCCAAATAATTTCGTAAATCCGGTGTTGCAATCAACTATCTCTGAATGCTGATCGAGAAGTACGATTCCGAAAGGAACGATTTCGAACAGACCCTGAAAATAAGCCCGTTCGTCATCAATGGATTTGCGTATGAGCAACATCTCGGTAATGTCCTGATAAATACCGAATACGAGTTTTTCTCCCGATGGTGTTATGATTGGTTTCCCTAAAATGGAAACATCAACCAGTGTTCCGTCAGCCCTCTTCCTCTTGGTTTCCTGATGCACTAATTTACCCTGAGTTACATCCGTTGTCAGTTTTAAACCTTCTGTTTTCTTTTCATCTGGCACAATCAGGTCATTGATGGCTTTGCCTGCTGCCTCACTGTCCGAATACCCAAACACATCCGTAAAACCGGGGTTTACACTTTTAATATGATCGTTTTCGTCGAGTATGACGATTCCGAAAGGAATACTCTCGATTAGGTGTCTGAAGTATGCCTTTTCGTTTTCCAGTGCCATTTCCACCCTCAGCTGTTCACTGATGTCGCGCATAATGCCCATCACTACCACTTCATCACCTTCTTTGAAGGCAACCGTGGTAATTTCGACATCAGTTATCCGGCCCGATTTGGCCAGTAACTGAAAACTATAGCGCGATGTAATTTCTTCGCCCCTTTGGCGTGCCTTATAACGTTCGTTTACAATTTCTTTACTCTTTTCGGTGAGCGCAATGGAAAAATCAAAATCAGCTGAGGTAACTTCTTCCAGCGAATAACCAGTGATTTCAGAGAACTGCTTGTTCACATATTCGAAACGACGACCCTTTGTAATGTATATCGCATCAAAAGCTGAATCGATCAGGCTTTTGTATTTCATTTCGTTTTTTCTGAGGGCTTCTTCAACACGTGTATGACTTGTTTCGAGTTCTTTTTGCTTCGTTATGTCGCGCGCTGTCATCACCACACCGATGATTTTAGAAGCTTTGCGAACAGCTTTAAAGCTTAATTCCATGAAGACCTCACTCGAACGAAACTTGTAATTCCTCACAACAACAAAGTCTTTCCCCTTAAATGAATCCTCAATTGCCGGTTCAATTGAAATAACCTGATCAGCTGCCAGATAATTACTGTAATGCTTTCCATACTCCAGTGGTTTACCTGTGATCAATTTCACAAATTTTAATGCTACCTGATTGAAATAGCTGATTGTACGGTCCATATCGATAAACAACCAGGCTTCGGTGCTGTATTTGTAAAAAGTATCCTGCAAAGCAACTTCATGAAAAACAGGCTTCTGTGCAACAGGCTTGATAATGATAATCAATCGTTGTTTATCGGTTGTTAAAGTCAGCCTGACCAGAAAAGGGCTCGGCTCGGCAGCTACATCCTTAAGCAATAATTTCTTTTCTGGTTGATGTTGACCATGAGCAACTTCTTCAATCATTTTATCGAATTGCGACATCGACTCATCTGTCAGGATTGCTCTGACACTAACATACCCAGTTTTTGACAAGCCTTTAAACAGTGAGATAGCCTGATCGTTTGCAAACAAAATCAACCCATCGGTTTTTGTAACAATTACGGCTTCGCTGCTAAGAGAGGCTAACAAATAGATTTCATCCTTATTCATAAATTGCTCTTTGGTAGTTAAATTTTTTGGGGTTTCATGGCAACACCATAGGTCTGTATTTTTGCTTTCAGCGTTTTGAGAGCAACAGGCTTGGCAATGTAATCGTCGCAACCTGCCGACAGGGCTTTGTGCTCATCGCCACTCATCGCATAAGCAGTAATGGCAACAATTTTCAAATCAGGCAACTGAGCTTTAATAAGCCGGGTGGCTTCAAGCCCGTCCATAACCGGCATCTTCAGATCCATCAGCACGAGACCGATATCCGGGTTAGAAAAGCATTGTTCAACAGCCGTTTTACCATTCACTGCCCTGAGAATTCTTGCGGTAGTCATTTGCCTGAGCAGCAGGTCAAGTACAACAAAGTTCGACTCATCATCTTCTGCAATAAGTATGGTGTTCTTTTCATTTGGTGTCGTTCCTGCAGGTATCTCAGTACTTGCAATGGTTTGAACTCCCTTTTGAGGAAATTCAATACTGAAAACCGAACCCTTTCCTTTTTCTGTTGCAACCGACACATTTGCCCCCAACAGCTCACATATCCCTTGCACAATGGAAAGTCCGAGTCCGCTACCTTCATAACGGCGAGAGGTACTCATGTCTTCCTGCGTAAAGGGATTGAAAATCTGTTTTACTGCCTCTTTCTCAATGCCAATGCCACTATCTTTTACATGCAGGATAATTTTGTCCGATTGGGAAGTTATTCCCAGTTCAACAAAACCCTTGTTCGTATATTTGAAGGCATTGCCAATCAGGTGTTTCAAGACCTTGGTCAGCAATTCTTCATCTGTTACAAGGCTATGATTGTTCAGGTTTTCAGGGATAACAGCTTTCCACTCAAGCTCTTTTCTTTTTGCTGTATTGCGAAATTGTGACTCCAGGTTAGCGAACAATTTACTCAGGTCAATCTCCTTTGAATGCACATCAAGATTCTTCGAGGTAATGAGCGAAATGTCCATATAATCCGTGATGGTATTTATCAGCCGCTCGGTGCTTTCACTGATAATCTCGAGCATCTCGCCGGTTTCATCCCTCGAAATGTCAGGATCGTTGAGTAGCGAGGTGGCTCCTAAAATACCATTCAGCGGGGTTCTTACCTCGTGCGAGATAATATTCAGGAAAGCAGTTTTGAGTCTGTCGCTGGCTTCCGCCATTGATTTTGCTTTTTGAAGGGCTTCCTGCGCAGCCGTTTTCTCGGTCACATTATAGGCCATTACCATGCGGTGGTTACTTCCGTCTTTAGCAGGTACACTATGTGAAATGATTTCAACCTGTAGGGTTGATCCGTCCTTTGTCATGTGACGCCATTGCTCCGGGCCCTGAGAGCGTTTTTTGTTTTCAGCAACATCCTGCATCAATGCGGGCACATCCTCTGCCGGCCTGATATCAGCAATGGACATGTGCATAAACTCTTCTCTCGAATAGCCATAGTCCCTTACAGCAGCCTCATTCACCTCAATAAAATGGAGTGTTTCCACATCATACACCCACATAGGCACAGGGTTACCCATGAAAACATTCCGGTAAAGGTCTTCACTTTCGAGCAATTCGAGTTCCATGCGTTTTTTGTCGGTGACATCTTCCTTAACGGCAATATAATGTGTCATGATGCCACTGTCGTTCACAACAGGACTTATGGTGGCTGATTCCCAATATAGTTCACCGCTTTTCTTTCGGTTATGAAACTCACCTCGCCATGTCTCTCCCGTATGAATTGTTTCGTACATTGATTTATACTCTTCGGGGCCTTTTTCGCCCGAACTAAACAAACGCGGGTTTTTGCCAATCAATTCATGCGGATAGTAACCTGTTATTTCTGCAACTTTGGGATTAATGTATTCGATCTTTCCGTCCAGATCGGTGATTACGATCGATACCGGCGATTGCTCCACAGCACGTGTAAGCTTAAACAATTCAGCTTCATATTGTTTGCGTTCAGTAATATCAAGCAAAGTAGACAGCAGAAAGGTTTCTCCCGACAAATCAAATTGCTCAATAGAAATTAAAATAATCCTCTCTTCATGGTTGCGCATATTCAGTGGCACCTCAGCCTGAAGAAGGTGGCCTTTATTGTCAAATTCAAGGAGTAGTTTTGTCCGTATTTCGTGGCTAATAATACCAAGTTCCGTCACTTTTCTTCCAATCAGCTGATCGCGTGTGTAACCCGACAGCCGGCAGTAGGCATCATTCACATCAACAAACTCCCCGGTAGATCTGCTGGTAATCGAAATGGCTGCCGGACTCGAATAGAACGACTTGGAAAACTTCTCCTCTGATTCACGCCTTTTTAATTCTGCATTCACCATTTCGGTAATATCTTCCACTATCCCCACGCCGCCTATAAGCTTGTTGTTACTAAAGATGGGAGCAAACTGCAGCCTGACTTCCGTTTTTTTATTGGCAGTGAACGAATGGTAGGTTCCCGAATAAAACACCCTTTCGCCATTCAGTGCATTCTGCAATGCACTTACTACCTGTTTATCAGGAAGAAGCAACATATTAAGACCAATAAGTTTTTCGCGCGAAGAACCGATTATAGAAACGAACTGATCATTGCAAGCTTCAATAACACCCTGTGCGTCAAACTTCAGCAAGCCAACAGGTGTATTTTCAAATACCAACCTGAACTGCTCCTCACTGCTTTTCAGGGTTTCCTGGGTGTGCTGTTTATCTATGATTTCTGTTTGCAAATCTTCCATCAGGTTCAAAGCAGCCTGTTTGCTCAATTCCAGATCAGATACTGCCTGTTGCAACCGAAGCTCGGCCTTTTTTCTTTCTTCGAGCTCCTTCTCCAACAAAGAAGTTCGCTCGGCAACAAGCTTTTCGAGCCGATCGCGTTCGGTTAGTTTATTGTCCTCCGATTCCTTAATACGTAGCATAGCCATAATTTGTGCCTTCAGTTCAATCTCGTCGATTGGCTTGCTTACAAAAGCATCAGCGCCATATTCGAGCGCTTTGATGCGGCTTTCAGAGTCGGTTCGTGCAGCTGTAATCATCACAACCGGAATGCGTCTTGTGATGGGATTTTCCTTGATTACCTTGCACACCTGATACCCATCCATGCCCGGCATAACAATATCCAGTAAAATCACATCCGGCAATTTGCTTATGGTTAGTTCAATTCCCTCCTGCCCAGTTGTGGCCATGAGAAATATTGCCTTTGGAAAGAACTCTTTCATCAGTGCTTTCAACACCAGCAGATTGTCGCTGGTGTCGTCGATAGCAAGTATTTTAAAATGATCATTCTCCATACAAAACTTTGTTGATGGTTGTTTCAAACAGTTCGTTATCAATTGGTTTTGGAATATACGCATCAAAGCCATATTCCAGAAGTTTTTCCTTATCACCTTTCATCGCCATAGCCGTAACAGCAATTACAGGGGTATTGCGAATGCTTTCGGTTTCGCGAATGCCTTTTAAAACGCCAAATCCATCAAGACCTGGCAGTGTAATATCCAGCAGAATCAAATGAGGTTTGAAGTTGCGGGCTTTTTCAAGCCCTGTGAGCCCATCCTCAGCTGTCAACAAAAAGTACTGATCTCCGAGTAAAGCCTGAATAGTCATGCTGTTATCCGGATTATCCTCAATGAGCAGTATGGTTGGGTCGCCGGCTTTCCCGATGGTTTCTTTACGCGGAGAAGAAATTTTCGCAGTTTCCACTCCCAAATCAAACATGGTATCGACTCTTCGGAGCAGTTCGGAAAGGTTTAACTCGCCTTTTTGAATCAACTGATTGATATTATTCCCTTTCAGGACACTTAATTCTTCCTTGGTAACATGTTTGGCTGTCAGAATCAATACAGGAACCACATTGTCAAACTCTTTCCTGATCTGACGCAACACCTCAAACCCATCCATGCCAGGCATCATCAAATCCAGAATAATTCCATCGGGCATCGAATTGCGCATGCTTTCCAGTGCTTCATTCCCCGAAACAGCCACCTGCACTGTATACCCGTCGTTCATTAAAACATCTTTCAATTGAATAATCTGTGGTTCACTGTCTTCCACAATCAGAATACACTTATTCCTGTCATGAACCAAAAGTTGTTCATTTCTCCTTTTCGACACAGGCATTTCAATAGTTGTATACTGGATATCAACAGGTTTCAAAGGAATCAGTACACTAAATACAGAGCCTTTACCCGGTTTGGATTCTACAACAATATTTCCGTCCAACATTTCACTGTATTTACGGGCAATAGCCAGACCCAGTCCCGATCCGCCAAACTTGCGTGAAGTGCGTTCATCGGCCTGCCTGAATTCGTCAAAAATCACCGGTATATGCGCATCGTCAATTCCAATCCCTGTGTCGAGAATCACCACTTTTAGGTGATCTCCTGTTGGAAT
Source organism: Bacteroidales bacterium UBA6192 (assembly GCA_002422725.1). Taxonomy (GTDB): domain Bacteria; phylum Bacteroidota; class Bacteroidia; order Bacteroidales; family F082; genus UBA6192. Next base: position 8,097 of record DITE01000100.1, read on the forward strand.
TACCGACACCTCAACCTGACCTTTTTCGGTAAATTTAATCGCGTTAGACAGTATATTAAGTAATATGTGACGGCATTTATCCCGGTCGCTAATTAACCAATATGGATCGGACAAAGCATGATTTGTGAGGGTGAGGTTTTTCTCGTCAGCCGAGGGTCTGACCACCATAATCAGTTCTTCGATCAGTTCTGCCATCGAAAAGCGGCTCATCAGCAATTCCTCTTTCCCGGCTTCAATGCGCGACAGATCGAGAATCTCGTTAATAAGTGTCAACAGGCTCTTTCCGTTTCGGCCAATCACGTCGAGGTAGCCGAAATCTTCCTCATCGATCTTATTTTTCAATTTGCGTATCAGCACACCCGAGAGTGCTATAACCGAGTTGAGCGGGGTGCGGAGCTCGTGACTCATATTCGACAGGAAGGAACTCTTGAGCCGGTTCGTTTCATCTAATTGGTTTTTTTGCATTTCAAGCTCAATATTGTATTCCTTCAACTCATCTGTCTGCACATTCAACTCACCGGCTTGTTGCTCAAGCTCTTTGTTTTGTGCATCAAGCTGACGCAACATGTACACTACTTTTTCATGCGACACAACGGCATTAATCCGGGCATTAAGAAATGGATACAACTCACTTAGCAGCTTAACAGCCAATGGCGGGAAGCTTTGAACACCAGCCAAAGAAATTGCTGCTACAGGCTTTTCCTGTTGAAACAGCGGGATGGTAACAATGGTTTTTGGGAGTATTGTTCCGGCAACAGTGGCGAAAACAAAAGGCGAATTCTCTTCAATCTGATCCATTATGCAAATCGTTTTCATCGAAAAAGCTTTACTGAATTCACCTTCGGTCAGAGACTCTGAAATATGTGAGAGTGAATCCATTGAAATGCCTATTGAAAAAATGAGATTAAACTTTTCTTTATCTTCATTTCTGACAAAAAACGAACCCATTTGTGCTCCGGTAATGATCATCAGTTCATGTAGCATCAATTCGCCAAATTTGTCTAATTCGTTTTCGTTGGCAAGTTTGTTGGTGAATGAGGCAGCTATTGATTTTACCTTGATTTCCTGCTCGATGGTCTGTGCCAGTTTGTTGTAAGTATTGGCCAATAATCCGATTTCGTTGGTAGAATTATTATCACTTCGGGCCGTGTAGTTGCCTTCCCTGAACTGCTCTGCAACAGCAACAAGCTTGTATATGGGTTGTCGGATGCTTCTGATGAGAAAAACGACAAGGAGTATCGAAAACAGGATAAACAGTATGATAATTTCTCTAAGCGCACGAATTACATTTGTTCGGTCAGTCAGGGCGTTCTGATAAAAACTCTCTGCTTTATTGTGAGCAAAAATGACAAGTTCATCTACAGCTTTCATCATTTTTTTCACATGAGCGCCCCCTGCTCCATCGGGCATAACCCGCGCTCTGGCCTCAGCTTTTTTCCCATTTCTGACAAGATAGATGGTATGATTGGTGATTGCTTCCCAGGCCTTGAAGTCAAAATAGGCACTGTCGATGTCTTCGGTTTCGCCAAGATACCTTTCATAAATGAGGTCGAATGATTTGAAAACTTCGACTTTATATTGATTAAAATGGATCACATGCGATTCTATTTCGGTTTCATTTTCAGCCAGTATAATGTCCTTCATGCTGCGGTGCATAGCTGTAATATTTGCTTTTATGCTTGCAGCAGCATTGGACACATGAAAAGGATGTTCATATAAGGCCCTGGTGTTGTTCCACAACTTGTTCACGAAGGTTAAAGAGGTGGCGCCCAATATGGCCACAAACAGCAACACTATTCCAAATCCGATTATCAACCTCGCTCTAATGCTTATATTCTTTGCTTTCATTATATTAAATTTAACAATTTCACATTTAAGAGTTAGCCGTTTTTTTGAACACAGGCCCGAAACCAAAAGCCTGTTTAAATCCTATAACTGATGCGAGAAGGGCTGTTTCGGATTCACCACAAACAAAATATCCACCGGCAACCAGCGATTTCTGAATCTTTGCAAGGATCATTTGTTGATAATAAGGTTTGTAGTAAATCATCACATTACAGCAAAGTATGAGGTCAAAATTGCCAAACAGGCTGGCCGGAGGGGCAACAAGTCCTTCGCTGACAAGGTTGTAAAAAGAAAAATCAACCATTTCTTTCAAATCATGTTTCAAGGTATACACCGCAGACTTCTCATAAAAATTATTTTCCAGTAATCCAAGTCGTAGCTGTTTCAGGCTACTTGATGTGTATTGGGCGTTGCGGGCTTTCGTCAGGTTTTTCTCCGAAATGTCGGAAGCGAATATCCGCACTTTCTTTTTGAAAGCTTGGGTTTTCAGATATTCATGGGCCAGAATAGCCACAGAATAGGGCTCCTGCCCTGCCGCACACCCTGCCGACCAAATCCGCATCTCGTGGTTCGTGCTTTGATGAAAAATCTCAGGCAGCAACACATGCTCGATCAGGGCAAAGGTCATAGTATTCCTGAAAAACTCGCTGTGCGAATTGGTTAGCCTGTCAAACAGTTCTGAGCTTTCTTTTAGGGACCCGGAAATTAATCCGGCATATTCGTCCAGGTTGCTGCAATTGTTCAGCAACATCTGCTGCTGAATGGATTTGTGCACAAAAGTATCTTCATACACATGGATACTTAATCCATGTCTTTGGATGAGTGACTGATTAATGCGATCCAATTCTGCTTTATTCATCTACGATATTGTATTTCTTCTCTTTACCCAGCTCGTTCATCAATTGATTGATTTCCTTCTTCAGTTCAATCATTTTCAATTCGCGGCCAACAGTCAGTTTGTTGAACCTCTCCAGTTCGTCAACTTTTTGCTTCAGCTGCTTTTCCGCATCCTTACGCTCCGAAATATCCCTGACAACGCCCACAGCCATCCATTTTCCTTTGTGTTGCAATGATGACAATGACAATTCCATAGGAAAGATGGTTCCGTCTTTCTTTAACCCGGTGAGTTCAATTGTTTTCCCTATGGCGTTTCCATCACCCGTTTGCACAAAACTGGCAAATGCTGCCTGATGTTCCTCGTGGTATTGCACCGGAGCAAGCATTGTATGCAGATAAAATCCAGTTATTTCCTCATTACTATAGCCGAATATTTTTTCGGCAGCTGTGTTCCAGAATACAATTTTCCCCAGATCGTCGGCCATGATTATTCCGTCATACACCGAGCCGGTGATGGCTTCGAGGCGACGGGAAATTTCTGTATTGATTTCTTCTGCCACTCTTTTCTCATCAATATCAATATGAACCCCTAACATCCTAACTGGTTTGCCATCCGTATCCCATTCCACAATACTGCCGATCGACAAAATCCATTTCCAATCCCCCTGCCCGGTTTTCTGTCGAAATTCAACCCGGTATTCTTTGAATCTGCCGGCAATATAATCACGATAGGCTGATTCAACTTTCACACGGTCATCCGGATGAATTCTGGACAGCCATGCATCGTTAGTTTCAATGAAAGACGCTGGTTCATAACCAATCATAAGTGCGTACTGATCGTTCACTTGTGCCTTACCACTTGTTACATCAAGGTCATAAACACCCAGTTGTGAAGCGTTAAGAACCAGTCTGAGCCTTAGCTCACTTTCGGTCAATTCCTTTTCATACCTTTTTCTTTCGGTCATATCACGGGTTATTCCGATTACCCCCACTGGTTTGCCCTCAACGTCTCTCAGAAACTTCACAGTCGACTCAACGTCAAGTACCTGTCCATTTTTGTGAACTTCCTGAGTTTCAATTGTCCTGATACGGTTTAGATCAGTGCCCGGCATTTGCTCATTTTGCATTTCTTCAGCAAACAGGTTCTGGATTTTCTCACACGATTCGGGAGTCATGGTGTCCCAAAGGGTGCGGCTAAGTGATTCCTCCATGGTGTACCCGTTCAATCGCTCCACCGAAGGACTTAAATAGGTATAATTCAAATTCATATCCAGGGTATACAGCACATCAGTGCTGTTTTCGGCAATCAGCCGGTATTTTTCTTCACTCAGACGAAGTTCGAGTTCAATCTTCTTGTTTTCGGTTATATCAGTGAAAATAGTGGCAAAATGATTGGGAAGAGTCTGATAAGCAACCACTTCAAAGTACTTATCCAATGCGGAAGAATAATTCTCAAACCGTTTCATTTCTCCAGTCAGGGCAACAATGCCATATGTCTCAATCCAGAAGGATTCAGTTTCCGGCATAACTTGCAAAACGGTTTTGCCGAGAATTTCTGATCGTTTCAAGCCTGTCAATGCTTCAAAACAATCATTAACCTCCAGAAACCGGTAATCAATCACTTTACCCGATTCATCCATAATGATCTCATGCTCTGCGAGACCCTTATTCATTTTTTCGACAAGCGTTCTGTAGCGCAATTCGTTGTTTATCAATTTAAACTCGCTGTTTTTCCGATCGGTTATATCGCCTACAAATCCCATTAACTGATCATCGGCCACTTTAACGGCTTTTACTGACCACCACACTTTTTTTCCACCCTTAATTTTAACAATAAGCTCAGTGTAAGCTTCTCCTCCTTCTTTCAGGGCATTAAAGTGGTTCATTCCCGCTTCATAGCTTTCTGTCACCAGAAAATCCCTGATATTCATGCCCAGTATCTCTTCGATGGAATATCCGGTCATCAATTCTGCTGCATTATTGGCATCTATGTAGTTGCCATCACCATCCGTAACAAAGATGATCATCGGTGCATAATCGATATAGGATTGCAGTTTACGTTCCTGCTGCTCCACAGCATTTGATCTGAGCAATGATTCAATTTTCTCCTGGCTTAAATTCACCAAATTATCTAAACGCTGCACATCAAGTTGTGACAATTCGCCAAAGAAAACTTCATCAGCACCCTGTCTGAAGTATTGTATCCCGATCTCAAAATCCTGTTTATCAATACATACTACTACCGGAACAAAATCTTTAGCTTGCTTAAGCTGATGCAATAATTCAAAAGTCTGGTTGTTTTTATACCTGTGTTTCAATAGAAAAATGCCGGAAAACGAATCGGATAATAAGGAATCCACTTTGTTATTATCTGGTAAAGAGGCTAAATTAGTTATGGTATAATTGGATTCTAAAAGCATGCCCAGTTTCGATAATTCTCCATCATCGAAATCCTGAGCATATATTTTGAGTTTCTTTTTCATTGTGTGATGTTATATTAACAATTGTTTTGGTCAGCATGAACCGCCAAAACAATCGGGTTTTTTTATGCTAATAATCAATTGGTTTAAGAAAATGGCAAGTTGCACAGTCCTGATTACGGGGATTATAATGTTTACAAAAAGCCTTTATCAGGCTCATAAACAGGATCATATAATTGTCTTGGCTGACCATGACAGTTTGTTTAACATAGAAACTCAGCCAAATGGCGCTCTTCCATGTAAATTAGTCTGCTAATGTATGCTATTTTGAATCTTTGTGCAACAATATTTTCTTACGCATAAACAATCCATTAAACCATTGGTAAATAACATGTTATTCGATTTAAATACAGTAATTTTAGCGAAAAACCTGGCAGTTTAATGCCGGATAAATGCTCCGAAATCATCAATCGCTGCAAAGCAGTTCCGGAAACCTTCACACATGCAAACAAATTGCTTACCTGAGTTTTACTTTGGTTCCGGCAGCAGGCTGGACGCCTATGGGGATATTGTTTTTACGGTGCAGCACTTTAAGACGGACACCATAGCGCTGTGAGATCGAATACATGCTTTCGCCTACCTGAACCTCATGATATTTTTCGTCAGCAGCTTTGCGGCGCTTCTTCTCCAGGTAAATCATCTGACCGGCTACCAGACTGTCATGCTTCGCCAGTTCATTGTATTTAACGATCTGCCAGCTATACAGGGCAAACTCATGGGCAAGGTCGCTGATGTTGTCGTTGGCCACGGCAAAGATCAACTTACGGTTGTTGTTCACATAAACCTTACGTCCCATCACCGAATAGCCTTCGAATGTGAAGCTTGAAGTGTCGGCCGGCACAAAGTGGTGGTCTTCCTCAACCAGCTGTTCCTTTGGCAATTTGCCTTTCTTCATAGCCAATTCGTCGTATTGATGCAGCTTATACTCTTCGATAATCCGGATGAGTAACTCAGGATAACGCGGATTGGTGGCATAACCGGCTTTGCTCAATCCTTTTGCCCAGGCTTTGTAATCCATGATGTCGAGATCAAAAAGAAATGTGTATCTGGGACGTTGTGTTAAAAACAAGGAATGATCCTTAAACGATTCGTCGGGATCCTTATATGCCCTGAAACATTCATTTTTCTCATCATCGTCCATATAGTACGAACGACCTTTCCATCCGGTGTGGCACTTAATCCCAAAATGGTTGTTGGCATGCCGGGCCAGTTTGCTGTTTCCGCTGCCCGATTCAAGTATGCCTTGTGCCAGCGTGATTGAGGCCGGAATTTTATATTCCCGCATCTTCTCCATAGCAATGATCTTGTACTGTACTATGTATTGCTCCGTGGTGATTTTTTGCTGACCAAAGGCATCCATAAAACAAACAATCACAAACAACACAGGAAGAAGCGTACTTTTCGTCATGAATCTCAGCCTTCGGTTCATAGGATAATCTGCAAAAATAACGCTAAGCATTCAGTTCAGGTATCCCGATCTGACTAATTATTCACAA
>DITE01000106.1 GCA_002422725.1 Bacteroidales bacterium UBA6192
TCATTTTGCAAACATAGGAGTCGAAGCGCGCAACCCGCAACCCGCAACCAGTAACCAGAAACCAGTAACCAGAAACCAGAAACCAGTAACCAGCACCCAGTAACCAGCACCCAGCTACAAGTGATACTTATCCAACGACGCATCAAAATCGAAAAACAGATTGCTTCCTTTTTTTAGATTCTGTACGATCTGGTGTTCATGCTCCAGGATTTGTTTACGGAAGGGGGTCATTTCTTCTTTATCGCCAAATATCTGCGCGCCAACGGTTTCGTTGTAAGTTAACTCGATAAATACCCTGAAATTAGCCTGTTTAAGTTTGGTTGCATACAAGCCATTGATAATCATTACATCCACACCATTGAAATCGGTTGTCAGGGTGTCAACATAGTCGGTTATCAGGTCAACGCAAGGCATGACAGATTCTTTGTCCTGCTGAAAATCATCGATAATCCGGTTGATCTTATTCCAGTCATATTCATCAGGACCAATACAATTGATTCCATTTGCCCTGCGCCATTCTTTGCGTTCGAGTGGGGCAACGGTGTAAAAATCATCCAGATCGATGATTTTGCTCCGTATATGTTGCTTTTTAAGCTTATAAGCCAGTGCATAGGATAAAGTGGATTTGCCTGAGCCCACTTCGCCCCCAATGGCAATGATGAATTTTGGCGTGATAATATCGCGTATTTCTTCAGTTATCAGCTGGGCAGCAGCTGTATGCTTTGATGTTATGGTTAATTTATCGTTTAACATGCTGATCTGTATTGAATAATTTGAATTTTATCTGCGATCAGCAGATAAGGTTTGTCCTGGACAAAGATAACAGTATCCTCGTTGGCGAGCACCGAAATCGTGTCAGGGGCAATGCTAATCTGGTAGTGAATCCCTTTAAACTGCAATTTAAAGCTCAGCTTCTTCCATCCCGATGGCAAGCTGGGATCGAAATGCAGGTTTGGCTGCCTGTAATCAAGTCCGGCAAAGGTATTGAGGGCAATCAGTATGGTGCCTGCCATCACACCGGCATGTATGCCTTCGCCGGTTGTGCCTCCCTGAATATCGGTGTAATCGCTTCCGAGAGCATCGTTATAAAGCTGCCAGCTCATCTGCCTGTCACCTGCAATGGCGGCCAGCCGTGCATGAACTACCCTGCTCAGGGTGGAGCCATGGCTGGTTCGGGCAAGATAGTAAGCCAGGTTTCGCTGCAGGTAATCTGCGGGTAAGTTGTAGTCCATTTTTTTCAGTATTTCATCAACCTCTGATTTATTCAGGTTGTAAAATACCATTAAGGTGTCGGCTTGTTTCGCAACTTTATACTCATCAGGTGATTTACCCTCTGCTTTCAGGATACGGTCAAGGCGGTAAATGTTGTTGTATTTCTGCTTGTAGGCAGCCCAGTCAAGTTCCTTGAGGTCAAAATACCCGTCATATTGCGATAGAATGCCATCGGGATTGATCACCAGGTTCAGTTTTGAGGCAATTGTTGCCCACGATGTGATTTCAGATGCGTTGAAACCGGCTTTCCGTAAACTGTCTTCGCCCAGCAAAGCAAGGATATCATTGGCTTTATTAAAAATCCATGCCACCATGATATTGGTGTAGGTGTTGTCTTTCAGTCCACCTTTTTCCGAGCCGGGATAATGTTCGTGAAACTCATCAGGCCCCATAACACCATCGATCGAGTATCGTCCGTTTGCCTCATTCAGGCTGGTTTTGCTATGCCAGAAGCGGCATATTTCGAGGAAAAGTTCAGCCCCGAATTTGCGGAGAAAATCGATGTCATTGGTAATCCAGTAATAGTCCCACACATTGTAAGCAATGGCCAGCGAAACATGTCGTTGCAGGGAGCTATGATCTTCGCCCCAATGGCCGGTAAGCGGATTCAGGTGCATTACCTGGGTTTCTTCGCGCCCATCGCTGCCACTTTGCCAGGGAAACATGGCACCTTTAAAGCCATGTTCACGCGCGTATTGCCTTGCATTCTCAATCCGGTGATACCGGTACATCAGCATCGAGCGTGCAACATCGGGCAGATGCAGGTCGTAAAGTGGCAGAATAAACAGCTCGTCCCAGAAGATGTGTCCGCGATAGGCTTCTCCATGCAGGCCACGTGCGGTTATGCTGGCATCGAGCATGCTGTTGAAAGGCGACATGGAAACCACCAGATGATACAGGTGTAGCCTCAGAAGTTTCTGCGATTGGCGGTCACCTTCAACACGGATGTCCATTTTTTCCCAGATAGCTTTCCATTCTGTTTCACTCTCCAATAACAATTGATCAACCTTTTTCAGTCGGCTTACTCCCTGCAGGGCACTCGAAAGCGCATCATCAACGAAATCGTCTTTGTCGCTGCATACAGCAACCGTCTTTTCAAGGGTAATTGTCTGACCCTGAGCGACTGATATTTCATAAGCAGCCGACACTTTACCCTGATCTTCAGCAGTGACTGCCGTGATGGGTTCAACTTTGGCATCAAGTATAATCTGATGGGCAGCTGCCTGGGCTATTTGATGCTTCGACTGACTGGTGCTGACCAACACAAATATCTTTTCTTGTTCACAACCCGCCTTGATGATATCCAGATGTCTGGAATTTAATGATTTATAACGATCAACGCCGGCATTGATCACATTGCCATCGAGACTACTTTTAAGGGTGACTGTTCCGGAATAATTAAGTGGTTTGATGCTGTAAGCGAGCGCGGCGGTGCAGCTGTTGTGCATGCTGACAAAGCGCCGTACATGCAATGCTGTTTGCCGCCCTGAACTATCTTCAACCGTCATCCATCTTTCGAGCAGCCCGTTTCTGAAATCGAGTTTCCGTTTGATGCTGAGGATTTTTGTCTGGTTAACATCAAACCATTCGCCCGACCCAATTTTGAATGTGATGGAAAGCCAGTTAGGCAGGTTCACAAAATCTTCATTTTCGATGTCGTGTCCCGAAATATTGGTAACCAATCGGTTATACATTCCTGCCATGTATGTCCCGGGGTAATTGACGGCGTTTGCGTCTGTTTCTTCCAGTGCGCCACGGGTTCCGAAATAGCCATTTCCGGTTGTCAGCAAGGCTTCACGCGAACGTTCTTTTTTAAGATTGTAGTCGTAATAGGTAATGGACCATTGATCGTCCTCAATCCCGGTCTCGAACCATGACGACAGCTCTTGAAGCGTTATTTCGGCCAGATCATTGACAGCCCAATCAGCGCCGTTTTCAAGCAGTTCAGCAGCATTTTCTTCGCGGGCAACACCCAGCACAAGGCCAAAATTTCCTTTGCGGCCGGCCTGAACGCCCGAAACAGCATCTTCAACAACAATGCTTCTTTCGTAACTGCAGCCCATATTGTCGGCTGCAGTGGTGAAAATATCGGCTTCGGGTTTGCCCTGAAGCCCCATCTTTGCCGAAACAACGCCATCAACGCGCGTTTCGATCAGATGCAACAAGCCGGCAGCCCTGAGCACCCCTTCGCAGTTTTTACTCGACGAAGCCACCCCGACGTGAACTCCTGCTTCGATCAGCTCGTGCATGAGTTTAACAGTTGATGGATACACTTCGACGCCATCGCGATCGAGCACTTCATTGAAAGCGAAATTTTTACGGTTTCCTAACCCACATATGGTTTCATCCAAAGGGCCATCGGCAGGGTCGCCAAAGGGCAAGCTGATTCCGCGCGATTCAAGGAAATCTGACACACCTTTGTAGCGTGGTTTACCATCAACAAAGGGAAGGTAATCATCTTTGTGGGTAAACTCCTTAAAGGCGATTCCATGCCTGGCAGACCAATCGAGCAGAAATTCATCAAACATTTTTTTCCAGGCAGCACTGTGAACCAAAGCTGTTTTGGTTATCACTCCGTCGAGGTCGAAAATTACGGCATCAAATGCGGGTTTAAAGGGCTGATTATCTTGTTTTTCAATCATATATTTCGTTTAAAACATGATGTTATTTTTTACGAACAGGCAAACCAATGATAGGACAGGGGTTGTAACATGAGCACAGACGAAGGATGCAGTTTGTCAGTCAACAGGTCTGTCATTTTATTTTTAATGCATGAAAGTTCAACTTCAATGCTTTTTTCTGACAGATTCTGAACAATCAGCGTTACATCATTATTGATGGTTCTTCTGTAGGCCAATACTTCGGAAGCAGGCTCTCCGTTTTTGGTTTTCAATCGAACAAATTCGAGGGCGCCATGTCCAAAGGCAGGATGCTGGTGACGGATTTTGAGCAATTGCTGGAGCCGTGTGAAAACTTTTGACTGAAAACTAGTGGGGTCGGCCAGCTGGGTTTCACGTTTCTTCCAGTCAATTTTTCCCCTGACGAGAAAGCGTGTATCATTTTTGCCGGTCAAGGCAATCATTTCCTTATAGTAATTCTGATCGTTTTCTTTGCCAAACTCGTCACCATAATAGATAACGGGTGTGCCGGGCAGACTGAGCATAATTGAAAAGGCAAGGGCAATGCGTTTGTCATCAAAATTCATCAGATTAGCGAGTCGTGCCGAGATACCTTCACCCAACCTGAAGTTCCATTCAGGCTCGCGGCAATAACTCTCGTGAATGAACTTGCGGTCTTCTTCTGACACGTAAACAAGTTCGAGGCTAAGTTCGTCGTGGCAGCGAAGAAACGTGAACCACTGAGCCGAATCAGGGATTGGCGGGGTAACTTCAGGACTAAGGGTTTCAATAACCGGTTCAGCACGTTGCAAGGCAAGGGCTTTATAAATCTGTGGCATTAATGGGAAGTGATATGCAGCATGACATTCATCGCCACCCAGATACTTCACCAGTTTCTGTGGTTTCTGGCAAGCTTCGGCAAGCAACATTGTTCCGGGTTTTACATAATCCAGGGCAGCCCTGAAAAACTTGACAATGAGATGTGTTTTAGGCAGATTCTCACAGTCGGTGCCTTCTTCCTTCCATAAATAGGGGATAGCATCGGCTCTGAAACCATCAACACCAAGTGATTGCCAATAGAGGAGCGACTGGGTCATTGACAGCAGCACATCAGGATTTCGATAGTTCAGATCCGGTTGAAAATTGAAGAATCGGTGAAAATAATTCCATTCACCCATTTTTTCCCAGTTGCTTTCTTCCATGCCTTTGAACAATATGCGGGCTTCTCCATAAAGTGTTGGGTCTTTCGACCAGATATAATAGTTTCGGAACGCATTCTCAGCTGAGCTTTTGGCTTGTTGAAACCAGGGATGTTCGTCGGAAGTGTGGTTCAGCGCAATATCAAATATCACCCTGAGACCGCGTTTATGTGCTTCGTGGAGAAAACCACCAAAAACCTCTTCCTGTTTTTTGCGTTCAAAACCTGGTTCAAGACCTAACAGATCGTGACGAATCAAATCGTAGTTACGGATATCGAAACCAGCATCCCGCATGGGAGAATCCAGAATGGGCAACAACCAGAGGCAGGTTACCCCGAGTCCCTGCAGATAATCAAGCTTATGCGACAAGCCGGCAAAATTTTTGTTGTACAGGTCAACATAAAGTGAGTACACAACAGCTTGTTTGTACCAGTCGGAAGGTTCTGTGTTAACAGCATGTTCCCGGGTGTCAAGTTGAAGTAAAAATGTTTTAAGACGGGTTTGATCATCAGTGGGATACAAGGCTGTCCACAATTGCTCCAAAGCTTCTTTTTTATTCATAATCAGAATGTTGCATATGACTTTTTCAAGTTTCAAAGATAATGAATCCGAATGAATCATTCATTCTTTGAAGCGGAATTCGCCCGATTTGTTTCTGCAAACGATTACGAAGATTTGTTATCCGCACTTTATTGGCTTTAGGTAACATTTCAAACGATTGCGAAATAAGATCGCTCTCTGCCGGGTTTCAATTGAAAAGTCTTTCGTGTTTTTTACTATTTTTACACACTGTGTCAAAAGCCTTGGTCAATTAACATTTATTCTTTCTCAACTCAAATAACTCAACCGATATGAGAATTTACATTCAGGTAGCACTTCTCTTTTTTGCTATGCTTTCGTCATCTGTTTTCGCATCGAAAGCTCCCGGCAGCGATAAACCAAGGATTGAACCGCCCAATTGGTGGGTTGGCATGGTGCATCAGGATTTGCAGTTAATGGTTTATGCAGACAACATTAGTGCATGCCGGGTAAGTATTGATTATGCGGGTGTTGAACTCAAAGAAACCATCCTGATCGATAATCCTGATTATTTGTTTCTGAATATCCGTATTTCGGATCAGGCGAAACCCGGAAAGTTTGATATCCGCTTTATGGACAATAAAAAGCAGAAATATCATTACAGTTATGAGTTGTTTGAACGCGAATCCGGTTCGGCCAACCGCCAGGGGTTCAACAGTTCAGATGTGATTTATCTGCTCATGCCCGACCGTTTTGCCAATGGCGACACAACAAACGACAACATCGCGGACATGAAGGAGAAGGCAAACCGCAAAAACCCTGATGGACGGCATGGTGGCGATCTTAAAGGAATTGCGGCAAATCTGGATTATTTTCATGAATTGGGGGCAACAACCCTCTGGCTGAACCCTGTGCTCGAAAATGATATGCCTGCCTATTCATATCATGGATATGCCATTACTGATTTTTACGAAGTAGATAAGCGCTTCGGTTCCAATGAGGACTATAGGGAACTGATTTCATCGGCTCACCAAAAAGGATTAAAAGTGGTAAAGGATATGGTTTTTAACCACTATGGGACCTCACACTGGTGGACTGATAATCTCCCGATGCACGACTGGATTAACGAATGGCCTGAGTTTACCCGCTCGAATTACCGCGCAGGGACTATTATGGATCCTTACGCTTCGCAGTCCGACAAGGATAAGATGCTCCGGGGCTGGTTTGATACCAAAATGGCTGACCTGAATCAGTCCAATCCATATGTAGCTAACTATTTGATACAGAATAGTATTTGGTGGATAGAGTATGCCGGTCTCAACGGAATCAGAATGGACACCTATCCTTATTCAGATAAAGAATTTATGACCAGATGGGTGAAGGTTGTGCAGGATGAGTATCCTGATTTTACCGTGCTTGGCGAAGCCTGGCTGAATGTGGTGCCTCAGGTTGCTTACTGGCAGGATAACGATTTTAATCCGGATGGGTTCAAATCGCACCTGCCTTATGTTTTCGGCTTCCCACTCAAATATGCGATCACCGACGCCTTTAACGAAGAAAATGGCTGGAGCACAGGTGCTTCACGACTTTATGAATCATTGAGTCTGGATTATCTATATTCCGATCCGTTAAAGACGGTAACCTTTGCGGATAACCACGATGCCGACAGGATTTTTTCACGGTTGGGCAAGGATATCGACAAGTTTAAAATGGCCATGGCATTTGTCATGACGGTTAGAGGTGTTCCTCAGATTTATTACGGAACCGAATTGCTCATGACCGGATTGGAGCATCAGGGTCACGGGTTTATCCGGGAAGATTTTCCGGGAGGCTGGGCTGATGACAAAGCCAATGCCTTTGTGCAGTCGGGTAGAACCGAACAGCAGAACGAAGCTTACAATTTCCTTCAGCGCCTGATGAAATGGCGTGCCGGGAAAAAAGTAATCCATACCGGGAAAACCAAACATTATATACCTGAAGATGGCATCTACGTGTTTTTCAGGTACGATGAGAATGAGTCGGTGATGATCGTGTTGAATAACAACCAAAGCGAAAAGACACTCAAACTTCACCGCTTCGCGGAAAGTCTTCAAGACTATAGTTCGGGAAAAGATGTGCTGCAGCGCACACAACTTGAAAAGCTTGATCAACTGGAGCTTAAACCCATGTCGGTGAGGGTGATTGAACTTAAATAAGAAATGGAGTCATGGAAGCACTGCTAAAGTATACAAGGTTGATTGTTGTTTTGCTGATCGTTTTCATTCACAGTCATGTATCAGCTCAATTAATCAGAACCTCGCCGGACAATCCCGGAATTGACGACCAGATTGAAATGGTTTTCGATGCCAGCGAGGGGAATCAGGGTTTGAAGGATCATGCGGGCACGGTGTATTTCCATGCCGGACTCATTACTTCAAAAAGCATCGACCACCGCGACTGGAAACAGGTGAAGGGCAAATGGGGTGAAGCGGATGAGCGTTTCAGCATGAAGTCATTGGGCAATAACCTGTACAGTCTGACATTCACACCAAGATCTTTTTTTCAGGTAAGTGCTGAAACAACGGTTGATCAGCTTGTTTTTGTTTTCAGGAACGCCGATGGTACAAAAGTGGGTAAAACCATTGATGGCGAAGATATTCTGGTTCCGTTGAAAGGCTATACCCGGGTGATTCCTCCTGCTTCGCGTTATCTTTCATCCGAGCGACATGTTGTGAGTCATCGTGTGGAGGATAATATGCTGATTGTTGAAACAAATGAGGGCGATTTAACATTCAGACCATTTGAATCGGGCATTGTCGAAACAGCATGGCACCCAAAGGGTTTTGTGCGTCACGACTCTTCTCATGCTGTGATAATGACTCCACTGCCAATGAAGGTATTTGTTGATGAAACGCCCGATAAGCTGGTTTTTGATCTGGGCGAGTTGCAGGTGGTGATGACCAAAAACCCCATTCAGATCAGCTACCTGAAAAACGGATTACCGGTTTTGCAGGAAGAAATGGGATTTTATATCAGGAATGACGCCAGGGGCGTTAGGTTTAAGCTGTCGGATGGTGAAAAAATATACGGCACAGGGGAAAGAACAAACAAAATGAACCTCAGAGGCGATGTGTACGAACTGTATAACCGTCCTCATTACGGCTACGAACTGGGTGCTAAAAACCTGAATTATTCTTTGCCGGTGATGATGTCGTCAAACCAATACCTGATGCTCATCGACAATCCGCAGAAAGCTTATCTGGATTTTGACAGCAAGAATGATGGTGTTTTCGAGTTTGGTGCAATTGGCGGCCCTTACAGGTATTATCTAATTGTTGCAAAAGATTATCCCGGCTTGTTGCAGAAGTATGGACGATTGACAGGTTTTCAGCCAATGCCGCCCCTTTGGGCACTTGGTAACCTCCAGTCGCGCATGGCTTATCGTTCGCAGCAGGAAACTGTTGAAATTGTTAATCGGATGATTGATGAAGATTTTCCGATAGATGCAGTAATTATTGATTTCTATTGGTTTGGCGACAGCATTCTGGGCCATGTCGGCCGTCTTGACTGGTTCTGGAAAAACTGGCCGGATCCAAAGGCCATGATCGCTGATTTTAGAACGAAAGGGGTTAAAACAATACTCATCACCGAACCCTATATCATCGACACACTTGCGAATTTCAGGATAGCCTCCGATTTGGGCATTCTGGCAAAAGATAGTCTGGGCAACACCCATGTGAACCGTGAGTTTTACTTTGGTGATGCCGGCCTTATCGACATGTTTAATCCGGCTGCAGGGGACTGGTTCTGGGAAAAATATGTGACACAGATTGACAATGGTGTTGCCGGCTGGTGGGGCGATCTCGGCGAACCCGAAAGTCATCCGTCAGATATTGTTCATGTGGCCGGAAAAGCCGATGAGGTTCACAATATTTTTGCCCATTACTGGCATAAAATGTTGTTTAATAAATATCGCGAACACTATCCTGAAACCCGCCTTTTCAACCTGAATCGCAGCGGATTTGCCGGATCTCAGCGGTATTCAATTTTTCCCTGGACGGGCGATGTGTCGCGCAGCTGGGGCGGACTGCAGGCACAGTTGCCGGCTATGCTCCACATGAGCATGAGCGGATTGTCCTATATTCATGCAGATGCCGGTGGCTTTGCACTGGGCATTAAAGATGAAGAACTTTACACGCGCTGGCTTCAGTTTGCAGCCTTCTCGCCAATTCTCAGGCCGCATGGTTCGGGGATACCTTCTGAACCCATATTTTTCAACGACACCACGAAACGCATTGTTCGGAAATTCATGAAATTGCGTTACGAACTTTTACCCTATCTCTACACCATGAGCTGGGAAAATTCAGTAAGCGGACTTCCCCTTGTCAAACCATTGTTCTTTTATCATCCTGATGACCCAAGGCTTGGCGATTATGATCAGGCTTATTATTTCGGAAAAGATTTACTTGTCGCACCCGTTATCATTAAAGGGCAGCAATTGATGGAATTACCTTTACCCAGGGGGCGTTGGTACGACATCTGGTCAGGAATTGCAGTGAGGGGAGGGGCATCCTTAAAAATTAAGATTAATCCGGAAACCATACCCATTTTCGCACGTGCCGGTTCCATTATTCCAAGGGTTGAAGCAGTCAATACAACAGATGCTTTCAGCAGCAGGAGACTATGGCTGCATGCATACCTCCATGAAGTGGAAGGAGTTGTTCAGGGCAAAATGTATGAAGATGATGGTCAAACTGTTCATGCCTACAGTAAAGGAAGTTACGAACTGCTTACTTTTAATGGCATTCAGAACAGGGAAGGCTTGACTTTCAATTTTATGAAACTGGGCAATGGCTACCCCGGGATGCCCGAGTCCAGACTTATAGAGATGATAACCTACGGATTAAACTATAAACCGGTAAAAGTTGTTGTTGGCAACAAAGGGCTTAATCTGGAAATGATTGACCCTGCATTGAGGAATGCACAAGGCTACTGGCAGGATCAGAATGGTTTGTGGCATTTTCGTTTTCATTGGGACGGAAGCCCCGAAAAACTGATTATTCATTAATAATTCGAATCATGAAAAGTTTGATTACCACCCTAATTATTTTATGCAGCATGACCTACCTTTCAGCACAAAAGCAGCTTAATACCAGCCTGGGTGACCTTTCGGTTCATGAATGGGATGGTACAACTCTTAACCTTCTGGCTAACAATGGGAAAGTGCGCATTACTTTCTACACTGAATCCATCGTGCGTATCAGAATTGTCAACGGCGATTTCGCCAGGGATTTTTCCTATGCGGTAAGTATGCAACCCGAAAAAGTCAAGGTTAAATTCACCGAAAACCGGGGATTTCTGCAACTTGAATCACCGTCACTGAAAGTCTTTATCCAGCGAAATCCGGTCAGGATATCATTCTATAATGCAGAAGGAGAATTGCTTAACGAAGATGATCAGTCTTTTGGTACCTCCTGGATTGGCGATCAGGTAACTACCTATAAAACCCTGAAACCAGATGAAAA
This sequence comes from Bacteroidales bacterium UBA6192, assembly GCA_002422725.1. Taxonomy (GTDB): domain Bacteria; phylum Bacteroidota; class Bacteroidia; order Bacteroidales; family F082; genus UBA6192. The sequence continues at coordinate 11,113 of DITE01000106.1, forward strand.
GTTTATCGGGCTTGGAGCCAAAACCGGAAACCTGAACAGGTTTGGTTCAGGATATGTAAACTGGAACACGGATAACCCTCATTATGAAAATTATAGCGACCCGCTCTATACTTCCATACCCTTTTATATCGGCATACACCGCCACCTGGTTTATGGGATATTTTTCGATAACAGCTGGCGCACACAATTTAATTTTGGAGCCTCGAACAACCGCTTTTCCTTTTTCTCGGCTGATGGTGGCGAAATGGATTACTATTTTATACACGGAAAGGATGTGGCAAGTGTGGTAAGCAACTACACAGGACTTACCGGCCGCATGACATTGCCTCCTTTATGGAGTCTTGGATATCAGCAGTGTCGTTGGAGCTACACACCCGATACCGATGTGCTGAATGTGGCCAAAACATTCAGAGAGAAGAAAATACCCGCCGATGTCATCTATCTGGATATTGACCATATGGACAACTACAAGATATTTACCTGGCATCCGCAAAGTTTCAGCAAACCCGATGCGATGATGAAGCAATTGCAGGACATGAATTTTCACACCACCATCATCGTCGATCCGGGCATCAAAGTCGAGAAAGGATATCATGCTTATGAAGACGGACTGAAAAATGGTATGTTTGCCATGTATCCGGATGGATCACCATTTACCGCTCAGGTTTGGCCGGGATGGTGTCATTTTCCCGATTTTACTAAGGAATCCGCCCGAAGCTGGTGGGGTGAACAGTTTCGCGATTATGTGAGCAAAGGCGTTACAGGCTTCTGGAACGATATGAACGAGATCGCTACCTGGGGACAATTGGTTCCGCCCTTGGTTACTTTCGACTGGGATGGAAGCCCGACTTCCTATCAGGAAGCTAAGAATATGTATGGTTTGCAAATGGCAAGAAGCACCTTCGAAGGTACACGGAAGTTGCTCAACGGCAAACGTCCTTTTATTCTCACCCGTGCCGGTTTTGCCGGATTGCAGCGTTACACTGCTTTGTGGACAGGCGACAATCAGGCACATGATGACCATATGTTGCTTGGTATCAGGCTGGTTAACAGCCTTGGCTTGTCGGGCGTGGCTTTTGCAGGCTATGATGCCGGTGGTTTTGGCGGTAATGCCAGCCCTGAACTCTATGCCCGTTGGATGAGTATTGCGGCTTTTTCGCCCTTCTATCGCGGACATACCGCCATCAATACCAACAGATCAGAGCCCTGGTCCTACGGTGAAAAGGCCGAGCAAATCACCCGGAATTATATCAGCTTCCGCTACAGTTTGATGCCATATATTTATGCTGCCTTCCTCGAAGCAAACCAAAGCGGATTGCCTGTGCAACGCAGTCTGGCACTCGACTATTTTACCGACGAGCGTATCTTCGAACCTGAGTTCAGTAACCAATATCTGTTTGGCCCTTCATTGCTGATTGTTCCTGCTACAAGCGAGCAGCTTGGTATAAAGGCTTATCTGCCCGATGGCAAGTGGTTTGATCTTTACAACGATAAGCAATATGCAGGTAAACAAGAAATTATGCACCCCTCGCCCTTAAACAGATTGCCTGTGTTTGTAAAAGCCGGCAGCATAATCCCGCTGCAATCGGTAATTCAATTTACTTCCGAAAAACCCAATGACACCCTCGAAATACATGTATATGCCGGCCCTGCAGCTTCGTTGTTCAACTGGTATGAAGACGATGGCAATACCTACGCATTCGAAAAGGGCGAATTCTATCAGCGTCGTATCCACTTTTCTCCTGCTGAAAATGGGTTGAGCCTCACGAAAGCGGAAGGAAGTTTCAGAAGCAGATACTCGGTGTTGCGTTTTGTGCTGCACGGATTTGAGTCGGACATGACCAAATTGGTTGCGAATGGCAAACGACTTAGCCCGACAAAACCCGGGACAACGTATTTGCAAACCATCACCCGGGAGATGAATAATTCCAGCACCATTCAGTTTATAGTTGACAATACGGATAATCAAATTAATATTAATTGGTAAATTTTATCATCATGAAAACAAAACCCATGTATTTATTGCTTTTTTCGGGGCTCATTGCCTTTGTGCTTTTTGTATCTTGGTCATGCACCGCCCCACAAACACAAAAGGAAGAAGCCAAGCCCTTTGAACGGCCAGTTTCGGAAGTTGTTACCCCTGACTGGGCAAAGGATGCTTCTATCTACGAGGTAAATGTCAGACAGTTTACGCCCGAAGGTACTTTCAATGCTTTTGCTGCCCATCTTCCCCGTTTGAAAGAGCTGGGAGTCGAAATTCTTTGGTTTATGCCCATTCATCCCATTGGCGAACTGAACCGCAAGGGAGGTCTTGGAAGCTATTATTCAGTGAAAGACTACACAGCAGTTAATCCCGAGTTCGGCACATTCGACGACTTTAAAAGACTTGTTGCCCAGGCCCACGATCTGGGATTCAAGGTAATTATCGACTGGGTGGCAAACCACACCGCATGGGACCACAACTGGATGACCGACCATCCTGATTGGTATAGCCGCGATGAAAATGGAAAAGTGATTGCTCCTTTCGACTGGACTGACGTTGCAGACCTGAACTACGAAAACAATCCCGGTTTGTGGGAAGCCATGACCGATGCCTTGAAATTCTGGGTAAAAGAAGCTGATATCGATGGCTACCGCTGCGATGTGGCAGGCATGGTGCCTGTTGAATTCTGGAATCAGGCCCGGGTTGCCCTTGATGGAATAAAACCTGTGTTTATGCTGGCCGAAGATGAAGGCGAAAGAAGCCTGATGCAGCAAGCTTTCGATGCCAATTATGGCTGGGAAATGCACCATGTGATGAATAAAATTGCCAAAGGTGAAGCAGATGCAACGCATATGTGGAGTTATTTCAGAAAGAACAATTCCCTGTTCCCTGAAGCTTCTTATCGCATGTATTTTACTTCGAATCATGATGAAAACTCATGGAATGGCACCGAATTTGATCGTTTGGGCGATGCTGTAAAAGCCTTTGCTGTGATGACCTACACCGTTCCTGGATTCCCTTTGATTTATAACGGACAAGAAGTGTCACTCAATAAACGACTTTTGTTTTTCGAAAAAGATGAGATTGACTGGACCGGCACCAATCTAAGTGCTTTCTACAGCACTTTGAATACCCTCAAAAAGGAAAATGCTGTGCTATGGAATGGTGCTTCAGGTGGCAAGATGCGTCCGGTGAAAACGGACAAAACCGCTGAATTGTTTGCTTTTGCCCGCAAAAAGGATGAATCGAAATTGTTTGTGTTCATTAACCTGACTGCCCAGGAGCTCAACTTTGTGGTTGACGATGAAAAAGCCAACGGAACTTTCACAGATGTGTTTACGGGCGAAACCCTCACCTTAAGCAAAGGCATGGAGCTTTCCTTGCCTGCCTGGGGTTATCTGGTGTTGAAATAGCCATTTTCACTGAAGACAATAAAAGGTCGCCTGGATTTCTCAGGCGACTTTTTTTTATGAAAATTGATGACAAATTTATTATTAGAGACTTTCAAGCACACCAAAGCGTTGATATCAATGGCATTGAAACACATTCCAGCCTGAATGCTGGCTGATATCTATTTTGATGTACTGGCTTCGATTTTTGACTCTTTTTCAACTTTTTCTTTGTGAAACCTGGTGTCTTCCTGGTGGCTCTCTTTGCAATAGCTATAACACAAAGCTACGCAAAGAATCACGGAGGAACACAAAGAGATAATGGATTCAGAATCAATCAAAAATTTTCACTAATAATACTTTCTTTGTGAAACTTGGTGTCTTCTTGGTGGCTCTCTGTGCAATAGCTATAGCACAAAGCTACGCAAACAATCACAGAGGAACACAAAGAGATAATGGATTCAGAATCAATGAAAACAATCCTCCGCACATCAAAATATGATTTAGCCTGAATGTTGTCCGGAAAGCCCATTATGAATAAGTTTTGTATTTTTATCAAAAAATGAAATGAGATTTCTTGTCAACATCATCATCATGACCATTGCGGTCTATGTGGCTGCCAGCTTGCTGCCGGGTGTGGTGGTGGCTGATTTTCTTACATCCCTTGTGGTTGCCGTTGTGCTTGCACTATTAAATGCCATTGTTAAACCGGTGCTGGTTTTTCTCACCATTCCGTTTACGATAATCACATTCGGTCTGTTTCTTTTGGTAATCAATGCAGTGGTGGTGCTATTGGCCGATCGGCTGATTTCGGGCTTTGAGGTGGCCGGTTTCTGGTGGGCCTTGTTGTTTAGCCTCATCATGAGTCTGATTCAATGGCTGTTTGCTATGAATGGACGCGATAAGTAATTTTCAATACATCTTCATCAATAACCAAAACCCATGAAAAGTAGAATTCTGACACTTGAAAGCGAAATGGAAGACATTATCCGTAAGTGTAAATACTGTAGCCTTGCCATGACAAACACCGATGGTAAACCCTATGTGATTCATATGAATTTTGGTTACAGGGATGGTGTTGTTTACCTTCATTCGGCTCCCGAGGGATTAAAAATTGATATTTTACGACAAAACCCGGATGTTTGCATCGCTTTTAGCGCCGATCACCTGCTGCGCTGGCAAAACATTGATGTAGCCTGCAGTTATTCAATGAAATACAGATCGGTACTCATCTACGGACAGGCTGAGTTTATTGAGGATTTTAAGCAGAAAGAAGAAGCCCTGAATGTGATTATGGGACAATACACCGACGAAGATTACCACTATAGTGAACCCGCCATCAGAAATGTATGCGTTTTTAAGGTAAAAGCCACGAAAACCGATGGCCGTGTTTATGGGTATTGAAACCGGGTCTTAAGTTGACGTTGTGTTGATGTCTTTTGAAAATGAATCGGCTGTGGGAAGCCCATTTAGCTATTCTGTTTTTCTCCGTTTTTCAGTGCGATTCTCTGTGACTTGGGTAAACTTTCGACGATCAATTCAAACGATCGGTCGATCCATTGTCTGATGCGGTCATCATCAGTAATCTGGCTCATATCGACTGTCACCCAGTGTACTTTGTTCATGTGGTAACCGGGTTTAACTTCAGCATAATGCTCCAGCCTGTCGAGCACCTCTTCGGGACTCGCTTTGATGTTGATAGATAAAGGCCCATCAAGGTTGGCAAGCAGAAACATCTTTCCGCTCACCTTAAACACCAGCGTGTCGTCTCCAAAGGGTAAACTCTCGGTAACGAATGGCTTACTCAGGCAATATGTGCGTATTTCTTCGATGTTCATGATCTGTTGAATATATTTCAGACACAAAGATACTGAAAGTAGGAAATGTGGGCCTTTTAGCCCCCAAACCCCCTGTTGCCTTTTGGCCTTAAGGATTCACGCTAATATGTAGTGAAACACACTGTTTTCATCCTGTCATCTCCCCACCAATGTCAATGAACAGCAAAGTTGAAGATCAGCTGTCGATAAGCTGCGCGGTGGGAGGCCTGCGCGTGCAGCAGCGGTGGCT
>DITE01000083.1 GCA_002422725.1 Bacteroidales bacterium UBA6192
GGGAGACCCCGCCTCCTACCCGATTATCTCACAAAAGGAGGAAAACAATGAGTATTGCAGGTCAAGCTACGCAGCAGAAATTTCCCTTCGAGTATGAGGCGGTATTCAACGGACTACTGGAGGTGATTCCGCGAGTTGGTATGAGTTTGAAATCGTCTGATAAGGTAATCGGCCGGATCACTGCAAGCGCCGGAATGTCGCTTTTTTCTTGGGGTGAAAATCTGACAATCGTTATCGAAAAACTTGACGAAAATTCAACTCTTGTTGCGATTGAATCAGCATTAAAAATGGGGGCCAACCTTACAGGTGCCCATAGACATCAGAAAAACTTTGACACAATCATTTCGAATTTAAGCCAGCATCTTCAACGCGTTCCCGTCTATAGAGAGCCTGTTGAGATGTCAGCTACGGAACCTGAAACATCTGAGATTTATCCATTTGAATGCGATAGATGCGGCATTCGGTATCGAGACGAAGCCACTGGGTGTCCAGAATGTAAACTAATTTAACGAGACTTCAGAGGAGTCTATATTGCTGGTAATTAATAGGGCTAACGGAACAATGTCCAACAAGACTTATGACCTGCCCGAAATCTGGCAGGTCAAGGCTGATGCCCACGCAAATTCTCGATTTTGAGTTTTTGGGCTTCAGTAATATCAGTATGTTGCAAGGCCAAAAACAGGCGTTTTTTGAGCTTTTGCGAACGTATCAAAGCTATGCCCGTTGAACATAAAAGAAAAGGATACTTAATGGCTAAAACTGGCGGTGGAGGATGCGGTTGCTTAACGATATTAAGTTTTTTGATTGTCTTGGCCACTATAGTGAATTTTTGCGAGAATAAAGCTCCTACAGCTATACCACCTGCCCCACATGTACAAGCTGAGCAAGAGAAAATGCAACAAAGAGCAAAAGAAGATTCAGAACGCTTAGAAGCAGAGAATGCTAAAAAACGAGAAGAGGAACACAGACAATTATTGTTAAAAGTGACTACTTCTCCTGATGGTCGTTTCTCTTTTACTGAATTTGTAGGGAAAGATAAACGTACTGGCCTTGTCTGGACACGGCAAGGCAATTTTGGCAGCAGGCAATGGAATGATGCTTTGAAGTTAATTAAGGAGCTAAACAACAATAAATACGGAGGGTACAGCAATTGGCGACTACCCAGTAGAGAGGAGTTTATCGCTCTGGTTGACTATGCTTACGCTGCAGCAAAAGACCCTAACTATGTAAGGCCATACAGTATTTTCAATGAAAACGGTTTCTATGGAGTAGAGTGTGGTTCTTACTGGACAAGCAACAAAAAATATAAGCACACAATAAGGCGATACACTGACAATAACAAAATTAAATTAGAACATGTTTACGAGGCAATTGGCGCAGATTTGAGCAGTGGTAGAGTTTTAGCCCCGTGGGCAATCGGACTCTATGACCTTTACGTTTGGCCTGTATCGAGCGGAAAGTGATCGCGGAACTGGAGTGAACATGCGACATAAGCAAAAAAAATCGTTTTCTGAAAAACACTATCGAGAAAAATTAATGATACGCGGCATCGCTGGCGGTCTCCGTGACTCATTTGACAAAGCATACGAAATAGCAAAGACGACAATAGAGACAGAAAGAGAAAAAGCAAAGGAAAACTTCAATATAATCAATGGAAAATTGAAAAACGTCAATATTACAGAAGAAAATCCCCCGTCTCCGGAGGATTTGGAACTGTTCGATGAATGGGGGAGCAACGCATATACCATTGATTCTTCTGCTGAGGCACTTCTAGCGCTAGAAGAAATGCGGCTAGTTTTTATGTATAAATCACTGGAAATCGCAATAAAAGAAATGATTACTGCTGCCTTCCACGGCGTTGACCCAAAAGAAATGTACAAGTGGGAGATCGTGAAAAACCATCTTAAAACAAATGGAATTAATATTGGCGAACTTCCTGGGTACAGTGAAACAAACGCCTTGCGAATCATAAACAACAATGTAAAACACTCGCGAGAGCTAACCGAAGATTCTAAGAAGTGTTTACTCTACTGGAAAAATGAAAATGAGTTCACTGAATGCAACTTGAAACGTTTTTGTGAAATTGTAAAGGGTAAGGTGCTTCAGTTTTTGGAGAGCCTTGGTGAGGCAATTATTAAGGCAGCATATGACTTTGATGACGCGAAGCTGGAGGCAATGGCTTCTAATATTCATGAAAAGCTGAGTCGTGAACAAGCCTCTGAATTGATAGAAAAGTTGAAAGCCAAGTTCAATTTGGAATGGGATTACCGTTGAATTTGAATGATAATAAACGAGGGGGTTTTTGAATGTACCTGGTAAATTTGATTATTGTGGCTGTGATATTTTGTGTCTCAGCTTTGGTTACCACTTCTTTTGCTGCGGGGGACGGCAATTTCTCCCTAAATCGTGTAACAACCCTGATGGGGCAAAAAGATGACATAGACGCTGTTATTTTTAACCCTGATGGAACTCTACTAGCAACCGGTGGTGATGACAACTCGATCATTTTATGGGATTCAAAAACATGGAAAGAAGTAAAGCGATTAATAGGTCATAAAGATTCAGTTCGCACAATAGCTTTTAGTCCAAACATGAAAATACTTGCATCAGGTGATAATGGTAGCAAAGTAATTTTATGGAATATTGTGACAGGAAAAGAGATACAACACATTAAAGTCGGTGATGATGTAAATGCTGTTGTTTTTAGTCCTGATGGAAAGCTCCTTGCTGTTGCAAGCGATGGCAAAAACGTCATTGTCTTGGATACATCTTCAACCACTATCCTTCAAAACCTAGTTGGGCATAAAAACGATATCAAAGCTGTCGCCTTTAGTCTTGATGGTAAGTTACTTGCCAGCAGCGGCAGCGATAAAACTGTGATTGTATGGGATGTGGCCACTAGCAAAATGCAACAACAGTTTAATGGTCACTCCGATGATGTCAATTCCATTACATTTTCCCCTAACGGTAAATATCTTGCAAGTGGAGGTAATGACAAAAAAATCATACTTTGGGACTTACCTACTGGAAAAATGAATAACACATTTTCTGGTAATCTTAACAGCATAAAAACTCTAACATTTATTAACAATGGTGAAGTTCTTGTATCTGGAGAGAATGATTCTAAGGTTTCTTGTAAAATCAATTTTTGGGAAACGGAGAGTGGAAAAAAACTTGCATCTGAGCGGAGCGACTGTTCATTTACTAATTTTTCATTTAGCCCCGATGAAAAACTTGTAGCTATTGCAGAAAAAAAAGTTGCAATAAAACAACGTGTAGCAACAATTGCACTCCAGGACGAACCAGACATTAACGGTCCATTAGAGTTTTCCGAAGTTGCCCTAGTCCAGAATGTTAAGGGAGAAGAGCTTTTCAAAAGGGCTAAAGAGTGGCTCGTAACAACTCTATTAACTTCAAATGAAGTTCTTCAGGTTGTTGATAAAGAAAACGGAATTCTTATCGGTAAGGGGACAATAATATATAAACCCGATACATTTATGGGTAAAGCTACTTTGACAGGTACAATACGATTTATTATTAAAATATTAGTGAAAGATGGAAAATACAAATACACATTTACTGATTTTACACATACAGGTACATCTGTAACAGTTAAAAATGCATGGTTTGGCTATAAAGAGCCTTACCAACTGAGTTATGGAATGTTGACAAACGCAGAAAAAGCACCAGATGGTGCTGAATATAGAACAAGTGTTTGGAATCACATGAAAGAAGTTTCCAGTGAAACAGCGAGAAACATGATTGGCTCCCTCACTGCACATATGCAGAAATCAATGAAGAGTAATAATGATTGGTGAAAACTTGGAATATCCCTATAGGGTCAGGCTTGACTTACTGGAAGGCTGAGTAAGAGGCTGAGGGGACATTCTATAGTCAACCTGTCAAGCCCAAATAATGCTCTTTTAAAATCATATAGTTAGCTGTTT
>DITE01000011.1 GCA_002422725.1 Bacteroidales bacterium UBA6192
CCTAGTTCAACATCCACTTGCTTGATCTCCATGCCCATTCTCAAGCCTTCCTTTTTCATCAGCTCAAAGGCTTCCTCAAAATTATTGCCGATGAGTCCATCCAGTATAGCTTCGCGGATAAACATCTTGATCTGTCCGACTTCCTTGCCGGGCCTGAGGTCAAACACCTTCATGATAAGCTCACCACTTACCGGGGGCTGCCAGTTCCTGATTTTGTCCTTTGCTTCAATCTCTTTCAATTTTCGGCGAACAAGCTGAAAATTATCACGATACTTTTTTGCCTTATACTCGTTTTTCGTTGTAATATCGGCCTCGCACAAGGTCATCAAGGCATCGATATCGTCGCCGGCATCAAACAACAGCCTGCGTATAGCCGAATCGGTCACTATCTCCTGAGCCAGCACGATAGGTCTGAGGTGAAGCAAAACCATTTTCTGCACAAACTTCATCCGGTCATTTTGTGGCAACCTGAGTTGTTTGAAAATGCGCGGAACCATCTTAGCTCCCCTAAACTCATGCCCATGGAAAGTCCATCCCAGCAGCGGATCAAATTTCTTGGTGGGTGGTTTTGCAATGTCGTGCAATATGGCTGACCATCTCAACCACAGGTCGTCCGACATTTTTGCCAGATTATCAAGCACTTCGAGTGTGTGGTAGAAGTTGTCCTTATGCGATTTACCCTGCATTGTTTCAACTCCTTGCAGGGCAACCATTTCAGGGAAAATAATATGAAGAATACCCGTGTCGAATAACAATTTGAATCCCACTGAAGGCTTTTTGGCAAGGATGATTTTGTTCAGTTCATCAGAAATCCGCTCGGGCGAAACAATTCTGATCCGGTTCCGGTTCCGGATAATGGCTTCGTATGATGCTTTGTCGATGGTAAACCCAAGTTGTGTTGCAAATCGTGCCGCCCGCATCATGCGCAGGGGATCGTCCGAATAGGTAATGTCCGCATCGAGTGGGGTTCTGATCAATCCGTTTTCCAGGTCGCGGATGCCGTCAAACGGATCGAGTAAAAGACCAAAATCATGCCTGTTCAGGCTTATTGCCAGGGCATTTATTGTAAAATCACGTCGGTTTTGATCATCCTGAAGACTACCATCCTCCACCTCTGGTTTTCGGCTAAACAGTTTGTACGACTCCTTCCGGGCGCCAACAAACTCGATTACCCAGCCCTTGTGACTGATCATCGCAGTGCCAAACTGTCCATAATATTTTGCTTCGGTGTGCTTGCCAAGTCGCTCTGCCACAGCACGTGCAACATCAATTCCGCTTCCGACAACCACCACATCAATATCTTTTGAGCGTCGTTTGAGTAATATGTCTCTCACGTATCCGCCAATCACATACACCTCCACATCCATTTCGCGACATACTGCCGAAATGGAAGCGAACAAAGGTCCTTCCACATGCTTGCTCATATCCATCATAGTCTGCAAAATTAACAATTCCCCTTTGATCCTCAACGAAAACCGTTCAGGCTTATTTAGACTCATTATAACTTGATTTCAACCGCTTGCCAATAGGATGGTCTTGCCTACTTTTGTTGGTTAAAGATGAAATGCAAAGATTTCATTCTATATCAGACTTTTGAATAATTTTTATTAACCAAAAAAGATATATTTATGTCCAAAAGAACTATCGTAGCCATGCCTGGTGACGGCATCGGAAAAGTGGTACTTGAAGAATGCATCCGCGTGCTGGATGCAGCAGGTTTCGAAGCAGACTATGTGAATGGTGATATCGGTTGGGAATTCTGGTGCACAGAAGGCAATCCGCTGCCAGACAGAACCATAGAACTGCTTACAAAGCACAAAATTGCACTATTTGGTGCAATAACCTCCAAGCCAAAAGACAAAACTGCTGCTGAGCTGGCACCCGAACTTCAGGGAAAAGGTTTCACATACTACAGCCCTATCGTTACCATGAGGCAGCTGTTTGACCTTGACATTTGCATGCGGCCTTGTAAAACCTTGCCGGGCAATCCATTGAACTTCATTCGCAGAACAAAGGACGGCGGGGTTGAAGAACCGGAAATTGATGTGATGATTTTCAGGCAAAACACCGAAGGGCTTTATGGAGGTGTAGAATGGACCAATCCTGGCGATCAGGTGTACGATGCACTGATGTCGCATCCTAAGTTTAAGCAAAACTTTGCCTGGTGTCCGCGGCCCGAATTGGCTGTTTCGACCCGTATCTTCACGAAAAAATACACCACCCGAATTGTGAAGGCAGCGTTTGAATATGCCAAAAAGCGTGGTTTTGACAAAATTACGGTTTGCGAAAAGCCCAATGTTATTCGGGAAACCTCGGGTATGATGCTCAAAATCGCCCAGGAAATGAGTAAAAATGAGTACCCGAATATCTGGGTCGAGGATGTGAATATTGATGCCATGACCATGTGGCTGACCAAAAACCCGGAAAATTATCATGTTATCGTTGCCGGAAATATGTTTGGAGACATCATTTCCGATGCTTTCGCAGGACTTATCGGTGGACTTGGATTCGCAACCAGTGCCCAGTTCAACCCCGAGTCGGGTATAGGTGTGTTTGAACCCACTCACGGTTCGGCACCAAAATATGCCAGCTACGAAACGTCTATTGTCAACCCTATTGCCATGATACTTTCTGCAGTGATGATGCTCGAACATCTCGATGAAATGGAGATGGCCGGAAGAATCCGTTCAGCTGTTGAAGCAGTGATTGCAGAAGGATCAGTCAGAGCCTACGACATGATGAAACTGAAAGGAACACCTGATGTGATTTATCAGGGTGCTGCATCCACACGTCAAATGGCTGATGCTATCATCAACAAACTTAAATAGGCCGTGAGTCCGGAGCATGATGGTTACATAACTGCTGCATCGGGTCTTCCGCCTGTATCATTACAAAATGTTCAAAATTAAAAACCAATGAATATGAATCAAGCAGTCTTGGCTTTATGGCCTGAACTCGAATGGATCAGCAATGAGGATCTGCGCAACAAAACAGCAAAAACCTGGGAATTGGCGCTCCAGCGAAGTGTGCTTACACCCGCCGACCTCAACAGAATTCCATTTACCCTGCTGTGTGGACCAAACCTGAAGGTTACCTTTATGGACCACAAACGTTCTGTTGTGCATATTGCCAGAGACGCAGGGCAAAAGATCAACGAAATGTACCATGGCGAACTTACCTGTGATATGGATGTGCTGATAGCCGGAGCCATTCTGGCTGACGTGGGCAAACTACTTGAGTATGAACTGGATGCTCAGGGCAAGGCCATTGTCGGCAAGTACGGAAAGCTTATCCGGCATCCATTTTCCGGTGTTAGCCTTGCCGAAGAAGCTGGTTGCCCTCCCGAAGTCTGCCACATCATTGCAGCCCATGCCGGTGAAGGCGATCAGGTTAAAAGAACCGTAGAGGCTTACGTTGTTCATCATGCCGACTTTATGACCTTCTTACCTTTTAAGGAAAGACTGATCCTTTGATCAAAAAATCCTTTTCATCGTAAAACCGTATCAGTCAACAAAATGGTACGGTTTTTTTATGCGAAGTCATTCCTTTTTGCAGTGTATAAAAATCCCTACTTGTTGGTATTTCCACGCTTAAGGCCAGGGTTTACTTTTGCCGTATGATTATTAACCAATAAATATTGAGATGAAACATTTAACGATAAGTTTAGTTCTGATCCTGTTTGCTATTTCAGCCATGTCTCAAAACAATGATGAAGGCAATAGTGTGTACCAAAACACTGCTGAAATCATGCTTAATTCAGATAATAAATTGAGCATTGGTGGTTATGGTGAGGTGCATTACAATCAACCATTAGATGCTGATCTGAGAAAAAACGGCGCACTCGATGTACACCGTTTTGTGATGTTTCTTGGATACAATTTCAGCAAAAAAGTTCAGTTTATCACCGAAGTTGAGTACGAACATGTATCTGAGCTGTATGTAGAACAAGCGTTTTTGCAATACAAACTGAATCAGTATATCAGCTTCAGGGGAGGTTTGTTGCTGATTCCGATGGGTATCGTCAATGAGTTTCACGAACCAACTACTTTCAATGGTGTCGAGAGGCCTTTAATCGATAATAAAATAAGCCCCAGCACATGGAGGGAAATTGGTTTCGGGATAAGCGGTAACTATTTGCCGGCTTCAGTGAAATACCAGCTTTATCTGGTGAATGGCTTTAATGGCTACGATGGAGCCGCAAGATTAAATGGAAAAAATGGATTCAGAAGCGGGCGCCAAAAAGGAGCTGAATCCTATATCAGTTCGCCTAACTTAACCGGAAAGGTAGAGTATTATGGCATCCGTGGGCTAAATCTGGGTCTTTCGGCCTACATAGGTAACACCCAGAGCACCCTTTACAACAATCTGGATAAATCTGACAACGCAGCCAAAGCAAAAGCTGACTCATCGGTAGTTGGCATGTCGATGATCGGGCTTGATGGCCGTTATCAGCTTGGTGGTTGGCATTTCCGCGGGCAATACTATTATGCATCAATATCCAACACATTGGCCTACAACCATTTCACTTCTGACGCAAATGGAAACCTGAATGATCTTGGCAGTTCGTTAACAGGCTATTATGTGGAGGCTGGTTATAATGTGCTCCGTTTTGTGAAATCAACACAGCATGAGCTTGTTCCATTTATCAGGTATGAGTTTTACGACACACAGAACAGTGTAGAAACAGGCATCGCCCGATCAAAAGCCAATGAAGTTACAGCACTAACCACCGGTTTAAGCTGGATGGTTGCCAAGGGTGCAGTTGTAAAAGTGGATATGCAGTTTGTCAAACCAGCCTCTTCCGACACTTTCGGCAAGGTGTTTAACGCAGGTTTTGGTGTAATGTTTTAAACAATTATCATGACATTTCACTTACTAATCAAGCTATTTGTTCTGATGCCGGCAATCCTTATTGCTGAGCAGAAACTGCCTTCGTCTCTTAAAAAAGACCTTGCCCGGATAAGTGGGCAAAAACAAATTGAGCTTGCAGAGTTGACTGTAATAGCTGCCGGAAATCAGCCACAAATGTCTGAAGGGAGTTTTTACAGTGTAGGTGATTTGGAGAAAAGCAATGGGTTGTACTATGTTTATGTTGGAAAAGTGAACAGTTGCCGTGCTGGCGGCTGTTCCATTTCCACTTTTAACGATGACCGTACTGACCATGAGTATTTTGAATACTATGTTATTTACAACGCGAAAATGGTTGTTCAGCACGTCAGGGTATTCAATTATCAAGCCTCTCACGGGCATGAAATCAGTTCCGTAGGTTGGTTAAAACAATTCAGGGGCTATTCGGGAAATGAAAGTCTTGCCATTGGAAAGCAAATCGATGCCATTTCGGGTGCCACCATTTCGGTCCATGCCATAACCAACGATATTGAAGTGAAAACAAAGCTCCTGCGCCAGATACTGAGCATGCAGGCAAAGCGTTAAGATAAGGCTAATCAATAATTTTCATTTCCGTTCTGCGGTTTTCTGCCCGGCCTTCTTCTGTTTCATTATCACCAATGGGTTGAGCAGACCCATATCCTGTGGCCGACAACCTTTTTTCAGCTATACCACGGTTTTGCAAGAACAAAAGCACCGCTTCGGCCCTTTTCCCTGAAAGGATTTTATTGTAGGCTTCGTCACCTGAATTGTCGGTATGACCACTGAGTTCGATCCTCAGCATAGGATTTTCGTTCAGAAAAGTAACCAGTTTCGAAAGCTCGTCGACCGATTCGGGGCGAATGACCGATTGATTGTGGTCGAAAAACACATTACGAAGAACAAGGCTTGCCCCACTGCGAATAGGGTTTAGCGCAATATTGAGCAGATAGGGAGAAATTTCACTTTCATCTTTCAGGGCAAAATTACCCGAATAGAAAACATATCCCTTATGCCTGACGTGCAGTCCATAATCCTTTCCTGACGGAAGTGCTGCCAAAAAACTCCCTTCTGGCAAAGCACATTGTCCGCTGATAAGAAGCTGAGTCGTATTCAAATCAGTGATTTCAAAATCGGCTTTTAACTTTAATCCATTCGTTGCATCCGACACCACAGCTCTTACATATGAAACGTGCATGGGGCGCAATCCGGTTTCCAGCTCAAAGCTGTAAATATCGAATCCTCCAAGACCACCTTCGCGTATGGCAGAAATGTAAGCCTGTTTCCCTGAGGCATCAACAACTATATTGATCTCATCACCTGAGGTGTTGATAGGGTAACCCAGGTTTACAGGAGTTCCCCATCGGCCACTTTCGTCGCGTCGGCTCACGAAAAGATCAGCCCCACCCAAACCAATATGACCCGTGCTGGAAAAATACAAAGTTTTACCGTCAGGATGCAAAAAGGGTGCCATCTCATTACCAGTTGTATTGATAACAGAACCGAGGTTGACAGGCCGGCTCCAGCGATTATCGGGCAACATAAGGCTCATCCATAAGTCGGAGCCACCTGTTCCGCCATTGCGGTTACTCACAAAAATCATTTCCTTTCCATCGGCCGAAATCGATGGCTGCGAGTCCCACTGACCCGAATTTATCCAATTGCCCATGTTTACGGGTTCTGACCATTGTATGCCTTCCATATTGGATTCGTAGATGTCACAACTGCCATAGCCTTTGGGCCATCCGCAAGCTGAAAAATATAGTCTGCGCCCATCGGCCGACATGGTCAGCGCACCCATATTATCTGTTATTAACCAGTTGGTAATCATCTCACTGGCAGGAAGCCAGACATCCCCACTCCGATAACAGGTAAAGAAATACTCATTGATCACCGGATTACCACCAACATTATCTTCTCCACTCAGCTTTCGTGTAAACAGCAAAACGTCACCATCAAGCCTAATGGCATTCATGTATTCATCATTGCTGCTGTTAACCGATGGCCCCAGATTGACCGGGTTGAAGTCAACCGGGTTGGCTACTGCCTGACGCGCGAAAACAGCTCTCTGAAGCATGTCACCGGCAAGGGAGTGCATTTCGGGTGAAATGTTTTGAAATTGGAGAAACTTTGTCAGATTGAGTTCACTGAGCTCATATCTTGCAAATTGATAGTGAATCCGCCCCAGAAAGTAGTAAACTGGTGGAAAGAAATCAGGATCAATATAAATTGCTTTCTCATACGATGCCACAGCTTTATCAAATTTGGCCAGATCGCTGTAAACATCGCCAAGCAACAACCATGCTTCAATAAATCGGCTGTCGGCTTTTACTGCTTTTGTAAGGTATTTTTCAGCCCCTGCCCTGTCTGCGTCCAGAAATGCTTTCTCTGCCTTCTTGTATTGCGTGATTGCTTTTTTTGACACTGAAGTCAATTGATAATCTGATTGTTGTGAAATAACAAAGAAAGGAAGAAAAAGTAACAGAACCAGTATTTTCATCATGGTATCTGCATATACTTGTGGCTTTGGAGACTTATTTTCCATTGTGGGTGCTGCATAACATAGTCGGTGAGCCAGGGCATAATTCTTTCTGAAACACTCCATTCAGGCTGTAAATATAATATGCATTGATCTGAAACATGCCTGGCATTGTTTTCGGCCCACTCCAGATCGGATAGTTTTTCAACAACCACCTTCAGCTCATGCGCTTTCGTATAAATAGAAGGTTTTGGAGGCGCATTTTTTTTGGGCGACAAGCAAATCCAATCCCAATCTCCTGTCAGGATGTGCGCCCCCGAAGTCTCTACCATTGTTTTGATACCCTTTTCTTTCAGTCGCCGGGTAAAATACGCTAAGGGATACATCGACGGTTCGCCTCCTGTGACTACTACTGTCATGGCAGGAAAGCGGGCTGCCCGCTCAATGATTTCATCAGCATCAACAGGAGGAAAATTTTTTGCATCCCACGAAGGCTTGGTATCACACCAATGACAACCCACATCGCAACCGCCAATGCGAATAAAATAGGCTGCGCTTCCCATATTGTGCCCTTCGCCCTGAATGGTGTAAAACTCCTCCATTAGCGGGAGTTTCCTTCCACCTTCTAACAGACTATCGGTATTTTTTGAATCTATCATTTCGCAAACTCCTGACTAACAATTCGTCTGTTATTAATCAGACTTACTATAAACTTTCCTTCAGGAATCCTTATTGTGTCGACTTCCAGATAAAATGCATCCTTTTCAATGATTACAGGAACACTGTACACAACTTTTCCTGTGGCATCGGATATGTCAACTCTCGACTTTCCTGTCCGTGCTTTACTTATAATGAGAACCAATTTTGATGAATCAGATGCGGCTTCATCAAGGCGGATAAGAGCACCCTTCATGGGACGAAGCCGGCTGTTTGTATCAAGATGGTCGATCCAGGGTGCAGCATTAAAGCGAAAAACCCGTGACGAAAAAGTAGGACTGCTTTCGGACGATATGAAATAATTCATACTATCAATAAGACATATACCTTCGGTTTGTGTGGTTGATAGATTTGCCAGATCAATACGTCGTTTGTTGCCACCAAAAAAATCATCTCCTTCAAAATCAAACAGTATCCAAAGAAATGGTGTCCATACTTTTTGAACATAGCCCAGCAGGACTATCTCCATCCGTTCTGTGTTTAATGCTGCAGCAGTAACAAGACCAACGCTATTGAACGATCCAATCAGGCTTGCAGCATGCTTACCAGGCGCCGAAGGCAGTCGATACAGCTGGGTGTACTGATCACCCCGGTTCTTTGTAAACAAATACAAGTAATCATTGTAAGAAACGAATGCTTCACAGTCGAAATTATGGTTATTACTACCCTTAAAGTCAATTTGTTCAGGATAATGAAAACGAATCTTCTCCGCCTCAACAGTATAATCGCCTGAACCTGCTAAATGAGCAAGGTCAATACGATACACTGCAAGATCTTTGCGGTTACCGCGGTTGTTTCCGAAATCACCGATATATAAATAGTTCTGATCCATGGTTATTTCTTCCCAGTCAACATTTACGGCATTGGAAACATTCACCCTTCTGACAATCTCATGTGTTGCTGTGTCGATAGCATAGAGGGTGGCATCGCCTCCACTGTCGTTAATTGTCCACAGTTTGTTGTGATAAAAAACCAAACCAGAAGTTTCGCTAACCTTTGCGGGCAACTCAAAAGCAAAGGGAGGGTTGTGAAAAACAGGCAAATAACGGCAGGAACCATCATTCTCAACTGCAGCAGCGTTGAAGTTTGTTGCCAAAGGATCGGTGCATCCGGCTTGCTGGGCAAATGTTGACAGAATAGTTGCTAAAAAGATGAAGGTCAGAAAAATGGAAGAAATCGTTCTCATTACTTGTACACCTCTTTTTTGCAGGCAAGCAAAGTATTCTTCAACAACGATACTATGGTCATAGGGCCAACACCACCCGGAACGGGTGTAATGCGTGAAACTTTTGGCAGAACAGCGTCAAAGTCCACATCGCCGGTCAGCCGATATCCTTTTGGGGAATGGGTATCTATGATCCGATGAATGCCTACATCGATCACAACGGCACCTTCTTTTACCATGTCGGGATGAACAAATCCGGCTATTCCAATGGCAGCAACAAGCACATCGGCCTGGCGGGTAATTTCGGCAAGATTTGTGGTTTTACTGTGGCACAAAGTAACGGTGGCATTGGCGTATTCGTTTTTCCTTGAAAGCAATATGCTGAGCGGTGTGCCCACAATGTTGGAGCGTCCCAGCACAACCACATGTTTCCCTTCGATAGTTATGTTGCTTCTTCTGATCAGTTCAACAATGCCGAAAGGTGTTGCTGGCAGATAAGCTGGCATTCCAAGAGTCATTCTGCCTACATTGCGGGGATGAAATCCATCAACATCCTTTGCAGGTTCGATGGCCTCAATCACCAGGTCAGTGTTAATATGCGATGGAAGTGGCAACTGGACGATAAATCCATCCACATCAGGGTCATTATTCAGGAACTCAACAATACCTAATAGCTCCTGCTCAGTTGTTGATGAAGGCAATCGGTAAACTGTGGAAGTAATTCCGGCTTCCTGACATGCTTTTTCCTTTGATGCAACATAAGTCATACTGGCAGGATCTTCGCCAACAATGACTGCTGCCAGATGAGGCGCTTCGATGTCGGCATCGATCATAGCAGCCACTTCGACGGCTATTTCCTTCTTTATCTCAGCCGCAATGGCCTTACCATCAATAAGCTTTATATTCATACAATTTGTTTACTATCAAGCTGAAACTACCTTCTTTTTTTCATTTGATTCATCATCTGCATCATTTTGCGTGGACCACCGCCAGTCATCATCTTCATCATTTTGGAGGTTTCTTCAAATTGTTTGATGAGTTGATTCACCTCAACGATATCTGTGCCGCTCCCACCCGCAATGCGTTTGCGGCGGCTTCCGTTCAACAGTTTGGGATTTTCGCGTTCGGCAGGCGTCATGGAGTGAATGATGGCTTCGATATTTTTGAATGCATCATCATCAATGTCTGTGTCTTTCATTGCTTTTCCCATGCCGGGTATCATCGAAGCCAGGTCTTTGATGTTCCCCATTTTTTTGATCTGATTGATCTGTTTCAGAAAGTCATTGAAATTAAATTCATTTTTTTGCAACTTTCTTTGCAGGGTTTTAGCTTCTTCGGCATCAAACTGTTCCTGAGCACGTTCCACAAGCGAAACTATGTCGCCCATACCGAGAATCCTGTCGGCCATTCGCTTTGGATAAAACACGTCCAAAGCATCAGGTTTTTCGCCAATACCCACAAACTTAATTGGTTTGTTGACCACAGACCTGATGGTCAGGGCAGCTCCACCACGGGTATCGCCATCGAGTTTGGTGAGTACAACACCATCAAAATCAAGTTTATCATTGAAAGCTTTGGCGGTATTCACTGCATCCTGTCCGGTCATTGAATCCACTACAAACAATATTTCGTGGGGATTCACGCTACTTTTGATGGCAGCAATTTCCTTCATCATCATCTCATCAATAGCCAGACGTCCGGCTGTGTCGATGATAATAACGTTTAATGCTTTTTCTTTGGCATACTTAATGGCATTGCGGGCAATTGAAACCGGATCTTTGCTATCTTCTTCGGTGTACACATCCACTTCAACCTGTTCGCCAAGCACTTTCAGCTGATTGATGGCAGCCGGACGGTAAACGTCGCAAGCAACCAACAAAGGCTGTTTACCCTTCTTACGCTTGACATAATTGGCCAATTTGGCCGAAAAAGTGGTTTTACCGGAACCCTGTAAACCGGCGATCAGAATGATGGTCGGATTGGCTTTCAGGTTGATATCTTCATGCTCGCCACCCATAAGCTCGACAAGCTCGTCATGAACTATTTTAACCATTAACTGGCCAGGTGACACTGAGGTCAGAATTTTCTGACCCAGAGCTTTCTCTTTAACTGTCGTCGTAAAGTCCTTGGCAATTTTAAAGCTGACGTCGGCATCGAGAAGGGCTTTGCGCACCTCCTTGAGGGTTTCAGCCACATTGATTTCGCTTATATGTCCCTGACCTTTAAGTATTTTAAAGGAACGTTCGAGTTTTTCACTTAAACCTTCAAACATAGATGTTAGGCATTATTTTTGAGGGGCAAAGGTAGGAATTTATCGGTTTGGGATAGTGAAAAATTGCTGCAGACTGGAATACATCTCTATGTGGGAAAAGAAAATCCGGTATTTTTGCTCCGAAATTGATATTCATTGAAAATACTGCTCATTACCATAGGCAAAACAGACGAAGCATATCTTGAAGAAGGTATTGCCAGGTATGTGAAACGCATCAGGTTTTATCTGCCATTTGAGCTCAAAACCATACCCGATCCAAAAAACCGCAAAACCCTTTCAATCGAGCAGCAAAAGAAAGCTGAAGCTGATCTGATTCTGGCAACAATCAACAACTCTGACGAACTTGTGCTGCTTGATGAAAATGGGCCGAATCCGGATTCACGTGCATTTTCGGGCTGGCTCGACAAGAAAATCCTGGCAGGAGGCAAGCGTATTGTTTTCGCTATTGGCGGCCCATATGGTTTTTCGGAGGAAGTATATGCACGTGCCCAATCGAAATTATCCTTGTCGAAAATGACTTTTTCGCATCAGATGGTCCGGCTGATTTTTCTCGAACAACTCTACCGCGCCCTCACCATCAGCAAAGGCGAACCTTACCACCACGACTAATTCAACCTGTTTCGCCTCCTGCTCAAATCTTGTCTGCCTTGCTCCAATTCATCAGTCTGCCCTTCTCATAAAATTCCAATATCTTTGCCGCTCATTAAAAAAATCGGATGATCACAGTTGACGGATTAACAGTTGAGTTTGGGGGCAAAACCCTTTTCAAGGATATTACTTTTTCAATCAACGAAAAAGACAGGATCGCCCTGATGGGCAAAAACGGTGCAGGAAAATCAACTTTGCTGAAGATTATCGGGGGTGTCAGACAGGCTACACGCGGTAAAATATCAGCTCCAAAAGATGCTGTCATTGCTTATCTGCCACAACATTTGCTGACCGAAGACACACGAACAGTTTTTCAGGAAGCAGCTCAGGCTTTTGCCCAGATTCACCAAATGGAGAAAGAAATTGAGGAGCTCAACCGTCAGCTTACTGAACGAACAGATTATGAATCAGATAGTTATTTTACACTGATTGAGGAGGTGTCGGCACTAAGCGAGAAATTGTACTCCATCGAAGAAATAAACTTTGATGCAGAGGTCGAGAAAATACTTTTTGGTCTGGGGTTTTCGCGCGATGACTTTGGCCGCCCCACCAGTGAATTCAGCGGAGGATGGCGAATGCGAATCGAGCTGGCCAAGATTTTGCTTCAAAAACCTGATCTGATTCTGCTTGATGAACCTACAAACCACATGGATATAGAATCGGTTCAATGGTTCGAAGACTACCTGATCAACAGTTCAAGTGCTGTAATGGTGATTTCGCATGACCGGGCATTTGTGGACAACATCACTAACCGCACCATCGAAATAACACTGGGCAGGATTTACGACTACAAGGTTAAATACTCGGCTTACGTGCAGCTGCGCAAAGAAAGGCGCGAACAGCAACAGAAGCAATTCGATGAGCAAAAAAAGTTCATTGCCGACAACCAGGATTTTATCGACAGGTTCAAGGGCACTTATTCGAAAACCAATCAGGTGCAGTCGCGTGTCAGGATGCT
This sequence comes from Bacteroidales bacterium UBA6192, assembly GCA_002422725.1. Classification (GTDB taxonomy): domain Bacteria; phylum Bacteroidota; class Bacteroidia; order Bacteroidales; family F082; genus UBA6192. The sequence continues at coordinate 13,106 of DITE01000011.1, forward strand.
CGAAAAAATGGTGGCTGTTGAGGTTGACGAAGAAGATACCTCTGCGCTCAGACTCAGGTTTCCCCCTTCGCCCAGGGCGGGAAGCTATCCGGTTATCGCTGAAGACCTGGCCAAGCGGTATGGCGATCACCTTGTGTTCTCTAAGGCATCATACATCATCGAACGCGGGCAAAGGGTTGCTTTTGTAGGCAAGAATGGTGAAGGAAAATCGACCATGGTAAAGTGTCTGATGGGCCAGGTGGAATTTGAGGGGAAACTCACCATAGGCCACAACACCCAGATTGGATATTTTGCCCAGAATGAAGCTTCTTTGCTCGATGAGGAAAATACCGTTTTCAATACCATAGATGATGTGGCAAAGGGCGATATCCGCACAAAAAT
>DITE01000101.1 GCA_002422725.1 Bacteroidales bacterium UBA6192
AAAAAAATGGCAGTTGGCAGAAGTATTTTGAAGAGGTTGGGTTGATCGTCGAAGGAAGCTATCGGGATGATCTGCTGGATGGGCCGATTCAGTTTTTTTATGCCTCAGGAGTAACTCAGATTAAAGGACAGTATATCAATGGTATGAAAAATGGGAAGTGGATGTATTTTACCGAGGAAGGTAAACTTGACTATGAAGAAAACTATGAAATGGGGGTGTTGCGGTAGTGTATTATTTCTGGAATTTTCAACAGATTATCCACAATTGTTGACCGTGGGTAATCCTTTATTGCCTCTTTCAATCTTTTTATGCTCTGATGTCCGCCAGGAAAAATAATACATGGACAACCAATAGAATTTGAAACCTCAAGATCGTGAATGGTGTCGCCAATAAAAATTACCTTGCTTTTATCAATTCCCATCTGGCTGATCATATTCTTGGCAAGCTCTGCCTTTCCATGCCCAAAATGGTTGTCGATGCCATGAATGCCCTGAAACAAATTTCTAATCCCATTCTCTTCGAGCAACTTATCAAGAAGTTTCTGCTCCATAGCAGAAACAATAACCTGTTTAAAACCTCTACTGGCTAGTGTTATAAGAACATCTATCGCCCAGGGTTGAAGTTTGGCTTCCGACACCTTCGCGGTGTATAGATCCATAAATTCGAGTGCTGGTTTTTCGAAGACTTCTTCGGCAAAGTCGAATCCGATCAATTCATAATAGTTTCTGACCGGAAAAGTGAACAGTTTCTGATACGTATTCTTATCAATAAGTGCTTTGTTTCGCCTGTTCAGGAGCATATTAATCGATTCAACACACACATTGGCATCATTCAGCAGGGTACCATTCCAGTCCCAAATAATCAGTTGGGCAAAATATTGTGTATGAATTGTTGATTTTGATGACATAAGACCCAAAATACCTGATTAACAGCCGCTAAAAACACATCCGGGTTTTGTCGCTTACATTGGGTTTTCCAAGGGCTTCAGCTTTTTTGTAATCTTCGCAGGCCCCCTCTCTATCTCCATATTGTTCCCTGAGCAGTCCGCGATTAAAGAATACTTCAGCGAATTCACTATTCAGACTGATACTTTTATTATAAGCATCCATGGCCTCGGTGTTTCGTCTGAGGTTTCGCAAACAATTTCCGTAATGATAATATGCTTCGAATGATTCCGGATCAAGACTGATTGCTTTTTCCATCATTTGTAGAGATTCTGCAAATTTTGACTCATACATCAGCTTAACCCCTTCGTGAAGATACTTCTTTGACTCAGACACCCTGTCCTTGCATGCAAGGAGAAAAATGAAAGTAAAAATGAATAATGTAAATGACCGGACCATGTTTTTTTTTGACAAAAATAAGGTTTTCGGTCAAAAGCAGACCTGAATAGAAATTTTCAAAGTATACTATGTTGGTTTACAAATACAGAGGATGAAACCTTAGCCCGTCATATCGATTATACTCGATCGCCGGAAAAGGTATTTTGATGAAATTCAGTGTTTTCAAAATATAATTCAGGGTAGTATTCCGGGTAGTGATCTTGCTCAGATCAATGTCAGCTGAAATCAGCCATTGTCTGTGTCTGTCAAAGTGGGGTGCAGGAAGGCCATCAACTTCGGCAGGATTTGTCATGGCTCCTGTCATGCCATCTGCACTATGTCCAAAAGCAATATTCAACCACGATGGAAACCTGCTTTCATGGCTCAGGAATGATTTAATATTGACAGATGCCCAATAGGTTTGTCCGTTGTAGTCCTTCAGTGCCTGCGTCAATTTATTTTTTCCAAGCAGATCATCTCTGTATGAAGGGTATTGAGTTGTGTGAAAAGAGTATTTCAAACTTATTCTTTGCTCATTCCAAAGCAGTTGTTGGCTAATGAACAATGATGTGCCCAAGGTGTTGGCAATTAGATCGCCTGTCGAAGCACCCCATTCTGCCGAAAAGCCATCCAATACTTCAATAGCTGTAAGATAGACAAAACCCAGTGAACCACCAATCCAAACAGCATGTTTTTCCTTATATCCGTTAAACGACATTGCATCATATCCAATACGCCCAATCTGGTAAGCTGTTGTGGCGTGGCCAAGTTTGTCCATCTGAAACCATTCTTTGTTGTCGTTGAAGAAATGAAATCTACTCTGAGGATAGTCTTTATACCATAAATAATACAGACCTGTCATGCTGCCGGCATACAAAACCCCGCTGCTAACCAAAAAAAAATTCAATCTCCTCTTGTCCGAAAGCTCCTTAGTATCGATAACCTGGGCAGTTTGGTGTAAAGTAATGGATAGAAAAAGCAATATGAAAATGAGTTTCTTCAAAATTTGAGAAAAGATTAAGTGTCGAATTTTTTAATGATTTCCCTCACATTTTTTTCAATCTCCAGAAGCTTTTCATGGCTCTTTGCTTCGGCTATAAACCTGAGAAATGGTTCGGTGTTTGACGGTCTGATATTGAACCACCAGTCCTTGTAATCAAGTCTGTAACCATCAAAATCATAGTAATTTTCAGGTTCTAACAAACTTCTGTAATAGTCAACAACGGCATGCATTGCTTCATCTTTGGCATTCACCATAAAATTTATCTCGCCCGAATTGTAATAGGATGAAATATTACCTATTATTTGTGACATAGTTAGCCCATTGGCTTTGAACTGAGCGACGAGTTTTAACACAATCAACGCGGCAAGTAGTCCTGAATCTGAATAATAAAAGTCTCTGAAATAATAATGCCCTGCAAGTTCACCACCATAAATGCCGTCAATTTCACGCAGTTTTTGAGCGCCGTAAGCACGACCTACCCGCCATGTTTCAACTTTTGCACCAAAGTTGGCTTGCAGATATTCGCCAATAGCCCGCGAACTCCTGATGTCCTGCAACACCTTCCCTGATTTCTGTTGCTCGCCGAAAAAATAATGCCCCAATAAAGCGATGATCAGATCGGGTGAAACAAAACCGCCTTTTTCATCTATAAACATTACCCTGTCAGCGTCGCCATCAAATATCAATCCCAGATCTGATTGCTGATGGAGAAC
>DITE01000115.1 GCA_002422725.1 Bacteroidales bacterium UBA6192
GGCGGTCCAAGGGTGTTTATTTCGCAGCTCATAACGGCTGATTTTAGCCCATTTCTACAAAAGACTGTAAAGGAAATTGTTGACAAAATTCCAGCTGATATTTTGAAATCAGACGAGTTGATTTATAGCGGATGTGTTTGGGGAACCCCTTCTTACGAGGTTTACGAAAAACTCCGGATTGAATCGGAGTATGCTGCATGGCTTTATGTTAACGGGTTTATGGCCAACCATTTCACTGTGAGTGTGAATGGATTAAAGAAACATGATACAGTTGAGAAAGTAAATCAGTTACTGAAGAACAATGGATTCAGAATCAATGATTCGGGTGGTGAAATTAAAGGGACTCCGGCTGAGCTTCTCGAACAATCGAGCATTCGTTCGGAAATGATTCAGGTGGAATTTATTGAAGGAACAAAGGAAATACCAGGCTGCTATTATGAGTTTGCCAAAAGGTATCCCGATTCGGACGGAAAACTATATTCCGGTTTTATCGCAAAATCAGCAGATAAGATTTTTGAGAGCACTGATAAAGTATCGTGAAGCATAAACAGTTTTCTGAAAACAGATTTTCTTAGCACATATGCTAAACATTTGTATATTTGTGTCGTTTTTTAGCATATAAACTACAGAAATACAGTAATGGATAACGAAATCATCCCACGCAAGCTATACTTTGACCGCATAAACCCTTTTGTTGGCAAGCAGCTAATAAAGGTGCTGACCGGCCAAAGGCGTGTGGGCAAATCATTCATTTTGAAGCAGTTGATGCAGGAAGCCGAAGCAAACAATCCGGAAGCCAACATCATCTATATCAATAAGGAAGATTTACAGTTTGCGCACATCAAAACTGCTGATGACCTGAACCGCCATGTTCTGGAACAAACACGCGAGAGCAAGAAAAACAACATTTATATTGATGAAATACAAGAAATTGAAAACTTTGAATACGCCCTTAGGAGCTTGCTGCTAAACCCCGTTTACGACATTTATTGCACAGGCAGCAATGCCAACATATTGTCGGGCGAGTTGGCCACACACCTTTCAGGAAGGCATATTGAATTCAGGATTAATAGCTTGTCATTTAATGAATTCCTTGAATTTCACAATTTGCCAAACGAGCGTCAATCCATGATGCAATATATCAGGTTTGGAGGGCTTCCATACCTGAAACACCTGCCGCTTGACGAAGAAATCATTTTCAACTATCTGAAGGGGATTTACAATACAATCATGTTTCGCGATGTGATTATGCGCTTTGACATCAGGAACACCGCTTTTCTGGAAAACCTGGCGGTTTTTTTGGCTGATAATATCGGACAACAGTTCTCAGCTAATAAAATCAGTGCCTACCTAAAATCACAACGCACTGCCATTGCTGCCTCACAAGTGATTCAATATCTCAATCACCTTGCCAACGCCTTCCTGGTGCATCGTGTGCCGCGTTATGATATCGTCGGCAAGCGCATTTTCGAAATAGGCGAAAAGTTCTATTTCGAAGATATAGGCATTCGTAATGCGCTCATTAGTTATAAGCTGGCAGATATTGGCAAAATTATGGAAAACGTTGTTTTTCACCACCTTAAATGTCATGAATTTGATGTACAGGTAGGCCAAACAGGTAACAATGAAATTGATTTTATTGCCAGTAAGAAGGGTGAACTTATATATGTGCAGGTTTGTTACCTGTTGCAAGATGACAAAACAATTGCCCGCGAATTTGGAAACCTGGAGAAAATTCAGGACAACTACCCCAAAATTGTAGTATCGATGGATGATTTTCAGGGCAATACGCACAGAGGCATCCAGCATTACAATTTATTGGATTTTTTAAACTATGAATTATAAAAAGCAATAATGAGGGAATCAGCCATTTATAAAAAGCTTAACGATATTAAAGACACTTTTTTAGGTGATATTTATATTGATGAAGCCACACGCCTGATATACGCCACTGATGCTTCAGCATATCGTGAAAAGCCCCTTGCTGTGGTTATTCCCCGGAATGACGATGATATCCGTATGATTATCAATGCTGCATGCGAAACAAAATTTTCACTGATTCCGCGTGCTGCAGGAACTTCATTGGCAGGGCAGGTTGTTGGAAATGGCGTAATCGTTGATGTATCAAGATATATGACTTCCATTCTTGAGCTGAATGTTGAAGAAAAATGGGTAAGGGTTCAGCCCGGTGTTATTTTAAATGAATTAAATAAGTTTCTGCAGCCACACGGACTCTTTTTTGGACCGGAAACTTCCACAGCAAACCGCTGCATGATGGGTGGAATGCTTGGAAATAACGCATGTGGGGCGCATAGCCTGGTCTACGGAAGTACCCGCGATCATACCCTCGAAGTGAAAACTCTATTGAGTGATGGCCATGAAGCCATTTTTGGAGAATTATCGTTAGAGCAATTCCATGACAAATGCAAGCTTCAAAACAGAGAAGGGGAAGTCTACCGCAACATCAGGGATATACTATCCAATCCAGTTAACCAGGAACAAATTAAGTTGGAATACCCCGATTTAAGCCTCGAAAGACGCAATACCGGCTATGCTATTGACCTGTTGCTGGAAACAGAACCATTCTCAAAAACAAGTAAAAAATTCAATTTCAGTAAATTGCTGTCTGGATCCGAAGGCACGCTGGCATTCACAACAGAAATCAAATTTAACCTTGTACCCCTCCCACCCTCAGCCAAAGCACTGGTTTGCATACATTTCGAAACAATCCGACAGTCACTTGAAGCAAATCTTATAGCATTGACTTTTAAGCCTGTATCGGTCGAATTGATGGATAAAACGATCATGGATCTCACAAAAGAGAACATCGAGCAGCGCAAAAACAGGTTTTTTGTGCAGGGAGATCCCGGAGCCATCCTGATTGTTGAATTTGCCGAAGAAAGTTTCAATCTGGTGGATGAAAAAGTGTCGGCCATGGAAAAAGCCATGCGCGAAGCCGGCTTCGGATATTATTTTCCGGTGGTAAAAGGCCCTGATATGAACAAGGTATGGGATTTGCGGAAAGCAGGTCTGGGAGTGCTAAACAATATGCCCGGTGATGCCAAACCTGTGCCGATAATTGAGGATACGGCCGTCAACCCGGCTGTGCTTCCTGAGTATATTGTTGAATTTGATGCAATGTTGGCAAAATACGGCAAAAGCTGTGTGTACTATGCCCATATCGCCACTGGTGAACTTCACCTCAGGCCTGTCTTAAACCTCAAAGATCCGGGTGATGTAGAACTATTCTATACAATCGCCAGAGAAACTGCACTGTTGGTAAAGAAGTATAAAGGCTCACTGAGTGGCGAGCATGGTGATGGCCGCCTCAGAGGGGAGTTTATTCCACTCATGATTGGCGAACATAACTATCAGCTCCTCAAGCAAATAAAGCAAGCATGGGATCCAGAGAATATTTTCAATCCCAATAAGATTGTTGATACACCCAGGATGAATACATCGCTTCGTTACTCTCCCGGTAAGCAAAATAGAGAAATCAAAACAATATTTGACTTTTCACATGATCAGGGAATACTGAGGGCGGCAGAAAAGTGCAATGGTTCAGCTGATTGCCGTAAAACCGAAATCAGCGGAGGAACTATGTGTCCGAGTTATATGGCTACCAGAAATGAGAAACACACAACAAGAGCCAGAGCCAATATTTTACGCGAATTTCTAACAAATTCTGAAAAGCTCAATCCTTTTGACCATCACGAGGTTTATGAGGTAATGGATCTTTGTCTTTCCTGTAAAGCCTGTAAATCAGAGTGTCCAAGCTCAGTTGATGTTACGAAGTTAAAGGCAGAATTTCTACAACATTATTACGATACCAATGGAGTGCCATTTCGATCGCGCTTGATCGCAAATATTTCTTCAATCAATAAGTTAGGTAGTGTTTTCCCTTCATTGACGAATTTTTTCATGTCCAATAAGCTGATCGCTCCACTGCTCATGAAATCAATAGGTTTTGAGCCCGGTCGGAGTATGCCCCTATTGTACAAAACCACCCTTGAAAAATGGTTCAATAAGCATCTCAAAAGCCAACAAGGACAATACCCAAGCGGGAAAGTATTCCTGTTCAACGACGAGTTTACACGATTCAACGACACCGAAATCGGCATTAAAGCTATATTGCTGCTCAACAGATTGGGCTATGAAGTTATCATCCCAAACCATCTGGTAAGCGGGCGTACCTTCCTGAGCAAAGGACTTTTGCGTAAAGCCAAAAAGATTGTAAACCAAAATATTCGTTTGCTTAAACAGATGGATGGGCCGATCATTGGCATCGAACCTTCTGCTATTTTAAGTTTTCGTGATGAATACCCCGAACTCGCTGATCAGGAATTGGTGATTGACGCGAAAAAACTAGCTGAAAGAACATTCACCATTGAAGAGTTTATTTGCCAGGAATTCGATGCAGGAAAGATCACACAGGATCAATTCACTTTGGATCCTACAGAAATTCTTTATCACGGTCATTGCCAGCAAAAAGCCATTGCATCAACAGCACAGGCATTGAAAATACTCGCTATCCCTAAAGCTTATACAGCGAAAGAAATTCCATCAGGCTGCTGTGGGATGGCCGGCTCATTTGGCTACGAAAAAGAACACTATGATGTTTCGATGAAAGTTGGCGAGTTGGTGCTATTTCCAGCTGTTCGGAAGGCAAACGAATCAACGTTGATTGTTGCTTCAGGCACCTCATGCCGACACCAGATCAAAGATGGTACTGGCAAAAAAGCCCTGCATCCGGTTGAGGTTTTGTATAATGCTCTGAAACAGATTAATCCTTAGAAATGAGAACCCACAAATTATTTCTAATCACCAAACACTTTTTCACCTTGAATGAATAGCATACGAACCTTAATATCAGGTAACTCTGATTCATTTGCGGTCATGATATCTTGCCCCAGCACAACAAAATCGGCCTGTTTTCCCACTTCAATACTTCCTTTAAATGATTCTTCAAAAGCTCCTTTTGCCGGCCAGAGGGTTATTGACCGCAATGCATCCTCCCTGCTCAGGGCGTTTTCGGGTTGGAAACCATTTTCCGGATAGCCGCTCAGGTCTTTGCGGCTTATGGCTGCGTAAAATGTATAAAGTGGGGAGATGTTTTCTATCGGAAAGTCGGTTCCATTTACCAGCCAGCCATTTTGGTTTAACAATTCCTGCTGTGCATAAGCACTTTTCAGCCGCTCCTTTCCTAGCCTGGCTTCGGCCCAATACATATCCGAAGTGGCGTGTGTGCTTTGAATAGAAGGTATGATGCTATATCTGCCAAAAAGCTGAAAATCATCTGGGTGAACAAGCTGTGCATGTTCGATGCGCCAGCGCAGGTCGTTGGTGTCTTGAAGGAAAGATGCATATAAGTTCAGGACAAATCGGTTGGCCGAATCGCCTATCGCATGCATGTTTACTGCAAAACCTGAATTGAAAGCCCTGGCACATACTTCTTCATAATATGCCCTTTCATGGAGTATCATTCCTGTTTGCCCCGGTTCATCTGAATAGGGTTCGATCAGTTTGGCACCACGCGATCCTAAAGCCCCATCAGCATATAACTTTACTGACCTGACTGTTAACCGCTCTTTGACCAATGGCCCTGCATTCATATATCTATCCATGCTCACCGTGTCGGGATTCAACATCACATTCAACTTCAGCTTCAAACTACCTGTAGTGTGCAACTCGTCAATAATATCAATCGTTTCCGCTGATAGTCCGGCATCAGTTACTGAACTCAGGCCCACTTCAAAACAATTTTGCTGTGCCATGAATAAAGCCTTTATTTTTTCCTCACGGCTTAATGAAGGTACCAATGCCTTGGCGGGCAAGTCGGCATTATCAATCAGCATTCCGGTAGGTTCGCCGTTTTGATCAACAATAACCTCCCCTCCTTTTATCCGGGTATTTTTGTCAATTCCAGCAGCTCTCAGCAAACTTTTGCTCACCAATGATGCATGACCGTCAATTCGAATAAGCAATATATTTTTACCCGGAAACTCCTTCTCTAACAACTGATTATCAGGAAACGACTGGTTAGCCCAGTCGTTTTGGTCCCATCCCCTGCCTAATATCCAGTCAGAGGGGAAAAGCGAATGGTGCAATTTTAACCTGTCAATCACTTCTTCAAAACTCTTTGTTCCATTCAGATCAGCATATCGAACAAGGTTTTCACCATAGCCATAAAAATGACAATGACCATCATTAAATCCCGGATATACAGCTAAGCCATTCAGGTCAATGATTCTATCCGACGTAAAATTTCCCTGAATTTCTTCATTGTCACCAATCCCAGCAAAATGACCGTTCTTAACCGCAAAAGCTTGCTTAATGGTGAACATGCTGTCAATGGTATAAACCCTGGCATTCAATACAATGTAGTCGGCTGTTTCTTTTTTGTGATCACATGCGGTTAGCAGAAAAATCATGATAAATACTGTATTAAGTATTAAATAGTTTTTCATTTTCAGACAGTTTAATAAGTAACTCTTCAAAAATACTGGTTTTAAAAACAACATCACCGTTCATTCTGTATTCAAAATTTGATCCCTCAATAATAATCTGATTCTTACTACTTAATTTATAGCTTATTAATCGACCTGTCCGGATCAGAGCGTGTCGTACCCAATGAGCCCTGAACCCGTCTCCGGCAACATAAAATCCTTCGGACGAATCAGATTCTCCCAGGTTACTGAGATGCCCGGATTCCTGAAATATTGCATCTGTCCCAAAATACTGACTAATCAACCCATCTATCACCAATTGTTCAGGTATACCCTGAATTGCAGGCAAGTCCCTGCCTATCAGCCACAAATCATCAACAGTGCGCAAAAGCATTTCCAGGTCATGCGAACTGATCAGGATTGTTTTATGTTGTTCAATTGTCAGCTTTTTTAACAGGAGCATCAATTCAATCTTGCTGGGATAATCGAGGTAAGCAGCTGGTTCATCAAGCAAAATCAAGGGCGTGTCTTGAGCCAATGCCTTGGCAATCATAACCTTTTGCTTTTCACCATCGCTTAACTGGTTAAGCCTTCTCTGGCTCAGTTGCATAATACCAGTGCTCTCCATGGCATGATAACATATCTCAAAATCGGCTTTATCTAGTTTTCCCAGAAATCCGGTATAGGGATAACGCCCCATAGCCACCACGTCAATAACCTTCAGATAAGGATCATCAATAGTCTCGGTCAGCACCACACTGATCAACCGTGCGCGATCTTTTAGTTTCAAATGGGAGGCATTGAAATTGTCAAAGAGCATCTCGCCGGAGAGTGGGATAAGCACTCCTGCCAACGTTCGCAATAAAGTTGACTTTCCAGAACCATTTACCCCGATTAAACCTGTTATTGCAGCCCTTTTCAGTTGAAGATTAACCGGAGGCAATAAACTCACTGTTTTACTTTTTGACAGCCGATAGCCAATCTCAAGCGCTTTTATGTCGATCAGGCTGTTCATGAATTGCTGCGGTAAATATCTTTTCTACGTATAATTATCCAAATAACCATTGGTGCTCCGATCAGTGAAGTTACAGCATTTATGGGCAAATTACCATCAAACCCCGGCAAACGTGCAATCCAGTTGCAGAACAATGCAAGTATTGCGCCGATTAAAACAACAGCGGGCAAAAGGATACTGTGCCCGGAAGTTTTGAAAAGATTTCGGGCAAAATGAGGCACGGCAAGTCCAATAAATGCCACAGGCCCGGCAAAAGCTGTTACTACCGCCGTCAGGAATCCGGCGATGAGCAACACTAACCATTGGTTTGTTTTTACTTTGAGACCGAGTCCGGATGCATATTTTTCGCCGAGAAGCAACAGGTTCAAAGGCTTGACAAAAAGGAAGGATAAGAGAAGTGGGATGATCAAGGAAAAACCGAAAAACGGCAAAATTGAATTGCTGACATTCGAAAAACTTCCCATTCCCCAAATAACAAAAGCATGAACATCGTCTTTCTGCCCATAATACTTTATTAAACCAACCAATGCACCGCCAATATAGGATATCATAATCCCGATAATCAGTAAACTGACAATATTTCCAATTCGGTTGCTTACTGCAAGGATCAGGAGCAAAACCAGAAAAGCACCAACCGAAGCCGCAACGATAAGTCCAACTGAACCCCAAACACCAGAAATCACAGCAACATTTCCACTTACCGATCCCAATACCATGAGCATTACAGCAACACCCAGACTTGCTCCTGAACTTATACCCAGGATGGATGGGTCGGCCAAGGGATTACGGAACAGGGTCTGCATCAATAAACCTGCCACGGCAAGCCCTGCTCCGGATAACATGGCGGTAATTGCCTGATTAAGCCGAAAATCTCCCACGATGATCTCATTCGCTGCTTTGAAAGTTCCGGAATCGCCAAAAAGTATGCTAAAAACTTCATTAATCGGAATATATACTGATCCTGAAATCAGATTAAGCAAAAACAAACCAGCCAGAACCAATGATAAAATTATAAATGAACCTGGCTTTATCCAGTGTTTCCGCTGTTTATCCATCATTGAAGTAATTGATAATAAACCGGTTGATAATCAGGAAGTAATTCAGGGTGCATACAATAAATCAGATCAGCAAGTTGCTTGTGTGGTTCATAAGTGCCTTTCTCAAAATAAGCTGTTTTAAAGGTGTTACAAAAAATTACTTTTTTGTTTTGAAATGCCTTAAACTGTTTATACAACTCATACTCAGCTGCTAGTAAGTCATATGAATAATCATCAGGTGCTGCATGAGCAATGCGCCAGAAATCTGCTTCGGCAGCCTTGGAAACAATTGTTTCAATGTCGAGTGGGAAACTGGCATTAGATTCATTATCAGCCCATAGATATTGTGCATTGGCATCGGCAAATAAGCGCGCCACATAACTCTGGCCGCCGGGTATATGCCATTGCCCGCTGAATTGTTTGTCGGCAAAAATCGTAGGGCGTTTTTCGGCTTTTCGTGCCAATATCCTTAATGAGTCATAAGTCTGAACAACATTATCAAAGATGGAATCAGCCAATTGGCTTTTTTGCAACAAAACCCCACATACTTTAATCCACTCTGCCCTTCCAAGCGGGTCATTTTCAAAATAGTCGGGCCATGGTATCAGGATCGTATGAATCTGACTTAATACGTTGGGTATCCCTACACGAAATGGGGAATATAAAACAGCATCTGGTTTCAGCCCTACCATCAACTCTGGCTTATAGCTTGCATTCGAGGCAACTTCAATTATTTCACCTGAGTCAAGCCGCTGCCTGACTAGATTGTTTGTTACAAATGAAGCCTCCGAAATGCCTTTTACTGCCTGTATGCCATCAAGCATCACAAAGCCCATCCATTGGGTAGCCGACAAACTGATAACCGACTTCAGTGGAGCTCTAACAATCAGTCCGCTATCGGGATACAAATCAGGGTTGATGGAATCCGGAACAATATAGCAGCTGAATAGTTCCTGTCCGTCGACCCAAGGGCTCAATATAATCAGTTTTTTGAACCCATTTTCCACAACAATACGAAAGCCAGTAGCAAATTGAGGTATGTCATGAACTACAGCTCTGGGCATTTGTTCTTCAACATGAGCAGGATGTTGACAGCTAAAAAAGCAAAGACCTGATAAGATCCCGATTACGAGCAACAATCCTGTATATTTCCTTTTCATCAGCAACATTACTCCAGATTAAAATCGTCACGTTCCAGGAGTAAAATAGAATTCTGGGACACGATATAATATTTTTCCTGATTGTACACGATTTCAATAGCCCCTTTCTGCAGAAAAATTGCCAGATCGCCTACCCTTGCCTGAAGCGGCATATATCTGGTGTTGTCATCTTGTTTCTTCCATGGCTCAACATCATCGTCCGAAGGAAATGGAATCGGGTATCCTGGCCCACACTTTACAACAAAACCGCTCTGGATTTCTTCCTTATCTTTGTAACCAGGTGGCAAAAACAACCCTCCGTGGGTCTTATCAGGCTGATTCTTTGGCTTTATCAACACCCGATCACCTACAACAATTAACTTTTCCAACGTGGCAACTTGCTCTTTCATAAAAATTAGCTGATGAATGAATTCATGAAGATTGACCAATCAAAAGTATAAAAAGCCAGCTTACAATGAAGGTCAGTTCGCATAAAAACGATATTTTTGTAATGTTTTACACAGTTAGATATATGAATAAGATACTGTAAATCATGAAGTTTATCCTATCCAGAACAGCTCAGCCACGACGATTCAGCTACCGCCCGCGATATTTTGATTCTGAAAAGGCTGCCTTAGAAGCTAAAAAAGCTGCCAAAGGGCTAAATGCCACGCTTTCAGGCGAAGAGGCTATTCGTGCCCGCATGGCTGCCCGGTGGCGCATACATGATGCTTCTAACAAATCCCCTGTCTACAAGCGGTTCATCTCTCTGGTTTTTATTTTTGTTGCCTTGTCAACAGTTTATCTGATATTTTTTACCGAGTTTATTGAGAATATGCTTAAGGCTTTCGGTATTGGATACTAACAAGGCATCAACCATTTATGACCGATATCATCAAGCTTCTTCCCGATTCAGTTGCCAATCAGATTGCTGCTGGCGAAGTAATCCAGCGTCCTGCATCTGCAGTGAAGGAATTATTGGAAAATGCAGTTGATGCCGGAGCACTTCAGATTGATGTTTTGATTAAAGATTCAGGCAAAACTTTAATTCAGATTGTTGATAATGGTTGTGGAATGTCTGTTACCGATGCAAGAATGAGCTTCGAACGACATGCAACCTCTAAAATAAAAAAAGCAGATGACCTGTTTGCCATACGAACCAAAGGATTTCGTGGCGAAGCCCTTGCAAGCATTGCTGCCATTGCGCAAGTTGAACTCAGGACCAGAAGACAGGAAGATGAATGGGGTACCAAAATCCTGATCGAGGGATCAGTTGTTTCAGATCAACAGATTTGTTCTTGTGCAGCCGGAACAATCATATTGGTTAAGAACCTGTTTTATAACGTTCCTGCTCGCCGCAACTTTTTGAAATCGAATCAAATTGAGATGCGTCATATCCTTGATGAGTTTTTCAGAGTAAGTATGATACACCCTGAAATCGGTTTTAATCTGACTCACAATGAAAAAGAAATTTATCATTTATATGCTGGTAATCAAAAACAAAGAATTGTAGCACTTTTTGGTCAGGTGTACAACGAACGACTGCTTGGAGTGAATCAAAAAACGGAATTCGTTTCGATTGATGGCTTTGTCGGAAAACCTGAATTTTCGAGGAAAACGAGAGGAGAACAGTATTTTTTTGTGAATAAGCGCTTCATAAAGCATCCGTACTTACACCATGCTATTGAGAATGCCTTTCAGGAGCTGCTTCCCAAGGATAGTTTTCCGACCTACTTCTTGAACATCAGTGTTGATCCGGCCGAGATTGATGTGAATATTCATCCGACAAAAACTGAAGTGAACTTCAGAGATACTAAGCTGATCTATGCCATATTGCATGGAGCAGTGCGCAAATCAATAGGTCAATACAATCTTAGCCCAATGATTGATTTTGATGTTGACCCGGAAATCGGAATTGATTTTGGAGAAATCAGCAGGTTAAACCGACCCGTGGTTGCTCCCACAATTCCCGTTGATCCTGCATTCAACCCATTTAACAACCAACCCCCGCGTTCCGATTTTCGCCGGCCAGCAGGCAATGATGACTGGCGGGCACTATTTGAAGAAAAGAAAAATGAACTGCCGCACGATACAACTGATCAAACAGTAACCAAACAACAAATCGACAAACCTGAAACAGAAGGTTCAACCAGATTTTTGCAAATTAAGCAATCGTATATTTTAACACGGATCAGGTCAGGAATAATGTTGATCGACCAGCATCTTGCCCATGTAAGAATATTGTATGAAAAATTCTTACAGCAACTAAGCCGTAACAATCCTGGTTCGCAACAGGAATTGTTTCCACATACGATTCAGCTTAACCCGGCTGATGCAGAATTATTAAGGGAGTTAAAAAATGATCTTGAAATACTAGGATTTCATTTCGAAGACCTTGGTCAGTTTTCATTTGTTGTAAATGGTTCACCAGCCGGTCTGAGTATCAATGATCCGGGAAGTCAGTTAGAGGTTATCCTGGAGAATTTTAAAAAAAACAAGACTGATATTAACATCGACAATAAGCTTAATCTTGCACGTTCGATGGCAATGTCAATGGCAATAAAAAATGGTGTAACATTGAGCGATCAGGAAATGGCAGCTTTGGTCGATAACCTTTTTGCCTGCATGGTTCCTGAAACTGCACCGGATGGCAGAAAAACACTCGTTATTCTGTCTTTTGCTGAGTTATTCTCTAAATTCTGATAATTTTACAAACCGGAAATATCATATAAAATGAGTCATTATCAACCGTCAAAGTTTCAGGTATTGCCACCAGTTGTAAAGAATCTATTAATAATCAATGGGTTATTCTTCCTGGCAACAATTACTTTCGACCGGAGCTTCAACATTGATCTCACCAATATTCTGGGGCTGCATTATATTTTTGCCACCGACTTCATGCCCTATCAGTTTGTTTCCTACATGTTTATGCATGGTGGTTTTGCACACATACTGTTTAACATGTTTGCGCTTTGGATGTTTGGCAATGCCCTCGAAAATGTCTGGGGACCTGGAAGATTTCTAACCTATTACTTAGTTACAGGCATTGGGGCAGGAATTGTTTATCTTATCTGGATTCACTTTCAGCTTGCACCCACCATAAATCAGATTGATAACTTCCTGAGCACACATGACATTGAGGCATTGGCATCATTTACTTCAACGCACACTTTCAGTATAAATGAGTTTTCTGGCTCCATTTGGAATGAATTCAGACTGTTTCAACAACATATCCGCACCCTGTCCATTAACCCAGATAATGCAGAGGCAATGCAGGGTACTATACGTTTTATGGCTGATTATAAGGAATTTTACCTAAATCAATCCGTTGTGGTGGGCGCTTCAGGAGCTGTTTTCGGAATTCTGCTGGCTTTCGGAATGATGTTCCCCAACACGGTAATTTACCTATACTTCGCTATTCCTATAAAGGCTAAATATTTTGTGATGATTTATGGTGCCTTTGAATTATTCGAAGGTGTGATGAACCGGCCTGGTAACAATGTGGCTCATTTCGCCCACCTTGGTGGCATGCTTTTTGGGTATATATTGATTAGATATTGGAAGAAGAAACGATTTCATTGATTCTATATGCTTGGAGATCAAAACACAGATATTGTGGATGCTTTTCGGAAATTTTTTAAAAGCAATTCCATTCTTGCTAAGCTTATCCTGATTAACTTTTCAGTATTTGTGTTGATTTATATTGTTAGCTTGTTTGCCTGGCTTTTTGTTGTTGAAAACGGTAATAACCAAACTGGTCTATCTATCCTCGGACAATGGCTTGCAGTACCATCATCTATTGACCGGTTGTTGTTAAAACCCTGGACAATATTCACTTACATGTTTGTCCACGAAGGATTGCTGCACTTGTTATTCAACATGATGGTGCTATACTTTGGCGGAACAGTTTTTCTTCAATATTTATCACAAAAACAGTTTCTGTGGACTTACCTTGCAGGAGGCTTGTCTGGTGCTGTCGTGTTTATCGTTTCGTTTAATGTGTTTCCTGTGTTTAGTCAAACTATCGGACTGTCGGTTGCCATTGGTGCATCCGCATCTGTACTAGCAATCGTGGTGGGTATTTCCACTTACGTTCCGCATTACAAAGTCAATCTGCTGCTTATTGGTCCTGTGAAACTTAAATACCTGGCAATCGCCTACATTATTCTTGATTTCTTCAGCATCATGGGAAATAACCCGGGTGGCCACTTAGCCCATCTAGGCGGGGCTTTATGGGGCTTTGCTTATGTTAGTATGCTTAAAAATAACATCGATATATTTGGCTTTTCGAATCGATCCGGTTCTTTCAGGATGAAGACAAGTCACAGGGCAAAACCTGGCGGAAGGCCTTTAAATGATGATGAGTACAACCGAAACAGAGTTGCCGAACAGAAAGAAATTGACCGCATACTAGATCAGATTGCTCAATCAGGATACAACACGTTGACCTCCAGAGATAAAGAATTGTTATTCAGAACCAGTAATAAAAAGAAATAGAGTACAAATGCCAGCCAAAGCCTCTTTCTTTGCTAAGGCCTTCAGCATAATTATCAATACGATAACCTGGATATGCTGTCTTGCTGGTGCACTTTCATTGATGGCCCCCTTCACCGACCCTGTTCAACATACTTACATCCAGCATTTCGGATTACTATTTCCAGTTTTTTTCATCCTGTATCTGATATTATTTATTATTCATATTTTCCTCAGAAAATGGACTTCGCTTCTGCCATTAGCCATGATTATACTAAGTTGGAATCTATTGGGTGCATTTTTTCCTGTAAACAAATCTTCCAATGAATCAGGTACACTTAAAATACTCACCTACAACCTGCATCTCTTCTATGGTTCACAAGCAAAACAGGATAAAATAATGATCACTGATCAGATCGCATCGGTATTACTTGGTTCAAATGCCCAGCTTATTTGTTTGCAGGAATTTAAATCCTGGTCGAATGATGGCGAACTTGATTTGAAAAAATTTGTTGCCAACAGTGGTTTTGATCACTATTATTATGAAAACTACTGGAAGGGCATGGTTAAAAAGAAAGAAGGTATGTTGATTTTATCTCAATATCCCTTATATGAAACGAAAGCTGTCAGACTTGAGAACGGGAGACTGCTTGCACTTATGGCTGAATTATCCTTACCATCCGGCGAAAGAATCCGCGTTGTCAATGCACATCTGATTTCTTTTGGCCTCGCGAAAAAAGAAATTGATTTTGTTGGTGAAGCTTCATTCACAGATAGGGAGCTAGTGAAAACCCATGGCAAAACCCTCTTTGGCAAACTAAATTCCTCATTTCTAAAAAGGTCTGGTGAAACGAAAACACTCATTGAGACACTGTCTGTTTCTGATATGAAAACAGTTGTTTGTGGCGATTTTAATGATACACCGTCCTCATTTACCTATCAACAAATGGTGTCAGCTGGATTTACTGATAGCCATCGGGCGTCAGGAAACGGATTCATCAGCACCTATGCAGGACGGCTTCCCTTTCTGCGGATAGACTATATTTTTGTGTCACCAGGCCTTAAAACACTTAACGCAAAAAAAATCCCAGTTGTTCTATCCGACCACTATCCTTACTATTGCGAAATATCCCCGGATCTTGCAGGAATGTAAAGCCTAAATCAACAAAACTAAGGTTGAAAGAATACTATTTCCTTTATTGATTTCACCGAACGGTCAGCAAAAAAATCGGAAGGCAGATAAATCCTGAAATAGCCCTCATCCTTGTTATTTTCTCTTGTTGAAAGTATAGGCTGAACCTGATCCATCCTGTTAAACAGTTCACTATAGCTGAAAATAGTTCGGTAACCATCTATCCCCACCATACAAACCAGGCCGTCTCTGGCAAAATCTACTCTGAAAGGCATTGTTTCGGGTAAAAATTTCTGCAAAGGTGCGCCTTCAAAATAATCCACCGGATGGTATCCCATTCCCATACCATAAAATGTTGTCAGATATTTCACTTTATCAAAAGTGTCGGATCTTGCAGAAATAACGCGATATGTTGAATCAATATACAATTCAATTGTAGGGCTATACATTGATTTTAGATTACGGTCTATTGTGTATTCTTTCGAATCGAAAGTGCGGACAATAATCCTTGTGGGATTTGTAAGGTTTCTGTGGCTATATAAATCATTGGCTGCCACCATTTTCCAGGTTTCACTAAAAGGATAATCCACTTCTTTTCTATAGGGCACTATGGGTGCAGCTTCGGTGGCGAGCAAAACCTGATGTGGATTACTTGTATGAAAAATCTCCGACCAGCTGAATACAACCCGATCGTTTTCATCATTTTCTACAATAATATACGCATCAATCTGTGGTTTGAACACCGCCTCATTTTTCTTCTGAAGCATATAAGGATTAATAAGATCGAAAAGTGAATACCCTTTGTATCTATATGCACCTATAAACAGGATACTGTCATTGGTCATCACAACCTCCTTTGTGATTACTTCTCTTTTATAATATCCATCCAGCTTTATTTCACCGGCTCCTAAAATTTCACCCTCAATCTGAAGTGAACCTGTTTTCATTTTTCTTTCAGGCATCCGATGAAACAAGCTGTTTCCATTCATCGAAACTGATTTAGTGGCACCACTTTTTGCATCATGGACAAATTTGCAGGCAGTTAGGTTGATAAGGATTAATAATGACAGTAGAATCTCAGATATAGTCTTCATAAAATGCTGAATAGGGATATGAATGAAAATGCAAGTCGCAAATTTCAATAAAAATCTCATTCAAAAAATGTTGACCTCAAATTTTATTCTTCAATGACTTCGTTCGTAATCTTGACTAAACTAATGTCTTTCACTTGCAAAATAAGTAAACTGTTGAATTTTGATAATTAATGAAAACAAACCTAAGGTCAACAACCTTGTAGTTGCTCTATTCATCATAAGTCAAGAGGGTTCACAGGACAAAGTATTGCTATAGTTAAAATTCGTAATTGTCGCATAATGTTTCAGATATAAGGATATGCCTGCCAATGATAATATTTTTACGGTTTTATCATGTCACAACAGGTTTATACATGTTAATGCTTCAAAAAGTTGAAGTAACTTTGCTAAAAACCAATGATCAATGGCGAATAATCCAAAAGACCTTCGAATCAATTTCAAATTTTGGATCGAAACTTCAGAAGGCATAAGTATTTTAGGCGAAGGAAAATGGCAGTTGCTCAAAGCAATCAAAGTACATGGTTCATTAAAAAACGCAATTCAAAAAATGGGCTACAGCTACCGTCAAACATGGGATAACCTAAGAAAAATTGAAGAAAAACTTCAGGTAAAACTCATCGATAAAAGCCGGGGAGGAGAAAAAGGTGGTCAAACAGTTCTTACACCACAAGGAGAAAAACTGGTGGATTTTTTTGACCATCTCTACAACGAAACGGAACCATACTTTCGTGAAAAGTCCGAAATAATGCAAATCGAGCTCAGAAAGATTTTTGAATCCTGAACTCGATAAGCACAAAGTCCAGTTTGCAAACTTCTCACAACAAATTAAGGATCAATATGTACCGTCCAATATAGAGAAGCAAGAAAGGAGTTTAAGTACCTGGATTCATTCTGTAATAGAATTATTTGCATTTTCCTTTCATTTTTTTTCAAATTCGTGTCTTAATCATAAGAGATATTAAAATATAATTCTAAATTTGTCACCGATATGCAATTTTATGCATGTCGCTATTAATAACCATTTAAAAAATTAAACGTATGATTTACAAGTATTTTAAAATCTCAGCTTTGTTATTCGCTTTAGCTATCTGTGTTTTTTCCTGCAAAAAAAGCGAAGAGACACCGAGTAAAAATGTGGCAAAACTAGGAGCTCAAACCAATGTAGAGATTGGAGGTTTTCTTTCAGTAGCTTTTAAAACTGTTTACGCTCAGGATGCTGCTGCTTCAAATCAGGAAAAGATTGACATATTGTGCTTTTATGAAGAAGAAGGTGGAAACTACATTGCTATTGCAGCACCCGGTACCGGAATTAATGGCATTTTCACAGGAGAATCCGCACCAGAAAACTGGACTGTAAAAAACCAAACCTATTTTACTGTTCCTGCAACAGAATTGTCAATTGAACAGTTTGATCAACTTGCAGATGGCGATGCCATAATCCAGGGTTATTATGATGAAACAGTAACCAGTGGTAACAGGAAGGTAAAAAATCTAAAAATCAATGACATATATGCATTTAAAACAGCTGATGGCACCTTTGGCATTTTCAAAGTAATGGATGTAAGTCAGGGCGTGTCTGGTTATGTCGAGTTAGAGTATAAGACAAAATAGAGATTGTTGCCGCGATTTCATGAAGGTGCAAAATCTTTAATTTTAAGCAGGAGCCCATTTATTGATAAAAGGATTCTGATCACTTAAACATTGTATTGATAATTTATGACATAAAACTGTCATGCATAAACTTTCATATTATGTCCCGCATTCTTATTGCCATTCTATTCGTAATGCTTTTGTCTGGCTGTCAGGAAATAAAAAAGACAGCAGATCCTCCCCTGTTGGTGCTTAAAACAGGCGATTATACGTCAAACGAAGATGCTATTCCGATTGGTGGAAAAATTTCATTTGGGATCACTGCCACCGAAGGAAGTGCTCCCTTGACAAATCTACGAATCAGCCGTTTGGCTGATGAGCAGCTTATCGTTGAACTTGACAAAGGAATGTTTATCGAAAGTGGTGGACTCGATTTCACCTTTAACGCTGTGAAATCAGGTGCTCAAACAGAGGTCTGGCAATTTATGGTGATGAATGCCAACCGTGATTCTGCAGTTAAATCCCTGACTGTTAATCTCGGTGAAGGTTCAGCCTATGGGCCTATACTTCATTCTCCTTCCATTAAACTTGGAATGCAGCACAACACAATCTATCCTCAGTTTCTTGATCTTCACACTGGAATTGCATATAGTCAGGAATCAGTAAATGGTAAGGAAGACTTGATTGACCTCGTAGGGTTCGTTTACATGACAGGAGGAATTATGTCACCTACCTTGTGTTGCCCCGCATATTCCGGTAGCAGTTCGGTAACAGGTCACTATCCGCAAATCGAAAATTGGCTGAACAGAAATCTGACGCTTTATGATTATTATACCTCTGATAATGAATTAATACAGCCTGGTTCCTTTGATGATGCACTCAATGACAGCTTGCTGGTCACGGCTTACCTTGCTGGAAATGTAAGTGGATTATGCAAATATGCTTTCTCAGGTCGGGTTGTTCCTTTCAAAACCATGGATGGAAAATATGGTTTGATCAAAATCGTCCACGCAGATGTAGTGTCAGACGGATATATGGAATTTGAAGTGAAAATTCAACAATAGATTTATGTATAAACATTTCCTTTTGTATCTGATATCATTGATTTCATCAGCTTCTTTTGCTCAAGGAACAGTAGCAGGTTATGTTTTTCAAAAACAAA
>DITE01000009.1 GCA_002422725.1 Bacteroidales bacterium UBA6192
AACAACAATAGTTCATGTGCACCCGATTCAGCCAGCTTTTGCTGAACGAGGTTTTTGTAATGCAAATCCTGAACTTTAACATTCGGATCATTTCGCTGCAGATGAATGGATGACAAGCGAACCCCCGTCTCGTACAACTGACTGTCAGGGTATGAATAAGGAACCAACCATGCGGCAAGTTTCCAGTTATCAATCTTATGTTGATTATTGATTACCAGCTTAATATTGCCAATATCAACCTTGTTTGACTCTAACAGAATTTTTAATTTCGATTTGATGCCAGACGGGCTAACATCCAGAGCAATTCCTGATTGAGAGCACGAAAATTGTAATCTTTCGATGTGTTCGGACAGAAAGAGGGGCTTAGCATCAACGATACGGATGATTTCATAAACACGGTCAACCGAAGAGAATACAGATTCATGAAAATCGCAACTGCTGCGCAGTTCAGCGTCAACAACAAAATAAAGGTGGAGACAATTTTCCATCAAAAAGAGATATATTGTAACCAGTCATTCTTCGTAAGGACAAACAATTCAACTCCATTGTCTAATTCTTGTTTTGGCTGTTCGACTGCACGAAAACCTGATTTTAAGGCCACAGCTTTGCTAAAATGATTATTGCAAATAATTCTGATATGTATTTCTTCAATATCAGAATGCTTGAATAAGTAAAATGTCAAAGCGCTAATACATTTCGACATGAGTCCTCTGGCTTGATATTCAGGTAGTAACCAGTATCCCAGTTCAACTTGCCTGATCTGGTGATCGATAGACTGAACACTTATAAGGCCTGCAAACGAATATTTATGTAATATTTCAAAGAGATATGATCTTGGTTTTTTTTGCTCCATCTGCATCAGACATTGCCACATATCCTCTTCGGTATGTAAGATGTTAACCCAACTTACATATTCACTCAGGGAATCCCTGTTGGATGAAATGGCATTGAAGATTTTCCGTGCATTATCCGGATAAACCGGATTAAGGTACAAACCATCGTCGGCAAAGAGCATCTGTTTCTCCCCTTACCTGTTAGCCAAATAATCTGCAACGATTTTGGCCGCTTTGATGGCATTGAATTCCTCAACATACAACTGACAGGCATCTTCAGGGCTTCCTGAAGCCCATCCGGCAATAAGGCTTTCCTGCATGGTGTTGCGGTTTAATACACCAATACCATTCTCTTCCAATAATTTCTGAATAAAATCGGCATCAATCTCTGATCCCGTGAATACATGACTTAATTCTTCATTCATGTTTTTGTATTTTACTTATTATCAAGTATAAATTGACATATACACACCAATTAATAATTATCCAGACTACAGTCAAATGTAGATTGCCTTGGCAGAAGGCTTTATCCGGACTTACACAAAGATACGAAATTTTATAGCGAATATGATCAAAAATCACAAGGTGTTCTCATGAGAGGTGATAAACAAATCAGAACACCGGCAAGTTTATTGCAGATGAGGTTTGGCCAATATATCGCAGATGAGGTTTGGCCAATATATCGCAGATGAAATCCGAAACTAAACAATAACAAATCTAAGATCAGGCACTTTTACTTTTAACAGCAGATGCATTCAACCTGACAATGGAATAAACCATAACTGCTGCAGCTATCCATTGCAAGGGCGACAACAAGCTGTCGTTGATCAGGTAGTCAAATAAAACTGCTGAGACAGGAAACAATAACTCGCTGATTGTAGCCATGATAGCCTTTACATTGCGAAGGCCATAATAATATAGGAATATTGCACCAGAGCCCGTTGTCAGGCTTATGATTCCTATAAAAAGCCAGTTTGACCCTGTAGTCAGCGCAACTTGCCCGAAGTTGCCAAATCCGAGCATGATACACAACATGATCAAAGATGTAAAACCATAACGATAGAAAGTAGAAGTAACGAAATTGTATTTGGATAATATTTTTTTCGAAAGCACGGTAGAACTGCCAAAGGAAAAAGCAGCTAAAAGAGCAAGCAAAGAGGCGTAAACAGTGTTCTCGCCGGCTTGAAGATCAGGTGTTGAAAATCCAAATGTTAGAAAATAGCCACCAAGAATAGCAAGCAATGCCCAGATAACAAAACTTTTTTTGAGCCTTTCACCAAGCCAGGTAGTTGCTAAGATAATGGCGAATATTGGTTGAAGTTTCTGTAACAGCACTACAATAGATAAATGATTGAAATTGAGCAAGAACAATGCTTTAACGATGGCAAGCGTACCAATGGCTCCGCCAGTCAGGCTGATCAGCAGGAAAGTAATCAGATCGGCACGTGTAAATTGTTTCAGGTGACGGTATTCTCTGAAAAGAAATAAGTTCATCAGCAGAAATGGCAATAAATGAAGAACGAAAACCACATAGCTTACATCCAGATTATACAGCCTGGGTGTTAATACCACACCATCGAAACCCCACATGATGGCCGAAATCCCAATGGCAATAGAACCTGTTACTGTTGATTTACGAATATTATCTGTCATTACTGATGATTGGTAAATGATTCAAGAAGCCGGCAAATTTAATCAATATAGAGCCATGCGCTAATCTCAGGCCCATAATTCCGAAACTAAGTTCAAACTATGCATTGTTTTGTAACTTTGACCTTTTAAAAAATACGCGTCAAATGGATTTACGCATCGAAAATCAATGGTTTGTTGTTTGTGGAGCAGGGAGTGGTTTTGGTCGTTCCATTGCAGAACAACTGATTCAGGAAGGGGCAAAGGTGATTGCCATTGCAAGAACAAAATCAGTACTTGACGATTTTTCCAGAGTAGCCAAAGATAATCTGGTTACACTTTGCGGGGATATAACTCAAGTTGATACCCAGTTGAGATTGATGGAAATTTGCTCAACACACACGATATCCGGAATTGTAATCAATGCAGGTGGGCCACCCGCAAAATCGTTTCTGGAAACGGATATCGACGACTGGGATGGAGGATGGCATTCACTGGTGCGCTGGAAATTGATGATAACCATGCGTTTTCTGCCATTATTCAGAAAACAGCAATATGGCAGGTTGCTGTTTATTGAAAGCGTTTCGGTTAAACAAAGGGTCGAAAATCTTGCATTGAGCAATTCATTGCGGCTAGCTGTTGTTGGCTTCGCCAAAACGCTGTCGGGTGAAGTAGCAAAAGAGAATATTACTGTGAATGTTATGGCTCCCGGTTACCACAACACAGCCGCAATGCAGAGGCTGTTTCAGAAAATGTCTTCTTCTCAGGGGATCACCTTATCTGAAGCCAAAGATCACTTCGAAAAACTAATTCCAGTTGGAAGAATGGGTGAGGCACAGGAATTTGCCGGTTTGGCAGCATGGCTGCTCTCACCACTGGCTGCATATGTAACCGGACAAACCATAAGTCACGATGGCGGTTCGGTTATGGGCACTTTTGGATAATACTGAACTACTTACTGCTCAGCCAATTCGTAATTTCTTCGTCAAGTGGATTGGTTCTGGGACTTAATACTTTAACCAGATTACCTTTTTCATCAATCAGGTATTTCTGAAAATTCCAGCTTACACTCGAATCTTCAAAACCATTCAACTCTTTCGATGTTAACCATTTATATAAGGGATGCATATCATCGCCTTTTACCGATATCTTCGACATCATCGGGAAAGTTACGCCATATTCAGATGTGCAAAAGTCTTTTATCTGGTCGTTGGTTCCGGGCTCCTGACCCATAAAGTTATTTGCCGGAAACCCAATAATGACGAAGTTGTCGCCCCCATATTGATTATACAGGGATTCAAGTTTTTCATATTGTGGAGTAAGGCCGCATTTTGATGCAGTATTGACAACCATAACTTTTTTTCCTTTTAGCGAGGCGAATGAAAATTCGTTTCCATCGATATCCTTCACTTTAAATTCGTGAAATGATTGTTGGGCCATTGATAGTGATGTTGTTAAGGCGAAAAACAGCAGAGAGATAATGATTGATTTCATAATGAGTTTTGTTTTTATAAACACATTTAGTGGCAAAATGTTTGCAGGATTTATCAAAATGGATTCAATATCCATATTTTTCTTTCCATTTGTTCCGGAGATATTGCCTGATTTCCTTTTCTCTCAGGTTATCACCAGGCGTATACAGGCGGCTCCCGCTCAGATTTTGAGGCATGAATTCGAGATTTACAAAGTTTCCTTCGAAATCATGAGCATATTTATACTCATCGCCATATCCCAGTTCTTTCATAAGCCGGGTGGGTGCATTCCTTAAATGAATTGGTACGGGTAAATCGCCGGTTTTCTCAACCAGTTCAGTAGCCTTTTCAATAGCCAGGTAGGAAGCATTACTTTTAGCAGAACAAGCGAGATATATGGCTGTTTGAGCAAGAATAATACGGCTCTCAGGCCACCCGATTTTACTAACTGCATCAAAACAGCTGTTAGCGAGCAGCAAAGCATTCGGATTTGCAATGCCAATGTCTTCTGATGCCAGGATAAGCATTCTGCGTGCAATAAACAATGGATCTTCCCCGGCATCCACCATCCGGGCAAGATAGTAAACCGCCGCATTTGGGTCGCTGCCCCGCATGGATTTTATAAAAGCTGAAATCACATCATAATGCATCTCACCTGACTTGTCATACCTTGCCAGATTGTTCTGTATTATCCGGGAAGTAATTTCATTGGTTATCCTGATTGGTTCATTAGCCAATGTGCTCTGAGAAAGAATATCAACAACAAGCTCAAGTGCATTCAGTAATTTGCGCCCATCACCACCGCTTATTCTTATAATTGATTCATTCTCTTCTACTTCGATCGTTTTTTGGTAATCAATCTGAAGAATTGATACACCCTTATTGATCAAGTCAATCAGATGTGATTCGTCCATTGATTTGAGTACATATACCTGACATCGCGACAATAAGGGCGCAATGACTTCAAATGACGGGTTTTCGGTGGTTGCTCCAATCAAGGTTACCAATCCTTTTTCGACAGCACCCAATAGAGAATCCTGCTGTGACTTGCTGAAACGGTGAATTTCATCGATAAATAGAACAGGAGGCAAAGGCAGCATCCTGGCTTTTTCAATGACTTCTCTTACATCTTTTACACCACTGCTGATGGCGCTTAGTGTAAAAAAGTTGCGTTTTAATTGTTTGGAAATGATAAATGCAAGTGTTGTTTTCCCAACCCCGGGCGGGCCCCAAAGTATCATTGAAGGAATGCGTTCGTTCTCAATAGCTTGCCTGAGGATAGCTCCTTTGCCCACAAGATGCTCTTGTCCGATATATTGATCAAGACTGCTTGGCCTTAATCGCTCAGCTAATGGAATGTGACTGATATGCATGTTTATTACGCCTCATTGATCGGCCAAAGTTAAATCTTTGTGCCGGATGAAAGGCAAAAACAGAAACAAAAGGATCAAGATTGGCTTCCTGCCTCCCGGTGTTCAACTTTGCCCATCAGGAGAGGGATTTTTTCAACGTTGAATGGTTTATTGATGTAATTGTCGAAACCAGCTTCAAAGCAAATTGTTTTGTCACCCTTAATTGAGTTGGCGGTTATGGCAATTATGTGTGAACGCCTGATATGATTATTTTCTTTTTCAATACGTCTGATTTCCCGTGTCGCTTCAATACCATCCATCACAGGCATCTGTATATCCATAAGAATGATGTCGTATGGTGATTTTTTGTACTTCTCAACTGCAATCAGACCATTTTCAGCCAAATCAACATCAAAGCCCATATTCTTCAGAGCAGCCATCGAAATCTTTTGATTAATCAGATTATCTTCAACAAGAAGAATTTTTCTGAGATCTTTTAATTTGATAAAGTCGGGTTCCGATCCTTTATTCAAAACCAGTGTAAACCAAAATGTTGACCCACTTCCTTCAACACTGCTCAGGCCCATTTCGCCACCCATCAGGGAAACGAGTTTCTGAGAAATGGTTAAGCCCAGACCAGCCCCACCGGATTGCCTCGTATTGCTTTCATCCACCATATGGAATGAGTTCCATATCCGCTTTTGCTCATTTTCACTAATTCCGATTCCGGTGTCGGTAACAGAAATTTTGATGGTATACTGCCCTTCAATTTCACTGATCAGGTCGCATTTGATTCTGATGCTGCCTTTTTCGGTAAACTTGACTGCGTTGCTGAGCAGATTATTGAATACCTGCCTGAAACGACCCTGATCGCCCTTTACAAATTGTGGAACTTCTTCGGATATTCTGGTGATTATCTGTATATTCTTTTCTTTTGCGTGCTCCCGATGCACATGCAATGCTTCAGCAATTTCGTGAACGAGATTGTAATTATTTTCCAGCAAGGTAAGTGAATCTGTTTCGATCATGGAATAATCGAGTATATCATTCACAAGCGATATTAAGTGCTTCGAAAGCATATAGGTTTCTTCAACCAGTGTGTCCTGATTGTCATCCAGAGGAGTCTTTCTAAGCATGTTTACCAAACCAATAATGCCGTTAAGGGGGGTCCTTATTTCATGACTCATATTGGCAAGAAATGTTGATTTGATCTTGTTTGTCGATTCTGCATTGTTTTTTAAAACAATCATCTCTTCAAGCATTTTCTCAAAATTCTGTTGCTGCTGTTCAAGCTGCTCGTGTCTTTGTAAAAGAAGTCTCATCAGTCGCTTTTTTGTTTTAATCTGTCTTATCAACATAAAAAGAGCAATCGACAACATAACAAAAAAGACAGCCAAAATGATGGGCAGCAATAAACCAGCTTCTGCAACCTGAAGAAAAGAATGGTTATCTATTCTTTCAGTAAAAAAGCTTGATTCAGCATTGGGTTTTGAAATACTTGAACCCAAACTGGTAAAAGCCACAAAAACTGATTGAAAAATAAACGAAATAAACAAATTCAGCATAATTAAAGTTCCGGACAAGACTTTACAGGACTTGTTTGCATCAAAAATCACGCCTTTTCACTTTTGGTTTTAGTAAACTGAAATAGAGAGTTATAGTAATCTATTGTTAATTTATTTGTCTAAAAAATGGAAAATTCGTTCCAGAAATGGAACATAATCGGCATCTCGTTCTGATTAATTATACCGTCCCGTATCGGGCCTGAACAACATGCTTTTTGATGAGAAGGCAAACTCGGGAGATTTGATGATAGTTGTTTTGTTTACCTGCATAACGAAACGAAAACGGTACAGCTTGATTTCCTTTAACCGTATTCCCCGCATCAGATCGCGTTTTTCGAAGCTACAGCTAAATTGTTTATTTTGAGAGGAATGACTAATATCTATGTCTTCAATGCTCAATTCTGCAAGGCTGAATCTTTCAAACTCACGTTTGGAATTCAGAAATTCAACCAATACCTCGATTTCATTTGAGCGCTCATTTTTATAGTGTAAAAGCAGTTCGATAGTTGCAGTTTCAAACCTGGGATTATGTTCGGTTACGGTAAGGATAAACTCTCCGGTCTGGCTTTCAGATACCTTGTAAGTCTTCGGTAAATTCAGGTACCATCTTCTTACAAGAACAGC
>DITE01000072.1 GCA_002422725.1 Bacteroidales bacterium UBA6192
ATAAACGAAACCGGTATCATGGTTGGATCGAAATGCTTCAGGAAAATGGCATTCGAAGCCGTGAAATAAAAGGATAAAGTAAGTCCGGTAAAGAAGGAAAATGCAATAAGCAGAAAGACCGCCCTGGTTTCCTCAGGCTGGATGTTCATTGTTTTTAATATCCAGGAATCTTTCTTCATATAGCAGCTTTATTTGCTAAGCAAGGGATGTAGTGGAAGCTCATACTTTTCATTCAGGTCATTCGTTGCCGGCATCTGAATTTTGCTTTTGACTGACTCAGGCATAATCTTATTGAAATCAATCGGTTCAATAACCCCTGTCAGTCCATTTTCCTTTCGTGAAACAATCGCATCAGCCAGGGCAACACCCATCCAACCACCCAGACTGGTGATTTTATCGAGTAAAGTCCGGATACTTACCGGATACGATCCATCTTCCAAACAAATATTTACTGATGGAGACACCCCAATAATAGGGCCAACATCAATTATTTCAGTAACCTGATGAATGACCATCGGCGAACTTTTCAGTCCGTTTTGCATTGCATTCTGGAATGGTTGTGTTCCTGCCCCTATTTTTCCGGGCAGATCCGACGGATGAAAATTATATGCGCCCATTGATGGGAAATCATAAAGCACCGAATCAATTTTTTGCCCGAAACAAAACATAAATAATGCCTCCGGGTTCCATTCACGATAAATATTCCGGAAATAATCTGTTTTCACAGCACCAGAATAACAGGAAACGCCTATTTCCATAGCGGAGTTGATTAGCCGTTGAAAGATGGTACTCCTTTCGTGAAAAGAAAACTGGCTCCAGACCCTTTTTTTTAACGAAATTCTGGCAGCCGGATCAATCGGATCATCTGTCACTATCCCTACAATATTTAGTTTCCCGGGGTATAATGATTCAAAATGTGCCAGATTTCTAAGCATAAGATTTCCGCAATCGCAGCTGACAAACAAAACGGTTCTGAGTCCTTTTTTCTGATCAGTTTTTGGTTTTACAGGGGTGTATAAAGTACCCCATAGTGATTGATTATTTTTTATAGTTTTATATGTAACTGGCATTGCAGAGTATTGACATATTTAGAAATCATAGGATAAATTCAGTAAAAAGTGCCGGCCACGTTGAAGGATTGCAGTAGGACTGTTGATCCCCTCGGCAGCCTTGGTTCCCGGGTGATAATAAGTAGTGTTCAGTATATTGTTACACACCAATTGAAGGGATAGCCCGGGAACTAATTTTTGATTTGACCACGTGATGGCGCTGTTGAGTATTGTTGCAGCTGGAAAATGATCGGAATTCAGTGGGACCGTTGTTCCGGCTCCAACCGGTCGTTTACCTGTAAAATTCATTCTCAGATTGACATTCAGTTGCCCGAAAAATAATTTATCGCCACCAATATTGTACTGGTGTGACGCAATGTCGCCAACACGGTTTTCAACCTTTCCCGCTTCGGAATAAGTTTGCTCAGGATCGCATAAAGTGTAATTGAAATAAGCCGAATAAGTATCATTCTTGTATACTACATTGGCCTGCAGCCCTTTAATATTGAATCTGCCAATGTTTGCATTTTGAATTTTACCAGGGTTATCTTTCACATCCACCGTACCAACAACATTATCGATAAAATTCTGATACAACGAGACGTCAGCCTGAAATGCTTTGTTAAGCCTGACTCCTGCGCTAAACTCAACGTTTTGAATATTTTCCGTATTCAAGGTAGGGTTAGGAATCCGGTTTCCGGCTGAAGAATATTTTGTCCAGTTCGAAACATTCATGATACCACGCGAGTAAATGGCTTTGAAGGTATACTTTCCGGGCGACCACACCGCAGCAAGCCTTGGGCTTAGTTCGCTGCCAAATCCGTCATTTTTCCTTACAATATTATAGTCATAACGAATACCCATTGTCAACCTGATGTTTTTTACTGCTTGCCAGGTACCTTGCGAATAAAGCCCGAAATCCCACACATTAAATTCATTTCCCCCTTTTGGCGAAGGGTTAATAACTGCTGAATCCTGAGGCGTGCTTGTAAAACTAGTATAATAAGCACCCTGTAGTGTGCTGTTTCTGATTTCTATCCCCGAAATGATATCAATCTTTGATGAAACCCGATAAATTATCTTTAGCTCATTCCTAAGTTGCTTTGACAATTCGAACATATAAAGGCTTGTCCAAACAGGTGATTCATCCTGAATGAGAGCTCCAAGCTTTTTGTTTCCCCGCGAATAGTTTAACAACGAAACAAAGCGGGTGTCGTCGGTAACGGCATGGATGCGGTAGGTGGTAAGATTTGATAGAAACACCTTGTCGCTCAGTTGGTTTTCGTATTTTGTAAAGAAATTACTCAACTGGGGAACCCAGTTAAATCCATTGTCGGAACCTGCAACAAATAAATCAGTGTATTGGGTTGTTCCTCCACGGGAGTATTTCCATGTTTGAAAACCAAAGCTAAAATTGCCAATGTTCACTTTGCCGTTTAGCAGCCAGCTTTCCGTTTTATTGCTGAATCCAATTTTACTACCCCCTACAATTTGATCGTATGCCGACTTATCGAGGTTTCGTGCAGTTTCAATGCCCAGAGGGGTAAGAATCAATTGGTTTGAATCGGCTGAAAGATCGTAGTAAGGATGGCTGAATGGCAAGTTATTGGCCAACAGGTATTGGCTTGCATTTTCATTGATTCCAAGTAGCTGGTTATAGTCGACCTGATCGTAAACAGATGGATTAAAATCAAAATACTTCTGACTTGTAAGATCATGTTCATCAGAATGATACAGCCGTCCGCCTAATGTAAAAGAGATGTTTCTCTTCTTCCCCGACAAACTTAAATCAACCGTGCGCGTGTTGTAGGTGCCATAGCTCACTTTCCCGCTGATTCCGACATTTCTTCCCGGCCTGATGGCATCGGTCGAATTCCGGCTTATCACGTTAATCACACCGGCAAATGCATTTGGTCCATACATGGTGGATGCGGGGCCATAGATAATTTCAACCCGTTCGATGTTCGACAGGGGGTATTGCCGGTCAATATACGCCCAGTTGGTCCATAGGTCATTTTCTTCGATGCCATCAATCAGCAACAGCGTTTTCTCCGTATTATTCTGACGGAATCCCCTCTGGTAAATATTGGCATATTCAGGCCCATAAAATAAGGTTAAGTCAAACCCGGGAACATCTTTCAACAATTCAACAAGGTCGTTATAACCCCGCTTCAGGATATCTTCACGTGTTATTACGGCAATGGTAGCTGGAGTTTCATAAATGTTTTCGGCTCTTTTTGAAACAGAAGTCACAATCTGTCCAACCCCGGTAATTTTTAACCTGCTCACCATCAAGCGAAAGGAAGCTGGATCAAACAAGTTTGGGTCATAATCCGGATTTATCTGAAGCAACAGGTCAGTTTCGAGCAAAGCCTGAGAAGTTGAATCCATCGAGAGGTATGCCAAAGCTTTCAGCCGATGGGCTTCAACTTTTTGCTTCTCGTCGAAACCTTTGCGGATGCAGGGATCCAGGGAACTGATAACAAGGTCGAATTTTCCCAGTTCATACGATTTACGGGCTTCAGTAAGGGTCACCTCATTGCATGATTGTGCCGCTATCGGTTTGACGAAAAACAAGTTGTTGACGCAAAACTGAAGCATCAATAAAATGAGGATACGATACAAGTGATTGTTGTGCATTTTTACCACTTTTATTGATTTTGTTTGTCTCATGGCAGTAAATCAATGGTTTTTTGAAACGGCACATCCTCCCCGACAAGTTTATTCCATTCATCGGCAGTCATATTACGTTTTATTTCAGGCGCAAGTTTGTCAGCCATTTGTTGGTTGTGGGTGGAGAAAATACGGATGGTTTTATCAGCACTGCAGGTAATAATCTGGCTGCCATCAGGAGCGAAAAGAACATCATACACCCATAGCTCGTGATTGTTAATCGAAACAGGGGTTTCCTCAGCTAAAGGATATGGCGAAACCTTGATAGACCAGTCATATCCATTTGAGGTTATTGTTTTTCCATCGGGACTGAAAGCTAAACCTGCAATGCCTGAAATATGTCGTCCGATAACTGTTTCCTGCATAGCGTCACTGTTGTTGTCAATTTGAATAAGCTGAACGGAACCATCCTGACAACCCAGGGCGATTGCCTTGCTGCTTCGGTCGAATTTTACTGCCAGAGCAGGGCTTTTCAGTTTGATCCGTACCCATGATTCTGGTTTTTCGTTTGTGAGAGAAATAATTTTAACCTCGCCTGAAGCAGTAGCAAAAACCAATTGCGCTCCTTGTGCGTTCACATCTGCACATCGAATGGGATCGGCTACCGAATCGAGCAATGTTTTCAGGAAGGTCTCCCCATTATACTGCCATTGCCATAGCATTCCATCAGAACCCCCTGAGTAGAATTGGTTCTTTTCAGGATCAGCAATCAAGGCGTTAATAATGGATGAATGGGCACTGATCACTTTTGGAAACTTTGGAAACTGCCTGAGGCTCCAGATAACAAGCTGACCCGATGTGGTTCCTGCAATCAGCCATGTATCATCATGGGTAAGTGTGATTGACCTGAAAGGCTCTTTGATTTCCTTGGTTAGTTCGGCCAGTATCGGGGGCTCATCAATTTTTGCCATATTCCATCGAAGGACTTTTTTATCATCGCCACATGAAAACAGGAACTTACCGCTTTTCGACATGCTTAAGGCGCGCACGGCATCGTCGTGCCCACGAAGAATCAGCGGGTCGTCAGAAATGGCTGACAAGGCGCGGTACATAGTCGGATCAAAGTCAGCACCCCCATTCCGGCGATGCAACTGCCATGCTGTCAAGGCATACAATGCCGGTGAGTCGTCTTCAACAGTTGAATGCAACTGAATTGCTTGTATGGCTATTGAATTGGATATGGCCAGAAGGCGCAGTCGTTGTGCGGTTTTCTCAGACTCTTCAGCCTTTATTCGCTCCTGCTCTGCAATCTGTTTCTGCGCAAGAGCCTCCTTACGCTGCAACTGGGCTTCATCCATTGCCACAACGGCCTCATGACGCGCTGTTTCGGCCTGTGTTCTTTGATTAACCGCTTCAACCGTTTGCTCCTGAGCGATAAACTGCTGTTTTACTGCGAATTGCCTTTGTTGTTCGGTAATTCTTTCCTGTTGTTCGGCAATTTGTTGCTGTTGTTCCGAAATCTTACGCTGAACAATAGCTTCCTTACGTTGCTCATCCGTTTTAATTTTTTCCATAACGGCCATTTTCTCCTTTTCAAGGGCTTCCTTTCTGCTGGCTTCTGCTTTAAAACGGAGGTTCAGCGAAATGATCAGGAACAATATGGAAATCAATGAGGCAAAACCCAAAATGATGGCTGAATTTCTTGCTCTTTTCAGGTTCCTGATCTGCTGCTTTTCTTTTTTGGAAAGTTCAAGCTCATATTGCTTTTTACTGTAGTGAAGAAAAGTCATAGCCCGGTCAAATGCAGGATCGTATCTCGACGCCCAGGTAATATTTGGCTTTGTTTGTTCTTTCCACTGTAAAGCAACCTGTAATTCAGGGTTCACCCATAAACCGGTTTTTCCTTCCTGGTATAACTCTGCTGTCTTTGAAAGTCTAAGATATAACTGAGCCGATTCACCTTCTTCATCAACCCATTTCTTCAGTCTGTACCAAACCCTCATGATGCTTTCATGCGAGATATCAATGGTTGTGTCACTGGTGAGTGCAATGTGGGCCGAAGGCATTAAAAAAGCGCAACCCGGTCTTCTGAAATGATCAATCAGCCTGACAATTTCTTCTTCTCTGGCAGCTGTGAGAGTGCAAATCTCGCCCAAAGTTGTGGGTCTTCTTGTGCCATGACTTTCTTTGGTAAGATCGGTTAATGCTTTGAAAAGTTTTTCAGCATGGTATTTGGTTCTTTCGTCTTTCAGATCGGCATAGATTTCCTCCAAATGAACCGATAGCGCCTCCTTCATGGTGCCTATCGCTTCATAATGCTCAATATCTATAGGTTGATCGCCTGTTTTATTCATAATCCAGTCATCCCATGTGCGCATCATGGCGTGCTGCAATATGGGTAGCTGATCGGGATTATCACCAACATCTTCGAGCAATCTTTCAACCAGGGCTTCACTAATACTGTTTCCCGAGGCGGTAATCGGACCGGTGATTGCCAGCCTTCGTTCTTCATTGTTCATCCGGGGAACCAGATAATAGCCTTTATTGATCACTTCGCTTAATCCCCTGAACTCGGTGCATTCGTCAAGAAAATCGGTGCGCATGGACAACACAATATAAACCGGAATCTCTGATTGATCAACGGCTTGCAGTATGAGCCCGATAAAAGCACCCGCTTCGGCATAGGTTTGTGAAAACGAACCACTTCTTTTAAAGCGGAACAACTCTTCAAACTGATCGATATAAATTAGGGCTGACTGATTTGACAGGAGTAACTTTTCAGATACTTTTACCAGGCCATCATTCCCCGATCTCAAATCCGATTCAATCGCTTCAAATTCATTTACCCCTTGGGCCAATGCTCTGGCAAGGTTTCCTATGGGATCCTCGGCAGGTCTGAAAACAAACAGCTTCCATGATTCGTCAGGGTTCTCCTGACCCGACTTAAAAAGTCTCGGAATAAGACCTGCTTTGATCAATGAGGACTTACCACAACCTGATGAACCCACTATTGCCAGAAACCTTGTTTCAGATAGCTTATTGATCAATTCCCGAACCTGCAGTTCCCTTCCAAAAAAATGATGGTGTTCATTGATTTCATAGCTCCTGATCCCGGGAAATGGGTTGGCATGAAAATTTCGAGATGCCATGGTATTTTTCGTAATTTCCGACCAAGTTAAGCACATTTGTAAAATATGTTAAAAAAAATAAAAATATTTTCCAAAACACACAGATAATCTCTGTATTGCATAGTTGATTAGTTATGGCTTCAAAGCAACAACAAAAAGTATGATGTTGGATTTGATTATTTATGGGGTCAAATCAAAATGGGCATGATAGGGAATAATTCATACCTTCGTTCAATGATTTTTTTGAATTTCTGTTCGGGTAATAATTAGCATTATCAGACCATTGTAAATATTAAATATTATGGAAATGGACCTTGAATTGAAAGTAAAAATTATGGTGGTTGACGATGAAGTTGACCTTGAACCATTGATCAGACAGACTTTCAGAAGTCAGATAAAAAGCAATAAGTATGATTTTGTTTTTGCCTTTAATGGGCTGGATGCACTTTCAAAACTTGTTGAATATCCTGATATTGGGGTTATTTTATCGGATATTAATATGCCTGAAATGGATGGGCTAACCCTCTTAACAAAACTGAAAGAGCTCAAAAACCCTTCGTTAAAAACCGTTGTCGTTTCGGCTTATGGCGACATGGACAACATCCGCACGGCTATGAACCGGGGAGCATTCGACTTCCTTACCAAACCAATAAATTTTGAAGACCTTGAGATTACCATCAATAAAACCCTGGACGAAATCATTCTTCAGCGTAAATCGTTGATTGAGCACGATAATCTCATTTCTATTCAACGTGATCTGAACGTGGCCCGCGAAATTCAGCAAGGCATTCTTCCTCAGGTGTTTCCGCCATTTCCCGGTCGGAAAGAGTTTGATATTTTCGCCACTATGGTTGCAGCAAAAGAAGTTGGAGGCGATTTTTACGATTTTTTCATGATTGATAACGAGCGGATAGGGATTGTAATTGGTGATGTTTCAGGAAAAGGCATTCCGGCTGCTATTTTCATGGCCGTTAGCCGGACACTGATACGTGCTACCGGAATCAAAGGGATGCCGCCAGGAGAATGTTTGAGTTATGTAAACAACCTGCTTTGCAACGAAAGTGTTTCCTGCATGTTCGTAACTGTTTTTTATGCCATATTGAACACCAAAACAGGTGAACTGGAATATGCCAATGGCGGACACAACCCTCCTTATATACTGAATAATAAAGGTGAATTCAGGTTGCTCGATTCTTTGGGCGATATTATACTCGGTGTTTATAACGACGTTACGTTTAAAACAGAAAAAACACAATTAACCCATCAGGAAGGTATATTGCTTTTTACCGATGGCGTTACTGAGGCTTTTAACCTGAAAGGGGAAGAGTATACCGACAACCGGCTCATGGAACTGCTCTCCACTTTTGATAGTTTTAATGCACAAAAAGTGGTCAATTCTGTTGTTGAGGACGTCAAACTCTTTTCACACGGAGCCCCACAATCTGACGACATTACATTGTTGTACTTTAAATATCTTGGTTAAAAAAGTTGCGGTGAATAGTCTGATGAACACAGAAACATTCAATGCGTTGAGTAACTGTTTTCATTGAGATTTATTGGTGTTTTGGTTCAAACCATTTCGTTTTCAGTGTTTATATAAAAAGAATTGTCTGTTTGGGACTTTGATATTTTCGATAAATGAACTGATTAAACGTGAAACGTATTCTATGAAAAACAAATTCATTTTGCTGCTTTTTTCGGCTGCGCTTTTGCTGGTACGCTGTGAAAACAAAGAAACCTATTATAACCAGCTGTCACAACTGGAGGGGGGTAAAACATTTGCTGTTCCAACAGGCACGGTTGCCGATCAGTTTGTGCTTAAGCGCTTCCCTGACGCTGCTATTGTGTACTACAACAATGTGTTGGATTGCGCTTTGGCTGTAAAAGGCGGCAAAGCAGATGCAGCAGTGTACGACAAACCTGTTCTTAAAAACATTGCGGCCAAGAACAGCGGCCTTATTGTTCTGCACGAATTGCTCCTGCCCGACAATTATGGTTTTGCTGTGGATAAGCAAAACCTGTTATTAAAATCGGCCATTGACGAAGTTCTGGTGATGTTGAAATCAGATGGAACATATCAGGATATGCTCCAAAGATGGTTCCCTGAAAAAGGTGCTCCTGCCCCAATGCCTGAGATTTCTTTAACAGGTAACCAGGGCACTTTGCTTTTCGGAACCTCAGCATTTACCGAACCCATGTCCTATATGTCAACTGATCAGCAGATTGTTGGCTTCGATATTGAGTTTGCCATGCGGATCGCCCAGCATCTGAACAAAAATCTCGAAATCGTCAATTTGGAATTTGGTGCCATGTTACCTGCCTTGATTACAGGCAAAGTGGAAATGATCGGTGCAGGACTTTCCATTACCGAAGAAAGGGCAAAAAGTGTTCTTTTTTCAGAGCCCTATTATGAAAGTGGATTGGCTGCACTGGTAAAAACCTTGCCGGAAATAATAGAACAAAATGTTTCGGTGGACGAAAAACCAAAAAAAAGCTGGTCCGGAATTGGTGTGTTATTGGGCTCGATTCATGAAACATATGCATTAAAAAACTATCCGGACGCTAAGATTCTGGCATATAACTCGGTTCCTGATATGCTGATGGCACTCAATACGGATAAAGTGCAGGCCGCATTTATGGATCAGTCCTCAGTCAGGGAAGTTCTTTCTGTAAACCAGGATTTTGTGGTGTTGGAAAGCAATTTGTTTGTGGTTGACATTGCAGCCGGGTTTCATCCAAAATCAACAGAATTAAGGATGGAGTTTAACCAATTTTTGTCTGAAATTAAGGCTGATGGCTCCTATGATGAATTGGTAAAACGGTGGCATGAAGATATGCAATCGACGATGCCCGACATATCCAACCCTCAACCCGAGGGAGTGATCAAAATTGGTATCGTGAGTGATATCGGACTCCCGATGGTTGCAAAAATTGAGGGGCAATGGAAAGGCTTTGATGTTGAACTGGGTAGCCGATTTGCTGCATGGTCGGGTAAAAATCCTGAATGGGTCGATATGCCTTTTGGCAGTCTGTTGCCTTCACTAGTATCGGGCAAGATTGATATCATCACTTCTTCATTAATGATTACCGAAGAGCGTAAAAAGCAGATCGATTTTTCAGATCCTTATTTTGCTTCAGGCGTCAGCATTATTGGAAAGAAGGGCAACCTTGATCAGTCCAATGAAAGCAAACTAATTAGTTTAGATGATATTGCCAACAAAAAAGTAGGGATTTTTACAGGCACCGTTCATGACGCATTCATGGAAAAGAAATATCCGAATGCAAAGGTGTTCAGGTTTGAAAGCACTGCTGACATGATGTTGTCGTTGAAAAGCGGCAAAGTGGATGTTGCCATGTTTGATCTGGTTACAGCTGGTCTGGTACTGAAGCGCAATCCTGATCTTGGGATACTTACCGACAATGTGCTTGATATGCCGCTCGGTATTGGGTTTAACAAATCGAACCCCGGACTTCTGTATGAATTTAACAATTTTCTTCAGCAAATCAAACAGGACGGCTCCTATGACATAATTCACAGGCGATGGTTTGTAGATGATGCCGAAGCAGCAATAATGCCTGACTTTGAAAATCCCGATTCGGAAAGGAAACTTGTTGCTGGAGTTTCTGTTGAAGATCTTCCTTATGTAGCCATGATGAACGGAAAGTATGTGGGCTTTGATATTGAATTGATCCAGACTTTCGCACAAAGGTTCAACTATCATCTCGACATCATTACAATCGAATTTCCCGCTCTGGTAGCCGCCCTTTCGTCGGGCAAAGTAGACATGATTGCTGATGGGATTGCCATAAGCGAAGAGCGTGCAAAACAAATTAATTTTTCTGACCCTTATGCCATTTTCCGGACTGCTGTTATTGCACCAAAAACAAACCTGGCAAAACACCATAATGAGGTTATTGAAAGCGGTAAAACTCCCTTTTGGCTAAAAGTCTCAGAAAGCTTTTTCAACAACATCATACACGAGAAACGCTACATGATGATATTGAAAGGATTATCCGTTACTATCATCATTTCTGTTCTGGCAGCTTTTGTAGGCACCCTATTAGGCGGATTGATCTGTTTTATGCGAATGTCGAAACGCAACGTCATGAAAACATTTGCTTCTTATTTCATTTCACTCATCAGGGGAACGCCGGTACTGGTTTTACTGATGATCATCTATTATGTGGTGTTTGCCTCGGTCAACATCAATCCGCTGGTGGTGGCCGTCATTGCTTTCGGAATCAATTTCGCAGCTTATGTTTCTGAAATGTTCCGCTCGTCAATCGAAAGTATTGATAAAGGTCAAAAGGAGGCCGGAATAGCATCGGGATTTACTAAAATCCAAACTTTCATACACATCATCATGCCACAGGCCATGCAACGCGTGCTTCCTGTTTATAAAGGCGAATTTATTTCACTCGTAAAAATGACCTCCATTGTTGGCTACATAGCTGTAGAAGACCTTACCAAGGCCAGCGACATTATCCGTAGTCGAACTTTCGATGCATTTTTCCCGTTGATCATGGCTGCCGTGATTTATATCCTTATTGCCTGGTTACTCACCCTGGTACTGGATTATGTCGAAATCAATGTTGACCCCAGAAAACGCCGCTTAAGTTTTGGAAAGGAATCAAAACAATGATCAGAATACGCAACCTATCGAAACATTATGGCAACCTGATCGTGTTGAAAGATGTTAGTGTGGATATCCGCAAAGGTGAAGTCATCACGGTTATCGGGCCTTCAGGAACCGGAAAAAGCACGCTGCTCCGCTGCATAAACCTGCTCGAAGCTCCCACTGGTGGAAGCATCACAATTGATGAGGTGCCCTTGTTGGACAAAACCACCAATGTGCCCAAAATAAGGCAGCGTATGGGAATGGTTTTTCAGTCGTTCAATCTGTATGCACACTTAACAGTGTTGGAAAACATTACCTTAGGTCCGATCAAACTGCTCCATAAAAACAAATCCGAAGCAGAATCAAAAGCAATCGAATTGCTTAAACTTGTTGGATTGGCCGAGAAAGCACATAGCTTGCCTGAAGAGCTTTCTGGCGGACAAAAACAAAGGGTTGCCATTGCCCGTTGCATGGCCATGGAACCCGAAATCCTGCTTTTCGACGAACCCACTTCGGCCCTTGACCCTACTATGGTTAGCGAGGTGCTGGCAGTTATCAGGCGACTCTCGAAAGAGGGCATGACCATGATTATCGTTACCCATGAAATGGAATTTGCACGAAACATTTCGAGCAGGGTCTTTTATATGGATGAAGGAATCATTTACGAAGAA
Organism: Bacteroidales bacterium UBA6192; assembly: GCA_002422725.1. Classification (GTDB taxonomy): domain Bacteria; phylum Bacteroidota; class Bacteroidia; order Bacteroidales; family F082; genus UBA6192. Next base: position 12,081 of record DITE01000072.1, read on the forward strand.
GGCCCTCCTGATCAGATATTTGAGAATCCTGTGAGGAAAAAAACAAGGGCTTTTATCCACCGTATCCGTAGCCTCGACCTGCATATCTCATCAATTGATTATGATCTTTACGCCATTCAGGCCGAGATGCTTACGTTTTGCGACAAGCACTTTATACCTCATAGAGTATCTGATTTTGCTCTGCTCGTGGCCGAAGAAGTATTGCTGCTTCAAAAGGATTATTCCGACATTCACCTGAAACTATCTTACTCGGAAAAAGACGGAACACTTAACTTCGTTTGTGACAGTGCCGGATTACCTGAAAATCCGCTTAAAGAAGAAGTCGGGGAGGATGATATCGGACTGAAACTTATTCTGGGCAGGTGTCAGACGGTCGAATACAGCTTCGAAAACAACAGAAATATCCTATTGCTCAAAATCAAAAATTCCTGACAAGGGATCATCAATAAATAAAGCATGATGCCATTGAAAACATGCTCTAAAAAGCAGGAAGGAAAATCACGATGAAAATTATACTGGATAATAAAAACAGGGTTGCAACACCCGTTGGGCGTCTCGATGCCTTGAGTAGCAACGATTTTGAAGTGGCATTGCAAAGCCTGCTCACAAGCGGGAACTCGCTGGTTGTTGATCTGTCACAATGTACCTATTTATCAAGTGCCGGAATCAGGGTACTGCTCAAAACGAAAAAAAGTCTGGTTGCAAAAAAAGGCGATGTGATCTTATGCTCAATGCTTCCCGAGGTATTTCAGGTGATTGAAATGGCTGGTCTGCACCGTGTTTTTCGCATTGCAGAAAGTCTTAAGGCAGCTTTGATTGCCATCAGGGCCATGGAGGATAAAACCAATGAAACAATAGCATTTGAGGCTGACAAAATTAAATATGTTTTCAAGGTGTCTGATTCCGGTGGCCAGACTGCCAGAATATGGCACGACGATGGGATTGTAAGTTACAACGAACTGGGATTTTCTGTTGGTTTTGGTTCACCAGCTGAGGTTGGATCAGAGGCAGGTTTAGTTTCAGGTCTATTTGTTACTGCAGGCCACTGCGCTGGTTTTATACCGGACAACATACATCAGGAAGCTGACTTCAGGGTTTCAAACGACACAACAAGAGCCGGCATACAGTTGGAACAAGCGATATCATTTTCAGAACAGTTTTCCGGTTTTATGCAATTGAGTGAATCGGGAAATATTTCGCTTCACCAGCTGGCCAGAGCATCCGAAGCAATCAAATTGAAACTTGAAAATCGCCCTGAACTGATGTTGATGGCTATCTTCAACCCCAGTCCGGCCGCACCTACCTTTACTGTGGCACTTTTGGCCGACAATTCCTTCAGAGAATACGTGACGAAAGACAATTTGCAGCGTTTTCAACAATGGCTTCCTGATGAAAAACACCCACTCATAGGTGCAAGCTTCGGATTGGCCGAACCGGGCAATTATAAGCCGGATGACTCACTGGAACAATTTGCAAGCAATGTGCTTTCAATTGAAAACATAGTAGAGATCCGCTCAATAAATATGGAGGAAATTATAGAGGATCCTCAAATCTGGGTTTTTTATTCCAATGACCTGAAAAATGCCGCTTCGGGCAGGTTGCAGATTGAAACCGCTCCCGGAATGATTTTTGAACCTCATAAAGAATTTCTGACAAGACGTTTATATTTGGATTCGTCCAAAATAGTGATCCGGCAACTTCATGGTGGTTATTCAGCTCAAACCTATGAGGTTGCCTCCTTTGATGCTGAAGGCAGGAAAATGCGTCCAACTGTGCTTAAAATTGCCAACCGTGCCATGATCGAACGCGAGTCTGACCGATGCAAACAATATGCAATGCCCTACATTTTGAACAACAGTGCTATGGTACTGGGTACAGAATACTATGGTGAAACAGGTGCTTTGCGCTACAATTTTGTCGGAATTGGAGGTGAGTCAAGCCAGCTGAAATGGCTCACCCATCACTATCAACAATCTGACATGGCTGTTTTGGAACCCCTTTTTGATAAAATATTCCTCCAGATTTTAAAGCCCTGGTATGGACAAGCGGTTAAGAAAACCATTTTTCCATACAAAGACCATGACCCGACTTTTACGTTTTTCCCGCATATCTTTGAAACCGTCAACGAGCTGTTTTCCATTTCTGCTGATGAACAATATATCGGGATCAAAGAAGCTGAAAAACCTGTCCTGAGCCCGTATTGGTTTCTGAAACATGAATACTCACGCCGTCGCGAAGAAGGAATGGAGTATCTCACCGGAATCTGTCATGGTGACCTGAACATGCAAAATATTTTGCTTGACGAATCCATGAATGTGTATCTCATCGATTTTTCAGAAACCAAACCACGCTCGCTCATTTCTGATTTTGCCCGTCTCGAAGCTATTTTTCTGGTTGATAATGCGCCCCTCGACAACGAAGATGATATGAATCATTATCTGCATTTCATCCGGGCATTTTACTCTACGGATCAATTGGATGCCGTTCCGGAAATTACCTATACCGGTCGGCATAAAGAAAGTGTGTTCAAAAATGTTGACCTGACCTTGAAAATGAGGGCATTTGCTTTCAGTTGTACAAACAATAATCCCGACCCCACACCGTACTATTTTGCGCTGCTCGAATGGATATTGCCCATTGTCTGCTATTTTAGTAAACCGATAGCCCACAAACGGCTTTCGATGATTGTGTCTTCGATGCTTTGCGAGAAGGTGATGAAGCGAAATTAATATTATAATTGTGATCATTTCACCATCTGGAAACATGACAAAGCAAAGTCAATATATATAGTAGTTTAATAAAACTATTATATTTACTGTTCAATTTTCATTGTCCATCTAAATAAGGGATTTTTATGAAAATCGATCAACTGAACTTTAAAAAATTAACCCTAAACGAACTGGGCATTTTGGTTGATTGGGCCAGAGACGAGGGCTGGAATCCAGGGCCGCATGATGCTGAAGTATTCTATACTGCTGATCCTGACGGACATTATGGTTACTTTCTGGAGGATGAAATGATAGCTGGTGGATCAATAGTATCTTATGGAGGAGTTTTTGGATTCATGGGGCTGTTTATTGTGAAGCCTGAGTACAGGTCATTGGGTATTGGCCGAAGCCTCTGGTATCAGCGGCGCGATTTGCTTTTGTCGCGGTTGGTTTCAGGAGCATCAGTTGGTATGGATGGTGTGGTAGCCATGCAGCCATTTTACCGTAAGGGCGGCTTCGAAACGGCTTTCAGAGATGAGCGTCACATGAACATAGGCCATGCCTTTCCGTCCGACCCTCACATTTCAGCCATTGAAGCATCTGATTTTGATTCCATCCTAACTTTCGACAGCCAATGTTTTGGTTTTCAGCGACCTCAGTTTCTGAAACCCTGGTTAAATCTTCCCGGAAACAGCTGTTTTAAATATGTAAAAGACGGCCAGTTGATGGGGTTTGCCATCATGCGCAAGGCCCATTCAGGCTACAAAATATGTCCGCTTTTTGCCAACGACGGATTTGTTGCCGAAGCATTATACCAGGCCTGCCTGAATGCTGCCCGGGGCGAGAAGGTTTTTCTGGATATTCCGGTTACCAATCCTGCAGCAATTGAACTGATCAAAAGACACGATACGACTTATGTTTTTGAGTGTGCCAGAATGTATTATGGTAAAGTGCCAGAGGTGAATCTGCATAAGATTTTCGGTATTACCACTTTTGAACTTGGATAAGAAAAAACAATCCTAAAAAACAAAATATGAAACCCATCAATGTGTTCTCAATCATGTTGATCATGACTGCAGGTTGTGATTATAACAAGGAAGATGCCTTAAGCCATCTAAAATTATTGCTGAGAAAATGTACGAATCTGTTAAAAGAATGATTTAAAACGGAAATTTAAATTTTCTTCATTCAAGTACTGGGATAAAATGGGCACTTCTACATCTCAAAAGTGTTAATGATGAGGAAATTATTTAATACCTTGATGGTGCACAAAAATCTTCAAAAATGATCTGAAAAGTGCTGTAGGTTATTATATCCATAGTTGCAAGTACAAATTTCATAATCCGTTTGGCATCTAATTTTTTGTCTTTTAGACTACCTAACAAAATTTAGAATTATTCTAAACTATGACACAAACACTTCTTATACAATATATATTGCGTGTTTTTATTAAACTATTAAGCTTCCATATCTAAAAAAATACTTGCATTTTGCAAATTCTTTGTTTATACTTGCGCCTGAAAACAAACTAACAAACATGGCAACAATTTTTATGCTTGCCCCCTTTTCGCAAATCAAAGGATATTGGTGGTTTGGTATTGACTTTACCACGATTGTTACCCGTTTTTATGATCTTTCCTTTACACATTTATTTGCCAAGCAGTTTGTACCCTGTTGCACAACTAAATATATCATTATATTAAGTCCAATAATATATT
>DITE01000021.1 GCA_002422725.1 Bacteroidales bacterium UBA6192
TACTAAATTAATGGACTCTATATAACTTATTAACACAAATTATCATATGAAATCTCTATTCTTTTCCATTTTATTCACATGTGTGCTGCTTATCTCATCGCACAGTCTTCATGCTCAACCAATCCATGATACTATTACCATGGGATCAGGCTATGCCAACGATGTTTTCTATAGCTTCGAAAACGGAGTTGTTAAAACAGAAGCAAGAAACAACTGGGACATTGCTTTTTACACCAATCGCTGGAGTGCCGGAATTATTGCAAACGATGGCATGGGAGTAAGCATCTATACCTATCCGCTGAACGACACCAATGGCTGGAGTTCAGTTGATGTTTCCGGTATTGACTCCTGGACGCCACTTTTTAATTCAGACACTATCTGGGAAGATGGCGCTTTTAACCGCAATAGCCTGGGTCATCCTGACTATGGCTGGGGTGTTTACAATACCATCAACCACGATGTTGTTGGCGATTCGCTCTACATTGTCAAAATGGCTGACGGATCGTTTCGTAAGCTATGGATTCAGCGTAAAAACTCGGTTGCAAATACATTTGAATTCAAGTTTGCCAACATCGATGGTTCCAACGAAGTTAGTCAACAACTGAATGCCACCCCCTATGAGAACAAATTGTTTGTTTACTACAACTTGATGATTGCACAGGTGGTTGACCGTGAGCCTGCAAAAGACAGCTGGGATATCCTGTTCAGCCGCTATATGGCGATTGTTTATGATATAGAGGGAAATCCATCGTATTATCCTGTGGTTGGAATACTCAACAACCCGGCTACCGGCGCCAATCGTTTTCATCCTGTGGCCGATGATTTTGAAGACTGGACAGCAGCACCTATGGAAAACCATAAGACCCCTATCGGACACAACTGGAAAACTTTCGACATGAATTCATTCTCCTGGCTGATACAAGAAGATCTGGCATATTTTGTACAAACCCAACAGGGTAATGTTTACAAATTTGTTCCGGACTACTTTAGTGGCACAGGCACAGGAAAAACCGGATTTGTGAAAAAAGTAGTATCACTGGTTTCGGTGGGCGAAAGTGCATCTTCTTTGACTTTCGCAGTTTACCCCAATCCTGCCAACAGCATGGTTACCATAAACCTGACTGATAAACTGGCAAACAACGGAAGCCTTAAAGTATTTGATCAAACAGGCAGACTTGTTTTTCAGCAAAAAACCACCCCTGATCAGAAGCAATTTCAAATAAATCTTGATCAGTACTCCAGCGGACTTTATTTCATTCATCACGAATCGGGCAGCCATTCGGGCATTCAAAAATTGATTATTCAACATTGATTTTTTTATGAACAAGCTGACTGCTTCACTTATACTGCTGCTTTCTGGCCTGGCTCTCGCGGGCTATGGTCAGAAAGCAGTTATTAAGGTGATTGATTCACGAAGCCGCGAGCCCATTTCATTTGCCCATGTGCAACTGGAAAACCTGAACAAGGAAAATCGACAGACAGTTACTACCAACATAGATGGGATAGCAGACAATCCCGTGCAGGTGAAAAGCCTTATATCGATTACATATGTCGGATTCCGGAATTATTACGACACCCTATTTCCAGGACAGAGCGTAACAGTATCTATGCAGCCAATGGTTTACAATATGGATGAGGTTGTTGTGACAGGTCAGTTTACTCCCCAACCTGTTGACAAATCCATTTATCGTGTCAAAGTCATCGGTTCGCGTCAAATCGAAAACAAGGCTTCATCTAATCTGGGCGAAATGATGGCCAGTGAATTGAACATCCGCAGCATGCATGATGGAGCATTAGGTTCGAAGATTACAATGCAGGGACTTGGAGGAGAGCATATTAAGCTACTTATTGACGGAGTTCCGGTAATTGGGCGTATGAATGGCAATATCGATCTGGGACAGTTAAACTTGTATAATGTTCAACATATCGAAATCATCGAAGGACCAATGTCAGTAATTTATGGCAGTAACGCCCTCGCCGGGGTAATTAACATCATCACCAAAGAAAACAGCAATCTCAGAAATTCAGCAAATGGATCAGCTTACATCGAATCAGTTGGTGTCTACAACCTGAATGCTGACGCTTCGGTGTCCAAAAACCGTTGGTTTGCATCGGTTGGAGCTGCCCGCAATTTTTTTGGTGGTTACAGTGCTATTGATACAAGCCGCTCCAAAAGTTGGAAACCAAAACGGCAATACAATGCAGACTTTACGACACAATATAGCCATAAAGAGCTGAAAGTCAGTATCACAACATCATATTTCAACGAGTTACTGCTCGACAAGGGAAACCTCAGAAAACCTTATTTTGAAAACGCATTCGATAGTCATTTTAAAGTTAACAGGCTTACTTCAAAGCTTGATCTGAGCACCCGTCTTTTTAAAGACAGGTACCTGAATTTGCTTGCTTCGTATTCATTTTACGACCGTACAAAGAACACATATTTTAATGACCTGACTATTCCCGAAAAAAAACTGACTAAAAACATCTCCGATCACGACACATCCTCCTTTGGGCAGTATCTTATCCGGGCAGAATTCAGCAAAAGCACCAACAACAGCCCATTTAACTATCAGCTTGGGATTGACCTGAATTACGAGGACGGAAAGGGGAAACGTATTCTGGATCAAAAACAGGCCATAGGCGATTATGCTGCTTTTCTGAGTTTGAAAATCCAACCATCTTTAAGGTGGATGTTACAACCCGGACTTAGATATAGTTATAATACCAGATATACTGCGCCTCTTGTATACTCCCTAAATACGAAATGGGATATTTCGGAACCGATAACCCTAAGATTATCCTACGCCAGAGGATTCAGAGCACCTTCACTGAAAGAACTTTATCTTGAGTTTGTCGACATTAATCATAACATCAGGGGAAACGAAAACCTGAAGGCTGAATACTCTCAAAATATTAATCTTGCCTTGAAACTCAATCAGGAAAAAGACACCTATGATTATGGGTTTGAACTGAATTTGTTTTACAACAACATCAGCAACAGCATTGACCTGGCGGTTATCGATGCCGAAAAAGCACTTTATACCTATGTGAATATCCGGAAAATGATCACTCAGGGAGGGCAGCTCAACTTCAACAACCGGCTTTATCCATGGCTCGAACTAAGACTCGGAATTGGTGAAACAGGCCGAAAAGAACTACTGGATACCGACGAGCAACTTTCGTTCATTTACAGCACCGATTTTATGGCCAATGTTACTTATTTATGGAGGAAAACCAATGTAAATTTTAACGTAAACTACAAATACAATGGCGATTATCCGGATATTTTTCTGGGTACTGACGGCCTTGTACTTCGTACCATCATGAAAGGGTATCACTCCATGGATATTACGGCATCAAAATGGATATGGCAAAACCGGATCAATTTGCAGATAGGTGCAAAAAACCTGTTTGACAACACCACGATAAGCAGCAGAGGAGATATTGATGCTGGTGGAATTCATTCTGGTGGAGGCGGTGCAACATCGGTTGACTGGGGTCGGACATATTTTGTAAAGCTTAGTTTTTCATTTAAACAGTTCTAATTTGATGAAAGTCCTGAATATCATTTTCCTGTCGGCATTTTGCATGATGTTACTCACTTCCTGTTTTAAGGAAGACATCAGGATACCGCCCTACGATCGTGGCAATAAAATAACCATGGTTGCCCCAATGACCCAGAATTATAAATACCAGATATATGTAAATCTGGATCAGCAACAAATAGTGTCGACCAATCATAAATCTGATTTTGACCTTGTTTTTGAAAATACTACGGACGGACACAGGGTTTTATTGAATACGGCGAATTTTATGACGGTTGCGGCCACCGGGAAATACGATATGAGCGAAGTTACTTCATTTGCAGGTCTCGATTTCCGCTTCGATCCCTCATCCGGCAACAGGGATTCTCTGGCAATAGGCAATTGGTTTACAGTGAATGGCTCCGATACAGTTTATCACCGGGAAGTGTATGTTGTTGACCGGGGCTACGATGAATTTGGAAATGTGCTTGGCAAACGAAAAATTGTATTTGACAGCCTCATACGCGACACCTATTACTTCACCTATGCAAATCTCAATGGAACCGATCAGGTTTCGGTAAAAGTCGATAAAGGATCTGACACCAATTTCATCTATTTTTCCTTTAGGAACGGTGGTGAGCAAATCTATCCCGAACCCCCAAAAACAGCTTACGATCTGCTTTTCACACAATACACAACACTGCTTTTCACAAATGATGGCACACCATATCCTTACCTGGTAACAGGAGTTTACATCAACCATTTCAACACACTTGTTGCACGCGATAGCATTACAGTTTTCGACAGCATTAGTATGGATGAAGCTTTACTGATGCAATATTCTAACCAACTTGACGTGATTGGATTTAACTGGAAAGATGTGCTGGGCGATGTAGAAACTGGGAATGTGTATTATGAAGTTAAGCCCGAAAATATTTATATAGTGCGCAACCAGCAGGACATGTTTTTCAAGATGAGGTTCGTGAATTTCTATGCTACCGAAGGAGATGAGGCAGGTGAAAAAGGATACCCAACCTTTGAATTCCAGCGACTTTAGTCAAATTTTGGAATACGGAAAACCCTTGTGCTGCATGAAATCAAGGTTTTGTTAAGCTACGTTATTACCTATCGCCATGATACCTTTTAATAGGGAAATGTTACTTTTGCAGAAAACTTGATTATGACATTGCTTACGATTGTATGGGATGTTAGTCCCGAAATTTTTGTTTTTCCCGATTGGATCCCCATGATGGGAGGACGAGGTGTCCGTTGGTATGGCGCTTTGTTTGCGGCATCATTTGTTGTTGGTTACATGATCATGCAAAAGGTGTTCAAGCGCGAGCAAATCAGCGAAAAAGTACTCGATCAGTTATCAACCTATATGATAGTAGCCACTGTGGTGGGTGCCAGGCTTGGGCATTGTCTGTTTTATGAGCCGGCCTATTATCTGTCGAACCCGCTTGAGATATTAAAGGTATGGGAGGGTGGCCTGGCGAGTCATGGTGCTGCAATCGGAATCATTATTGCCTTGTATTTTTTCTCGAAAAAGCAAAAGAAAACAATTATCTGGACACTCGACAGGGTGGTGATCGTGGTGGCTCTGGCCGGTTTTTTTATCCGTATGGGTAACCTGATGAATTCGGAAATTTTTGGTCATATTACCTCCCTGCCATGGGGTTTCCAGTTCGTCAGATCATCCGATCCGGCACTGGCAGGCGATCCTCGCCATCCCACACAGATTTATGAAGGCCTCTGGTATCTCGCTACATTTTTCTTTTTGATGCACAGTTACTTCAAAAGAGGAATGGGCGATAAACATCCCGGATACATTTTCGGTCTTTTCCTGATTAACATATTTGGATCGAGGTTTTTTATTGAGTTCCTGAAGGAACCACAAGTAGGTTTTGAATCTACCATGACCCTTAATATGGGACAGTGGCTGAGTATCCCTTTTGTAATAGCAGGCATAATTATCTGGTATAGAGGGTATAAGAAATAAATATCTAAGACACAAAAAAAACCGGAATCACAATTGATTCCGGTTTTTTTATTCTTTTATTGCACTAATACCCCATCAGATTCACCTGGGCCATAAATGCTTCCTCAAGCTCTTTTGCCAGATCTTCCTGTTTATACTGTTCCGCCATTTGTGCCAACCTCTGCAACACAGCCATGGATTCCTGAATATTCCTCTCGTAGTAAACAGTAAAACGCTTTTCAAGTCTGTTGTAATAGTGCAGGTCGTCAAGATACCTGTTCATGAGCGTTCTGGTGAGCTCAGCTCCTCTTTCGTTGCTACCTGCCTTAAAATACACTTCGACCCATGGAAGCATGTAATAATCAAATGTAATTTTTTCATTGGGGAAGAAATACATTCCTTTGTCAAGCACCATTGCTGCTGAATCGGCTTTCCCTTCCTGAAGGAGAGCCTGCGCAAGACGAACATAACTTTGTTTAGCCATTGTTGAATTTCTGTTGCTTTCGCGATCAACAGAAACTGAAGGATCGTGGAGGTTGCCCCATGATGCTTTTTCCATGAGGAGTTGCCAGGATCCATCAGTGTAAACTCCTCCCAGCTTTTCAACAACATTGGATGCTTCAACAGGCATAAACCGGTAAACCATCCCTTCCATATGACAATATTTATCCACATTAAGCACTTTAGTTACACTATTGGGATTGGTGAAATAGATTGGGCGCTCCCAATTATTACTGGCAATGAAATCGAGCAGCATCAAGTCATTTTTATACAAACCACCCTGGGTGATTTCCCAGCTCATTTCACTAACAATCAGGTGGTGCATGCTTTCAGGAACAGTACCGCTTCTGATAACAGCTTCTTTGTCAATGGTAAGTTTAACTTTTGTTGTGGGAAAATAATTGATACGTTCACCTGACTGAAGTGGAACTTTGGTCTGATCGCTGTCGTTTGCCACAAAATCGATTAATTCTTTCAATTCGACAGGTCCTTTCAACCGTTCAAGAACCGGAATGTATTCGTTCACACCCTTATCATACTGGTTTGGACGCAGGGTTAACGGCAGTCGATCTGATTCGTAAACCTTTTTACCTAATTGATGCACATACCAGTCACCTGAAGCAAGCATATAGTTTACAACCCTCATGTCGGTGCGGAAATTCTCAACCTCCTGCACATACCATAAGGGGAATGTGTCGTTATCACCATTCGTAAAAATGATAGACCTGGGCTGGCATTGTGCCAGATAGCTTTTGGCAAAATCACGTGCTGGATATTTGCCCGAACGGTCGTGGCCTTCCCAACCTTCAACAGCCATGATGCCCGGAACTAAAACCAACGCTGCTATTGATACTGCGATGGCAACGAAAGTATTCTTTGTTGTTCTTTTGCCGAATAACTCATACAGGAATAATACTCCAAACCCAATCCAGATGGCAAAAGCATAAAACGAACCTGCATAAGCATAATCACGTTCACGAGGTTGATAAGGGGTCTGGTTAAGATAAACAATAATTGCCAGTCCTGTCAGGATAAATAACAGAAAAACCACCCAGGTATCTTTCGGATGCTTCAAAAAATGAAATAATAACCCCACAATTCCGAGCAGGAGTGGCAGAAAATAAAATCTTGCTCTTGCAGGATTCTTCATGCTTTCAGGCAGATTGGTCTGATCACCCAACCTCAATGAATCAATAAAGTTGATTCCGCTTATCCAATTGCCATTTTCAATCTCCCCCTGACTTTCCACATCATTTTGCCGGCCTGCAAAATTCCACATGAAATAGCGCATGTACATGTGAGAAATCTGATAGCTGAAGAAATATTTGAGGTTCTGTCCAAATGTGGGCCGGTTAATGACTTCCGAAGCGCCATTGGGTTTTGTCACCCTTATGGGAGTTCCCTTTTCGCCCCCTACCTGCTTGTAAATGCTAATGTGGCTTGGTTTCTGGTTGCTCCACATCCGGGGAAAAACGGTCGTAAACCGGCTGTCGTAAACAGGCTTGGTTCCACGACGGTAATCAGTAATCACATATTTTCCTTTGGTTTTATCTTTAACATAAACCGGATTCCCATCCTCATACGATTCAATCGGTGCGGTGTAATACTGACCGTAGAGAAGAGGCCAGTCGCCATATTGCTCACGGTTCAGGTAAGCCAGCATGGTAATGGCATCGCTTGGTTCATTTTCGTTAATGGGAGTATTTGCGTTCGCTCTGATAATTAACATGAAGAAAGAAGAATACCCGATTAATATAAACATGAAAGCCAGAATGGCAGTATTGAAGATGACCTTCCCGCGTTTTTGTGTGTAGTTGAGTCCGAAAAGGATCAGGCCGATAAGCAAGGCAAAATATAAGATAGTCCCAATGTTAAATGGCATTCCAAGACTATTTACAAAAAACAATTCGAACAAGCCAGCCAGTTTCACGATTAGCGGAATGATCAGGTTCATGACAAATCCAAGAATAAGTAAGGAGATTAAACCGGCAACAATAAACCCTTTTGTTGATGGGGTAAATTTCTTGTAATAGAATACATACACTATCGCCGGAATAGCAAGCAGATTAAGCATGTGCACACCGATTGACAGCCCGATCATATAAGCTATGAATAACAACCAGCGGTAGTTATGCGGTTCATCGGCCACACGCTCCCATTTGAGGATGGCCCAAAAAACCACCGCCGTAAAAAATGATGACATGGCATATACTTCGCCTTCCACAGCCGAAAACCAGAATGAATCGCTGAATGTATAGGCCAGAGCACCCACTGCACCAGCTCCCAGAACGGCTATGGCATTGCCCGAAGCTATTGAATCGTCTGCCACTTTCACCATTTTCCGCGCCAGCATAGTGATAGTCCAGAATAAAAACAAAATGGTGAAACTGCTTGATAAGGCCGACATAACATTGATCATGAGCGCTACCCTGCTCAGGTCGCCAAAAGCAAACAGGCTAAAGAACCTTCCCATCATTTGAAACAATGGTGCGCCGGGCGGATGGCCAACCTGAAGCTTGTAGGCTGTTGAAATGTACTCACCACAATCCCACCAACTGGCAGTAGGCTCGAGTGTTAAAAAATACACAATGGTGGCAATCAGGAATACTACCCAGCCTACCAGGTTGTTCAGTTTCTTAAAATTCATTGCTTATAACGGTTTTGAGTAAATGGTTATCGGAAGCGAAAATACGCATTCAAGGCAAAATTACGGTTAATAATCAGATGTGGTTAAGTTTTTTTAACAGAGTAATATCCCAGCCAACCTTTCTATAAAATCACTATCAAAAAACACAATCAATCAACTTTAAACCGGCTGCATGCTTTCATAACATCTGCTGTTTTCACATGCTGATCGCAGCAATAAAGGCCCTGACTGAAATGCTCACTGCAAATGGTCACCTTGCGTTTAGCAATACGCTGTATATTAATAAGATGGCGCGCTGAAATGTTGTCAGTCGTGATATTTTTGCCCCCTGTGCCACAAGCCAAAGTCATGGAAGGTTGCAGGGCATTGAAAGTGCCGCCCAAAGCACCCTGTGATGAAGGCTGGTTGACAATGATACGGCCAGCATTCATAGTTTCGGCAAAATGCCTGATTTTAATCTCATCATTTGAGAAAATGCTGGCTGTGTGTCCCAGACCGCCATAGCGATTTATTTCGCGGCAGCGCGCAATGCCCTGCTCAAAATTGTCCACCACATAATAAGCCAAAATGGGCGCCAGAATCTCGAATGATAAGGGCGAATCTGCCCCAACTTTTTCCAGGGGAGCAATCAGCACTGTGGTTTCTATGGGCACATCAAATCCGGCCATTTGAGCAATCTCAGGGGCTGGTTTCCCAATCACACCGGCATTCATCACACTTTGTGACATATTGAACGCGATGGGCTCCAGTTTTGCGATCTCCTCCGGGCTCATAAAGTATGCTCCCCGTTTTTTAAACTCCACTTCAACGGCATCAGCGTTGTATCTTGACACCACCACAGCCTGTTCGCTGGCGCAAATGGTGCCATTATCAAATGTTTTTGAATGCAGTATCTGATCAACAGCAAAGGCAACATCCGCTGTTTTGCCAATATAAACCGGCACGTTTCCAGGACCTATGCCAATGGTCGGATTGCCCGAGCTATAGGCAGCCTTTACAAGCCCAACCGAGCCTGTAGCAAGGATTAGTGCCGTTTTTTTATGAGCCATAAAAGTGATGACTTCATCCTTATTCACCCTTTTCAACCATTGAATGCAATTTTCAGGAGCTCCTGCTTCCATGGCAGCTTCGTAGCAGATACGCGCAGCTTCGATACTGCATTTCCTTGCTGCGCCATGTGGACTAATTATCAACGGATTGCGCGTCTTAAGGCTGATGAGTATCTTGAAAAGTACTGTGCTGGTGGGATTGGTGATGGGCGTAATGGCAAAAACCGGTCCAAGTGGGCGGGCAATCTCAGTGATCCCGGTAATAGGGTCATCAGAAATAATACCTACTGCCTTAAAATCACGTATGTCTTCGTACACATGTTTGGTAGCAATGATGTTTTTAATCACTTTATCTTCCACCTTTCCAATTCCGGTTTCCTGATAAGCCAACTCTGCCAGCATAAAACGGTTGTCGAAGGCTGTTTCAAATACCTTTTTCACAATGCGATCCGTCGTTTGGCGGTCGTAAGCCGCGAAAAGCTCTGCTGCCTTTGAGGCATTGTCCATGACCGTGTTAATATAGTCGTGATTGATGGGGATTGTTTGCATCTGAAGGCTGTTTTTGTATATATATTATCTTCTTGTTGAACACAAAAATCATCATAGTATCAATCATTCAATGGTGCTATAAGATTACCGCTTAGGCATCAATGATTGTTGAAGGGGGTAAAAATAGAAAAACTATTTGCATACTGTGATGTATTGAATGAGGATTTGCAGAAATGGGTCTCAAGAGTCTGTTCAAGAAATCGAATGTTGAAAACTCCATAATAACCTGATAATGTTCGTTCAACACCGGACCTTATGAACCTGCTCATAATGTATGCCTTGAAAAACAAATTTCAACAGGAAAAGCCATCAGTATAAACTTGATATAAAGCTTGTGTTAAACCATGTGTGTTTGAATCTATTACTAATCGTAAAGTAGCATACCCGGCAATATTTCGTGTTCCTTCGATTCAATACGACTGATTTTTAATCACGAATTGTTCGTTGTCTGTTTTTTCGTCATTCTGTGACAATTTGCGACCCAGGATTATTTTTTCTACCAACACAATGAAGCGCAAAAGCTATTACATATTCAGGATTAGCTTAAAAATATCTTGTTTTGTCCTTGTTTTCAAAAAAAAGTTCTATTTTTGCAGCCGCTTTCAGCGCATGGGAACTGTCCAATGGTGTAATGGTAGCACTGCAGATTTTGGTTCTGCCTGTCTAGGTTCGAATCCTGGTTGGACAACAAAGGGGAAACCTGCTACGCTTAAGTAACAGGTTTTTTTGTTCTGAGTCATGCTGATCATGCCATCTGGCTACCAAAAAATATGGTTATCAAATCATTTTTTTGACAGAATGCATAAAATTGTTGTATTTTTGCACCGGTTATCAGCTACTTAAGAACAAGAAATCGTGAGGGGACAAAAGTCCCCTCTTTTATTAACGACAATAAAAATGATTAACAGGGATCAGATTATTCAATGGGCAAATGAAGCGCTCGAGGGTACAGACCGTTTCATTGTAGATGTGCTGGTTAAAAACCACGACACCATACTTGTGTTTCTCGATGCGGACAGTTCGGTCAATATTGACGACTGTGTTGCTGTTAGCCGCTCCATTGAGGGTCAGCTCGATCGTGAAGAACATGATTTTGAGTTGCGTGTGTCATCAGCCGGTGCCGATCAGCCATTTCATCTGCCGCGGCAGTATAATAAGAATATTGGCCGCTCTCTTGAAGTTTATTTGAACGATACTTCAATCGTCACCGGAAAACTAACCGAGATTAGCAGCTCTGGTATAACCCTGGAAACTTTCAAGGAAAAAAAACAGAGTAAAATCAAAAAAGAAGTAGCCGGACAAACCATTGTCATCCCGTTTACAGACATAAAAGAATCGAAAGTTATCATTAGTTTTCAATAAAACCTTTTCATAATCAATTAGTTTCATTAAAGTAATGGACAACATCAATTTGGTAGAGAGCTTTTCGGAGTTCAAAGAATTTAAAAATATCGATCGCGAAACCATGATGCGTATTCTGGAGGATGTCTTCAGAAGTATGTTGATCAAAAAGTACGGATCGGACAGCAATTTCGACATTATCGTGAATATCGACAAGGGCGACCTTGAGATTTGGCATAACCGTGAGATTGTTGAAGATGAGGCCGTTGAGGACCCAACAACCCAAATAGCACTTTCGGAGGCCATCAAAATTGAACCCGACTTTGAGGTGGGGGAAGAAGTTTCAGAAGCCATCCGAATCAAGGATTTTGGAAGAAGGGAAATTTTGACTATACGGCAGAATCTGGCCTCTAAAATTCTGGAGTACGAAAAAGACAGTGTATATCAGAAATACAAAGAGAAAGTTGGCGAAATCGTATCCGGTGAAGTTTATCAGGCCTGGAGGCGTGAAATCTTGGTTCTGGACGATGAAGGTATCGAGCTTATCCTGCCCAAATCAGAACAAATACCAACCGACTTCTATCGCAAGGGCGACACCATCAGGGCAGTAGTGCTGAAAGTTGAGATGCACAACAACACCCCTCTTATTATGCTCTCGCGCACTTCGGAGATTTTCCTGCAAAGGCTGTTCGAAGCCGAAGTACCTGAAGTGTATGACGGATTGATTACCATTCGTCGCATTGTGCGTGAACCCGGACAGAGAGCCAAAATTGCTGTTGAATCTTATGATGACCGCATCGACCCTGTGGGCGCCTGTGTTGGCATGAAAGGATCACGTATTCATGGTATTGTGAGAGAACTCAGGAACGAAAATATCGATGTTATCAATTTCACCAACAACCCAAGTTTGTTTATTACCAGGGCATTAAGTCCGGCAAAAATTGCCTCCATCCACCTGGACGACGAAAACAAAAGAGCCGAAGTGTATATGAAACCCGATCAGGTTAGCCTGGCAATCGGCAAAGGAGGTTACAACATCAAACTTGCCGGCAAGCTGACTGGCTATGAAATTGATGTGTACCGCGACACTGACACAGACTCAGAAGATGTTGATTTGATGGAATTTAACGATGAAATCGATCAGTGGATTATCGATCAGCTGAGAAATATCGGCTGCGACACTGCCAAGAGTGTTCTCGAGTTGAGCGTTCAGGAACTGGAAGCCCGAACTGATCTGGAACTGGAGACAATTCAGGAGGTTGTTCGTATTCTTAAGGCTGAATTTGAATAATATTGCTAATTTTGCCTACTTATTTTTATAATTGATTTTTTTGCATATGTCCGAAGGCTCAGTAACATCAACCCGTCTTAGTAAGGCAGCCCGTGAATTTAACATCGGGACTTCCACTATCGTGGAGTTCCTTTCAAAGAAGGGATTTCAGGTTGACTCAAACCCAAACACCCGCATCACACCTGAGATGTATGCACTGCTGTTGAAAGAATTTCAGTCGGAAAAGCAAGTAAAGGAAGATGCCCAAAAAATTGGCATTGACCATTCCGGTCGAAAAACCATAACCGCCGACGAGCTGGTAAAGCGCCCCGTTGATGAAGAAGAAGATGATTTTGATACTGAAGAACTTATCATCAAGAATGTAACCGGTAATTACACTGATCTAAAAATACAAAAAAACGAAAAGGCCGAGCTTGAAAAACCAGCAGCCAAGGTAGAACCACCGGTTATTGAGCCCAAAGTTGCACCCAAAGAGGAAATTATCCCTGAGCTTGTTCCTGTTAAAGAAGAAACCATTCAGGCTCAGGTAGTCGAAAATACTGTTATAGAAACAAAAGAACAGGAAATTGATATACCAGTGGCAGTTGAGGATAAAACACCCTCACATACTACCATTGAAGTGGGCGATAATGAGTTCAAAATATTTGGCAAAATTGATCTTGACAGCATTAACCAGCGCACAAAACCTGACCGGAAATCAAAATCGCAACGACAAAAAGAGGCTGAAGAAAAACGGCAAACACAAAAGGATCAAAAAGTTATCAAATCCCAACCAAGTGCCGAACCTGATCCGGTTGAAACAAAAGACGCTGAAAAACCGGTTGAAGAAATTCCTGAGAAAGCTGCTGCCGTAGTTTTGCCGGAAACAGAACAACCTAAACCTAAAGAAAAAGCCGAAGTAAAGCCTGAAACGAAAACTACGGAAAGAGTTATCAACTTCATGCCAACAGAAGTGCGTAAGCTTGAAGGACCAAAAATTCTGGATAAAATAGAGCTTCCGCTTGAAAGAAAAGGAAAACCTAAACCTGTCGCATCTTCAACAGAAGACAAGTTAAGTGCCTCGCAAAAAAAGAAAAAACGTAAACGTATCCGGAATAAAGTTCAGGAACCTGAAGCCGCCAAGCCAAAGGTGCAGCAAGATAAAGCACCCCTACACAAACCAAAACTGCATATTCCCAAAAGAGAAGAAAAGCCCGAACTGACCGAAGAAGATATCCAGCGTCAGATCAAGGAAACCCTTGCACGACTCTCTCCTCTTGGCAAGTCAAAAACATCGAAACACCGTCGACACAAACGCGACAATGTTTCACATCAGATGCAGGAAGAAATGGCACGGATTGAACAGGACCGTTCAAAACTGAAAGTGACTGAATTTGTTACCGCCAACGAACTCGCTACAATGATGAACGTTCCGGTTAATAAAGTCATTGGCACCTGTATGAGTCTTGGTCTGTTTGTTTCGATTAACCAAAGACTGGATGCCGAAACCTTGAGTCTGGTTGCAGAAGAATTTGGTTATCAGCTCGAGTTTGTAAGTGCCGAACTGCAGGAAGCAATTGATGAAACCGAAGAAAATGACAATTCAGAAGACATTACCGAAAGAGCGCCAATTGTTACCGTTATGGGTCACGTTGACCATGGTAAGACCCTGTTGCTCGATTATATCAGAAAGACAAATGTTGTTGGGGGCGAAGCAGGAGGCATTACCCAGCATATTGGTGCATATGAAGTATTCACCGAAAGTGGCAGAAAAATTGCTTTTCTTGATACCCCCGGCCATGAGGCTTTTACGGCTATGCGTGCCCGTGGCGCCAAGATCACTGACGTTGCCATTATTGTAATTGCAGCCGATGACAGTATCATGCCCCAGACGGTTGAGGCCATTAACCATGCTCAGGCAGCAGGTGTGCCCATCGTATTTGCTTTCAATAAAATTGATAAACCTTCGGCCAATGCAGAAAAGATCAGGGAACAACTGGCCAATATGAATATACTGGTGGAAGACTGGGGTGGCAAGTATCAGTGTCAGGAAGTTTCGGCCAAGTCAGGAATTGGGATAGACCAATTGCTCGACAAGGTGCTTTTGGAAGCTGAAATTCTCGAATTGAAAGGAAATGCCAAGAAACTGGCAAAAGGAACTGTTATTGAATCGTCGCTCGACAAAGGCCGGGGTTATGTTGCTAAGGTACTGGTTCAGGATGGAACCATGAAACAAGGTGATATTGTGCTTGCAGGATCAACTTATGGCAAGGTAAAAGCAATGTTTAACGAAAGGAACAAGCTTGTTAAGGAAGCCGGTCCTTCGACACCTGTTTTGCTGCTTGGTCTCAATGGTGCTCCTCAGGCAGGTGATATTTTCAATGTGATGGCTGATGAGAAAGATGCTAAGAACATTGCTTCCAAGCGCTTGCAATTGCAACGTGAACAAGGCTTACGGACTCAAAAACATATCACCCTTGACGAAATTGGACGTCGTATTGCCATTGGCGATTTTAAAGAACTCAACCTAATCGTTAAAGCTGATGTGGATGGCTCAGTTGAAGCTTTATCCGATTCATTGCTGAAACTCTCAACAAAAGAAGTTCAGGTCAACGTTATCCACAAATCAGTGGGGGCTATCACCGAGTCTGATGTCCTGCTGGCCTCGGCATCCAATGCCATCGTTATCGGATTCCAGGTGCGCCCATCTATGAGTGCACGCAAACTGGCTGAACAGGAAGAGATTGATGTTCGGTTGTATTCCATCATCTATCAGGCAATTGAAGAGATAAAAGCTGCTATTGAAGGCATGCTGGCTCCTGAAATTGAAGAAGTTATTACTTGCAATGTGGAGATAAGGGAAGTATTCAAAATTACCAAGGTTGGCTCAGTTGCCGGGTGTATGGTACTGGATGGTAAGATTACCCGAAACACCAAAATCAGGCTTATCCGCGATGGTATTGTCATTTATACCGGGCATCTTGGCTCGCTGAAGCGATTCAAGGATGACGCCAAGGAAGTGGCAACAGGTTATGAGTGCGGATTAAACATCGATGGATTCAATGATATCAAAGTTGGCGATATTGTTGAAGGTTACACCGAAAAAGAAGTGAGCAGAAAACTATAAGACTATTCCCTGATTTTTTCAAAGCCTTGAGACTTCAGACCTAACCTGATCAGGTATTTTTTTACATATGAATAATCTGATCTCTGTCGGGGCCTGTTGAAACCATTGAAATCCTTATTCCCGTTTCCTGATCAATAAACTTTAAATATTCAGAAAATTCCACGGGTAATTTATTCGGGTTTTTTCCAACTCTGATCGATTTGTTCCACCCTGCTATAGGCATATAAACCGGCTCAAGTGTTTCGAAACAAGCTTCATAAGGAAGGTAATCGATTTTCTTACCGGATATATCATGATAGGCAACAGCAATTTTCAGTTGATCGAAGTCGTCCAGTACATCAGCTTTCATCATAACCAATTCGGTGACCCCATTGAGCATCACAGCATATTTGAGTGCCGGCAGATCGAGCCATCCGCAACGACGAGGCCTACCAGTTGTAGACCCAAACTCGTTGCCATTCTTTCTCATTTTCTCGCCGGTTTCGTCAAAAAGTTCAGTAGGAAAAGGCCCACTGCCAACCCGTGTGCAATAGGCTTTGAACACTCCTATGACTTTTCCGATATTTGAGGGGGCAATTCCCAGTCCTGAACACACTCCTGCAATGGTGGTATTGGAAGAAGTGACATAGGGATAACTACCAAAGTCTATGTCGAGCAATGTGCCCTGAGCCCCTTCAGCAAGCACCTTTTTGCCATGTTTAAGCTTATCGTGTATAAAATATTCACTGTCCACATGATGCAGTTTCTTTAAGAGGTCGAGCGATTCGAACCATCTGGCTTCATATTCCTCATAAAGCAAGCCATCGATCAGGTGTTCTCTATATTCGAAACCAAACTGATTGACAATTTGCAAATGCTTTGATTTTAACGATTGATAGCGCTGATCAAAATCCTTTAACATAGTATCCCCAACCCGGATGCCACACCTGCTCATTTTGTCTGTATAGGTTGGCCCTATTCCTTTTAGGGTTGACCCAATTTTCGACACCCCTCTTGAGGCTTCAGAAGCAGCATCTATCAAGCGGTGCGACGGCAGAATGAGATGAGCTTTGCGGGAAACAAAAAGATTGCTTATTGCATCAACGTTACTATGACTTAACTTATTTATCTCCTTCTTAAGGATAAAGGGATCGATGATGACACCGTTACCGATCAGATTAATGGTTTTGGGGTTAAATATTCCTGAGGGAATGGTATGCAGGACAAACTTCTTACCGTCAAACTCAATGGTGTGACCCGCATTAGGCCCCCCCTGAAATCGGGCTACAACATCATATGCAGGAGCAAGCACATCCACTATTTTTCCTTTACCCTCATCCCCCCATTGTAATCCTAATAATACATCAACTTTCATGCTTATCAATTTAATTGGCATCAAAAAAATTCCCATTTGATCATACCATATGATAAACAATGGGAAAAACAGAAACAAACAATCTATTCTTTGCAAAGGTAAGAATCTATTATCAGAAAATGTAGACCCAAATAGTATGAGTTGCCAACAATAAACCAACTACAAGAATGGAAGGTGTTTACTGACTTTTGTCACCAGAATCAGGTGATTCCTTGATATGTCCGTAGAAAGTAAGAGAATGATAGGCTACTTCAACTTTCAACAATTCTTCTACCGATTTTTGAATTTCCTGTATCCTGGGGTCGCAAAACTCCAAAACAAGGCCATCACGGATATTCACAAAGTGATCATGTTGCTTGAATTTAAAGCTTCGTTCAAATTGTGCACAATTGTTGCCAAACTGATGCTTGGTAACCAGGTTACAATCGAGTAGTAGCTCAATGGTATTGTATAAAGTTGCTCTGCTAACCCGGTATTTGTTGTTCTTCATTCTGATATATAAAGTTTCTATATCGAAATGGCCTTCGGTAGCATAGATTTCCTTAAGAATGGTGTAGCGTTCCGGAGTTTTCCGGTGACCACGTTGTTCAAGATAATCCGTGAAGATTTTTTTAACGGTTTCGTAAGTGTCTTTTTTCATCTCGTTCAAGTTGACCTCAATAGATTCAAGCAAAACTTGCGTAAAGGTATAAAAAATAATGTTTAATTAGAATCATTAAAAATTATTTTTACATCTCTCGACATAATAGACTTACTATGAGCAATGTAAACAAACTAATTGTCGCTAAGGCGCTCAAGACGCGTTACCTTCCTAATCTCCTTTATTTCTTTAAGCTTCGAAATCAAATCATTTAGATTCTGGGTGTTGTGAACATAAACGGTTACTACAGCTTCGACCAGACCACCACTACTTTCGAGCTGAAGTGTGCGGATGTTCAGACCAAGTTGATTTGAAATCACATCGGTGAACCTATAGGTAAAGCCGACCGAATCGGTGCCAACAATTTTCAAGCCGGCCAGAAAGGAAACATTTTCTTTTTGCCGCCACTTTGCCTTAATGATATTGTTCCCATACTGTGACATCAACTCAACAGCAACCGGACAACTCACCCGGTGTATATGCATAGGTTCGTTTGGGAAAACCATGGCAACAACATCGTCGCCCGGAACAGGATTGCAGCAATTGGCTACTGTATAATCAAGATCATTAATATTCTCCTTGAGCAATTCAGGTTTGTTAGTGGCGTTTTTATCCACGCTTTTATCGTTAGAATTATCTTGTTTCTGTATCCTCGATTTGCCAAAGGGGTTGGGAAAATAACGCAGAAACTTACCCGATTTATCCTCCTTGAAGGCATTTTTTACTTTTTGCAGATTCAGCTTATCAATGGCTGCATAATAATAAAGATCAACAAGTCCGCTAATCCCCTCTGTCTCTATCAAATGGCCATAATTCTTCTTGTTTGACTCAATATTCAGCTGGTTAAATATGGACTCAAGTTTTTCGCGTCCATTTTCTTTGAAAGTCTTACGATAATCGCGAATGGCATCTTTCAGTCTTGATTTTGCTCTTGCTGTTACCAGAAAAGTAAACCATTCTTCTTTAGGTAATTGCACCTTTGAAGTAATAATCTCGACCTGATCGCCGGTTTTCAAAACATGGTTAAGCTGAACCAGCTTTTGGTTTACTTTTGCCCCTATACACTGATTTCCAAGGTCAGTGTGTATGTTATAGGCAAAATCCAACGCAGTTGCTCCCTTTGGAAGAGAGTACATTTTCCCTTTAGGAGTAAAGACGAAAATCTCATCCGAGAAGAGGTTAAGTTTAAAATTACTGATAAATTCAAGTGCTGTATTATCATCCGACAGGAGCAATTCACGCACTTTACTAAGCCATTCATCCAACCCGCTTTCACTATTGGGTGAATCCTTGTATTTCCAATAAGCGGCATATCCTTTTTCGGCTATTTCGTCCATTCTTCCCGATCGTATCTGCACTTCTACCCAACGGCCTGTCTGGCTCATTACCGTGGCATGCAGCGACTCGTAGCCATTTGCCTTTGGCAGGGAAATCCAATCCCTTAACCGGTCATTATTTGGTCTGTAAATGGCTGTTAGTATAGCATAAACCCGCCAACAATCGATTTTTTCCTGCTGAACGGGACAGTCAATTACGATACGGGCAATATGTGAATCATTAATTTCTTCAAATGGAATCTCTTTGGTTTTCATTCTATCCCATATTGACGAAACTGTTTTCCGAACCACCACTGCTTTATATTTTATTCCCAATTGATCAAGTGAAGCACTCACAGGAGACAGAAAATCGTGAATAGCAAGCGACCTGGCTTCATGCTCATCATTGAGTTGTTTCAGTATAGTCGAATAAATACCTGGCTCAGTAAAACGCAGGGACAGATCTTCCAATTCACTTTTAACGGCATATAAACCCAGTCTGTAGGCTAATGGAACATACAGAAATGAAGTTTCCGATGAAATTTTAAGTTGTTTCTCACGGGTCATCGAATCCAGGGTACGCATATTGTGCAAACGGTCGGCTAATTTGATCAGAATCACCCGTACGTCGTAAGAAAGCGTGAGCAGAACTTTTCGGAAATTCTCGGCCTGAATACTTGAGCTTCCCGAGCCTTCAACCATAACATCCAATTTGGTAAGCCCATCGATAATCCGGGCAATCTGATCATCGAACATCATCTGAATATCCGCAATCTTATATTCGGTGTCCTCAACCACATCATGCAACAAAGCACAGATAATTGAAGTGCGTCCCAGACCGATCTCGCCGGCAGCAATGGTTGCTACCTCCAGCGGGTGGTAAATATATGGTTCGCCCGACTTGCGCCTCATGTCTTTATGAGCTTCTGCGGCAACTCTGAACGCCTTACGCACCATCCACCGGTCAGTTGTGGTTTTGCGGGTGTGCCAAACCTCTATCAGATTGCGGTATCGGCGCAAAATCTCTGATCGTTCTGTCTGGCTGTAAGTCTGTAGCATTGGAAGGTATTCTCTTGCCTGGTTTACTTGAAAGTCAAGGCAAAATTAAGGATTTCCGTCATGTATAAGATACGCTTTGAAGGATTGTTTTTTTCTGATAAAATATTCCAAGCCATTTTTTGTACTTTTGGAGTCACGCTTCATGACCATGCAGAGAAGATTATTTTCACTTTTAATATTATTACTGCTGTTTATCAGGTTATATGCAACTCATCAAAGAGCTGCTGAAATCACTTACACCTGGGTTGAAGGCCTAACGTATGAGATAACCATCACGATGTATACGTACACGCCCAGCCTCGCTGATGATGCCCGTGCGACGCTTCCCATATACTGGGGCGACAATACCGGAGATGAAATTCCCAGAATTGTTTTTACCGACCTGCCCGACAATTATTCCCTGAATGTTTACCAAATGCGGCACACTTTTCCTGCTCCCGGTTCATATACTATTGCAGTGGAAGATCCTAACCGGAACTTTGGCGTGGTGAATATCCCCAATTCAGTTAATGTACCCATGTTCGTGCAAAGCGAATTGGTAATCAATCCATTTCTTGGCGTTAACAATTCTGTTCAATTACTTAATCCTCCTGTTGATCAGGGCTGTGTTGGAAAAACATTTATTCACAACCCTTCAGCATATGATCCTGATGGCGATAGTCTTAGCTTTCGCTTAGTCAAATGTAAAGGTGCAGGAGGATACGATATTCCTGGCTACACTTATCCTCAGGCCTCTGTTTCGTTTAGCATTGATGCAACAACAGGCGATCTCATCTGGGAAACTCCATTACTTCAAGGAGAGTATAACATTGCATTCATGGTAGAAGAATGGCGCAGCGGAGTTCTTGTAGGCTCTGTAATGCGCGATATGCAGATACTCATTGGTGCCTGCGACAACAATCCCCCTGAAATTATCTCACTCAACGACACCTGCATCGTTGCCGGAAACACACTCATGTTCGATATAACAGCTATTGACCCTGACCGAAATATTGTGACCCTTACGGCCAGTGGAGGGCCTTTTGAACTTTCTGATAACCCGGCAGTGATCATTCCGGATACAGTTACCGGAAACGACACGGTAACGACTACTTTTTTCTGGAACACCCAATGCAGCCATGTCCGGAAAAATCCTTTTTCGGTTTTGTTTAAAGCACGGGATCAACACCCCATTGTCAGTCTTACCAACTTAAAAACTATACTGATAACTGTAATTGCACCAGCGGTTGAGAACCTTCAGGCGATTGCGATCAACAACGGAATCGATCTAAGCTGGGACTCACCACCATGCGATAACGCCATAGGAATCAGAATTTACAGGCGCAATGGATTGTCGGGCTTTCAGCCTGATTATTGTGAAACCGGTGTTCCGGCAAATACCGGTTATCAGCTTATCAGCGAAATAAACAATATTTCGGTCAACACCTTCAGAGACGATGAAAATGGTCAGGGGCTAACCCCTGGCATTGAATATTGCTACCTGATTACTACTTTTTTTAGCGATGGAGCTGAGAGCCAGGCTAGTCAGGAGGCTTGTGCCAGCCTGAAACGCGACCTCCCGGTTATGACCCATGTGAGCAACGACAGCACTGACCTTAACTCGGGAAGCGTGTTCACTGCCTGGTCGAAACCAACCGAACTTGATCAGCTGCAGTTTCCAGGTCCTTATCTTTATAAGCTTTACCGAAACCCTCCACAAAGCGGGGAACAAATTCTTGTTTTTACCGGAATTGGGCTAAATGACACCCTCTATACTGACAATGAGGTTAATGTGAACCAAATAAACGGCCAGTTAACATACACTGTTTTGCTCGAAAGTGAAACCGTTGGCGAAATTGGTTACAGCAAACCAGCTGCTTCAATCTTTGTTCAACTCACGGGAACAGATCAGGAGATAAAATTAAACTGGAATCCTGAAGTTCCGTGGATTAACGATAGCTTTGAGATTTTCAGACTCGATCCGGCTGCGCAGGAATTCCAGTTTGTGGGTTCATCGCTAACCAATAGTTTTAACGATAAAGGATTAATCAATGAACAAACTTATTGTTACTATATAAGATCCTTTGGATCCTATTCGGTTCCCGGAATCATCAACCCACTCATAAACTATTCACAAATTTCGTGTGGTCAGGCTTCAGACGATGTACCACCTTGTCCGCCACAGCTCGAGGTAACAACAGATTGCGAAATCATTGCCAACCAGCTTCATTGGAGCAATCCGTATGACAGCTGCAGTAACGATATCGACAGATACTATATTTATTACACGCCATCAGCCACACAGCCTTTTGCCCTTATTGATTCCGTAATTGGAGCAGAAATTTTAAATTATTTGCATCATTCACTGGAATATGTTGCCGGTTGTTATTACATAAAAGCCAAGGATAAAAATGGAAACATTTCCCTTTCTTCCAACATTAGCTGTGTAAACTATGATGCATGTCCGGTTTATGAACTGCCAAATTTCTTCTCCCCCAACAACGACCTCATCAACGATTATTTTGTTCCGCTCAATTATCCGTCAAGCAATCCAAGGGCCAATGTTGACAGGGTGGAAATGATCATTTTTAATCGCTGGGGAAACAAGATGTTCGAAACCAGTGATCCATTGATCAACTGGGACGGGAAAAACCAACAAAACGGAAAAGAATGTGCTGATGGGGTATATTTATATGTGTGCAAGGTGTTTTTCCAGGGCTTCGAAGGTGAAATTGAGATGAAACTTCAGGGCTCAATTACCATCATACGTTAAGAATCAAATCTTAATACAATAAAAAAAACCGGCAGGTTGATTGTTCATCCTGCCGGTTTTTATTTTTAACCAAATGTATTAGAGGTTGAAGCGGGCAATCAGGTCAACCACCCTGCACGAATATCCCCATTCGTTATCGTACCACGATAAAACTTTCACCTTGTTGCCCAGTACCATAGTGCTGGAGGCATCAAAAATGGATGAGTGCGGGTTGTGGATAACATCAACCGAAACGATCTCGTCTTCGGTATACTCAAGGATACCCTTCATCGGACCTTCAGCAGCTTCTTTCATGGCATCATTAATTTGCTGTTTGGTTGCCGGGGTCTTGAGGGTAACAACAAGGTCGACCAGCGATCCGGTTGGTGTGGGGACACGCACGGCCAGTCCGTCGAGCTTGCCGGCGAGTTCAGGAATTACAAGACCAATAGCCTTGGCAGCACCTGTGGTGGTTGGTATTTGCGAAATCGCAGCAGAACGCGCACGACGCAGATCGCTGTGAGGAGCATCAAGAATAATCTGATCGTTTGTGTAAGAGTGAATGGTTGTCATCATCCCGCTTTCAATACCAAAACGATCGTTCAGCACTTTTGCAACAGGTGCCAGACAATTGGTTGTGCACGATGCATTGGAAACACACTGATGACTGTCCTTCAAATCGCTATCGTTTACTCCCAGAACAATTGTTGCATCAATCTGGTCTTTGGAAGGCACACAAAGAATAACTTTTTTTGCACCATTCTTCAGGTGATCGCCATATCCCCCCTTACTGCTTTCCTTTGAACGGAAAACTCCGGTTGCTTCTACAACAACATCAGGGATGACCGCCCAGGGAATGTTAATTGGAGAACGTTCGGCCGAAACAGGAATTCTCTTTCCGTTGGCGATGATGCTGTTTTCGTCGAATGAAACTGTTCCGTTGAATCTTCCTTGTGTTGAATCATATTTTAGCAAATGAGCGAGTACCTTTGTACTTGTCAGGTCATTGATTCCAACAACCTCCATATTCTCACGCTCCATAATAATCTTGAATACATTCCGGCCAATTCGGCCAAATCCGTTAATTCCAATTTTCGTCTTTGTCATAACACTTCTTTTTAAGTATGAATTTATATAGCTAATCCTAATGGTTGTATAGAGCTTTCAGGCTGAAACAATGTTTTCGAATTATATACAAAATTAATGTAAAAATTCGTAATTTCGAATCAAATAATCACCCATGACGGATCAGGAATTTATATCCAAAGCACTTGAGGCAAATCTTGCAGAAACCAGATACAAAGATATTTACATTCCCAAAGACCATCTCAATTTTATCCATTTATCCGAAGGCTATTATGGCATCAATAAACGTGCAAACGATTGCATTACAGAATATCATCATCCATTATCGAACCGAAAATTTGTTGTTGAAGAACTCAGGGAAATTTTAATTACGGACTTTTGGTTTTATACCAAAGCTGAAATCGACATCAATAATTATTCTATTCCGGTTTCGATGCTGGGTGTTTTGTTGAAATCGCCCATGCAGGCAGATCTTCAACGGCTTTCGATTCAAACACTTCTCGAATTTATTCACCTGATACTGAACAAAAAACAATCGCATAAGCCATTGGCCATTCTGAGTCTGAAAGTGCTTGCCGAAGGGTTTGAGAATAGCAGTGAGAGCTATATACTAACAGGTAAGTTTTTTGTGAGATACCTCAAAGAGGCATCACTCGACAAAGATCTGTGCAAAAGCGCATTAGCACTTTCGTCCAACATGTTTGGGGCGAGCTACCATTATTGGCAGAAAACTTCAAACATCGAACAATTAATTGAAGAAAAGCAAGATTTATTTGGACCTTACCGGCACGAATTGATTCAACAATTCGGCAAACCCTGGTTTGATCAATTGTTGAGTCAGCTCGAAAGCATCAGTTCGTGGCAGCAGGGTGTCGAAAATCTTCCTGTTCATGATGATATTGCAGAACGTTTTGCTGCAGGCACTGATATCTTTGATCAGTTTATTACCAAATTTCACTTTGTTTTTTACCTGCTCCACCTTCCGGGAATGAGCATAGTTCGTGAAAGACTGATCTGGAATCTCGATAAGATGATCCGGCAGGCAGTAGAAGAAATTGATACTGAACAGTTAAACCGTTTTATTGATACGATTTTCGAATTGGCCGAAGAGCTCCGTCATAGTCATATGTCGGCTGTTCTTGATTTCATTCTCACCCTTGGCATGAAGGTCATCGACACAGATCATACCGAGCACAAGGAATACATCAATCATTTTGAGAAAAAAGTGATTGCCTTTGGGTTTGTTACCCCGGGCATGGTGTTTGTAAATGAAGACTGGCAGCTCACTGTTAATGAAAACCACATAAAAAACATCCGTGTCTGGCTCATGCTGATTGAGTATTCGCAATCAGTTATGGAAAAACTGCTCTCGGCCCTGATCGTAAACCTCCGTTTAGGTGGAATATTTATCAGCGACACAGATTTATTTCAACGGGAAATCACCAAAATTCTGAATTCGAATATATCTCCTTATTACAAAAAAGTAAAACAGCTCACGCGAATATTTCCGGTCTATTTCAACGAAATTGGTGCAGAAGGCGAAATACGGAAAGTAACCACAACAATGGATGAAGTTTCGGGCAGGCAAGACAGGCTCATCCACTTTCTTCGCAAACAGGTGCACACCGAAAGCAACAACACGCTAATCGGGCTCACAAGACGAATCTTCAGGTTTTGGTACGATGGCAAACTTGAAGCACTCCGTGATCTGCTGCCTCAAAATGTTTATGAAAGTATAGACACTCAAAATCAATGGTTTGCACCTGTTCATGAATTGATTCTTCAACTTTCCGACCTTTCAGAAAAAGATGCAGATGGATTGCTTGAACTTTCACATCAGGAATTTGATGAACTGCTAATTCAGTTAAAGCCTGATAATAAAATTGATATTGAACGACTTCGCGATATCAGGGATCTGTATGCCCATCTGAAAGAAAAATACTCTTTCGAAACGGTCAACATTATTCAACTTTTAAAACGCTATCCGTTTATACTGGCAAAAGATACCGACAAGCTTGAAAAAGCTCTTAAGAAGAATGATTTTGAGCAATCGCTCAGGCATATTTATGCCTTTATGGATAAGCTTAAAAAAATCATTTTCAATCCTGAAGAAAGCGAAAGCTGGGAAAATATCTATCACAAAAGACACATTGCCATTGGGATACCATCGATGTATGGTGTGTATCGTGAAAACAAATTTGAAGCCTTAGGCCTCACCTTCAGGCTCGAAAAGGTTGCCACACGGCTAATGGAGAAAGTTGTTGCTACAATCAACCTCGACTATATTTCTGCCAAAACCCTGGAAGAGATTAACGTTATACTCGAGTATTTCCGCGAAGGTCTCGAACTGGATGGCATTACCAACCAAAGCTTTAACTCTAACCTTCAAATGCTGAAGTACAGTCTTACTTCCCGAAGTTTCTCCTTTGACCAGTATATCAATATTTTTCAGTTCCTCGCCGAAGATGTTAAGCGGATCACCATTAAATACTTTCTCAAATCATATGAGTTTCCGCTTAAGGTTGTAGTTCCTCAGCTTTTTGATCCGGAGGGGAAACTTCCGGAAAAAGAATTCCAGAAACTATTGAGCCGTAAGTCGGAGGAATTTCACCGCGATGTGATTGCTGAAGCGTTTCTGGTTCAACCACTCGATAATTTTATCTCCCGTATCCTTCAATCGCTGCGAAACATGTCAGATAGTTTGCACAGCAGTCTGATCAGTGATATCATGTCGTACAATTCGGAATTGGTTATCAGTCCGCTTAATGAATACACGCCTAAGATGGACAACCAGGTATTTCTCGGCAGCAAAGCGTATCATTTAAAAAACCTGGCTATCCACGGGTTTCCCATACCACCTGGTTTTGTGATCACTTCAGAAGTTTTCAGGCGACGAAATGCAATCATGGGTTTGAAAGAACTGCGCAAGGAGATGGACGACATGATCAGCAAACACCTCGAACGGCTCGAGAAATCAAGCGGAAGGGGCTATGGTGATCCAAACAACCCGCTTTTGCTGTCGGTACGCTCAGGCACTGCCATATCAATGCCTGGTGCTATGGATACCATACTAAACGTTGGATTAAATGACGAACTGGTTGAACAAATCAGCCAACAGGATAGATACAGCTGGTCGATCTGGGATTCGTACCGACGTTTGCTCCAAAGCTGGGGAATGGCCAATGGTATTGAACGCGACACTTTCGATCAGGTAATGATTGATTTTAAACAGCAATTACAGGTTACCAAGAAACTGGAGTTTGAACCTGCTGACATGAAACGAATTGCCATGGCTTATAAACAGGTGCTGAAGGACTTTAATGTTGTTTTCGAGGAAAACCTTTTTGAACAACTTATCAAGACGATTAACATGGTGTTCGAGTCATGGTCATCTGAACGCGCATTTGTGTACCGGCGCCACCTTCAGATTTCTGATAACTGGGGCACGGCCGTGATTGTGCAACAGATGATTTTTGGAAACCTGAACAACAACTCAGGTACCGGTGTAATTTTTACACAGAATCCACAACGCGAGCGACCCGGGGTTCATCTCTATGGCGATTTCACCATGCGCAGCCAGGGGGAGGATATTGTTGCAGGACTGGTTAAACCCCTTCCCGTAAGCGAAAGTCAGCGTCGCTATGCCAACATTCAGGCGGCTTCCATGCAAACCATCTATCCTGACATCTACAAACGTTTATTCGACCTGGCTACCGAGCTTACCGAAAATCATGGTTACAGTCCTCAGGAAATTGAATTTACTTTTGAATCAGACAGGCCTGAGGATCTCTTTATCCTTCAGACCCGCGATCAGGACTTGCGAAATGATCAGCAGATTTTCAGATTTATCAGTCCGCCTGCCGAGATGGAAATTGTTGGCCGGGGTATTGGTATTGGCGGTGGTGCAATGAACGGACTGGCTGCCTTCGATGAAGAAGACATGGAATTTCTTAGAAATGAGTATCCTGACATAGCGATGATTCTCATACGACCCGACACCGTGCCTGATGACATCGGAATGGTTTTTTCGTGCGATGGTCTGCTAACAGCAAGGGGTGGTGCAACTTCTCACGCAGCCGTAACGGCAGTGAGGTTGGGCAAAACCTGTGTTGTAAATTGCAGCAGCCTGATTGTTGATGAATCCTCAAAAACCTGCACACTCGAAAGTAAAACTTTCAAAACAGGCGACCTGATAGCTATTGACGGGCGTCTTGGCAATATCTACAGTGGAAATTATCCCATCGAACAGGCCGTTATCAGTGAATCGGACTATCAGTTTTGACAAGCTGTCACAAAAAAACTGATTGATAGTTATTCTGAGCTGTTCAGCATGACAGCAGTTGTTTCAGGTTAAAACTGGTCAACAAATTAAGCATGTATTTCTGCTCAATTGGCCAATGAAAACCTGGTTGAAACTAATTCTTTATCAGTATTGTCTGGAAAGAATCACCGCCCGAAACAAGCCTTAAAATGTAGGAACCTGCCCTTAACTTACTCACATCCACCTGCTGTTGATCTTTTTGAAGTGTTGCACTATGTACCATTCGTCCACTCAGATCGAAAATGCTAACTTCTGAAGTCACCCCTTGTTCAAATGCTCGGTCTTGGCTTATGTTTACCCTGTCTGATACCGGGTTTGGATAAATTGTAAACTGTTGCGCCTGTACCAAATCATCTGTTGAAGCAGGTTCGCCACCTGCATGAACTGCTGCAACCTGATCGTCGGTCAGGGCACCTGCGTATATCCTGACATCGCTCACCCAGCCGATCAGGTAATCAATGCCTAAAGCAGGATCATAGCCAATATACAAGGGTGAATTGGCATCAAAAGTGCCTCCGGTGCTCAACTCCATCTCATTCACAAAGATGCCGTTTTTATAATAACGAATCATAGTACCATCAAAAGCTGCTGCCACAAAAGTCCAGCCATCCTGAATAGTATAAGGAAAGAGCAGGTTCCAGGAAAGCATCCCCTGAAAAGCGAAGTAGCTGCTGTTGTTGCCAAGTCCTAAGCGGTAATGGGCTTCTCCGAGATCCGATTTACAAACAACCGAACTCCATGATCCGGCGAAGTAGGATTCAGTTTTAACCCAATAAGTTATTGTCATACTGTTACCAACGTCGTTCAGGGAAGCACTTGCAGGAATCTCAATATAACTCTGTCCATCGAAATACATTGCCCTACCGGCAGTTCCATCAGGTCCGGGTGCAGCAACAACATTCCCAACAAGCGTGCCGCTGTTGTTGTTTCCGCTCAAATCCGATGCATTTCCATGGAGCGGGAAATGAGCCAACAGTCGTATCTCATTCGTTTGGTTACCAGCACCGTCACTCACCTGCTCGTCAGCAATGGCAACTGCATCAATTTCGTTCCAGCCTGGCACTATCGGGCTGTTTATCGAAAGGCGCACGGCATCAACCTGGAATGATGTAAGCGGAAAGCTGATTTCAAATATCCTTGCGACTGCTGGTTTGACAACCGCATTCCCATTCCAGATTAATGTCCAATTACCGCTTGAAGCATCGCGGACTAAAACTGAATCAATGGCCCCTGGGTGAAGGGTTTCAAAGGCAGCAACCGTTGAAATCCTCATTGGGTTGGCAAATCCCAACGTGATAAATTCGCGCTGGCCATCAGCTGATGCTGACGCCCAGGCTTGTATATAATCGCCATACAATGGATAAACATCTGGTGAGCCAAGTGCTTTGGAAGCTGACCAGCCTCCTGAACTGAACTCACTGCTAAAGGCTATGATTGTGCTGGCATACTGTATGGTTGCCTGAAGCATATTCATGAACAAAAACAAAATCGAAAACAGTACATACTTTTTCATTTTTAGGTGTTCTTAGTTGTATATGCAAAAATCAATGAAGATCTAAGCCTTTGAAATACGGTAAAGATCGTAAAGCAATAAGAATTATTACCCATTTTCACGGTTCTGCAGATCAACTCTATTGATTCTAAACTCCACATCAACAGATAATAAACGCACTTTGCTATCGCTTATTGACGGAATATTTATACTTTTGCAACTTATGAAATACATCAGAAACTTCTGTATCATTGCTCATATCGATCACGGAAAGAGCACCTTAGCTGACAGGCTTTTGCAGCTTACCAACACCATTTCTGTAAGGGATCAGAAAGAACAGGTGCTCGACAGCATGGATCTTGAACGGGAGCGCGGGATAACCATAAAAAGTCATGCCATCCAGATGGAATATGAGCATGAAGGGCAGCAGTATATACTTAACCTGATTGACACTCCTGGTCATGTTGATTTCAGTTACGAAGTGTCGCGAAGCATTGCAGCCTGCGAAGGAGCCCTTCTGGTGGTTGATGCCACACAGGGCATTCAGGCACAAACCATTTCAAACTTGTATCTGGCAATGGGCCACGACCTCGAAATCATCCCGGTTCTCAATAAAATTGACATGGAAAGCGCCATGCCCGATGAGGTTGAAGACCAGATCATTGAGCTAATAGGCTGTGAGAGGGAAGATGTGATCAGGGCCAGTGCCAAAACAGGATTTGGCGTTGATAACATCCTTGAAGCAATTATCCACAGGATTTCCTGTCCAAAAGGTGATCCGGATGCCCCTTTACAAGCACTTATTTTCGACTCGGTATTCAATTCGTTTCGCGGAATTATCGCTTACTTCAGAATACTAAACGGAACTTTAAGTAAAGGCGATCATGTGAAATTCATGAATACCGGAAAAGAATACGATGCTGATGAGATTGGGGTGCTGAAGCTAAAGCAGTTTCCCCGTCAAACAATGAGCACTGGTGATGTTGGGTACATTATTTCGGGGGTAAAAGTATCCAGCGAAGTAAAAGTCGGAGATACCATTACACATATTGCCAGACCGGCTAGTACGGCCATTGATGGTTTTGAAAATGTAAAACCCATGGTTTTTGCCGGGATCTATCCTGTTGATGCAGATGACTATGAAGAGCTTCGTGCATCGATAGAGAAACTTCAGCTTAATGATGCCTCACTCGTATTCGAACCTGAATCGTCAGCTGCTCTTGGATTTGGTTTCAGGTGCGGATTTCTTGGGTTGTTGCATATGGAGATTATTCAGGAGCGGCTCGATCGCGAATTTGACATGGATGTGATTACCACCGTTCCCAATGTGCAGTTCAAAGCCTACACAACTTCCGGCGACATGATTGAGGTGCACAACCCAAGTGGCTTGCCCGACCCCAATCACCTCGACTTTATTGAAGAACCCTATATCATTGCTCAGATTATATCAAAGTCAGAGTATCTTGGCACCATCATGACACTGTGTATCGACAAGCGTGGTGTACTTAAAAATCAGGTATATCTGACTTCCGACAGGGTTGAAGTTACCTTTGAAATGCCTTTGAGTGAAATCGTTTTTGACTTTTACGACAAGCTGAAATCACTTTCAAGAGGCTATGCATCTTTCGATTATCATATCGTTGGATACCAAAAGGCAAACCTGGTTAAGCTGGATATTTTGCTCAATGGTGAATCGGTCGATGCTTTGTCAACCCTTATCCATCGCGACAATGCCTATCAGTTTGGACGCAAAATGTGTGAAAAACTGAGCGAACTTATTCCACGTCAGCAATTTGACATAGCCATTCAGGCTGCTATAGGGGCCAAAATTATTGCCAGAGAAACAGTTAAGGCTTTGCGCAAAGATGTTACTGCCAAATGTTATGGTGGCGATATCTCCCGTAAACGTAAACTACTCGAAAAACAGAAAAAAGGCAAGAAACGTATGCGACAGGTTGGCAATGTGGAGGTTCCACAATCAGCCTTCCTGGCGATACTGAAGCTCGATTAGACTGAATTTGAAAATAATTTGGTCTTAGCTGTAACTTTTTACCCAAAGTTTACGTCTTTTGTATCAAGGTTTGTTTATACGCCTATGACCCGAAAGGAATACAATCATTGTGTAGATGTTTTTGCTGATGGGCTTTACCGGTTTATCCTCAAGCAGATAAAGGATAAAGATAAGGCCAATGATATTGTGCAGGAATCTTTTACCAAAGTGTGGATGAAGGTGGATGAGATCAGTTTTGCCAAAAGCAAATCCTATCTGTATACCACTGCTTACCACACCATGATTGATCAGATCCGGCGTGATGAACGCATGACTAAGCTCGAAGCACATCATCAGCAAAACGAAACTGTGCATAACAACTGGTCTGATTTGAAAGATGTGTTGAATGAGGCACTGGAGAAATTGCCCGCGATTCAGAAATCAGTAATACTTCTGCGCGATTATGAAGGGTACTCATATGCTGAGATCGGACAAATCACCGGATTGTCAGAGGCTCAGGTTAAAGTATATATTTTCAGGGCCAGAATGACACTAAAGCAATATATAAGCTGTCTGGATACAGTTTTGGAGGACAATTAAGATGCAGATCAACAGACAAAATTACGAGGCATGGCTGCTCGACCACATCGAGGGAAGGCTCAGTGCTGCCCAGTCATTGCGTCTTATGAAGTTCGTAAACAACAACCCTGAACTCGGGCTCTGGGAAGAGCTAACAGGAGAATTGACTTTGCTTCAAAGTGAAACCATCAGCTATGAGTTCAAAAATCAATTAAAAAAATTCGAAATTGTAGATTTTAACGAAATCAATAGTAGCAATTTTGATTTTTACTTTGTTTCGTGGCATGAAGGCTTACTCGATCAACATTCACAAAATCAGGTAGACGCTTTTTTGCAACTTAATCCTCAGCTCATCAACGACTTTGAAGCTTACAAAAACACCAAACTGAAGCCCGATCACGGAGTCGTTTTTGCGAATAAAGAATCGATAAAAAAGAAAAAAGCTGCTTTCATTCCCCTTTGGAACAGCTTCCCGCAAGCCATTGCAGCTTCTCTTCTTATTCTTATTAGTCTATCGTGGTGGTTCTGGTCTGTTGGCACAAAAAGCCCGGTCATTGATGTGGCCGTCAACAAGCCAATTGAAATACCTGAAACCAAACCAGCAAATCAGTCGGCTTTTCAAGCTGAGCCCAATAGTTTGATTAAGCCTGATGTGGTGAGGCAGAATCCTGTTCAAGCTGAGCAAACCAGCCAACTTGCCGAATCAGCCCTAAACAGGCCTGTATTGCTGCCCGATTTACCAATTTTGTCATCCGTTACCGTTCAGCTTAAAACACCATCAAGTCCGCTCTACGTGAAAGAGTTTGTGGATTGGACAGCCTATTTTAATCCATCTGAATCAAATGAATTCACTGCATCTGAAAACAGTAAAAAATCGGTGATTGGGATGGTACTGGCTAACACCACCGGCAAGTTATTCGACAATATTTTTCCCGATTTGCCTTCCTTACCAAAAAGGAATTCACCGGCAGAAAGCAGCAAGGGCGTTTCGCTCTGGGATCTGGCCTCGGCAGGGGTTGATGTTTATAACGCACTTGCCGATAAAGATGTGCAACTTACTCAGGCAAATGACCATGACAACAATATTACTGCATACAGATTGCAATCGGATCGAATCAACATGAACCGAAATATCAGAAATAACCCTTAGTTAAGGTATATTTTTCCGGTTGATCCAAAATCTGCTCTGATTTTTTTTATTAAGCTGTAACTTTTCCCAATCCAATGCCGTCACAGGATAAACTAAAAATTTAAATTATATGAAAAAATCTATCAAATTCATTGGAGTAGCACTTTTTCTGTTCAGCCTGATTTCAGTTCAATTAATGGCACAGATCAGTGGTAGCGGTACAATTACCAGTCAATCCTACGATGTGTCTCATTTTGACCGTATCGTTGTGGGTGGAGCTCTGCATGTTGTAATTAATCAGTCAGATGTGTCTTCGGTAACCATAGAGGCCGACGACAATTTATTCAACCATATTGACGTCAATGTGAAAGACAATGTTCTGGAAATTAGACCAAAACACATTAAAAGTTCGAATAAGCTGATGGCAACCATATCATTGCCCGAACTTAAGAGTTTGAAAGCAGAAGGTGCCACTGATGTTAAGGGCAGCAATGTGCTTGAGGGTTCCGATCTGGGGCTGGACGTGAGTGGCGCTGCAAAAGTTCATCTGGTTGTTAAATACCTGAACGTGACGAGCCAGCTCTCAGGAGCCTCAAAACTGACACTTGAAGGCCACACCCTTAACCATACCGCGAATATTAGCGGAGCATCGAAACTGATTGCTGGTGAAATGGAAACCGAAAACTCAACCATTCATGCAAGTGGCGCAAGCAATGCAAAAGTTTCAGCAACATCCAACCTCGATGTGAGAACATCAGGAGCCAGCTCGGTGAAATTCGATAAACAACCACTCAACTACAACCTGAACGATCAAACCTACAAAACCCGTATTCCGCAGGCAGGGCCAAAATCAGGTCCATCAGCCGATTCGGTGAATGTAACTGTTGGTAACGTTAAAGTTCAGGTAATTGAAGGCGACACCACACGGGTAAATGTTGGTGGGTTAAGCATTATTGTTGATGAGAAAGGCAATGTGAATATTGACCGGAAAAAACGTCACAAATTCAATGGTCATTGGGCAGGAGTAGAACTGGGACTCAATGGTTACCTAAACTCTGACTTCAATATGAGTTTTCCTGCAGAAAATTCATACCTGGATTTACGCATGGAAAAAAGCATCAATGTAAACCTGAATTTTTATGAACAGAACATTGCACTGAACAAATCAGGAACGTTTGGATTGGTTAGCGGCCTCGGTCTGAGCTGGAATAACTATCGTTTTTCCAATAACACTTACCTCAGCTCCGACTCATCTGAATTTAAAGGCTACCTCATGGAAGGAGTTTCGGTGAAAAAAAGCAAACTTGTCAATCTATACCTGACTTTACCACTCTATTTTGAGCTCCAGTCAAAAGGAACCAAAACCAAGGAAAAATTGCATTTTGCAGCTGGTGTTGTTGCCG
This sequence comes from Bacteroidales bacterium UBA6192, assembly GCA_002422725.1. Classification (GTDB taxonomy): domain Bacteria; phylum Bacteroidota; class Bacteroidia; order Bacteroidales; family F082; genus UBA6192. Next base: position 35,090 of record DITE01000021.1, read on the forward strand.
GGTGGCGCATTAGTTCACACACAAAATTGTATTTCAATGAAGCCAACAAAGACTTTAGTCTCAGAGATTTGGAAACAGATAAATTGCTTCCCATAGAACTTCAGACACCGGGCAACAACAACCGGAACATCACCAAGGATTACGCCAGTTTTCACCAGAGACCATTTAAACTTGACGCCAGTGTGCGGGCAGGATGGGGCATTATCAACTTATATGCGAACTACTCCCTCACCAGTATGTTTATCAAAGATAAAGGTCCTGAACTATATCCATTCGCAGTGGGCATTTGCCTGTCGGGCTGGTAGTCAGATTAATCAATCAAGTAAAAAAAGAGACTGTTTCGATTAGGAAACAGTCTCTTTTTCATTTTCTATGCCAGCAATTAAAAAACCGATTTCTCGATAAGTTGCTGAACAATCTCGTATGTATCTGCTGCTATCATGAGCTCTTCGTCGGTTGGAATAACCACCACTTTAACTTTTGATTCAGGCTTGGTGATCAGTTCTTCTTTCCCTCTCGACTTCATAGATTTTTCAACATCCAGGTCAATTCCAAAAAAACCAAGACCTTCGAGTGATTTCGTTCTGGTAATGGTGTCATTTTCGCCAATACCGCCTGTAAAGACAATCAAATCGACCCCACCCATGGCAGCGGCATAAGCGCCAATATATTTGCGTACCCTGTACTGATATATCTCAAGAGCCACTTTTGCCCTTTCATTTCCATGATTTGCTGCTTCCTCAATATCACGCATATCGGACGAAACACCTGAGATGCCCAGCATACCCGAGAATTTGTTGACCAGTACACTCGTGTGTTGAATGCTCGTTTCTTCTTTGTCGGCCAGAAAAAGCAAGGCGCCAATATCAAGATCTCCACAGCGTGTTCCCATAACAAGACCTTCAATAGGCGTCATCCCCATGGAAGTATCAATTGATTTTCCGTCTTTTATGGCAGCCATACTGGCTCCATTACCCAGGTGACAGGTAATAATTTTCTGGTTTTCGTAGGGAAGTCCCAGAAAATCACATGCCCGTTTCGAAACATATTTGTGGCTTGTTCCATGAAATCCGTATCTGCGCACCTTATATTTTTCATATAAGGCATACGGAATTCCATATAAATAAGCTTTTGGAGGCATTGTCTGGTGAAAAGCCGTGTCAAAAACACCAATCTGGGGCACATCGGGCAGAAGTTCCTCCATGGCGTAAATACCTTTGAGGTTTGGCGGGTTATGCAAAGGAGCTAACTCCACACATTCTTCAAGTGCTTCGATAACTTCATTGGTGATATAAACACTTCCGCTGAATTTTTCTCCTGCGTGAACCACGCGGTGACCAACAGCATCAATCTCGTTGAGACTTTTGATTGAACCATACTTTTCGCTGATCAGAACCCCAAGCAGGTATTCAATACCAGCCTGATGATCGAGGATTTCTCCTTCGAGTTTGGCTTCAGTACCATCGCTCCGCTTATGTTTGATCATAGCACCTTTCAATCCTATTTTATCGACTAACCCTTTTGCAAGCACAAATTTTGAAGGCATCTCAAAGAGTTGATATTTTATCGATGAGCTTCCGCAATTCAATACAATAATTTTCATGGTTTTGTTTTTACCTTAACAATTCAATTTACTTGATCACCGCACAACTCACAGTTTGATCCTGAGGCTTACCCGAAAGATAATTATAGAAGCCACGACCAACATGCTTACCATGATAGCCTGCCCTTACCAGTCGTTTAATAATTGGCGAAGGCATATATTTCTTTTCACCAAATTCCTGGTACAGATTTTCCATGTATTTCAACACTTTATCAAGGCCAATGCGATCTGCCATTTCAAACGGGCCATACAGGTGACCTGTTGATTCTTTAACAGCCAGGTCGATATCCTTAACGGAGGCCACGCCTTCCATCAAAATCTCACAAGCTTCGTTAACAGTAGTCACCATCATGCGTGTGCTTATGTTTCCGGGCGATTCGTTCAAAGCAATGGTCTGTTTATTGATCATTCCGGTAAACTTTACAACCTGCTGGTATGCCTGATCGGACGATTTAATTCCGCGAACAACCTCAACAACATGTGTTTTGCTGATAGGTAATATAAAATGGATACCCAATGCACGTTCAGGATAAGCGAGCACCTCGGCCAGATCGCTGATCATTAAAGTGGCAATATTGGAAGCAATAATGGCATCTCTTCTGACAACTGATTCAACCTTTTTAAAAATTTCTCTTCTGAATTCGATGCTGGTTCCCCGTTTACGCGAGCTGATCGACTCAATAACAATATCGCAATCGGCAAGATCCTCAAATTTAGTCGTTCCTTTAATCCTGCTCAGGATTGCTCTCTTCTCTCCGGGTGTAAGTCCCCAATGGTTGATTACCTCATCAAGTTGATCGCTGAGCTGCTGATAAATTTCCTTGACCCTATCATCGCTGACATCCAGAAAAACAACATCCAGACCATATTCACTAATGGTTCGGGTGATTTCTTGTCCGACAGCTCCGCAGCCAACAACACCTACTTTTTGAATCATGCCTTTGGTCTGCACCCGCTTACCCAGGCTGAAATCTGCTAAAGTTTCACTCATAAAACAGGCTTTACTTTTGTTATGAATTAATAGTTTTCAATGCAATGGCCTGGTTTGCTGTAATAGCAATCAGGTTTATAATATCATTTACTGAACAACCCCTTGAAAGGTCGTTAATTGGTGCTGCCATACCTTGCAGAACAGGCCCGATAGCCTCGGCTCCAGCCAGGCGCTGAACCAGTTTGTAAGCAATGTTACCGGTTTCGAGAGAAGGGAACACAAGCACGTTTGCCTTTCCGGCAATAGCCGATCCGGGTGATTTTTTTCGCCCTATGTTCTCTATTATGGCAGCATCGGCCTGCAATTCGCCGTCGATTAACAGGCCAGGATCCATCTGACGGGCCAGTTCGGTTGCTTGAATCACTTTATCGACTTTGGCATGTTTTGCGCTTCCTTTGGTCGAAAAACTCAACATGGCAACACGGGGCTCAATATCTGCTATGGCTCTGGCAGTATTTGCCGAAGCAATGGCTATCTCGGCAAGTTCCAATACAGATGGATCGGGATTAACGGCACAATCTGCAAAAATCATAACCCCATTATCTCCAAACTGTTTGTCGTTAAAAACCATTATAAAAGCACCCGAAACGGCACTAAATCCTTTCATCGTCTTAACAATCTGAAAAGCAGGCCGAAGCACGTCGCCTGTTGCATTATTTGCTCCGGCTACTTCACCATCAGCAAAGCCAGCTTTAATTAGCATAACGCCAAGATAAAGAGGATCCTCCAATAGCATTTTTGCTTCGTTGACCGAAAGTCCCTTGCTCTTCCTGATCTCAACAAGCTGATCAGCAAGACTATCCAGCATCGGGTTATTTAGTGGATCAATGATTTCGGCTTTATTAATATGAATTAGTCCAAAACGGCGTGCCTGATGGATAAGCTCTGTTTTGTTCCCTAATAAAATAATGTGTGCCAGATCGAGTGCAATTGCAGCATCTGCTGCCCTGAGGGTACGTTCTTCAACAGCTTCGGGCAACACTATCCTTGCTCCTTTTCCTTTTGCCTTCAGTCTGATTTTTTCAATTAATCCCATGTGATATTGACTACGAATACTTTATAAAAATATTTTGCAAAATTACCTCTTTTTTTCTTATGAATTTGATTTCTGTGTTAACATTTTCACAATAAGATATAATCTTAATCACCTAATAATAAATGATTTAATAAAGTTCTGTTCTTTAAAATCATTATAAATTATTACTTTTGCACTCAAAATAGTTTTAGCATGACCCAGGACAGCACCTTTCAATCAGAACAGCAAGTGGCCTGGTCATTTATTCCTGAGGTTCCACGGGTTGCTGATACAATAGTACAAGCTGAAACCTCCCGTAGCCCATCATTTTTACCTTGGAAATTGTTAGAGGCTGAAAAGAAAATAGCCACAGAGCGGTTTGTCAGCTCCTTACCCATAGGAGATATCCACATTAAGACCAGAAGTAGTGATGAAAACGCCTCCGACTGGATAGCCTTGGGCATTTTGCTTTTAACGGCCATTGTTGTGATCACCAAGCAGCTAAATGCCAGACGTTTTCTGTTGTTATTGAAGGCAGGATTTTCAAACAACGGGCTTAACCAGCTGATGCGCGAATGGAACCCTTCGAAAAGTATTCTTGCCCTGTTGATTGGGTTGCTTTATATATCCTCAGTTTCATTGATCACTGCAACATTGCTTCCCGCATTCAATCCGGAATTCAGAACTGAGATCACTTTTGAATGGCTGATTGGAAGAATTCTGCCAGTTATGGGACTATTTGTCCTTGCAAAAATATTTCTTATCCGGCTTTTGGGTTATATCTTTCAGACCTCTGAAACAACAGCTTTCTATCTTGCCGGAATGTTTTCATATTTTCTCTACTCCAGTTTGATTGCCATACCGTTGTCGATCATTCTTGTGTACACATCAGCATTATTACTCAAACAAATTACATTTTATATCGTCATTATATTTCTTATTTACAGAGTTTTAAGAAGCTTTTTCATTGGCATCAGAGAACACAAATATTCAGGATTGCTTTTATTTTTATATCTTTGCGCCCTTGAAATAGCCCCTACGGTAATTTTTATCAAGACAATGCTGCTGATCAGTTCGGGAAAATTACCTGGGTAAAAAAAGGTTGATGATGTGAATAAAAATGAATAATAATCTTTACCAAAATAAAAAATAGATTGTTATCACCCTAAATTCAGGAGTTTATTTTAAATGCTTATAATAAAAGCTAGTAGCTGAAAGATATAAACATAGCATAATGAAGATCAAGAATATTTTAGTTTCGCAGCCAAAACCTACTGAGTTGGATAAATCTCCTTATGCCGACCTGGCCAGGAAGTTCAATTTAAACATTGATTTTCATAAGTTTATTAAAATTGAGGGGGTCACAGCAAGTGTTTTCCGCAGAGACCGCATTTCATTGGCCGATCACACAGCCATTATTCTCACAAGCAGAAATTCAGTGGATCACTATTTCAGGATGGCTAAGGAAATGCGTTTTGAAGTGCCTGAGACACTCAAGTATTTCTGCATTTCGGAATCAACTGCTTTTTATCTGCAAAAATATGTGCAATACCGCAAACGCAAAATCTTCTACGGCAAGCAAAGTTTTGCCGATCTGATGGATATTATCCGCAAACATAAAGAAGAGAAATTTCTGCTGCCCTGTTCCGATATACATAAAAGCAGCATGACCGACATGCTTGACGAATCAGATGTTTTTTACTCAAAAGCTGTTCTATACCACACCGTTGCCAGTAACCTTTCGGAAATCAAGATTGAAAATTACGATATGCTGGTGTTTTTCAGTCCTGCAGGCATCAAGTCGTTGACCAAGAATTTTCCGGGATTCAAACAGGGGGAAACCATCTTTGGTGCATTTGGTGAGTCAACAGCACAGGCCATAATTGACGAAGGATTTAAACTGCACATCAACGCTCCAACCAAGACTTCTCCTTCGATGACAATGGCCATTGAAGAATTCATTGAAAATGAGAATAAAAAGACACGAAAAAAATAAGGTCTTGCTTCTTTCAGGCCTGCATGTCTATTTACTTCCCAAACAGATTTACCTTTGCCTGAGATAATGGACAAATGAATCCAGAGCCACCTTATTGCTTTACAAAGTCAGAACGTCTCAGCGGACAGCTCGCAATTGATCTGTTGTTCAAACAGGGGAAACCCGATTTCATCTATCCCTACAAAATCATTTATCGCGTTGACAAGCAAACGACTGAAACGCATCTTCGCATACTGATTAGTGTGTCGAGGAAAAATTTCAAAAAAGCTGTTGACCGCAACCGCATTAAACGTTTAACCAGGGAAGCCTGGCGAAAAAACAAGTTCATTTTAGCAGAGTCGCTTGGCAGAAATCATAACCAAATGGATATAGCCCTGATTTTCATTGCGAAATCAATTCCTCTGTACAAAGAAACTGAAGATAAAATAATCCTAATTTTACAGCGTTTAAAGAAAGCTCATGAGCATCATCGGCCAAATTCTATCCAGGGTTCTGATTCTATTGATTAGGGTTTACCAGTATACACTTTCACCCTATATCGGGAAATCATGCCGCTACACGCCAACCTGCTCCGTGTACAGCATTGATGCCATCAGGAAATTTGGCGCTTTTAAAGGCAGTCTGCTGGCTGCAAGGCGTATTGCATCCTGTAATCCATGGGGAGGAAGCGGTTACGACCCAGTACCTTAACATAAACTGAATATGAAAAAATTCTTATTACTTCATGTTGTCTTCCTTTTTTTCCTGACAAATATTTTGATCGGTCAGAACCAAAATAATTTCGAAATTTCGAAAAATCTGGATATTTATTCCAGCCTGCTTAGGGAGCTGAATCTGAATTACGTTGACGAAATTGATCCTGCCAGCCTCAACAAAATTGCAATCGATGCCATGCTCAACGACATGGATCCGTATACTGTTTTTATTCCTGAATCGCAGATCGAAGACTTCCAGCTTATGACAACCGGCGAATATGGCGGAATAGGTTCGTTGATCCAGCAGCAAGGAGATTTCGTTATCATTTCGGAGCCTTACGAAGGATTTCCTGCCCAAAAAGCCGGACTTATTCCCGGCGATCAACTTATCGAAATCAATGGGTTCAGCACCAAAGGAAAAGGCACACAGGAAGTTAGTGAACTGTTAAAAGGTCAACCCGGAACAGCCATTCACATCAAAATACTACGCCACGGTACTGATGCGCCCATGATGAAAGAGCTTATCCGTGAAAAAATTAAAATAGACAACATCCCATACCATACCATGCTTGCTGAAGGCATTGGTTACATCCGTCTATCGGGTTTTACTCAGAAGGCTGCTTCTGAGATGAAAAAAATATTTATGGATATGAAAGAAGGTCAACAGCTTACAGGACTAATCATAGATCTTAGAGGTAATGGAGGAGGGCTTCTTAACGAAGCAGTTGACATCACAAATCTTTTTGTCGAAAAAAATGAAATTGTCGTGACAACCAAAGGCAAAACAAAAGAACAGACAACGGTGCATCGGACAAGGCTGGCACCAGTAGATACTGAAATTCCGATCGTGGTGCTGGTGAATGAAGCAAGTGCATCGGCAAGCGAAATTGTTGCTGGTGCTTTACAGGATTTCGACCGTGCTGTTGTAATCGGACAGCGCACTTTTGGCAAAGGTCTTGTTCAAAATGTTGTGCCACTTAGCTACAACACCCAACTTAAGATTACGGTGGCCAAATACTATATACCCAGTGGAAGATGTATACAGGAAATCGATTATTCGGATAAACATGAAAGCAGAAACGGGTCAAGGGTTGCCGATTCGCTCATCTCCACCTTCAAAACGCGACGTGGACGTAAGGTTTTCGATTATGGGGGGATAATGCCTGACATCGTTTTGGAACCCTACAAATTCAGCTCTGTAAGTGCAAATCTGTATACTGAAAACCTCATCTTTGAATATGCCAACCATTTTGCCCGAAAAAACCAGGTTATTTCTGAACCTGACAAATTCAGGATTGATGATCAGACTTACGATGATTTTGTGAAATTCGTTAACAGCAAGGATTTTACATTTCGAACCGAAAGTGAAGAAATGATTGCATCCCTGCGCGAAATTGCACGCGAAGAAAACTATCTGGAGGTAGTCAATGAACAGATTAATTCGCTTGAAAGCAAACTCGTTGACTATAAAAAAAATGACATTTACAAACACCGAAAAGAAATCGAAGAAATGCTCAAAATTGAAATAGTTTCCAGATACTATTTTCAGAAAGGGAAAATAATAGCTTCATTGCAGAATGACCCTGAACTCAAAAGAGCCGTCAGTGTCATTGCCGATAAGTCGTATAGCAAGCTGCTGATACCCTGATTGTTGATATGACCAAGCAATAACGCATGTATATTTATACCCGACAATTTCACTCAACCGCCTACTATATCACACTGGTTCTGCTGGTAATGAGTTTGCCGCTGTCCAGATTCACCATGAGTGTATTTCAGTTTACCCTGCTTGGATTGTGGATATGGTCTGGTTTTTCATTTGAAATAGCCTTCAGATTCTTCCGAAAAACAGGATTATTCATGGGCTTATGGTATTTTCTGGGGTATATTATCCGCTTAGCCCGTACCAACTTTATCGATAAGCTTTCTGTTTTTTTCAGAAACAGGGTTGCCATTGTTTTTGTTTCGATGTTTCTGCTTCATCTCATTGGTCTGATACACACCTCCGACTTCAGCTACGCACTAAAAGATTTGAGAACCAAGCTCCCAATCCTTCTCCTGCCAATAGTGATGTGTACTATGGAGAAAATTCCTGCTCAAAAAGTAAAACTTTTATTGATTTTTTACGTACTGGCTGTGTTTGCAGGAACACTCTTTGGCCTGATTGAGTATTTGAAACAGGAATTCACCGATATCCGTCAGATTTCAGTATTTATTAACCCGATACGCTTCAGCCTCAACATTGTTTTTTCTGTATTTATCCTTATCTGGTTTGTGTTGTATGATAAAAGCTCAGGTTTTCCGGTCCGGATGGCATTTTTACTGCTAATTATCTGGTTAATCACGTTTCTCATAATCCTTGAGTCGGCCATTGGTATGCTGAGTCTATTTTTAATCATTATCGGACTCTTGCTTGTAAAAGTATTCATGATTACAAACATTAAACTAAGGCTAGTTACAGCCGTTTTGCTCATTGGGTTACCATTGGGAGGATACTTTTACCTTACCCATGTGATTCATGATCTGACCACAGCTCCCATCATTGATCATAACAGCCTGAACACCCACACCGCTTTGGGAAACACCTATGTTCACGACACCATTCATTTTGGCATCGAAGACGGAAAATATGTAGGCTTGTATATGTCGCTCGATGAACTGGAGACAGCATGGAATGAGCGTTCGAAGATTCATTTCAAGGGCCGCGACAATGCCGGACAGGAAATTATGTACACACTGATCAGGTTTATGACATCCAAAGGGTTGCGAAAAGATGCAGGGGGTCTTGCACAGATGACAGACAAAGAGGTTCAGATGGTAGAAAACGGCATAGCCAACATCAATTATGTAACAAGCCCAAGTCTTCGAACCCGGGTTTCCAAAATTTTACTTGGCTACAGCATTTATACCATCCTGAACAATCCAAATGGAAGCTCGGTCATGCAGCGTGTGGAATACCTCAAGGCTTCCTACATCATCATCAAGGAAAATTTCTTGATAGGAGTGGGAACCGGTGACCTGCCAAATGTGTTTCGTGAAACCTATGAAAAAATGGAATCACCGCTTCAGCTTCAATGGCGGTGGCGATCGCACAATCAATATCTTTCAATATTTATTGCATTCGGCGTATTTGGTTTTCTCTGGTTCATGTTCACGCTTTTTTATCCTTTTCTGAAAGCGAAACAATATAAGAGCTATTTCCATGCGGTATTTTTCGCATTGCTTCTGCTCTCCATGCTCACCGAAGATACTATTGAATCACAGGATGGAGTTACCTTATTCGCCTTTTTCAGTGCATTCTTTCTTTTTGCAAACGATAAAGATCAGCCAGGAAGAAAGAAAGATACAGAACCGGCACGATTGTCGGAAAAAGACTAATTTTAGCCCCGAATAAATCCTTTTCATGAAAAAAGAAATCGTTCCACTCGAGTTTTTAGTCTTTCAGGGGGATGAAGAACTGGATGCAAACGACAGTTTATTGATGCAAATAGCCAGCAAAGCTGCCGAAGATGCTTATGCCCCATATTCCAGGTTTAAAGTAGGCGCGGCTGTGTTGCTCGACAATGGAGAAATCATTACTGGCAACAATCAGGAAAACCCGGCATACCCTTCAGGTTTGTGTGCCGAAAGAGTGGCTTTATTTTATGCCATGTCGAAGTTTCCGGGTGTTGGGATCAGGGCTGTTGCCATCACTGCCACAAGCCTGATCGGAGTTGTGGATAAGCCTGTTCCCCCTTGCGGCGCATGCCGTCAGGTGATGGCCGATTTCGAAAACAGGTCGGGAATACCCATGCGGATTATTATGCGCGGGCAGCAGGGCGCAGTGATGATTTGCGAAGGCATGAACATGTTACTGCCCCTTTCGTTTATTGATGAATATCTGCCTAAATAACCACTTTATGACCAGAAATACCATTCTCCTGCTTTTGTTTGTCATCGGCTTGCTGGCCTTCAAAAGTGATAAACCTGCTTACCTCCTTCTGAACAAAAAAGGCAAGACAGTAAAGTTTAAAAAAATGGTGGATGCCGCTGCCAATGCCGACGTTGTCTTTTTCGGCGAACTCCATAACAACCCAATCAGCCATTGGCTTCAGTATGAATTAACGAACGAACTTTTGAAGCGTAAAGGACAGAAACTGGTGCTTGGTGCCGAAATGTTCGAGGCCGACAATCAAATCTCCCTAAGCCAATACCTGGCCGGTGAAATTGAAAAAGATCAGTTCAAAAAAGATGTCAGACTCTGGCCAAATTACAAAACCGATATCGAACCCCTTGTGGAGCTCGCCAAAGAGAATAAACTTCGTTTCATAGCCACCAACATTCCCCGTCGTTACGCTTCCATGGTTTTCAGGCATGGAATCGAATCGCTCGACACGCTTCCCGGAGAAGTCAAAGCATGGATCGCACCCTTACCCATGGACTACGACCCTGAACTTCCCGGTTACAAAAGCATGTTAACCATGATGGGCGATATGCAGAACCATGCCTCAGAGGACTTTCCCAAGGCACAAGCAATCAAAGATGCTACCATGGCCTGGTTTATTCATATGAACCTAAAGGATGGCGAATCATTTATTCATTTCAACGGAACTTACCATTCCGATCATTTCGAAGGTATCATATGGTATCTGAAACGCTTAAGACCCACTATAAAAATACTCACCATTGCCTCCATCGAAACTGATCCGCTGAACAAATTGCCCGAAGACAAGGTGAATGTGGCCGATTTTATTGTTTCTGTTCCTCCTACAATGACGAAAACGCATTAGGTTGCCAGAAAAATTGCTTCTAACTAAGGATTCAATTCTTCCTTTTGATTACCGGCAATAACACCATTAAACACATCATCCATCCTGATGAGAGATTGCTTGAGAATTTGAGCATACTCTGATAATTCATCATTCTGCCGGGTGGATTGCCCGATCAGGTCTGTCATCATCATTGCGCTGGTGAGTGGATTCTTCAGCCCATGAATCAACACACTCATCAACTTTCGCTTGTATTCGTTTAGTTCCGTTAAACGGTCATTTTGAAGCTGCAATAGTTTCTTTTGCTCCAGTATTGCCTTGTTCTGATTCTCGATTTCTTCTTTTTGTTTGCTGATTTTCAGGTAACTCTTCGAAAGTTTATCTTCCAGTTCATTCATATCGCGCATTCTTCTGATTTGTGTAAGCAACATGCCTACCAGCAATTCAGGGTTTTTGAGCATGAATGGAATCAGATTGACACTGCTTAAACAAAGCAGCAAACATGGTTTTTCGGTGGTTACTGATGCTGAGCGTTTTTCCTGATCAATCAGGGCGTATTCACCAAATACTTCTCCTTCCTTAAGTCTTGCAATCACATGATTTCCATCATGAATGCGTACCTCTCCTTCAACAAGAATATACAACTCTTTACCTTCGTCACCTTTTTTAAAGATAGTCTCCTGGGCACGTGTTTGCCTTTCTGTCAGCAAACAAGCCAACTCATTCAAAGCTGTGTAGCTCAGAGAAGAAAAAACATTGAAATTTTTCAAATATTGTATTCTTCTTTCGATAGAAATCTCCTGGTCCGACATGTTGTGTGCTGGTTTATGAATTGAAACGTAAAACTAAAGAAAAGCTTGTTATTAAACCAGAAAGCTTTGTTAAATATTCATTTTACTAAAACATCTGTACAATTAAATTCCCACACCGGCTAACTGACACAAATTCACTTATGTTCTTAATAATATGTCGTTTAGTCAATCAAAAGTTTTGTCGCACCATCATAGGAATGGCTGATAAAAATAACTTTAATGAGCAATATTTTTTAAAATATAGTCGGAACACATGATCCTGAGTTCTGGGAAAAACACCTTAAAATCGCTCTCAAACTCTGGGTAATTGTCTTTCAGAAACTCAACTGCATGCTCCATCCCCGAATCAAAATTAGTCCGGCGCGACATCCCGTTGAAAACCCGCTGCAGGTCATTCAGGTTAGCGTAGCCCACCAGCCAGTTTTGCGCTATCATCCATGGAAGAATCCTCTTGGTACGAGGTGGCAGCAAGCTGTATCTTTTTAATAGAACCATATAAACATGGGATGCGAAATCCTGTAATTCCACTGCGGAGTATTGCTTCCAATGAAGGGCCAGATAGTGATCAAAATAAATATCTGTGACCACTCCGGCATATTTCCGAAAAGTTGGTTGCAGCCGGCTAACACTTTGCCTGACAACGGGATGGGTATCAGTAAAATAGTCAATAGCCCGGTGTAATGCAACACCAGCTTTAACCAACGAAGAATACTTGTCGATCATACTTCCCTTGATGCTGTCGGCGACAAAATTGCCAAAAAGAATCTCGGAATCGTCGCCAGATAAAAACGCATGTGCCAGAAAATTCATGTGAGTAATATCAGAATGCGAACTTAGTCAAAAAAAGCCGATACCTGGATTCTCTCACCCCGATCCAATTATGCTCCTAATACAGAGGCCCCTCCGGTTGACTATTTAGAATCATTATCTTTTAGACTCATTCTACCCTCAGGATAAAGTAAATTGTTATTTTTGTAACATTGAACTTAATAAGCAGAATATAACTTACTTAGCCAAAAATATGACCATGCAGAAATTGCTTTTATTAGGAGATGAGGCCATTGCCCAGGGGGCAATTGACGCCGGTTTGTCAGGCATTTACGCTTATCCGGGAACACCCTCAACAGAGATCATGGAGTATGTGCAGGCATCCAAAGAAGCCAGATCCAACAATATCCGCGCACTATGGAGTGCCAACGAAAAAACTGCCATGGAGTCGGCTCTGGGCATGTCGTATGCAGGCAAAAGAGCCATGGTATGTATGAAACATGTTGGCCTCAATGTGGCTGCCGATGCCTTTGTCAACTCAGCCATCACCGGAGCTAACGGAGGATTGATCGTGGTTGCAGCTGATGATCCGTCGATGCATTCCTCACAAAACGAACAGGACTCGCGTTTCTATGCAAAATTTTCCTTCATCCCCTTGCTTGAGCCGGCTAATCAACAGGAGGCTTACGATATGGTGCATTATGGTTTCGACTTATCGGAAAAACTCCGCATCCCCGTGATGTTGCGCATTACGACCAGGTTAGCCCATTCGCGCACTGGCGTTGTATGCAAAGCTCAGAAAGAACAAAACGAAATCAAACTACCTGAAAACCTCAGGCAGTTTGTACTGTTGCCCTCTATCGCCAGAAAACAATACCGTGAACTTCTTGCCAAACAGATACCCCTCGAAAATGAAGCAGCTCAGTCGGGCTACAACCAATTTCTGGAAGGCCACGATAAAAGTATCGGGATAATTGCCTGTGGATTAGCTTATAACTATTTGATAGAAAACTATGCTGACCATAAAGTACCTTTCACTGTGCTGCGTATCGGGCAATACCCCATCCCTTTGAGCATGATGAACAGGCTGTATGAAGAAAGCGAAAGCATACTCGTGCTCGAAGATGGTTACCCCATTATCGAAGAACTGCTGAAAGGCATGCTGAACAAAGGAAAAACCATTCATGGACGGCTCGACGGAACGGTTCCCCGCGATGGCGAGCTAAACCCGAATATTGTCGGGATTGCGCTTGGAATGAAAATCGAGATAGGCGTTGATGCACCTGCATTAATTACAAACAGACCACCGAAACTTTGCGATGGATGCGGCCACAACGATGCATTCCTGGCATTGAATGAAGCCCTGGACGAATATGGCCGCGGAAGGGTTTTTTCCGACATCGGCTGTTACACCCTCAGTGCACTCGAACCGCTCGAATCCATCAACAGTTGTGTGGATATGGGAGCTTCCATTACAATGGCCATTGGCGCTGCCGATGCGGGTTTGGTGCCTGCTGTGGCTGCCATTGGCGACAGCACCTTTACCCATTCGGGTATAACCGGATTGCTCGATGCTGTAAACAACAATTCTCCCGTTACTGTGCTCATACTCGACAACTCAACAACAGGCATGACCGGTGGACAAACATCTTCGGCCTATGGCAAAGTTGAGGACATATGCCGTGGAGTCGGGGTTGCAGAGGAACACATCAGGGTGTTAAAACCATTGCATAAGTTTCATGAAGAAAACGTCAGGATTTTGAAAGAAGAGCTGGCCTATCAGGGCGTCTCAGTTATCATACCCCGTCGGGAATGCATACAAACGCTAAACAGGCGTATGCGTCAAAAAGCCAAGGCTAAAACAATGGATATTTAATTCTTACATCAGAAAACCATGACAAAAGATATTATTCTGGCCGGGGTCGGCGGACAAGGCATATTAAGTATAGCGGCCTGCATTGGTATGGCGGCTCTTGAAGAAAACCTTCACCTCAAACAAGCTGAAGTGCACGGCATGAGTCAGCGTGGTGGAGCAGTTCAATCGCATTTGCGGCTTGCCTCAACCGAGATTGCTTCTGACCTTATTCCTGAGGGGAAAGCCGATCTTGTTATCTCAGTTGAACCCATGGAATCGCTGCGCTATCTGCCGATGCTTAAACCTGACGGGTATATAGTTACCAGCATGAACCCCTTTGTGAACATTCCAAACTATCCCGATATGGAGTTGTTGCTTAAAGAAATATGGAAACAACCCAAATATATCACACTCGATGCTGACGAAATAGCACGCGAATGCGGCTCGGTCAAAGCTGCCAACATGGTTGTTCTTGGGGCTGCATCTCCATTTCTGGGTCTCAGTAACGCAAGCCTCGAAAAAGCGATTGTAGCTATTTTTGGTTCGAAAGGCGAAGATGTTGTCGCCCTGAATCAGAAAGCCATAAAGGCTGGCAGGGACTATGCACTGGCACACATCTGAGAAAAGTGTTTTAAAACACCCTGCCAATGCTGATTTTCCTTATTTTTGCTCCATAAGGAAGCTTTTACACAATAATTATAAATTAAATCTCACAAGGGGCTGAGTTTACGGTAAAGCCCGATGCGACTACTATGAAGCAAATTGTCATATTATTATTCGGCTTGTTATGTATAGTGGCCATTTCCTGCAACAGAAAAGCAAAACAAGAAGAAGACAAACAGCCCCTGCCCCTGCCCGAGCCCACAATTATGTATGAAATCAATGTTGACTCCCTTGAAGTAATACAGGGTGTTGTAAGGCCAAACCAGTTTTTGTCTGACCTACTTTCTGATTACAATGTTAATTTTCAAATAATCGATCGGATCGCACGCGATTTTCGCCCTGTCTTTGATGTGCGAAAAATAAAAGCCGGAAATCAATATACCTTGCTATGCGACCCCGACTCAAACTACACTGCCCGGTATTTTATCTACGAAATTGACTACACCAATTTTGTTGTTTACAGCCTGCAGGACTCCGTATATGCCCGGCGCGGTGAGAAACATGTTGAAAAACGACTGGAAATGGCAACAGGTGTCATCAGCTCATCGCTTTGGAATGCTATGGTTAACAATGGCTACGATGTAAATCTGGCTATCCGGCTGTCTGAGATTTTTGCCTGGACAGTTGATTTTTTTGGCATCCAGAAAGAGGATCGTTTTGACATTTTATACGAAAGATTGTACGTTGAAGACAAAGCTATTGGATCGGGCAAGGTGCTGGCAGCCAGATTCAATCATTTTGGAAAAGACCAGTTTGCATTTTATTTTGAACAGGATAGTGTTGGCGATTACTTTGACGAAAAAGCACAAAGCCTTCAACGCGCATTTTTAAAAGCCCCCCTGAAATATAACCGCATCAGTTCACATTTTACCAACAGCCGCTATCATCCTGTTCTCAAGTACCATCGTCCGCATCATGGTGTGGATTATGCCGCTCCGGCAGGTACTCCGGTGTATGCCATCGGGCAGGGAGTTGTAACCAAAAAAGGGTATCAGGGTGGCGGAGCAGGCAATTATTTATATATCAAGCACAACAGTGTTTACACAACAGCCTATATGCACCTGAAGAGTTTTGCCAAAGGCATTAGTGAAGGTTCAAGGGTATCGCAGGGTCAGTTGATTGGATATGTTGGGAGTACAGGATTGTCCACAGGTCCGCATCTGGATTTCAGGTTTTTCAAAAATGGAAGTCCTGTGAACCCACTAAAAGTTGAATCGCCTCCTGCCAAGCCTGTTGATGGACCTTATATGACTCAGTATTTGGAGGTTGTAAAATTGCACATGGCTGAGCTCGAAAAGATACGCCTTGGCACCTGGCAATCTTTACAAGTTGCAGATTCAAGCAACCTGATGCAATGAAATGCTGAATTGACTTCATTGTTTGAAGCATGCCTATGGTATGGTAAATTTCCTGACTTGTCCGCCTTTTAAA